>NZ_JBXENS010000001.1:0-1031283 GCF_059383675.1 Paenibacillus sp. J22P277
TAACGACCGATTGCAAGCAAAACTAAACGGCCTTAGTCCGATGGAATACCGGAACAAGGCCGCCTAGTTACTTATATTATTTCCACTGTCTACTTGACGGGGTGCAGTTCACTGATCGTCTGCCTTCGTGTCTTTAATTGTTGCGCAATCCTGCCCGTCCCTGAACAAACGAAAGAAGAGCCGCCGTATAGCAAGCTCTTCAAACAAGTGTCCAAACTACACCATTCACAAACGGTAGATCCATTATTGTTAGGTTCGCTTACTCATTGCTTGAAAGGCATGGCTCGTAACGCATTGTTCCAGCCAGTGCGATTCGAGACCGCCGGCCGCTGCTACAGGGAAAAAGTCGGTAAATAAGTGATGATAAGGACGCAAATTGCCGCCTTTATACTGTCCTACACTGTACCATCCGGTATCCTGAGACAACAGCAATCGGTCACCAATGCCGCAGCCCCGCAGCTGACCAAGCAAATCCACATGCTCCTCATACGTCCCCGGCATTATGGAGTCGATGGAAATCCAACCTCCTGCCTCCGCAAGCCGCTTGTATACATCAGTTACTTTGAATGTTTGTGCATGCACCCAAATGAACCGTTCCTGGTCAAACTGCGCTAGTTTCATGATCTCGTAGGCGTGCAAAGCGATATCATGGCCTATCGTATGACACTGAATCGGCAGACCGGTTTCCAGTGAGGTTCGTAGCGCGGCACGAAGGATCTTCAACTGCATATCGTCGATTACCGGTCCATCATTAAGCGCGATTTTGATAAAACCCGGACGCACCTCGCTCTCTCCGATGCCGTCCCGAGCTTCCCGAATCCATATATCGGCCAAGTCCCGTTCTGAACTCTCATAAGCGAAAGAAGGCAGATACGGCTTCTTGTAGAATCCGGTGTTCGTAATTAGATGGACACCAGAAAGATCCGACAGCCGCCTTAGAATGTAAGGGTCCCGTCCTAAGTACTCCGGCGCACAGTCTACCATGGTGCTGCATCCCGCTTCCTTCAACTTCAACAAATATGGAAGGATGGACGTGACCACCTCGTCACGGTCATACATCGCCGGGGTAAGCTTCCCGTCTTCCACAAACCCTACGAGCACATGCTCATGTTCCAAAATTCGTCCTGCTTCCTGGGCATTAATTAAACCTGAAACCGTTTGCAGCAACAACAGCACCCCTTTTCGTGAATCTGGCTACTTGCATTTCACTGTATTCGCGAAATCATTGAACGATCCTACCTGTTAGCTTAATACCGCCGTACACAGTCTAATACTTTATTTTCAGTCTAATGGTTTATTTCCTTTTAACAGAATGCTGTTTTTCCCTGATCAATAGTGAGACGTTCAATATCCGAACCATCTAATAATATGATTTTCTTTGGTCAAACCTAAATATTTATAACGGATCGTTACTTCTTGCAAGAGCTGTCGGTCGAATCGAACGACAATACCGTAATGGATAGGCGTCCTCTGAATCGACTTAGCTTTATTTTCTATGAAAGTCCGAATCTTGTATGAACGTTATAATTCCCGACTATAAGCGGTCACCTCTCGTTCTGTTCCTAAGCTTGTATCCTGTCCGTTTGCGTAACGGAAAAGGAGCAACTGCCACCGTCAAGCTGCTCCAAGATGCGTTGAACCATCGTGTCCCGTTAGTTAAACGCCGAATCGCCTTAACAACCTGCTACTCAACTTGATTAACTAAATTTATTAGTTCATTTTGAGTGAGTTTGTTTTCGCCTAACGGCTCCATATTGCCATTTATGTAATACACAAAACGAGCCATAAAACCATTCTCACTTTCCCACCATATCGACTGACTATTTTCATCTTCTTTATAATAAGCATATTTCCCGTTTTCGAGCTGCAACGACTGCATTTTTTCCCTATCCGGAAACGTTGCAGGTTCACCAATAATAACCTTGCTCAAAATGTATCTTATTTCTTGGGCAGTCTGCTTATTTTTATAATAAAATATAAATTGGTGCAGTGTGTCGATTTCAATTTCAGTATGGACCTCATTAATTTCAAATGGAAACTGTGCGGGTTCAGTAAAATCATAAGGTATGGAGTTGATTTTGACATCCGTCTGCTTAACGCCACTACATCCACTTATAAGACAACAAAGTAGTAAGAAAATAATAAAACGAATCCCGATCCCCCCTTAAGACTTAATAGCTAAATGATACCGCAAATAAGAAATTCGCTGCCCGCCGTGGAAACGCCTTTTTCGCCACCGCTCCGCACCTGCCTAACCGATTGGAATTAGGATATTCAGCCGTAGCTGGTATTATATCGGAATATTCGGCGCTGAATTCCGCCAAACTACGCGATATCGAGTCAAGAGGTGCCGTTTGTCATGTTAAAGACAAAGCAACCTAATCGAAAGTCCAAACGACTCCGCTCGACAAAATGCCATGGAAACGGCTGGCGGCATCGATTGACGAATACACGAAACGAGGTGACTTTGATGAATTACGATAACATAAGCACGGTGACGCTTGGGATGGGATGTTTTTGGAGTCCTGACGCGTTGTTCGGACAAATAAAAGGAATCATAAGAACCCGCGTTGGCTATGCCGGAGGAACCTTGGATCATCCTACTTATCGGCAGCTTGGAGATCATACGGAAACGGTCGAAATGGATTATGATACCCGGATCCTATCATTGGAGAACGTTCTGGATGTATTTTGGAGTAACCACAATCCTTTCAATATCAACGAATATAAAGGCCGTCAGTATCAATCCTTGGTGTTGTATCGTGACCAAACGCAGCTAAACGTAATCCAAAAAGTCATACAAAGATTGGAAGAACAAGGAAAAAGAAAGCCCGACACCGAGATTGCTCCCTTCAGCCGTTTCTACCCTGCCGAGGATCGGCATCAGAAATATTATTTGAAACGCTATCCTAATGCGATCGAAGAGCTGAGCAACCTTTTTCCGTCCCCTCAAGAGCTGACGAATGCAACCTTGGCAGCAAGGCTGAACGGTCTGGCCAAAGGGTATACCAATCTGCATACCATCCTAGACGAAATCCGTACATGGCCGATCAGCGAGGAGGAAAAAGGAACTATGCTCCATCTTATCCAACGTATCAGATGGTGATTGCGCGAACATTCGGCAATATTAACGCTTGACAAGGCCTTAACCGAAACAGCAAAAAGCCCCGGATCCGACGCCAAATCGCGGCAGATACAGGGCTTTCATGATCAATCTTGGCGAACACGTTTCGCGTCGAGGTGCGACTGCGAAACCGTTATTTGGCACATAAAGAGGCTATTCGAATTCACCTCTCCCGTGCGCTTTCATTTTCAGGCTTAGGATGAAGGTGCCTAAATAGGAAGCCGCAAATGCTGTAGTTGTTCCCAAAATGTAGTAGTTCCATGTGTAAGAACCACAGAACATCGGCAATTCCTCACAAAGTACAGCATGTCCACTTGAGGGAAAATTTCGTCCATACCACGGATAACCTGTTCCTAACAATGTCCCTAGATAGACAAATACTCCCTTCTCCAGTAGAAAACCAATTGCGCTCGCATGGATTGCCAAAATGAGTGGCCACCGTTTGACATACGAATACAGTAAAAATCCCGTTGGGAGATAAGGTAGTACTGAGAATGAAACACCGTAATAAATCGAAGAGAACCCTCGGGACTGATCCGCTGGCACTAAGGAGAATAGGTTATAACTTGTCCCTGTGATTAAAAATGTAAATACATAGAGAACAAAGAATAAAAAGCAGGACATAAAGGTAACGTTCAACCATGGATAGCGATTTCCCAAAACGTCACCTCGAATGACTAATTTCAATCTATTTTTTCAGTTTCCCCATTTGGCGTCCCATTTTTCCATGTAAAACAGTGATCTGTTGCACTAAAGCTCGTTCGCTTAACGCATCAACTCGAATAAATACGGCGCGACTATTTCTCTAACTCATAGCGGGTCGCGATAATGCCCGACTTGAGCGTTCGGCTGGTCAGCAGCTTGAGCCCGATTTTCTCGACGCCGCCGTCGAATACCGATTTTCCGCTGCCCAGGACGACCGGACAAATCGTCAGCAGGAATTCGTCGATCAGGCCGAGCTCAAGCAGCGTCTTCGCAGCCCCCGGGCTGCCGAAGATAACGAGATTTTTGCCAGGCTGCTCCTTGAGCGCCTTGATTTCCGCTGCGATGTTGTCCTTAATCAGCATCGTGTTATTCCATTCCGCCTTGTCCATCGTGCCGGATATGACGATCTTCTTAACATCCTGCAGCCAACTGGCATGCTCCATACCGTGCCTCGACGCATTCGGATCATCCAGCACCGTGGGCCAGTAGCTCTCCATCAACTGATACGTCGTACGTCCGTAAACGGGAGAGCCGACTTCGGCTACGACCTCCTCGGCGTATTTCTCTAACTCCTCGTTGTACGGAATCCAATCCAGTCCTCCGTTTGAATCTGACGCATACCCATCCAGCGACACATGCATGAACAATACGAGTTTTCTCATGTCCGTTTCTCCTCCGATTTCGAATTATCTTGTTCGATTTTTTGGCCGTTGTCCTGTGTTTTGTCCTGCTGTTACGTTCACTATAAATCATTACGTTACGTAAGGTTCAAGAGGGAATCTTTCGTGCCCGTTCGTTAATTATTGAAACCAGCCCTCAGGGGCACGTAAAACATTGACTTCAGATTTATTAAGATCACCAACATGACCTGTACCGTCGATGATGATATCAGCCGAATCAACAGGGTTTTGGACGGTAAAATATCTATCCTCGTCAGGCAACCATACCTGTTCCCACATTCCACGGTTTCCTCCGCCATCGCGCCTCACTCCTCTTTCGAGCCTAAACTCGCGAGGACTATCCACCCAAATTCGAATGTCATACAAAGAAGATAACTCCTCTCTTAAAGCATAACACCCTTCAATAATAACAATGCCGCCAACGGGTACTGAATGCCAATCGGTTAGAGTGTCGGTATCCCAGTCGTAAATTTGATATTTACCTTCCTCATTTCGTTTCAATGGCTCCAGAACCTGATTGAGAACACGTTTCCAGTCCCAATTCCCACCTATTTCATTTCGATTTAGAATTTGATTTCTATACGCTGACAAGTGATAAAAATCATCCAAGTGAACGACTGTTACGCCTTCTTGAAGTGTTTGGAATTTCTGAGCTAGCGTACTTTTACCGGAAGCTCCACCACCATCGATTCCTATCATGATCGTTTTTTTCTCTTCAGATATTTCGAGAAACTTCTCGAAAAGGCAGTTAATCGACGTAAGCACTCCTATCACCCCATTTTGATGACTTCATCGGAATTATTCGATATGCGATCAAACTATCCTGCCCGTTGTCGAAACGAAAAAAGGAGCAACTGCCACCGGCAAGCTGCTCCAAGATGCGTTGAAACTATCGTACTCGTTATGCATTGCCAATCCCATTCGGAACAAAACTGATGAGCAGACCCGCTTAGAGCCTCGCGAACGCGATGTAATCGACTTGAACAGGCTCTGCCGATTCGACCCGAAGTGCCCGGTTGATCTGTCCGCGGTGATATTGCCCATGTAAGAGGACCTGCAACAGGATATCCCGGACGGACGTTCGGAACGGGACGCCGCTCTGGTTCGCATAGTCGATCATCTCGTCCAACTCGGATTCCTCGAGCCCATCGATATAGACGCGATATTGCTCGGCGTTTTCTCCGAACATTGTCCGGATGACCGTCAGGTCTTCCGCGTCCTCCCATAACGAATATTGCGCGGTGCCCTTGCCCAGCAAACGAGACAGCCAGACTCGTTCCGCGACCGCGACGTGCCGAACCAGCTTCAGAAGATCCTTGTTCTTCGTCTCGCTCTCCTCGAGCGCGTCCAAGATGCGTCCGTCCGCCCAGTACAGGTGGTCCATCATGCACTTGATGGTTTTCATTTCGGCTTCCCCCTCTTCGTCTCATCGAAGACTTGAACTACTGTTCTCCGTTAGAGCTTACCGCGTCCGCGGCTCGTCCACAACTTTATTTTCAACCCTCATAGAGCGCGATCCATGTTAAGGGACCGCGCTCTCGTTGATATAAGTCCGGCAAGGATGTCACCGCAGGTGCTTGCCTTTGGCTATTCAAAGGGTTCCATGACATTTCTTGCCTGCCGCGACCGTGTTTGCAGTATCGGCCACGCGCTTTCCTAGAACCTCACCTAGCCCGAGACCCTTCGTGAAGAGCGATTGAATGAGCTCATCGCTGGTATCTTCGACGGGAGACGTCACTCCGACTCCATAATAACTGCCGTACAATGCATTCTCCGGAATCATAGCCGGCAAGCCGACAACCATCATGCCTTGATGCAGCATCGGCGTAATCAGGTTAAGCAAGGTCGCTTCGATACCGCCATGAATGGTTGCCGTCGTACAAAATACCGCGCCGATTTTATCCACTAACGTTCCATTTGCCCACAAATACCCGAGTTTATCGATCCATTCCTTTAAGCCGGAGCTGATCGTGCCGAAGTGTCCGGGACATCCCCAGATAATCGCATCCATATCGGCAAGATCCCTGACGTTCGCCTTCTTAACGTGATTGATGAACACCTCAGTGCCCTCCACGCTCTGGGCTCCTTTCGCAATGGAACGGGCCAGTTGTTCCGTATGCCCCGCTTCGCTATCGTAAACAATATAGATTTTCATCGATTGATCTCCTCTCGTGATGGTTATTCAAACCCGCTTCCTTACTCGTTTTTCTGCAGGAGTCCTGTCAATTTCTTTAGCGTTTCCCGGTAGGCTTTATCGGGGGGCATTCCTTCAAACTGGTCCGCTTCCTTGTTCGTGGCATCCTTCAGCTTCAACAGCACCTTCCGGTATTCTTTATCGGTGAACTGCCCATCGTCTCTCGCGGGCTGAGGCGGGGTTAAAAACCCTCGAATGGCATTGCGGAATTCGCTATCCTTGATTGGCAAGTACGCGTGAGCCGCCGACTCCTCTAACGCCAATTGGGCCGCCGACTCGCTCGCTTCCGACGCTTTAACCGGTACCTGCACCGTATCCTCATGCGGCTTGCTTACAGCCTTCGATTCGCCGCCGCCGTCCCTCACTTCGATCGCAGACATCTGGCGCCCGGCATTCCCTTCAACCTCCACCCGGGAAAAGTCGCTGGGTACCTCCGCGGCCGGGAGCTGATTCGCCATTTCGTTATCGGCCGTCCGGTGCCGCTTCAACACCGATAAAAGGATCAAGACGACGGCAACGCCGCCAATCGCGGCCAGCGTCCGCGTCGGACTTTCCAGATTCAATCCTTTGAAATAAAACAGATCCCGAAGCCCATCCGCCGCGAACCGGAGCGGCAGCCAGTTGTACAGGAAGCGGCGGCTGAATTCCGGCAGCAGCTCCGGCGGCAGCGCGAGCAACGGTGCCGAGAAAAAGAAGAGCAGCACGAAGAGCGGCATGCCCACGAAGCCCAGCCAGCTGACGACGGTCGTCTGGACCAGGAAGAACACGATGCAGACAAAAAATAGGTACCAGCCGATGCCGGCGTAATCCGGAATGTGCAGGCCGAACCATTGGCCGGCGATCCAGAGGATGCTAAGCGCGGCGGCGCCCGACCCGGCTATGCCCATGAGGATTTGGGATACGCGGATGCCGAAGCGATGCAGGCGGAACCCGTTTGCGGTCGCCCGGTTCGCCGCCACGAACAGCATCATCGTCGAAACCATCGCCGCGAACCAGACGAGCTGGGTCAACACGACCGGCGCGTTGCCGTTCGAGCTGTTCGGGCCGACGGCGTTGACGCTGCGGCTCGAAATCCGGATCGGCTCGGCAAGCGCATCCGTCTGCGCTGACGTCAGCGTACCGCCAGGCCCGGCTTGCGCCAGCAGCCGTTCGCGAAGCTGCGCGTTCGCGCCGCCGAGCATTTGGGTCACGATGCCGTTTGCCATCGTCGCGCCGTTATAATTCATGCCCTGGTTAACGTACAAGACGGCTGAAGCGGACTGCGGATCGGGCGAGAGCAGGCTCGACAGCTTCTTCGAGAAGTCCGCCGGAATGACAAGCGCAGCATAGGCCTCTTCGCGGTTCATCGCCTGGATCGCCGCAGCCTCGGAAGAGATGACGTGCCAGATCAGCACCGGACCCTCTCCGCCCGGCGGCTCGGCATTCCGCAGGCGCTCCGATAGGTCGCGCCCGAAATTCGTGTCGCCCGCGGGCGTCATTGTCCCGGCATCGCCCTGCACGAGCAGCACGGGCAGGTCGCGCGGCACCGGGTTAACGCTTGAACCAAGCTGCGCCAGCCCGAGGACGAGCACAACGAGAAACACGAGGAAGACAGTAAGATATGGATGCTTTTGTCGAAAAAATCTGATCATGAAATGTTTGAGCCTCCACTATATTCATTCTACGTTCGGTTAACAAAATAGGAAAAAGAAATTACTTTCGCCATTGGGACATGGAGAAAGCGAACATGTTTCGGATATGACTCTCAATCTCAACGTCAACCGCCTTAATGAAGGAAACCTCACGCAGCGCGCAGACGACGCCGACCGAAAGCAACTGATGGGCTTGTTACTTTGAAGAATTTGTCCTCTGCGGTCCACGCCTGCATGTCCCTGCTCGTCCTGGGAATCCTATTCCGTGCATTCGCCTCACTTTTCTTCGATTTCATTCAACGAGTGTATAACGAAATAGTATACGATTTTCATCCGCAAGTCAATTCAGGGGCAGCGTGGAGCATACGTGAAAGATATGGAAGGGAGCAAAAAAAAAAACGATATCCCCCGCGTGAGGAACATCGTTTCCTGTCCTTAATCGTGTTTCAAATGCTGTAGGGTTTGGATAAACATTTGTTCAACATGGCTGTCATCCAGCGAGTAAAAGACTGTTTTCCCCACTTTTCTTCGTTTGACAATTCGCAGGTTTCTCAAGAAGCGAAGCTGGTGGGAGATCGCGGATTGTCCCATATCCAAGACTTGCGTTAAATCATGAACGCAGAGCTCGCTCAAGCTTAGCGCATGAATGATTTTTACCCTCGTCGCATCTCCTAACGTCTTAAAGAGATCCGCCATCTCGCTTGCAGCAGAGTCATCCACCATGCTTGCTTTGACTATTTTGACGTCTGCCTCTGTCCCGCTGCAATTGTCATCGCACGCATCCTGTATAAGTTTTTCGACCACTTTTGCCTCCGGCTCACAAATGAATTCGTAAGCCTCATTATAACATAAATGACGATTAAACTTATACGCGCGCTTTTTTATGTTGTTGCATATCATAGCTTGCGATCGCAAGCAAAAGTGCGATGCCATAGATGAATAGCCGATGCAATAAAACCCCTCCCCAGGCCATTTGGAAAGCCTCTAAAGTATTTGGATCTCGGCAAAATGGGTTTGACATAAAAATGAAATAAACATATCATATGAATAAGTACTCATATATCACTTGAAAGAAGGATCGCCCATGATCGAATACCGCATAAAAGGCCTTTCATGCGGCAACTGCACGCTTGAGCTCGAGCAGCAAATTCAGAAATTAGCCTATGGCGAAACAGCGACGCTTAGTTATAATTCGGGCAAACTGAAATTAGATCCCCGAGTCGTACTTGCCGATGTCGAGAAAATTCTAAAATCCGACCATGCCTACGTCGACCGCAATCATGACAATCACGAACACGTGCACGAAAATGGCCACGCCAGTCACGAAGGACACGATCATAAGCACCATAATCATGACCACGCCGATGGACACTCGCACGATCATGAGCACGGACATGCAAAGCGTATGATAATACTGCTCGTTATATCGGCGATCGTTTATGCAGCCGCGTTTATTTTAGAAAGTCAATTATCTGAAGCCGTTCAAATCGGGCTATTTATAGCGGCGATCGTATTAAGCGGCTACTCGACCTTTCTAAGAGGCCTCCGAAATTTGATAGCGCTTCGCTTTAACATCGATACGCTCATGACGATAGCGCTGATTGGCGCGGTTGCCATCGGAGAATGGAAAGAAGCGACGCTCGTTGCTATCCTATTCGGGCTGAATGAAGTGCTCGAAGGACTCGGTATGGAGAAAGCCCGCAGGTCCATGGAGACCTTGCTTAAGGTGGCGCCGAAAGAAGCCGTGAAGATTGAGAACGGCGCGGAAAAAATCGTCGAGATCGCTTCGCTCTTGGTCGGAGACTTGGTGGTCGTCAAGCCTGGCGAGAAAATCCCTTCCGATGGAATGGTCGAGGACGGGAAAAGTTCCGTAAACGAGTCCGCAATTACGGGCGAATCGCTGCCTGTCGAGAAATCGGCCGGAGAGCCCGTGTTTGGCGGGAGCATGAATAACGAAGGCGTTCTCCGCATTCGAATCGAAAAAGCATACGAAGATTCATCTTTGGCAAAAATCTTGCATTTGGTGGAAGAAGCTCAGGAGACCAAAACGCCAACGGAGCTGTTCATTAATAAATTCGCCCGGTACTATACGCCGCTCATTATGATCGCAGCTGCCCTCGTCATCCTGGTCCCCCCTCTCCTGCTTGGCGCAGATTGGAGCAAGTCGGTGTACCAAGGCCTCGCGGTCTTAATCGTGGGTTGTCCATGCGCCCTTATTCTTTCCTCTCCGATTGCGATCGTATCAGGGATAACGCGAAATGCGCGCAACGGGATTTTGGTAAAGGGCGGCGTGTTTCTGGAGCAGCTCGGCAAAATCGATACGTTGGCATTCGATAAAACAGGGACATTAACCAAAGGCGAACCGCATGTCGAACAAGTCGTCGAATACGATAAGGAGCGGTTCTTCACCGTTGCAGGATCGATTGAAAAGTCTTCTTCCCATCCCTTGGCAAAAGCGATCATTAAAAAGATCGAAGAACTTGGGATCGATATCCCCGATCCGGACGATATTCAAACCGTTTCAGGATTAGGACTCGTAGCCCGCGTTAATGGCGTTCAATATTGGCTCGGCAATGAGAAGGGCATGGAACATCTCTCCATTCCAAGCGATGTCGACGAACGCATCAAGGAATTAAAGAATCAAGGTCTTACGCTTGTGCTTGTGGCAGACGAAGAACGGATTCTCGGAATGTTCGGTATCGCCGACGAAATCCGGCAAGAAAGCAAAAGCGTCATTGCCGAGCTTCATAAAGCCGGCATACGGAACACCGTGATGTTGACGGGGGACCACCGGAAAACTGCGGAAAAGGTTGCCGGCATCGTCGGCGTCACTTCGTTCTTTGGAGATCTGCTCCCCGAGGATAAAGTGAATAAAATTAAGGAGCTCGCGCAAAAAGGAACAGTGGCCATGATTGGCGACGGTATTAATGACGCCCCGGCTTTGGCCTCCGCGCAGCTTGGAATCGCGATGGGCAAAGGAACGGATAGCGCAATTGAAACCGCGGACATCGTATTGATGCAGGATCATCTCGGTAAGCTTCCAGAGGCGATTTCCGTCGCTAAGCGCGTTAATTCCATTATCCGATTCAATATCATCGTTGCGCTCGGATTAAAGCTCGTCGCCTTATTGCTAACGATTCCCGGCTTATTGACACTATGGTTTGCCATTTTATCGGACATGGGCGCGACCATTTTTGTAACTTTGGTTAGCTTGACGGTATTAATCGCTAAGAAAACCAAATGAAAAAAGCCGCAATTTATGCGGCTTTTAAACCCATGTCCTTATTTGCGGATGCCCGTTTCCTCCAGCTTGACCTGAACCTTCAAGCTAACGGTCATCGTCCGATAGTTCCGCATCCACGCCGCTTCGTTCCAGTTGCGCGTTTTGCTTCTAGCGAAATCGCCCAGTCCGAGCGGATCTATCCCTTCTCGCTGGAATTGCGCGAGAAGCGCCGTGCCAGTCGCGCTCAACTCCTTCTCCAAGCTGTCGACAATTCGCCGCTGCTCCCGGCTCGTCAGCCGAACGCCTTTCGTATCGATAATTTCGCCGTTAAAACGAAGCCTTATCGAGATCATCTGCCCCTTCGAATCGTGTCCGATCCGATATTTCACGCGTGAACCGAAGTTTCTCACGGCGGCGTACGTGCCGTTCTCGAGTTTGGTTTCCAGCACGCCGTACCTCGTGTTATCGATTAGCAGCTTGATGACTTGCATCTGCTTCACGTTCAGCTCCGCGACTTGGCGGTCATCCTTGAATAATGCCAAGCCCGTAATTGCGATTTGACCGTTTTGCAAAGCAAGCACCGGCAAAAGGGGATCCCTCCCTTTGCCCAAATACGCGTACTCGAAATCGTTCAGATTTTGCCGGGGAACCAAGCCGGACCGCACGTTCATATCGAGCAGATTGAACAAATACATCCCCTTCTCCACATTGGAACCGAAATTCGCATGCAGAAGCTCCTTTGCTTTCCCGTCGACGACGGCTGGGTACATATTGCGCGAACTGAGCGCGTCTCGCAAAATCACGTCTATCTCATCCGCCAATCCATTTGCGGCTACAGCTTGGTCGAACAAGACCACCGCGATTTTACCGGTCTTGATAGGCTGATTTAATTGCATGTTCATTAATTCCGCGATATTGCGACTGGTATGTCCTACCTTGGAGAGCAAGAGATTGGAGACCGTACCGGGCTTGCCCGCTTGAAACGTTGGCGGCGCCACTGTTAATTCGATTTGATCGTCGGGGGCTTCATCGAACGCGCAGACGAACGAGATGTTGGTTTTCTCTAAGATGTTTTGCTTCACGCATCCCGATAAGGGGAAACAGAGCAGGAGTATCACGCTCAACATACGCTTCATGCGGTTCGCCTCGCCTTCGATCGGACCATCACGACAAGATAGAGCAACGGGATGTATGCATAAATCATGTACAAGCCAAATTGGGCTAACAGCGCTTGAACGTCTTCTACGCGGCTGCGGCCTGGCATCATACAGATGGCGGCAAACACGATCAGCAATAAAATCGGCAGCATCGTGATCTGTCTGACCGTGAACATCGCTTTGCCGATTCGGCTTGCAACCCATAGAGAGAAGCAGACGATCGGAACGATCCATAAAATCTGGGATACCGCGCCGATATATTCGAATCTGTCGATAAACGGAAATTGAATGAATTTGTATTTGGTTAATTGGGGCCAAATTTCATTCGATAATTGTTCGGGCGTGAAGAGCAACAAAGAGAAAAAAAGAATGCAGAGATACGACACGGTCGTCAGCGCATTCGCCCAGTGCGCCCATTTTTGCGACGCTTCCGGCGTCTTCACGAAGCTGTAGCAGAAGAAGATCGCCTCCACGCCGATGTAAGGAAAGGTCAGCGCCTTACCCGCTTCGAAGAGCTCCTTCGGCGAATGGTCGAGTATCGGCGACAAGTTGCTGAAATGAAAATACTTGGCTGGGAAAAACATCGCCAAGATAGTGATATAGCGAATCAAGCTAAACAGGCAAATACCCACGATCACCCGAAAACCGCCGGCCACGATGTAATACACCAGCAGCAGCATAACCAAGGCCAACGGCCATGTCGCCAGATCAGGGAACAGCCAGACTTGAATAACCTCGATAAACAGCCGCATTTGCAAGCTTGCCAGAAGCAGGAAATAAACGACAAAGACTAGATTAAGCCCTCCGCCCGCCCATCGCCCGAATAGCTGATGATGAAGATCGATCAGCTCCGTTCCGCTGCGGTTGAGGATCTGGTACATCATCCAAATGATGACATGAAAGACGAGGCTGCAAATCAAGACCGATATCCAGACGTCTTGACCCGCCCATTGTATCGGGGTAATCGACATGGACAGATACTCGGGACCGAACTGCATGGCATGAATCAGCACGAAAACGAGAAAAGACGATATGGTCAATCTCGAAGACGCTGCGGTAGTCGTCTTTTCTCACTCTCCAAGCGGGTTCAATCGTCAATGTCTTTTTTAGCCGGAGCCTTTTTCTTCTTTCGTTCGAATCTGACGGGGGTCGGCGACCGGAAGAAGCTGAAGCGATGTTGAAACTTGGAATAAGGCGGACGAATCACCGTATCGTACAAGTCGGGCGAGCGGAACGGGTAGAGCGGTACTAGATAAGGCATCCCGAGCGACGTCAATCGCAGCAGATGCGCAATTAGCGCGAGCGTACAGATGACGATTCCGAGCAAACCCCAGATTTGCGCGGCGATGATGAACGGAAACCGAAGTATGCGTATGGTGGCGCTCATGCGGAAAATCGGCGTCGTAAAAGAAGCGAGCGCCGACAGCGCGACGATGATCAACAAAAAATTACTTGTTAGCGCGGCTTCCACGGCTGCCGTCCCGAGCACGATGCCTCCGACGATGCCGATCGTCTGTCCGATCTTCGAAGGAAGCCGGGCGCCGGCTTCCCGCAGCAGTTCGATGACGAGCTCCATGATGAGCACTTCCACGACCGGAGGAAACGGCACGTTGATCCTCGAAGACACGATCGTCGGCAAAAACACATTCGATATGCCTTGACCGTGATACGTGATGACCGCCACATATAGCGGCGAGGCATAAACGGAAAATAGCACGGAGCACATCCGGATCATACGGAGCAGGGAAGCGACGATCCACGGCAAGTAATAGTCTTCGTACGTAATAAAAAACAGCCACAGATTGACCGGCGCGAACACCGCGGTCGGGGATCCGTCCTTGAGGATGCAAATTTGTCCCGAGGAGACGGCCCAAGCCACGTAGTCGGGTCGTTCGGTGCCGATGGTCTGCGGAAAGATGGAGTTCGGATGATCTTCAATCATTTGCTGCAGCAGCGTCGTGTCGGTGATTTGATCGAATCGGATATCCCGGATGCGCTGCATGCAGGTGTTCAAATATTGTTCGTTCGTGATTCCCTCTATGTACACGACCGCGACTCTCGATTTGGAGATCGTCCCGATCGTGAACTCTTTGATCCGTAAGTCGGGATAAGGAACCTGTTTGCGGATCAAATGCAGATTGATGTCCAGCGACTCCACGAAGGCTTGCTTGGGCCCTTCTACGGTGAATTCGACTTCGGGAATCGTGACGCTGCGCCCCTTCGATGCGGCGGCATTGATCAGCATGCACGGGCGGTTTTCATGTCCGTATCGAATCGCGACATAGCCGCGATAAATTTTGTCGCGAATGTAGGTCCAATCCTCGGATCGCTCTTTTTCCGCCACGGGGATAAGCTGGTATAATTTCTCGAAGGTCAGAGCCGCATCGTCTTTCAAATAGCTCAGAATATGACGCTGCAGGACTTCCGTCTCCGTGATCGTTTTAATGTAGCCGATGATCAGCGGAACGCCGTTCATATCATGTTCGTAGACTACGAAATCCGCCGATTCTTGAAGCTCCTGCCATACCCGCTGGGCTGCGCTCACTCCTCATCCCTCTTTCGGTCTTGATTACCGTTCATTGTGTCTCCGTCAAGGGATAATTATACAAATTGCCTGCTTGCTAGCTCCGTTTGTTCGGTTGCGCTGCCCGAGCCGATACATCGTTGGCAGTTCGCTCGCCGGGTGCAACAAGCCGAGCTGCACACCGCTTGCCCTATGTTATTACGCTTCCAGATGCGAAAAGAACGGCGAGTGGTCCGAATCCAAGTTTATAATCTCCCTACACGGCTTTTCCGCAAGCATTTGCCACCCCAAATCTATCGACATTGCTTTATCTTCGTATCCAAACCCTGCGTTTTCCAAAAGCGGAACTTGAGCTCGATCCGATGTAATTTCGTATAAATTATCCGCTTGGGGAAAAGCTGAAAGCATACCAATTATCGACAACATAGGGTGTGCATATGAACCAGCAGAAGCAATTGTCCCATACGCTTGAGCAATTCTACGACTGCGCGGATTTCACCCACCAAACGTTTCCCGACCTTCATATCGACCTGCTCTACTTCGCTCATATGATTGACAGCGACAAGCTGTACCGCGAGGTTTTAGGGCCAATCCTTTCGGCATCGGAGCGCGAGCTGCAATCCATGCTGGAACGGTTGGCCCTTGCGCGAAAAGACGAGGAAAAAGAAATCGTCATTGAAATTTTGTCCGGCGCCGTCGTGCTGTTTTTTCGGGAGCAAGCTTATGTCATGGACATGTACAACCCGAAAGGCAGATCCATCAGCCAATCGGAGAGCGAAACGACGATTACCGGACCGCACGATGCATTCAGCGAGCCGGTGGGCGATACGTTATCCCTCATTCGACGAAGAATTAAGAGCTCTCATCTTAAATGCGTGCGTATGCAGGTGGGTGAAATCTCCAAAACGGATGTATTCATGCTCTACATCGCGGACATCGTCAATATGTCCCATGTCGATGAATTGAGCCGTCGGATTCGGGGAATCGAGATTGATGCCGTCCATGACACGAACATGCTCGTCCAGCTGATCGACGACAGGCCGAGCTCCATTTTCCCGCAATTCTTCACCACGGAACGCCCGGATGCGATCGCCTCCAAGCTTACCGCGGGCCGCGTCGTCGGCATTATGGACGGCAGTCCGTCCGCCTTCAGTGCGCCTACGTCGTTTTTCGAGTTTTTCACGTCCTCCGACGATTATTATCAGCGTTGGTCGCTCGGCACGGCGACGCGTGCGCTGCGATTCTTCTCGTTTGCGGTCACGATTCTATTTACATGCTTCTACGTGTCGGTCACGACCTTCCATTACGAGATGATCCCGCAGAACCTGCTTTTGACGCTGTCTGAATCGCGCAGCCGGGTGCCGTTTCCCCCGGTATACGAGGCGTTGCTCATGGAGCTTGTCATCGAGCTGCTCCGCGAAGCCGGCGCCCGGCTCCCGACCAAAATCGGGCAAACGATCGGCATTGTCGGCGGTATCGTCATCGGCCAGGCCGCCGTCCAAGCCGGCTTCACGAGCAACATTCTCATCATCGTAGTGGCTTCCTCCGCGATCTCGTCCTTCGTCATGCCGAGCTATATCATGAGCGCTTCCATTCGCCTGATCCGCTTCGGCCTGATTATTCTGGCGGGCATCTGGGGCAACCTCGGCATTACCATAGGAGTCGCCTACCTGATCATCCATTTATCCCATCTAACGAGCCTCGGTTCCTCCTACATGACGCCGGTCGCGCCGCATAAACCGAGCGATTGGGCGGACGTGTTCATCCGGGCACCGTTCAAGCTGCTGAAGACCCGGCCCTCGCAAGCCAAGAGTCCGAATCCGGCCCGCATGAAAATGAAAAAATAGGACGTGGTCATTTTGATGGCGGTCAAGGAAAAGCTTGCTCCCTTCCATATCCTGGTCCTGATCTACATGACGCAAACGGGCGTCGTCATCTTGTCCCTCGGGCAGATCCTTGCCCAAACGTTCGGAATCAACGGATGGCTCGCCCTTCCGTTCTACGGCGTCATCGTCACGGCGAATCTGCTGTTGATCGGGCTGGTCTACCGGATGGGCCGGGGAAAATCCATCTTCGAAATCATGGAGCAGCGGCTGCCCCTTCTGCTGCTCTCGCCTTTGTATCTCCTGCTGACGATCATATGGAGCATGCTGGCCTGCCTCGTCTCCATGGAGTACGTGCTCATCTTTCAAATGATCGCGTTCCCGACGACCAACCCCGTCTGGTTCAAGATCGTCATCGACTTGCTCGCCTATTCGCTGTTTATCAAAGGCATCTATACGATATCGAAGGCAAGCACGATCTTCTTCTACTTGACGGTCTGGATGTATCCGTTCTCCTGCATGTTCTATCATGAATTCAGCTGGAGCCGGCTGACGCCCTTCTTCTTCCGGGAAGGCGATTTCGACCCGCTCGGCATGACGGGGATCTATACGGCCTTTCTCGGCTACGAGCTCGTGATGCTGCTGTTCGGATACGCCGAACGGTCCGCGAAGCTGATGAAGCTCGCCCTCTGGGCTAACGTGCTCGTATTCTCCAGCTATATCTATGTCAGCTTTCTGGTGTTCGGCTTCTTCGGAATCGGCGAGCTGCGAGAAATGCAGTTCCCGCTGATCGACATGTTCGCCTATATCAAGTTTCCGTTCATCGAACGGATCGAAAACATGCTGTACGGCCTGCTGCTCTTCACGATGCTTGCCACGATGGCCATGTACTATTGGTCCGCGAACGAAACGACCGGCAGGCTGTTTCCGAAGCTTAAGCCGTCGTACAGAGGCATCGCGCTGATCGCCGGCACCTTCTTCGTCGGCCTCATGCCCGACACCTTGGCCGAGGTGAACGAATGGCTGACCTGGTTCGGCATCGCCGAGATCGGCATCGCGTTCGGCTTGCCCCTGTTTCTGATCGCGCTGCTCCTGATCCGCAAAGACAAGGAGGCCCCCGTCCATGCGTAACGCCTTCTGGAGGCGGTTGCCGATGCTGCTCTTGCTCTTCGCCGCTTTCGGGCTAGGGGGCTGCGGCGACCAGCGCATCCTGGAGCGGATCGGCTTCATCCAGTCGACCAGCTACGATCTGATGCCGAACGGAGAATTGAAGATCGCCGTCGCCATTCCGCGACTGGAAGCCGAGTCTAACGAGAAGCGGGAAGTGCTCAGCACGACGGCGCCGACGAGCAAGCAAGCCCGGATCAAAATGTCCCGCGAAACCAGCCTGCAGTTGGTCAGCGGGCAGCTGCGCGTCACGCTGCTCGGTCGATCGTTCGTCGAAGCCGGCATCGGGAATCAGCTCGACACGCAAATCCGCGATCCGGCCATCTCGCCGCTGATGAAGATCGCCGTCGTGAACGGCGACGCGGAGCAGCTGCTTAACCAGCGTTACAGCCAGCATCCGCGCACGGACCGGTACATCGAACGGCTGCTCGAGAAAGAGGCCAGCACGCATGCGATTCCAAAGACTACCCTGCATCAATTCGTGAGGGACTATTACGACGACGGCATCGATCCCGTCGCGCCGATGATCCGCAAATCCGGCGAGAATATCGTCGTCGACGGCATCGCTTTGTTCCGGGACGACCGTTACGTCGATCGTCTGCCGCCCCAGGACGCGATGATCTTCGCGTTCATGCGCGGCAGATTCAAGCAGGGCGAATTCGGCATCGACCTGCAGCAGAAAGGAACGCCGAGGGAAGCGGTCATGATCACGTCCCTTGTCAGCCAGCGCAGCGTGAAGATCAGTGGATCAGGATCCGGCACGACCGTTACCGTGCGCGTGAAATTGAGCGGGACGGTGCTGGAATACGTCGGCGGTCTCAAGCTCGGCAACGCGAAGGACCTGAGAAAGCTGGAACGGAAAATCGAGGCGTATGTGTCCGGGCAGGCGGAATTAATGATGAAGAAAATGCAGCACGCAGGAGCCGACGGCGTGGGCATCGGCGCCTACGTGCGCAACGGCATGAGCTATACCGATTGGAAGCGAACGGATTGGCGCGAATTGTACCCGCAAATCGACGTGCGGTGCAAGGTTAAGATGACGATCAAGAACGTCGGCAAAATGAAATGATTCGGTCTGCCGCCCCCGATCCTCCCAGTCCAAAACATCCGCCGACCAGCGTCTCGACAGTCTCATCGAATTAAAAAAGCCCGCGATTTTCGCGGACTTGATTCGAGTTTCCGCTGGTCGCGCCGATGGCGTCCTTCTCCTCGAACAATTCGAATTTCCGGTGGTCGACCGGAGGGATCTGATTGAAGGCGATCTCGAGCCCCATTACGATCATGGCAGCGCTCTTTATTACGAGAACGCCGGCGGCATTCCGTTCAACGCTTCCTATATCGCGGGGAAAGGAGATCCGATTGCCGACCTTTACGAGGATATCGCGGCGGAAGAGAAAGCGCGCGCGACCTATCAATACATTATCGATCTAAGCGACGATCCGGATCTCAACGACGGGCTCAAATTTCTGCGCGAGCGGGAAATCGTGCATGGCCAGCGGTTTCGCGAAGCCGTCGAAATGCTGAAGGAAAATAACGGCACGCGAAAAGCCTACTGAGGCTAAAATTGAGTCAGCTCCCGAAGCAGCTAGTTTTCCGCCAAGACGACCGCCTACATGCATTAGCCATGTGGCGGTCGTTTTATTTCTATGAGCTCCTTAGGACCACTCCGAAAATCCGCCTGCTCAAAATTAATCGTATCCACGTTTTCATCCCTCGCGAGCGCGCATTTGGCTCCTTTAGCGACACAATTTCTTCCGATGACTGTATCCGATGTTCAGAAGAAAGACGCAAGCACAGGTACCGGTCGTAGCTATGGCACTCTACCGAAGATACGTCAAGAAAGAATTCGATAAAGATTCTCATTGTTTTCTAATAAAACAGGCCATTCCCTTATCAGCCAATGGTTTACTCCTCTTCTAGCAAATTATAGGCGACTTCCGGTCTGCTATACTTGACCAGGCGATGATCCAGTGCTCAACTCAAGGAGGAGAACAACAGCATGAAATTACATCTTAGATGGACGAAGCTCTTGGCGATGATTACGATTGGAGCAACAGTTGCTATTTCCGGAGGGGTAATCACTAGTCCCCATACCACTCATGCCGCTACTAGTATTAGTGCGATGTCTGCTGCTACGAAAGCCGACAGCATTATCTCTTTAGGGAAAAGATATCTAGGCACGCCATATAAATTCGGTGCTAAAGTTGGACAAACACGCAACTTCGACTGCTCGTCATTTACGAAATACGTTTTCGGGAAATACGGCATTACCCTGCCGCGAACAGCTGCTCAGCAAGCGAAAGTCGGCAGTTATGTTTCAAAAAGCAATCGCAAGAAAGGCGACCTGCTATTTTTCTCCGTCCCGGGCAGATCTGGAGTCGGTCATGTAGGCATTTACCTTGGAAGTAACAAAATGTTAAACACATACGGTGCTGGCGGCGTGAGAATCACTACGCTTAACTCCTATTGGAATTCTCACTACTTAACGGCACGACGCGTAATTAAATAGGCACATTCACCCCGCACGCTAACAATCCCTTCAAGGATAAGACAATGACGACTTCGGGCTAGCCCGAAGTCGTCATTGTCTTCCATGGGGGATCTTTATTTTCTAGCGATTTTTGTGACTCCACATCCATTAGCGCTTTCTGTTCGCGATCGAAATTCCGAACAACGAATGTTAAAAAATCGGTTCTCGAGTCGGTACCTCTGTCCAATTTTATAACTAACAGCCAAACACCCGCTTCCGGCAGCGGCGTTTACACTTGCACGGATTTTTTTCTCGCGGCCGACAGAATCCACAGCAGAAGGGGAACCCCGATTCCGCAAAAGGGGATAATCGCGTTCTGCCATAATTTCTGAAACATCAGAATCCATGTCTGATTCGGAACCATAATCGCCGAGATAAATATGAGCGGCGCACCGAACAAAATCATTTTCCGCCAATCCTTAATATTGAACCAGTTCGACATTTCGTAGCTGGTCAGGAACAAATAAAGCGACAGCTTCGCAAACACGCCGAAAATCCAAATGTAGATGACGAAAATATCGACGTTCTGGATAAAATCTAAAATGCTGATGGACCGTACGATCATAAAATACGGAAACTTGAACCCGGCGGACAAATTGGGGCCGAAAATGAGCAAAACCATAAAGGTTGCGGCGAACACGCCGACAATGGTAATAAACAGGCCAATCATCGATTTCGACATCGCCTTTTCCGGCTTATTCATGAACGCAATGACCGATAACAGCATGAATGTCTCCCCGAAGAAGGAACCGGGAGCGACCGAAGCCTTCGCGACTTGCTCCCAGCCTATGTCGTTGAATACCGGCGTCAGCTGGCTCCAATCCACATTGCCCGCATTTAAAACGAAGGTGAAGAACATGGTGATGACGGTGACGGGGCCAGCGATCTCGCAAAACCGGCCGATCGATGTAATGCCGCCAGAAAAGGTAATATAAGCCATCAACACCACCATGAGCAGCTCGATCAGCCATACGGGCGTCTGATCGAGCAGGATCAGGTGGATAAAATCGGCGAAGGAGCGGAGCACGTCGATCGATAGCATATACCATGCCGCAAAGTACGGCAGAACGATCGCTCTGCCGAACCCCTTCCCGAGCAGCTTCTGGCTGTATTTGACCAGGGTCTGACCGGGATGGAACATGCTGACGCGAACGGCCAGGAAGGTCAAGACGATGCCGATCAGGCCGGCGAGCAGCATCGACATCCAGGCGTCCTGCTTGGCAAATTCGATAGCGGGCGATATTCGGAGCCAGACCTCCATGACCAATTCGGCGGTCGCGACGATCCACACGACTTGAATTCCAGTCAGCTTCATAAGCCGTTAATCCCTCCTGTCCGGCCGGCAGCCCGGGCTTTTAACCCGGCTTTTGAAATGATTTCATCAACGAAGAGCTGGACTGGCCCGGGTCCTTGCATTGAATGTCCACCTTCACGGTGATATGAAGCCGGGGAAAGGCTTCCTTCCACTTTGGCCTGATTGTTTTCCACTGAACGGGCTGCTGCCGATGGAAACTTTCCCCGAACGCGAATATATCCGCCTTGTACCGCTTCTGCACCTTATCGATCATCTCGACGATTGACGTCCGAGTCGCCTCGCCGAGCGCCTTTTGAATCGTCACGAGATCCATCCGCTTAGTCGGATCAAGGTTAGAGTTGTTTTCGACGATTGTCCCTTTCCCGGTTAAATGGACTTCGACGTTGATCTGCGAGCCCGAAGGTTTCACGCGAACCTTATGATTCAGCGTCTGGAGCTTCACGCTGACGGTGCCGTCTCCCTTCTTGACGAGGGCGGTGATGGCGATTCGGTTCAGGTTGCCGAGTATCCAGTTGGCATACAGCGCTTATCTGGCGTTCAGGAACCCGATAAGCTTCAGGTTGTCATCCTTGTTTAAAATGGCTCCTCCCGCATACACGTACTTATGCATTTTATTCATGCTGATCAGCGGCACCAGCGGCAGCTTCGACTCGCTCATCGATTCCGCCAGAAAATTGCGGAAATAGTAAGGCTTCAAGCCCATCGACCTGATCTCCCGCGATAGAGTCGGCGTAATGATGGGGTCGAAGATCGGCGTAATGGTAAAGATGTCCTTCGCGTCGGAGTTTTTCACCACGAATATCGAGGAGCGCAGCTCCGCTTGCGGGTTGCGGATGAAAATGTCCATAAAGCTGCCGATGCCATGGACAGCCATCCGGTGACCGATAATAATGGTCTGTCGGTGGCCGAAGAAGAGCGTCCGCGAAATTTGCTTCTGGAGATTTTCCACCGCATCGTACACGTTCTTGCCGGTTGCCTTCATCATGCGGAAGCTGTTTGGCTTCTGGTTGCCGCCGCCGTCTTGCGAGCTCCCGATGCCCGAAGGAACGACGATCTGGGAGCTGAGCATGACCTCCCCTTCCTTCGTATAATCGAGTCCGGATCCGAGGACGAAAGCCTGCTCGTCGGGTTCCTCGAGATTCCAGCAGGCGGTTAGCGGCACGATCAGCAGCAGCGCCAGCATGAGCTTGCCCGCCCTCTTCATGAAGGCTCAGCCTCTGGATCGGATTTTTTGACAAGCTTGCGCGGCTTCCGCACCAGGATATCTTTAAGCCTGCGGGAAGCGAGCGGCGCCACCGGGCTGAAATACGGGGTCCCGAAGGAGCTTAGATGGATCATATGAATCAGGATCGCAATGATCCCGACGGCCATCCCGAACAGGCCGAATAGGCCGGACAAAACGAGCAGCGGAAACCGGAGCATCCGCAGCGGATAGCCGGCGCGGTAGCGTGGAATAACGAAGGAGGCGATGCCGGCAGCCGCTACGACGATGACGATCGGCGCCGAGATGATGCCGGCGCGGACGGCAGCTTCGCCGATGACGAGCGCCCCGGCGACGGTGACGAGCGGGCCGATCTGCATCGGCAGGCGGATGCCCGCTTCGCGCAGCCCCTCGAACATTAGCTCCATCAACAGCACTTCAATGACGGTCGGGAACGGCGATTTCTCCCGCAGCATCGCGATCGTAGTCATCAGCTTGAGCGGCACCATTTCCTGATGATAGTTGGTCAGCGCAATATACAAGGACGGAAAGAGCACCGAGAAGAGAATGAACACGAAGCGGATCCAGCGGCTGAAATCAACGAACAAGAACCGCTCGTAATAATCATCGGGCGCCTGCAGACCGCCCCAGAACGTGACAGGGGCGATAATGACGAACGGAGAGCCATTGGTGATAATGGCTACTTTACCCTCAAGCAATTCAGCCGCTACGACGTCGGGACGTTCCGTGTTGCCCATCTGCTGAAAGGGGGTGAAATGAAAGTCCTCGATCGATTCCTCGATGTATCCGGACTCGAGAATGCCCTCCAACTCGATTTTGCCGATCCGCTCGCGCACAGTCTTCAGGACGTCGGTAGAGACCTTGCCTTCAATATAGGTGATGACGATTTCCGTCTGCGACAGGCTGCCGATTTTAAGCGATTCCATCTTCAGCTTCGGCGTCCCGAGTATGCGGCGAATCATGGTGGTATTCGTTCGAAGGTTTTCGGTGAAGCTTTCCTTGGAGCCCCGGAGAGTGGATTCTTCGGTAGGCTCTTCGATGCTGCGGGTTTCGAAACGCTGGATATCGGCGATAAGCGCGTGCGGCTCCCCGTCGATCAGCAGCGCGAGGTGTCCCTTTAAAATCAACTCGGCAATAGCTGTCGTATCGGACAGCTTCATCGTCTGCAGGATGGTGAAGAGCTCCCGATTGAACATCTGGACAATGCTGTCCAGCGCTCCCAAGCCTCTCGGCAGCCCATTAAAAAGGAGCGGCTTGAGAACGTGCGACAATATGATATCCGTATTGACCATGCCGTCCGTGTATATCATGAGCAGCTTGGGCTGGTCTTGGATTGGAATTTCACGAAATTTGACATCCGAACAATTCTGAAATATGTCCTTGAACACTTGTTCATTCTCTTTGAGGTCTGCGCCAATATTCATGATTGTTCTCAACTTTCATGAAAAAGTGTATAAATCGATACACAAGCAATAGTTTATCTTAATACAGGAATATTATTCTTTAATTGCTTGCATTTGCGATTAAGCCTCATTGCGGCCCGGCTGCCGCATCCGCTGGAGCGGAAATGCAACGAGTCGAATCCTTTAAAGGGGCGCCCCCGTACCATCTTTGGCAGCGCCATTGCGGGAATACCGCGGATCCAGCTATTTTCTCAGTATCCATGAAATTCTTTTCATTAGATTTTGATTATCTTCTCAAAACTTATGACGTCACACACAAAGAGAACATGTCCGTTCACATAAGTTGACTCCACATCCAATAGCGCTTTCCGCTCGCTTGCGGCGCTTTCCTGCACGGTCTATAATATGATACATATATAACTATGAAATGATAAGGGATCGATTAATCCTCCGTCGCCGCGATTAATGAAAGGAGCCCATGCTTCCATGACAACGTTAACCGATCAGCAATTTTCCAGGATTTCGCGCGCGCTTGCCGAGCCGCGGCGCTACCGGATGCTGCGGGAGATCGGCGCCGCCAAGGAGCCGCTTCCCTGCAGCGTGCTGCACGAGTATCACAACGTCAGCGCCGCGACCATCTCCCATCATCTGAAAGAGCTTGAAACCGCGGAATTGATCCGCAGCATCCGCGAGGGCAAATTCATGAGCCTCGAGCTTCAAGCGGATACGCTGCGCGCTTACCTCGACAAGCTCTCGGAGATTAAACATCTCGCGGACGGCATTTCGATTCCGTGATCACGGCCTCACGCAGACGCCTCTTCGATATTGGAAATTATATAACTTGTAAACATCGATTTAGACAGTTAAAATAGGAGATAATCAAATCCTGATCCGACCAGGGATCCGAATTCAATCGATGGAGATGAACCGCTATGGAATCGTCCGAATTCCTATTTATCGGCAATCAGTTCACTGCGGATTTCGTGAATACGCGGAAAATGATCAAAGGCGAACGCACCGAGCTGCTGACCTCCTGGGAGGGGCTGATGCGGTGGCTGGAGCAAGCCGGCAAGGCCCGCGTCGTCACGGGGAGCCGCGACGCGCTCCCGGCCGAAGAACGAGCGGACCTGCTTCGGCGCATTATCTCCTTCCGGGGCAAGGTGGAGGAAGCTTTCGCCGCGATCGAGAGCGAGCGGACGCTCCCGGCCCCGTTCATCGCCGCGCTGAACGAAGAGCTGTCCGGCTATCGCAGCTATTACCAGCTTGACGCGACCGAATCAGGCATTGCGGCCGTGCGCCATTATGACGTATCGCAGTTGCCTGCGCTGTTCCTGGAGGAAGCCGCGCTGTTCTTCGTCTCCTTCAAGCCGGACAATCTAAAGAAATGCGAGAGCGAGACCTGCATTCTCCACTTCTACGATACGAGCCGGAATCAGCAGCGCCGCTGGTGCAGCATGGACAGATGCGGCAACCGCATGAAGGCGAATCAGCATTACCATCGCCGGAAGAGCGGCAGCTGACGTTTTCCGCCGATGCCGCCATGGAGACGACAGGCGACACGATAGCCCGCTAACGATGCGATTATCGCGCTTGCGGTACGATACCGCGCATGCGATACGATAGCCCGCCGCTTGCGAAGCGCGCTGCCTGCGGCTCTTATGCCGGATCGGCCATCCCCTCCGCATGAAGAGCCGTCTGTGACGAAGCACTTACAAGACTCCCCCCGCTCAGCGGCGCGGGAGTTTTTTGCGCTTCCGGACGAGCTCCACGGCATGCAGCCCCCCTTTGCGCCGGAGAATAAGATTGGGAAAGGCAACCAATACTACCATCGGCTTATTCAAGCATGGCTAGCGCAAAGGAGATGCATCCGTGGCAGAAGACGATAACCTGTTAACCAATCGGCAAGGACATCCGATTACCAACAATCAAAACATCCGAACCGTCGGCAACCGCGGTCCCGCGACGCTCGAAAATTATGATTTCATCGAGAAAATCAGCCACTTCGACCGCGAGCGCGTGCCGGAACGCGTCGTGCATGCGCGGGGCGCCGGCGCACACGGGGTCTTCGAAGCGTACGGAACCGTCGGCGGGGAACCGGTATCGAATTACACGCGGGCCAAGCTATTCCAAGAGAAAGGCAAACAGACGCCGGTCTTCGTGCGCTTTTCTACCGTCGTCCATGGGAACCATTCGCCGGAGACGCTTCGCGACCCCCGCGGCTTCGCGGTCAAGTTTTACACGGAGGACGGCAACTGGGATCTCGTCGGTAACAACCTCAAAATCTTCTTCATCCGCGATGCGGTCAAGTTTCCCGACATGATCCACGCGTTCAAACCGGACCCGCTCACGAACGTGCAGGACAGCGAGCGTTTCTTCGACTTCTGCGCCAGTTCGCCCGAATCGTTCCACATGGTGACCTTCGTCTATTCGCCATGGGGCATTCCGGCCAACTACCGCATGATGCAGGGCTCGGGCGTCAATACCTACCGCTGGGTGAACCCGGAAGGCAAGGCCGTGCTCGTGAAGTATCACTGGGAGCCGAGGCAGGGCATCAAGAATCTCACGCAAAAGGAAGCCGGCGACATCCAGGCGACGAATTTCAACCACGCCACCCAGGATCTCTACGAGGCGATCGAGCGCGGCGATTTCCCGGAATGGGAGCTGCTCGTTCAAATCATGAGCGACGACGAGCATCCGGAGCTTGATTTCGATCCGCTGGACGATACGAAACTGTGGCCGAACGACCGCTTCCCTTGGCTGCCGGTCGGCAAGATGACGCTGAACCGGAATCCGGCCGATTATTTCACGGAGGTGGAGCAAGCCGCGTTCGGCGTAGGCGTTCTGGTCGACGGACTGGATTTCTCCGACGACAAGATGCTGCAGGGACGGACGTTCTCCTATTCCGACACGCAGCGCCACCGCGCGGGCGCGAACTACCTGCAGCTCCCCATCAACGCCCCCAAGAAACGGGTCGCGACGAATCAAAGCGGCGGACTCATGCAGGTCAAAGTCGACCGCGCCCCCGGCCAAAATCCGCATATCAATTACGAGCCGTCGATGCTCGGCGGGCTCGTCGAGGCGAAGCAGCCGGGCAAGGAGCATGAGCCCTTCGTGCAAGGAAACCTGGTACGCCGGTCGATCGACCGTCAGGATAACACCAAGCAAGCCGGGGAAACGTTCCGGAATTTCGAGGAATGGGAGAAAGCCGAATTGATCGCCAACCTCGTCGGCGACCTCTCGCGCTGCGATGAACGGATTCGAGCCCGGATGACGCAGCTCGCGGCGGAAGCCGACGAAGAATACGGTCGCCGGCTAAGCGAAGGATTGGCGCATGCCGCGAAGGACGGCTCCAGCCGGAAACCGCTGGGCAACCGGAACGGCGACCAAGCTCCCGGGGATGCCGTGCGCAAAGGACATGAAGCCGAACCTTATTAGGCTTAGACTATCAAACGCGCACGTATAACAAAAACAGACTCCGCCCGACGAAGGACGCGAGTCTGTTTTTGTTGTGCGGATGCACGGGATTGTCCCGTCCGGCGAGCGTATTAGAGCGTTTTGTCGCCTGGCTTCCAGTTGACCGGGCACAGGCCGCCGGATTGCAGGGCTTGCAGCACGCGCAGGGTCTCTTCGACGCTCCGGCCGACGTTCATGTCCGTCACGACCTGATAGCGCAGGATGCCTTCGGGATCGATGATGAACAAGCCGCGGTGAGCCGCGCCCGACGCGTCGTCGAGAATGCCGTACGCATGGGCGGTTTCCTTCGTGAAATCGGACGCGATCGGGAATTTGATGGCGCCGATGCCGTTCTTGTCGACCGGCGTTTCGATCCAGGCGCGGTGCGTATAGACGCTGTCCACGGAAGCGCCGACGATCTCGCAGTCGAGCGCCTTGAATTGCTCGTAGCTGTCGCTGAAGCCGACGATCTCCGTCGGACAGACGAAAGTGAAGTCGTACGGCCAGAAGAACAGCACGAGCCATTTGCCGCGATAATCGGCCAGCGCGACCGTTTCTTCGAGCGATTCCAGGTTCTTGGTCGACGGGAGTTTAAAGTCCGGCGCGGGAAGGCCGACTTTGGCGAACGGGTAAGCGATGGTTGGTTGATTATTCATAGTATCGGTGAACCTCCTGTTAGTGGGTGAATTGGGGTCTAGGCTTGAAGCTCGGCGACGGCGCGATTGAGCTGGGTCTGGTTGAAGCCGAGTATCTTGGCCTCTCCGATGACCGTCACGGGCACGGAACGCATGCCCGTATTCCACAACTCCTCGGCGTATTTCTCTTCTTGGTCGATGTTGCGCTCCTCGTAAGCGACGCCTCGTTCGCTCAGGAACGATTTCACCTGCTTGCAATAGTTGCAGTGCGTGCTCGTGTATACAATGACGGGATTCGTCTCGGACATCGTTCTTCCTCCTTCGATCTTATGCGTTCAAAATGATGCGTTCAGGTTCTTAAACTTGTCTCGCTCGGCCCGATCCGCGCGCTCAGACCGCCGCGGTGGCCGGCAGCTCGGCGGCTTCCAGGAACCGCTCGCAATCGAGGGCGGCCATGCAGCCCGTTCCGGCGGCGCTGATCGCTTGGCGATAACGGCTGTCCTGCACGTCTCCGCAGGCGAATATGCCGGGAATGTTGGTCTCGGTCGTGCCGGGATTGACGACCAGGTAGCCGTGGCTGTCCGTCGTCAGCTGACCGCCGAGAAACTTCGTGTTCGGCGAGTGGCCGATCGCGATGAAGATCCCGTTCGTCTCGAGCAGCTCTTGTTCGCCGGTCTCGTTGTTCAGCACGCGGAGTCCTTTCAGACCGGATTCGTCCGCCGCGACTTCAAGCGGCGTCCGGCCGAGCGCCCAGCTGATCTTCGGGTTGGCCCGCGCGCGATCCTGCATGATTTTGGAGGCGCGAAGCTCCTCGCGGCGATTGACGATGACGACTTCCGAAGCGAAGCGCGTCAAGAAGTTCGCTTCCTCCATGGCCGAGTCCCCGCCGCCGACGACGATGATTTTCTTGCCGCGGTAGAAGAAACCGTCGCAGGTGGCGCAGGTGCTGACGCCGCGGCCGATGTTGTCGCGTTCGCCCGGGATGCCTAAGTATTTGGCCGATGCGCCGGTGGAGATAATCAGCGTCTCGGCCTGCAGCTCGCCGAGCCCCTCGACCTTCAGCGTGAACGGCCGCTTCGACGTATCGATCTCGTTGACCCATCCCGTCTTGAACTCGGCTCCGAACCGCTCCGCTTGCTTGCGCATATTGTCCATGAGCTCGGGACCCATGATGCCGTCCGGGAAACCGGGGAAGTTCTCGACCTCCGTCGTCGTCGTGAGCTGGCCGCCCGGCTCCGGTCCTTCGATGACAAGCGGGTTCAGGTTCGCTCTTGCCAGATAAATGGCTGCCGTCAATCCGGCGGGGCCGGTACCGACGATAATCGTTTTGCGCATCGCGTTTCCCTCCTGTTTATATTTAGATTTAGTTTAAATATTGGCTACAAAAAAATCATACCACCCATGCGAAAGGCTTGCATGAAGGTATGATGAAGGCATCATGAAGGTCTGATGAAGGCATCATGAAGGTCTCATGAAGAGATAATATGAATTGGATGAAGAAGGCTCGCCCCATCCGCCGAAGCCGCGCCGGGACTGGCCCGGCGCCTTGAATTTATTCCCCGATGCGATAGCCGACGCCGCGAACCGTCGCGATATAGACCGGACTTTTCGGATCGTCGCCGAGCTTATGCCTGAGGCTCTTGATATGCACGTCGACCGAGTTGCTGCCGCCGAAGTACCCGTCGCCCCAGATGGCTTCCATGATCGCCTGGCGCGTCAAGACGCCGCCGTCGGATGATAGCAGGACCCGCAGCAGGTCGAATTCCGTCTTCGTCAAATCGACCTTCGCCCCGCGGCGCAGGACGATCATCCGCTTCAGATCCATTTCGACGTCCTTGAAGCGCAGCCGGTCGGCACCCGTTTCCGCGGCGGCGGGAGGAGACGTGCTTTGACCCGCAAGCGTCTCTATCCTCGCGATCGCCGTCTCGAGCGCGCCTGGCCACTGCAGCGTATGTCCTTCGGGAAAGGGTGACGGCGTCCGCTCTCCGATCAGGTACAGGCGCTCCGGGGATAACGCTTCGGGAATCGCTCCGTCATCGTCCGCCCCCCACGTGCGGTCCACGACGATCAGGTCGTTCTGCAGCAGGGGGAGAATCGGCTCCTTGGCGCTGTGAAACGTCAACACGTCGTAGCAGCGGGCCATGAGCTCCGAGACCAGCTCCTGCAGGAGCGCCGGAAACGGGCTGATGACGACGATCCGCTTCGTCGTTTCGCAGAAAGCCCCTTCCGGGAACGGAACGGACGCTTCGTTCATTGAACCGTTCGGTCGTTCGACGCTCGGCATTCCCCGCACACTCCTTTGAACAAGAATTGTTCCTCCGAAATCGAATATCCGGTCTCTTCCTCGATATGCCGGAGCCAATCCTTCGGCGATTCGGTCATCACTTCGCTTACTTTCCCGCAGGATACGCACACGATATGCTGATGGTCCTCGGTCCGGGAATCGTACCGGCTCGCGTCTCCCTCCAGCTTCAATTCCCGAATCAGCCCTTGCTCGGTCAGATAACGAAGCGAATTATAGACAGTCGCATACGCGACGCTCTGGCCCTGGGTCTTGAGACGGTCGATAATATCCGAAGCGGTAGGATGATCGTGCGACTCCGTTAAGATGTCCAAAATCAACCTTCTCGGCGCGGTCAAGCTTTGACGGGACATGCGATCGCCTCCTTCTAATTTAGACTTAGTTTAAGTTTAGCACTTTTATCGAATTCGTCAAGGCGCGGGAATACGTCCCCGGCCCGGCGGGCCGAACGCTTTCGCGCCGCATAAGGCCGCGAGTTGGCGAGAATACTGAGAGCGAAAGAAAAATAGCGCAGAAGACGTCTCGGAGGCGCCTGTCTACGCTATCGCTGCATGCCGATTTCCGATTCCTTCCGCTTCCCGCGCCAGAGCAACCAAAACGCCGCAGCCGAACAGCCGGGGCGAAGGGCGGCACGCTTCTTGCTTCAGAGAAGCCGGTCCAGAATGAACCCGATCAGTTTGTTCAAATCGAGCGGAACGCGTAGAAATAAACAGCCCCACATCACCCCGCCGACTGTCGTGATCATGACGAAAGCCACCTTCTCCGCCGGACTGCTGCGCCCCTTTTTTAACATCGCAATGCCGATCGCCAGAAAGAAAACGTACGATACGATTAGCCCTACCATCTATCGGCCGCTCCCTTCATGCCGTTATCCATCGCCTTGCCCATGTCATGCCCATCAGGATCGCCGGCAGCAAGATGGCATAAAGCGAGTAATAGCTAAACAGATATTTCTGAATCCAATCGATATTATCGATGACATTATCGAAATACAGCGCATACGCGGAAATGACCCAAATCAGCGGAAAGGCCACCGCGGCCCGCTTTTTCAGATTGAATAATTGGCAAATCCCGAGCACGGCGCAATAAAACAACACGCTCAGCTTGAGAAAAACCAGCAGCAGCACAAGCACCGAGATCAACGCCTCCATATGCTCGATGGCATTGGAGAAGCGCATTTCCCGGAATATCGTGAAAATCGGATTCGTCAGATGCGAACTCCGGTAGACGCCTAGAATACCGATGGTAAATAGAATGGTGAGCGACAGCAGCAATCCTGCGGCGCCGATACCCCACAGGACCATCCTTTTCGCCTTCCGCTCGGCAAAAGGCATCAGCATCATGAAGGCGACGGTCTCCATGAACGGGAAACCAAGCGCGTATTTCGTCTTGATCATGGCCGGCCATAGCTGAAAGGATTGGCGAACTTGGAATCGGCTCCAATCCCATTCCTTGAGCATGATGGAGAAGGGAACCCAGAACATAAGCATCAGGATCGGAATCAGGATCCAACTCACGGAAGAGATCGACTCGATGCCGCGTACCACCGCGTAGGCGCATACGCCGAGCACCACGATATGGAACACGGAGATCGGCGTTCTCGGCATGAGGTTAACGCTCATGTAATCGCTCATATTCCGCGTCACCCAGGATGCGATTTGGATAAAGAACAGGATATAGAGCAGGGATACCGCTCCTCCGGCCCATCTTCCGAGCACCTTCGTCGAAATCTGCACGAGGCTCAGTCCATCGTGGCATTTGCTCAGGTACAACCAGCCGCAGGCTAATAGCAATCCGTAGAAAGACGCGCCGAGCGTAAAGAGCCACGCATATTGCTTCGTCTCGGCAATCAAACCGCCCGGCAGCAAAATAAACGTCGTGCCGATCACAAAGCTAAAGGCGGCCGCGAACATTTGCCACCCTTTCAGCTGGGCGTTTTCCATGTCTATTCCTCGATTTCCCGTAGATTGTAAGGCGTCTTCGTATTTCCGAACGACTCTACCTTTGACGCGATCCGGAACGTTACGACGGTTTGCCGCCATTTATCGGGAGGCGTTCCCGCATCCTGCAGACCGAGGAAATCCCAGCCCTTCTCGTCGGCGAATGCAACCATCTTCCGGGCCTTCGCCTGCAGAAGGCTGTTAAAGGCGTGTTCGATTTCGGCCAGATTTCGCTTGGTCATCTCCTTCTGCTGCAAATTATCAATAATGCGAAGTTTGGCGCGAATGACGATATCGAGCCGATTGGCCGCACGGTCCCAATCGCGCCGGATACGGAATTTGCGCGCCTCGACGTCAACCCGGGCTCCGTTCACGCGGATGCTCTCGACCGCTCTCTTGATTTTTCCGTTTACGATCATATCCGTGATCTTCAATTCCCTGCTTATGCGGCCGACCATGCGCCCCTGATAGATCACGGCTCCATCGGACATGCTGATGCCGTTCGACGTGGCTCCGATATCTTCCAGCCTCCTCGCGCGGGACGAGCGTTCCGGCTGCCCGCTGTAATGAATGATCGGCACGATCGTCGGCCGTTGCTTCGGTATGCCTTCTACGAGGTCCGTGACGCGTATGATCATATTCGGCGCTCCGAAATTCTCGCCCTGCACCTCGAGCAGCGACCGCAGATACTTGCCCGGCATGAATTCCAACGGCGTGAAGGCATGAAACACCTCGGACAGCGGCGAATCGGAAATCACCAAACCCACGTTCGTCCTGCGTAACGGATTCCGCTCGATGAAATTGACGTAGTGGTCCAGCATGCCTTTTTCGGCAAGCCTCTGCGATACGATATAACATTGGTTATGGTCCATGAACACCCGGCGCGGCAATGCCGTGCCCGCCCTTTCCTGCAAGCGGCCCGGGCTCCGTTCGTCGAAGCTGTAGGTATAAACGGCCGCCTTCGCGGAACCGCCGTTCCTTGCGGAGACGCTGGTCGGATTGATGACTTGATAATAGCCGATGAACTTTCCGGTAGCCGGATCCACGTCCATCCCCGCGAGATCGACGATAGCCAGTTCGCTCATCTCCTTCATGTCCCAACACCCCGCGCAGCATAAAAGCATCATCGCCGCCAATACCGCTGCCCTCACCGATGATCACCTTCTAGTCCGTTTGGGATGAAAAGATGCCGGCAAACGCGTCATGAGCCTGCGGGGCACACGCACGAACGTATCCTTCCAATCGGACAGCACGAGCGGAGCCATCGGCGCCATATACGAAACGCCGAACGAGCGGATGGACACCAGATGGATCAGCAGGAAGAATACGCCGCACATGATGCCGAACAGTCCCAGAATTCCCGCCAGGATCATGAAGAAAAATTGGATGATGCGCTGCGCGATGCCAAAGCGGTAGTTGGGCGAAATAAAATTCGAAATCGCCGTAAGCGAGACGACGATGACCATCGCGGCGGAAACCAGCCCGGCTTCGACCGCCGCTTGGCCCAGCACGAGCGCGCCGACGATCGAGATGGCTTGCCCGGCGATCCGCGGCATGCGCAGACCGGCCTCCCGAAGGAGCTCGAAGATGACCATCATCATGCCCGCTTCGATAAAAGCGGGAAACGGCACGTCCACGCGCTGGGCCGCAAGGCTGATGAGCAGCGTCGTCGGCAGCATTTCCTGATGATAACTGACGACCGCGATATAGAGGGCCGGCACGAAGACCGCCAACAAGAAGGCAAGCATCCGCAGCCACCGCATCAGGATGGCGATGTCGGCGCGTTGGTAATAGTCTTCGGGCGAGCTGAACAATTGAAAAAACGTGATGGGACCTATGAGGACGAAAGGCGTGCCGTCCGTCATGACGGCCACCTGTCCCTCGAGCAGTCTGGCCGCAACGACATCGGGCCGTTCGGTGCTGATAAATTGGGGAAAAGGAGTCATGCCTTTGTCCTGAATCCATTCCTCGATATACGAGCTTTCCAATATGCTGTCCGTTTGGATGGCGCTCAGGCGGGCGCGAAACTCGTCCACGATTTGCGAAGAGGCGATATCCTCCATGTAGGACAAATACAGCTTGGTTTTGGTCTGCGTCCCGATCACGAGCGGCTCGAACGACAAATGCTCGTTTCGGATTCGTTTGCGAACAAGCGCCATATTGCTGTCGATATCCTCGATAAAGCCCTCCCGGGGACCCTGAATAACCGACTCCGTCTTCGGTTCGGAGATGGCCCGGTATTGTCCTTTGAACGCATCGTAGCTTAACGCGGCGTCTCCTTCAGGGGGAATGAGCAGGCAATGCCCGTCCAGCACTTTCTCCAGGCAGTCGGCCAGGGTCGTGATTCGCGTCTCGCCCAGAAACGGTACGTTGTCCGGGAGCCAATCCAGCGGAGGACGCGCAGCCGGAGCATCCCCGTCATGGCGGTTGGTTTCCACGATAGGCTTGATGACCCATTCTTCGATTTTGTTGTCGTCCACGATCGATCTTAAATAGATGCAATAAACGTCGAAACGGTTAAACATGTCCAGACGTTGGCATTTCAGATCCGGCGAGCGTGCGAGGCGGCTCGCGATTTGGTCGACGAGCTTAATGCCCGTATTGGTCCATGTCATCGTAAAACCTCCCTGCATCGCCGACATGCTTCGTTTATTTGTTCCCTGAAAATGGAAAAAACATGCAGTCTACTCCCCCCTCTCCCGCAGGTGATAAGGATTCATCGTATTGCCGAACGACTTCACCTTGGAGCGGATGCGGAGACGCACGTCGGTGTGCAGCCACTCGCCGGAAGCCGCTCCCTGATCCTGGAGTCCGAGCAGATCCCAGCCGCTTTTGACGGCAAGCTTGACGATATCCTCGGCTTTTTCCCTGAAACGGTCGTTAAATGCTTGTTCGATCTCTTGGAGGTTTTGACGGTTCATTTCCGCATGCTGCATATTGTAGATAATCCGGAGATCGGCATGGATATCCATGTCGAGACGATTGGCGGCGTGGTTCCACTTTCGCTTCACGCGAATCTTTTCGGCGGACAAATCCACGTTCGCTCCGTTCAAGGTCACGCTTTCCAAGGTTCTCGTGATCTTCCCGTTCAAGATCAGATCCATTTTCAAACTCTCCCGATCGATTCGTCCGACCATCTTCGCCCGGTACAGTACCGCGCCGTCCGATATGCTGAAGCCGTTTTTGACGGCGTTGATCTCTTCGAGCCTGCTTGTGCGGGACGATGCCTTCGATCCGTTATAGTGGAGGATCGGAATGATGGTGGGCTGCTGCTTGGGGATGCCTTCGATGACGTCCTTAACGCGCATGGGGATATGTCTCGTCCCGTAATTATCGCCCTGCTGATCCATCAGCGACCGGAGAAATCTGCCGGGCACGGTCTCCAAAGGCGTAAAGCTGTTCATGACCTTGTACATCGGAGAATCGGAGATCAGAAACATGATGTTCGTCCGGCGCGCCGGATTCCGTTCCAAATAATTGACGAAATTCAAGACGCCTTCCTTTCGGGCGACTTGTTCCGAGACAATGTAGCTCTGCATATGATCCGCGAACAGCTTTCTAGGCATCGCGGTGTTCGTCTTCTCCTGCATGCGGCCGGGACTTGTTTCTTCAAACCGGTAGGTATAGACGGCCGCCTTCGACGAACCGCCGTTTTTGGCGGTAACGCCCGTCGGATTGATCACTTGGAAATACGCGATCGACTTCCCCGTCGCCGGATCCGTATCGACCCCGCCGATATTCACGATGGCCATTTGGTTAATCTCCTTCATGTCCCAGCATCCGGAACACGACAGGAAGACGATCAACATGCAGAGAACCCGCTTCATCGATTATTCCCCTTCTTGCCCATTCAGGACGCCGATGTTCCGTGCATTGCCATCCTTTAACCCTTCCCTATTTTCTGGAAAAACATGTACATGCAACCAAGAACAGGCGTTCCAATAATCCGCGCCGAACAACGATCGCCATTAACAAAGAATGCCACCCGAGCGGGTGGCATTCGCGTGCTCCATCTATGCGGAAAACATTCCTTTTTCCTCCAATTCCATTGAAGCAGACGCGCGCAATGGCTAAATCGCAGGGTTGACGACAGCTATGGCCGAACCGAAGTACCGTCCGGCGTACGGGCCAACGTCCAAGCCGGGAGACGATTGTCGCACGGATAATCGGCCGCTTTCTTCTCGTCGAGATCGATGCCGAGGCCGGGCTTGTCGTTCGGGTACGCAAATCCGTTCCGCAGCTCCGGACAGCCCGGGAATACTTCCTGGATACGCTCGGAGAAGCCGTACCACTCCTGGATGCCGAAGTTGATCGAGCTGACGTCGAGATGCAGGTTCGCCGCGTGCCCGACGGGCGAGACGTCGCCCGGTCCATGCCAGGCGGTGCTCACGCTGAATGCCTCGCACAGCGAAGCGAGCTTCTTCGCCGGCGTGAGCCCGCCGATCGCGCTGATATGGCAGCGGATGAAGTCGATCAGCCTGCCGGCGATAAGCGGCGTCCACTCCCGCGGATGCGTGAACAGCTCGCCCATGGCGATCGGGGTAGCGGTTTGGCCGCGCAACGTCTCGAACCAGTCCAGCTGTTCGGGCGCCAGCGGATCTTCCAGGAAGAACAGCCGGAAGGGCTCGAGCTGCCTGGCCAGCCGGATCGCCTCGATCGGCACGAGCCGCTCGTGGATGTCGTGCAGCAGCTCGACCTCCCAACCGACCGCGTCCCGGACATGCTCGAACAATCGCGGCACGCTGCGGGCATAGGCATTCGGATCGAAATACGCGCCAGGCAGCGGATTTTCCGGTTGGCGAAGCTGATGTCCCCGACCGCCGTAGCCGCCCATTTGACAGCGGATATAATGAACTCCCTGCTCCATGTACTTGCGTACGTTATCTTCGACTTCGTGCTCGTCACGGCCGTCGGCATGCCGGTAGACGGCTGCCGCTTCCCGGCATTTTCCGCCCAGCAGCTGGTAGACCGGCAAGCCGGCGGATTTCCCTTTAATATCCCATAACGCCATATCCACGCCGGATAACGCGTTGTTCAGCACGGGGCCGTTGCGCCAATAGGAGCTGACCATGGCGGATTGCCAGATGTCCTCGATCCGATGCGGGTCTTTGCCGATCAGAAACGGCTTCAAATACTGCTCGATCGCCGTGGCCACCGCCAGGTAGCGCTGCGTGAAGGTCGCGCAGCCCAGCCCGTACAATCCGGGTTCGGACGTTTCGATTTTCACCACGACCAGGTTAATGCCCTCGGGTGCCGTCAAGATCACCTTCACGTCGCGTATCGTCAAGTTCGACATGCGTTCACTCTCCCTGCCTGCGTATTTGTCCTGCAGCTTACTTAGTCCATCCCGTCCCGCCGCCGCTTTCCGGCATCCCCGGCAGGATCAAGCCTCCGTCTACGCGAATCGCGGTGCCGGTCGTATAGCCGGCTTCCCCGGAAGCGAGCCAAGCGACCGCGTTCGCGACATCCTCCGGCGTGCCGATCCGCGCCAGCGGAATTTTCGCGCCGAGCACGGCGTAGCCGGCCAACGAACGCGCGTCTTCCCGAACGGCCGTCGCGCCGGGAGCGACGCAGTTGACCCGGATGCCGTGCGGGGCCAGATCGAGCGCGATCGATTGGCTGGCCCGCATCAAGGCCGCCTTCAGCCCGCCGTACGTCGCGTCGGCCGGATAGGCTCTTTCGGCCCGGGACGACGTGATATTGACGATCGAGCCGCTCAGCCGCCGTTCGACCATATGCTTGGCTATCGCCTGCATCAGCAGCATCGGCGCGCGAAAATTAACGGCGTACATCCGATCCATCTCCGCGGGGTCAAGCTCGGCAATCGCCTTGAACCGCACCAACCCCGCGTTGTTCACCAGCACGTCGACCTCGCCTAGCGCCTCGATCGCGAGCGCGGCCAGCTTGCCCGGCATCGACGGCTCGGCAAGATCGCCTTGAAAGACATGGCATATACGGCCGTAATCCCGCTTGATCCGCTCGGCCGCTTCCTCCGCTTCCGCCGGCTCGGCATAGTGACCGATCGCGACGTCGTACCCGCGGGACGCCAACGCCAGCGCGATGCCAGCGCCGATCCCGATGCTCGCCCCGGTGACAAGCGCCGTTCGATTCCGTTCCTTTTGCCCCATACCGCTCCTCCCGTTCGGCGAATGAACCCGATTCCGCCGCCCATCCGCCTGTCCCAGATTCCGACAAATGAAAGCCCTTACGCATTCTTATTAAATCATTCGCAGGAAGTCAATTATCTCCTGCAAGCGGATGGGAAAAAACATAAGTTCGGCCTGCAAAGGGAGCTGCTTTGCACGGAAAACGTTCCGGCTGCCCCGGAAGGACAACCTCGGAATGCGCATAGCAGCATGGTAAACGATCCTCGGCTCGAGACCGTGCCTACGCCTTCAATCTCTCGCGCTCAGAGACGCTTCGAATTGCCCAAGGCTTTGGAATCGCCGGATGTCGACTCCGTTGTCGCGCAGATGGCTTTCCAATTGCGCGCTCAATCGCTCCGCGCCTTCCCGCAACCGCGATAAATCATTCGGGTCAAGCAGCGCGACGAGATCCGGAAGCCCCGCTTGCCGGTAGACGGCCTGATAATCGGCGTTGATCGCCAGCTCGCTCGGCCACTGCCCCGTCTCGGCGAAATGCAGGAAGCGGGCAATTTCAACCTGCGCATGGATGACGAAATAATAGGCCGTGTCGTAATCATTCGTCTCGCAGGCCGTCACGATTTTGTCCAAGACCCCTTTTTCTTCTTCATAGAAGCCTTTCATTCGGTCCGGGTACGAAGGCTCGCCGGCATGCTTTCTTTGCTCAGCCAACACCGACTCCAAGGTATCCGCCGCCAACTGCTCGCAAGCCTGCAGGATGTCGCCGGTCGTGCATCCGCGCATGATCGCATGCATATGCGCCTCCAACCGATTCGGTCTTATGGGGAGCCGCAGTAATTGATCCATGTTTTTGCCGAAACCCTTGGCGTAATAGGTTTGATTCAAGAGAGCGAGACTTTCCAGCGCGCATGTCAATATCCGCTGCGCTTCCGTTCGATAGTAGGCAAGCCCTTCCGAGTCCCCCGCGCGGATTAACTTGTACAAATGCACGTATGCGCCGCGCAGCCGCGACTCCGCCATGTCCGCGAATTGACGCGCGTATTCAGGTTCCCGCAGGGAGGCGATTCCATTCCGCAGCCGCAGGAATCGTTCGCGGTCTTCGTCCGAGCGGGCATGCAGCAGTCGGCATTCCGCGATAATCGACGTCGTCGGTTCTTGAAACGAAGCCATCCGCTCCGCCCGATCCCAGCTGATCGGCCAGAAGTCGAAGCTGATGTCGTCCACGATGAATTGCAAGCTAGCGTCATACCCGGCAGACGTCGCCGGAATAAAAAAGAAATCCAAATCGGAGCGCCTCGTGGCCGTCCCATGCGCATAGGACCCGTAATAAGCGACGATCGCGACGTCATCCGCATAGGCGTTCTTGATTCGCTCGACGAGCAGATCGGCAACATCAAATACGTTCGGCAACTTCCCGCCCCCCTTTCTCCTGCTAAATCTTTCCTTATCATAGCAGACGCGACGGGCGCCATGGGAACTATAAACATACGTCCCCGTCCGGATGACAGCGTCCCGGTCGCGTCCCGGTCGCGGCACTCGCGCCATCGCGAAAAAGCCGCCGATACGATCTCGGCGGCCAAGCGGCTTCATGCAGCGTTAACGATTCACGACGCTCCGCGGGCTTTCGCCGCGAGCTTCAAAGCAGGCCATCTTCATGCATCCCGTTGCTCGACGCTGCCCGGACAGTCGGTTCAGCCCTGGCCGGTCCAATCGGCGGCAGCCCTTGCCTGCCACCGCGCGCGGATCGCCTCGAACTGCTCACTTGTCAGTAGTCCCTGCTCCAAGAGACGGGCATTCTCGTGCCATCGGTCCGGATTGGCCGTGCCGACGATTGCGGCATGCACGCCGGGGATAGACAACGTGAAGCGCAGCGCCATGCCGATCGATTCGCTTAAGCCGGCGCTCAGAAAATCATACTCCAGCGTCTGCAGCCGTTCCCAATACGTATGGTGGTACCCGGATAGCGGCTTGCTCCCCGTCTTCCACGCGGCGTTCGCGACCGGGCGTTTGGCGACGACGCCCATCCCTTGCGCCTGCGCTTCCGGGATCGTCAGCGTGACGGCCTCCTGGTCGGCGATGTTCACGGACGTCTCGAGCGAGTCGAAAGCGCCGCTTTGAACCGCGTATTGCGCAGCCTTGTGGTCGCCGCTGTATCCGATAAACCGCGTCTTGCCCTTCTCTTTCGCCCGCTTCAGCACGTCGATTACATCGCCTTGGCGCAGCAGCGCCTCGGAGCAGCCATGCAGATGCACGACGTCGACGTAATCCGTCCGCAGCCGCTTCAAGCTGCGATCGATGCTGGCTTCGAGCATCGAGATGTCCCAATCCGCTTGGTCGAAGCCGGAGGCGTGACCGCACTTGGTGAACAGGTAATAGTCGTCGCGGCGATGCGCTGCCGACCTGCCGATCAGCTCCTCGCTGATCGCGTAGCATTCCGCCGTATCGATCACGTTCAACCCGGCGTCGAGCGCGCTGCCGAGCAGCTTGTCCGCCTGTTCCGGCGTCGTTCCCTCGAAGCCGATCTCCGCCCCGCCGAAGCCGAGTATGCTTACGTTCATCCCCGTATTTCCGTACAATCGTTTCTCCATCGCGCTGTCAGCCCCGCTTTCGTCGCTAATGTCCTCATCTCCATTATAAGACGCGCCTTCTCCGCTCGAAAGACGTGAAAATATGATCAGCTTCTATCCTCGCGTATAGTTAGTTACGATCGCCCGTCAACGCGGTGCGGCGCAGAACAGGTATTTATATCCAGATCCGTCGCAAACTGCTGCCGAGATAAGCCTCGCCGCGCCGAAGCTCCAGCCTCCTGAAGTAATATGACTTTTGAATGTCAAGTTTAACGCGTATACTGGTTGCGAGGTGATACGCATGTCGGTGAACCGGCATTTCGAAATCATATACATGCTGTTGCATAAGAAAACGCTGACCGCCGCCGAGCTTGCGGAGCATTTCGAGGTGTCCGCGCGGACCATCTATCGGGATATCGACATGCTGAGCGCGGCCGGAATCCCGGTCTACGGCAGCAGGGGCAAAGGAGGCGGAATCTCGCTCATGGACGGGTACGTATTCAATTCCTCGCTGCTGTCCGAGCGCGAGCAAGACGATATTCTGATCGCCCTCCAAAGCTTGACCGCCGCGAAATTCCCCGAAATCGAGGAGGTCCTGGGCAAGCTCAGCCGCTTGTTCAAGAAAGAAACGAACAACTGGATCGAGGTGGACTTTTCCCCGTGGGGAAGCGAGGAAATCCAGCGGCGCCTCTTTCCGCTCCTGCGCGGCGCGATCGTGACGAACCGGATCATCCGGTTCCGTTATTACAATTCCTACGGCAAACAGAGCGAGCGAAGCGTGGAGCCGGCCAGCCTGCTGTTCAAGGGCAAATCCTGGTACTTGACGGGGCATTGCCTCGCAAGCGACGGGCCGCGCATCTTCAAGATCGGCCGGATGAAGGACATCGTCGTCACCGACGAACGCTTCGAGCCCCGACCGGCGGTTCCGCTCGCGGAGGCGGAAGACAATATCATGGAGGATGCCATCGAAGTGACGCTGCGCATTGCCGCCGAAGGCGCATACCGGGTCTACGACGAGTTCGCCGAAGAGACGATCACGCGCAACGCGGACGGTTCCTTCGGCATCAAGGCCGCATTTCCGGCGGGAAGCTGGCTCGAGAGCTACGTGCTGTCGTTCGGCACGCTGCTGGAAGACGTCGGTCCGCCGCGGCTGCGCGCGCGCATCCTATCCAATCTGGACGCGATCCGCGCCGCGCTGGAGCCTTCCGTCCCGTAAGCCAAGCTCTTTTCCCGCGCGCGGCCGTTAACGCTCCCGCGCGCTTTCCGCCTCGCGCGTTCAGCCCGCCTGTTCTTCTTCAAGCGACCTCAGCCGTCTGAGCGACGGAAACATCAGCATCCACAGCCCCGCCACCACGATGGTGCCGACGCCGCCGATGAAGGCCGCGGGCACGGCGCCCAGCCAGCCGGCCATCGTGCCCGACTCGAATTCGCCCAGCTGGTTGGACGTCCCGATAAAGAGCGAGTTGACCGCGTTCACGCGGCCTCTCATCTCGTCCGGCGTCTGCAGCTGCACGAGCGACGAACGAATGACCACGCTGATCACGTCCGAGGCGCCGATGAACAGCAGCGCGACCAATGACAGGATCAGGCTCGTCGAGACCGCGAAGAGCATCGTCGCCAGGCCGAATACCGCCAGCGAGCCGAACAATATCGGGCCGAGCGCCCTCCGGAGCGGCACGTAGACGAGCACGATCGACATGAGCAGCGCGCCGACCGCCGGCGCGGTCCGCATGACGCCGAGCCCCCATGCGCCGGTGCGCAGGATATCCTGCGCGAAGATCGGCAGGAGCGCCGTAGCCCCACCCAGCAGGACGGCGAACAGATCCAGCGAGATGGTGCCCAGGATGACCGGATGCCGCCTGACGAAGACCAGGCCCGAGAAAATCGAGCGCGCGGTCAGCGGCTCCAGCTTCCTGACGGTCCGCTCCATGCGGATCAGAATCGTCAGGATAGCGGCGGCCAGCAGCGCCGCGGCCGCCGTCAAATAGACGTAGACGGGTCCGACCGAGATCAGCACGCCGCCTAGCGTCGGGCCCAGGATTTGCGAGGTTTGCCCGGCCGAGGTCGTCCAGGCGATCGCCCGCTGCATCCATTCCTTCGGCACCAGCATCGGCAGCAGCGCGGACGAAGAAGGGCCTTCGAAAGCCCGGCATGCGCCGAGAATCGCCGCCGCCAGCAGGATTTCCTCGCGCCCGAGCCAATCGGCCATGTTGCCGACGAGCAGCAGCACGGCGATCCCGCTTTCGATGATTTGACAAATGAAAACGATTTTGCGGCGGTCGAAGCGGTCCGCGACATGGCCGACGACCAACGTCAGCAGCAGCATCGGCAGGAACTGCGCGAGTCCCACGAGACCGAGGCTGTAGGCGTCATGCGTCAGCGCGTACATCTGCCAGCCGATCGCGACCGAGATCATTTGAAACGACGTGAACGACAGCGTGCGGGAAATCCAGAATTTCGTGAAGGAAGATTGCTTAAGAAGGGATTCATCGGCTTGCATGATGCGGCGTACGCCTCTTTTCTTTTCGAATTTGCGATAATGAAACTGCAGCATGGTAGGGTCCGCCCGGCGATGGACGCCGCGATAATTCAGTTGCATTATATCATCCTAACGCCCGCTAGGGCATACCCGGCCGTGAAAAAAGGCTGTCTCGGCAGCCTCAATTGATCGGCTTACGGACATCGCTCGCCCTCGGCATCCGCCATCATTGAACGGGGCGAAGCAAGTTGCCGAACCTGCGGACAGGCGGCTGCCGTAGCGGCTCCTCTCCCATTGCGCCAAGGCGCAAACGGCAAGACAGCCCTCTTCGGATTGAAGGGGCTGTCTTGCTGTTTGCGGGCGAGCGGAGCTCGGTCTACCGGCTACTTCGGCTTGGCGCTCCACGGCATGTCTACATTGCCGAAACCTTCGGCGCCCCGGAGCTGCTTCTGCTTGACAAGCCCTGCTCGCTCCGCATAATCGTCCAACAGGCCGAAGACCGTAAATCGGTGAAGTCCGCCATTGAACGACGGTTCGTTACGGGCGTCGAGCCGGATCGGCCGAAGCGCGACGGATGCCTTGTTTGTCCAGGCGGCATGTTCGACGATCGGGACATCGAACTCCACATGTTCATTGAACCCGTCCGCGATGCCGATCACCGTCACGAAACTCATGGCCGTGGATGAGAACCGCGGATCGGCGGGAGTCCTGATTCGGCCGCGCCATTCCCCCTTGCGATCCGTCAAGCCGTTCGCGGCGATTCTCCCGTCGCGATCGATCATCAAGACGCGTGCATTAGGCAGCCGTTCATTGGGTGCGACGCCGTTACGATCAGACGATACGATAACGGATACCCGTGCTTCAAACCGGTCTTCCGCCGGCAGCGCTTCGGCGCATGCATCCGAAGACAACAGCATAGCAAGCGCGGCCAGGGCGGTTCCGGTCCATCGGAGGGGCAATTCATCACCTTCTTCGCCCAGGAATGTAGAGGTGCGCAGATACGACGGTTCACGTTCCGCGACTTCCGCTCTCAAGGAGCTGCGGAGAACGCCGCATACGCAAAACGCAGCCAGCCATCGGCCAACTGCGTTATAGCATTCCCTTTCGTTCGGCCGTTGTTGCAGCGTGCCGGCTAGTCGTTTCGGCTGCGTACAGCGTGCATTATGTCCCCGCCGTCGGCGCCGAAGCGACCGTCACGTTGACGGTCCGGCTGACGCCGTCCCAGACGACCGGCAGACGAAAAGCGGCCGTCACCGCCCGTATCGGCACGTAGGCGGTTCCATCGCGGACGATCGGCTGCAAGTCCGCCGCCGCCTTCTTCCCGTCGATCCACAGCGCCGCGCCTCCTTTGGAAGCTCCCGTCACCGCCGAGGGCTTCGTGCGGATCAGGATGCAGCCGGTTTTCGCGTCCCAGGCGACCGGCTGGCCCGTCAGCTTCGCGATGGCGCGAACCGGCACGAGCACATGGCCCGCGGCCGTGATCGGCGCCGGCGCGGGATCGGCTGCCGGCACGCCGTTCACCGACAGGAGCAAGCGGCTCGCGGGCGCGAGCTCGACGAAAGTCGAGCCTCCCCTGCCCCCGAAGCTGCCCGATACGATCAACCTGCCTCGTCCCGTTGGGATCGGCTTCAAGGTCCCGTCGGACGCTCGGCCGTAAGCCGGCATGGCGAAATTCACGTCATAGCGGCCGTACTTCGACGTTCCGGCAAAGACGACCAGCGACGGATCCGTGCCGGAATCGCCGTCGACGATCGGCGCCCACGATACGGTCAGCGGCGCCGATTTGCCGGTATCCCCGTTGTTCCCTTTGAAATGCAGCGTATCCCCGAAATGCGCCGGATCGGAAACGACGGACAATGCGGTCGGCAAAACCTGCAGCCCCCGAAAATCGCGAACGGCCTGAAGGTCGGTCAGCACGGTCGTCGTCCCGCCGCCTTCGTAACCGAGGGCGAGGCCGCCGGCAACCTCATGAATCGCCACGCCGTCGCCTGCCTTGAAGCTGACTTCCATCCCGTGAAAGAACGTTTCGACCGAATGGACGGGAAACGTCTGCTCGACGCCGGCGGCGGCGAATTTCTTAAGCAGGCCGCATACGATGCCGATGGCGTCCCGGTCTTCCTCGTTCTCGCCGATCAGCGGAAGAAACATGACATCCCCTTCCTGCATATTTACCATCGCAACGGTCTCGGGCGAACAACCCGATGCCATCTCGCCGATGCTTCGCGGCTTCGGTATCGCGTTCCGTTCCTCCTCGTAGGACGGCCGCTCGTACGTCAACACCGGGCTTGCGTTCTTGCTTCCGAACGGGCTCGCATAGAAGAAGTTCAGCACGCCGTGCCCCATGTCTCCGCCGTACGTCAGCGTATCGCCGGGATATGGTTCCGTATTCCCGCGGGCGTAAGCCAAGTCCTTGCCGGTCAACAGCTTATCGGCCAGCGTGACGACCGTATGGTCCTTCAAGTCGATCAGCGTCAGCAAGCCGGTCCGGTTCGGCCGGACCTCCAGGTAATCCTCCCCGACGGCAAGCACGGCATAGACGTCGTCCGCACCGGTAAGCGCGGGCAGGTCGTAGGTCTTCGACTCTTTCCCTTGGTTGTCGTACACGGTCACGATTCTGCCGTCCGTGAGCACCGTATACTCGATCCAACCGTTCGGATCATAGATTTGGTAGTACGAAACGTTTTGCTCGTAACGTCCGTCGTAGCTGGCTTTCTTCTGCGCGATAATCCGGTTGTCGTGAATAAGCAGGGCATAGGCGTCATGCCGCATGCGAGATTCCCCATAGTTGTCCACGACGGTCAGCACGGTATTCCCGCCTTGCTTGGAACCGCCTTGAAAAGCGATCTCCCCCTGCAAGGCCGCATCCAGCTTGCCGACGCGGATCGCGGGCGACTGTTCGTCGCGGGCCATGTAGAGATCCCCGGTCATACGATTCAGCCATAAGGTGCTCCATGGGTTCGGTATCACGAAATCGTCCGAGCGCGCAATGCTCACCGTCTTGGTCGCGCCATCCCACTTCACGTCCGCGCCGGCCGCTTCCGAGAAAAAGCGCAGCGGAACGAATATTCGTCCGTCCACCATCCGAAGCGGCGCCGACAACGGGAACGACGATCCGTTGACGACGGCTTTCATCGAGCCGAACGTCAACGTCACCTCAAGCTCGGGATAATGCATCGTCACGGTTTTGGCGGATGCGTTCCACGACACCAAGGTGCCGAGCAATCCCCCGATATCGCGCACGGGCAAGTACACGCTGCCGTTATCGACGAACGGGGCGGAAGCAAGCTTGAACTCGCCGCCGTTCAGGGTCACCTTGATGCCGTCCGAGACGGGAGAAAGGCTAGCTCCTGGTGTTCCCGGAGCTCCCGGTGCTCCTGCCGCCCCGGCGGCAAGCGGAACCGACAGGGTTAACGACGCCGCAAGCGCAGCGGCGGTAAGAAAGGAATACAGTCGTGATAGGCGAAGCATAGGTACGGCCTCCAGTCCGAATGGAAATGATTTCACGAACCATTAGACGGCCCGGCATGAGAAATGTTGCGGTATTTTCCATAATTCGGAAGGTTTCGCCGCAGGCCGATTTCCGCGGAGCCCTGCCAAACCGGCGATCCGAGTCGTTTACGGTTTCTCAATGGTTCCCCCATAGAGACCGTGCTACACTATTGGAAAACCCGAAGGAGGATCAACATGACTTCCATTCCCTATCCCGAAACCAGCTCGTACCCCCTCAGATCCGGCAATGCCGTCCGTCCGCTGATCGACAGCGGTCCCGCCTTCCGGCGGATGTGCGAGGCGGTCGAAGCAGCCGCGTCCAGCGTATGGATCTCGATCACGTTCTTCGCGACGGATTTCCGATTGCCGGACGATCGCGGCACGCTGTTCGACGTCTTGGACCGCGCTGTCGCGCGCGGACTCGACGTTCGAATCATCTTCTGGCGTCCCAACCCGGAGAGCAGCGGCTACGGCCAGACCTTCTCGGGATCGCCCGCAGACCGCGAGCTGCTCGCCGCGCGCGGCTCGCGGTTCCGCGCCCGATGGGATCGCGCGCACGGCCGCTATTGCCAGCATCAGAAGATCTGGCTGATCGATGCCGGGCAGCCATCCGAGACGGCATTCGTCGGCGGGATCAACCCGACCTTCAAATCCGTCGAGCCCGGACACCGCGGCGAGGGCCATCGCCACGACAGCTATGTCGAAGTGACCGGTCCTTCCGCGACCGACGTGCACCATAATTTCGTCCAGCGTTGGAACGAAGCCAGCGAAAGGCACGAGGCGGACGGCGCATGGGTCCAAGGCGAAGACGAGGATCTTCCGTTCCCCGCTCGCGTCTCCGCTCCGCGCGGAGACAGCCTCGTCCAAATGCAGCGGAACGTGCATCCCGAACGGTACGCCCATGATTTCCCCACGCCCGGCGGGGAGCCGTATCCGATCGCCGAAGGCGAACGAACGATACTGGAGCAGTACAAGCTGGCCATCGATGCCGCGCGCAGCTCGATCTATATCGAGAATCAAGCGCTTCCGGTTCCGGAGATCGCCGAACGGCTGGAGGAAGCGCTGAAGCGCGGCGTGGATGTCGTGCTCCTCGTGCCGGCTGAACCCGAGTCCCATGTGCGCGAGCGCCGCCGGCAGCCGGGCGGAACCGACTTCTTCGCCCGCCTCGAGGCGTTGGGCCGCTATGAGCATTTTACGCTCGTCGGCATCGCGGGTCCGAATGCGAGGGGAACGCGCAGCAGCATCTACGTCCATGCCAAGATGATGCTGGTGGACGACGAATGGGCGACCATCGGCTCCTGCAATCTTCACTCGAATTCGTTGTACGGCCATACGGAGATGAACGCTTCGATCTGGGATCCTGCCGTCGTCCGTTCGCTGCGCCGCGAGCTGCTGTCGGAGCATCTGGATACCGATACCGAGGCGCTGAACGACCGCGAATCTTTCCGGCTCTACCGGAGGATCGCGCGAGAGAACCGGCTCCGGGGAGCGCGCGGGGATTATGCGTGGACAGGCCTGACGATTATGCTGGACCCTGCCGAATACGGCGGACAACTGCCGTTCTAGTCCCATTTCAGCGCGCGAAGGCTGCCGGATCTTCTCCGGCAGCCTTCGCGTAATTCGGGACGACCGTTCGGAATCGACGTAGCGATGCGCTCTTGTCCGCTTCTTCTCTACTTTCTGTTCTTCCTTTCGCTAAGGTGCAAACGGCCTTCCGGGGCCCAAGAGGAAATTGCGCCATTCATCGCGAATACCCCGTAATGGTTCAATCGATTGCGGTACAACCGATGCGGCAATCCATCATCCATTCGGGGGATAGCGACATGCATGCCTTTTTCGATTCCGAGCTTTCGGGCTCGCGGTTCCAAGCCTATTCGTCGTCGCATATCGCCATGATCGCGGTGTTGATCGCGCTGGCCGCGATGCTGTATCGATTCAAATCCGCCATTGCGAACCATCGGCGGATACGGTCTGCCATCCGCATGATCCTCCTTCTGGGGCTCGTCGTCCCCGAGGCGGGCTTGTTGTACTGGTACGCCGTCGAAGGCCTGTGGAACGTCCGATACACGCTGCCCCTCGAGCTTTGCAGCATTACGCAGCTCCTTGCCGTCGCGATGCTGCTGACGCGAAGCCGCCTGTTGTATCCGATCGTGTTTTTCGCCGGCATCGGCGGGGCGCTGCAGGCGATGCTCACGCCCGATCTGATCTATCCGTTTCCGCATTTCCGGTTCTTCCACTTCTTCATCGTGCATAGCGCGATCATCCTGGCCTCGCTCTACATGACGTGGATCGAACGATTCCGCCCCGCTTGGAAATCCATCGGCGTCGTCATGATTTTTTTGAACGTGCTCGTCATCGTCGTGGGCGGACTGGATTATTGGCTCGACGCCAATTACATGTTCCTGAGGCGCAAGCCCGAGGCCGCTTCGTTGCTGAGTCTGTTGGGGCCGTACCCTTACTATCTGGCCGTGGAAGAATTGATCGCGCTGGCTATCTTCACGCTCATGTACCTGCCGTTCATTCGCCGGAAGCAACCCTGACGCCCGCGCGCGTTCCTAAGCGGAATGCGCTTGACTTGGAGTGAACTCCAAGTTGTATCGTGATCGTTAGGCAAGCAACCATCACCTCCGGGAGGCGTATTCATGAGCACATTCAAAACGGTTTTGATCACGGGCGGCAACAAAGGCATCGGTCTTGAGACGGCCAGGCAATTGGGCAAACGGGGATTCGCGATTTTACTCGGTTCGCGAGATGAAGCCAGAGGACGGGAAGCCGCGGCTGCCCTGACGGCAGAGAACATCGATGCAACGGCGATCGTCCTCGACGTAACGAACTCGGATACCATTCAATCCGCAGCAAAACAAATCGAAGATCGGTACGGCGCGCTCGACGTGCTGATTAACAACGCCGGCGTTAGCTTGGATAAGGGGCTGTCTCCCAGCCAGTTGGAGTTGACCGTGCTCAGGCAGACGTTCGAGACCAACGTGTTCGGCATGTTTTCCGTCACGAAGGCCATGCTGCCTTTGATTCGAAAATCGCCCGCCGGCAGAATCGTAAACCTTTCAAGCGGCTTGGCTTCCTTGACGCTGAATAACGATCCGGCATCCGATGCCGAGAAGTTCGGCGTCAACCTGCTCGGGTACATGAGTTCGAAAACGGCCGTCAACGCGCTGACGGTCTTGTTTGCCAAAGAGTTAAAGGATTCGGCGATCAAAATCAATGCAGCCGATCCAGGCTACACGGCCACGGATTTGAATCGGCATACGGGTTATCGCACGGTTGAACAAGGCGCTTCGATCGTCGTGAACCTCGCCACCCTTCCGGACGATGGTCCGACCGGCGGTTTCTTTGACGAAAACGGCGCGCTGCCGTGGTAATACATCGGGAGGTGCAGCAACTTGATCGACATTCCGGAATCCGTCGGCTCCATTAAACAAGCGGCCGAAGTCACGGGTCTGTCCGAAGACACGATCCGCTATTACGAGAAAATCGGCCTGCTTCCGTATGCCGACCGCAAAGCGAACGGACACCGGACGTACAGCAAACCGCAACTGCTGAGCATGATCTTCCTGACCCGGCTCAAAGCAACCGGAATGACGCTTGCGGAAATGGAGCATTTCCGCAAGCTTGCCGATAGCGGCGAAGCTTCAATCCCGCAGCGGATTTCCTTGCTGACCGAGCACAAGCGCAAAATCCGGCACGAAATCGACCGATTACTGGAGACGCAACGGATTATCGATTACAAAATCGACCACTACAACGAGGTCCTTGTCGATCCGGACTTGAACAACTCGGCCTGCGACCCCGCGGAATAATCATGAACAACAAGCTCCGAGTCGGCTTGAATGGCTATCCCCATTCACCGGTTCGGATTTTTCGTGTTGGAGGCTTCCGTTCCAACGCGTCGCCTTCTATCATTCAAATTCCCGATCGTTATTATAGAAAAACATGTATTGATCTATCATTCTCGCATTGCCTACAATGTAGCTATCCAATCCGACTCGATAAGGAGGCTCAAACCGATGGAAACAAGACCCCTCGCCCGCACGAACCGCATTCAACGATCCGAAGGAACGACGACCGGACTTCCCGTTGCGCCGGCATCGTTCTTCGCCATGACCCTCGGCTTGGCCGAGACGGGGAACGCGCTTCGCTTCGCGCACGACGTCTGGCAGGTGCCGAGTCTGTTGGGAGAGCTGCTGGAATTATTGGCGCTGCTCTCCTTCATAGGGTGGGGAGGGCTGTATATCCACAAATGGATCCAGCACCGATCGGCTGCCGTGCAAGAATGGCGCGATCCCGTCCAGGCTTCCTTTATCGCCTTGATTCCCGAATCCCTGATCCTGCTGGCCTCCGCGTTCCTGCCGTACCAGGCCGCATTCGCGCACGCGCTCTTCTGGACAGGCTCCGCGGCTAATCTGGGCTACGCCGCAATGCGATTCTCGCGCATGTGGTCGATTCAGCGCCAGCCCGCGCAGGTTACCCCATCCTTGTTCCTGACTTATACGGCCAGCGTGCTGGTCAATGCCTTGATCGCTGGCCAATTGGGCTATTCCACGTACGGCTGGATGGTTTTCGGTATCGGCGCGTTGTCCTGGCTCATCTTGGACTCGGTACTCCTGCAGCAGCTCGTAACCGGGGGCTTGGATGCGAAAACCCGGAATTTCATGGGCATCTATATGGCTCCGTCCGCCATCGTCCTCGTGGCCTATCAGGTGCTGAGCGGACAATCGTCGAACTTCGTCACCTATGCGCTGGCCGGGTATGCGCTGTTCCTCACGGTCTCGTTGACCCTGTCTTACCCCTGGCTCAGACAACAGGCATTCGCGCCGGGCTATTGGGCGTATACGTTCGGGATCGCCACGGTCGCGCAGGGATTTTTGCTTATGGCACGGGAACGATCGGAGGCGTTTGCGATCGTCGCCGCGATCCTGCTGATCGGCTCGCTGCTGCTGACGTTGATCGTGGCTGCCGGCACCGTCCGGTTGTTCTTCAGAGGCAAGTACTTTCCGCCCGCTCCCGTTCCGAAGAAAGCATGACCGGTTAAGAACGACCGCAAGACGCACGAAACAGAGCCGCCTGCGATCAGGCGGCTCTGTCTCGTTTATCGCCGGTTTCCCGTCCGTTCATTTGAAATAATAATAATAATTGCCGCCGTAACGCTGTTTGACGATTTCGTCGCTGTCGGTTTGAACGAGGTTCGCGGTCTGCTTAAAGTAGCCGTATTCATCCAAGTTCCGTATGTACGCAAAGCAAAAATTCCTGATTTTTTCCGTCGTACCGTTCGCGTCGTTCTCGTCTTCGTGCCGAATCGTATCGTAAAAGACATAAATGCGCTCGCTGGAGACGTGCACCCTATATATCCAGCGGTCCGGAAACCGGTCCACGATCAATGCCTTCAGCTCGTCCGCGTTGCGGGTCAACAAGTTCTCTCTATACGCATCTTCAAACGAATGGCAAATCGGAAACAGCTGCTTCGTGTCGATATAAAGCTTGTCCGTGTCCTTCAGCTGCAAGCTCGCGTATTTGCGCGGGTGCCTGAGCAGCGGGAAGCTGTGGGGAACCCGATGGTCCGCCGCAAGCCGCAAAAAATGATGAAGCGCCTGCGTTTCCTGCGTCGACGATTGCCCGTTATACCGGACATTGAATCCGTTCTCCATCATCAAGCCGTACGTTTCGTTGTCATTGGCATAAATATCGAGCCGATTTACAAAATAAGGCCGATCGCCTTCGATCCGTTCATGAAGATACCCGCAGCACAGGATGTCGTAGCCGAAGGTTTCCTTCAAGAAGGACGTCATTTCCGCAAAAATAGGACGCTGCGCCTGAAGCCCGTCTTTGATCCGCTTCACGGACGCATACAAGCCAACATCGATAATCATCTACACCTCCTCCAGATCTGACGAATCCTGCCGGACAAGCAGCCCTTCATTAGACGCGCCGGCTTGGATTTTGTTCCTCTACCAGCTTAGCAGAGATTTTGGGCATATGGGATAAAAAATCGCATCCCGACGCGGCCGGCGATCAATAGGTCCAGCGGCAATCCTCCGGATTCTTGTCGAACAGAAAGCCCTTGAACCGCGTCGTCAGCAGCTGATGACGGTCGGTGCGATCCCGATATTCGATGCGGCAGCACAGCTTCGGCGTTATCCAGCGGACGAGACGGTCCGTCTTGTCCTGCAGCTGTTCGGCGATGGCGAGGAACGCGTGCTTCTCCAGGTCGGTGAATCCCGTCTCGACCGTGCCGACCGGTTTATAGCGGATCGTCCTGAAGTGAAGGCCGACGATGAGCGCGAATCGCGGTTCCGTTCTATACCCCAAGATGATGGCGTCGATCGTTTTGACATTCTTGATTTTGATCCACTCGCCGGAAACGATGCCGGTCCGATAGCGCGAATCCTGCCGTTTCGCCACGATCCCCTCCATATCCCGCTCGATCGTCCAGGCCTGCAGCGCTTTGCCATTTCCGTTTATGCAGGCCGTCGGCGCAATCGTATCCGACGGCGCCACGATGTCGGTCAATCTGGCTTTCCGGTCCGTCAAGGGTTCGTTCAGGTGATCGGCCGACGTATACAGCACGTCGAAAGCAATGAAGGTCGCCGGATGCGACCGGATTGCGGCGTTTATTTTGGAAGGATCGCCGATGCGCAAGCGATAGGCGAAATCATCGAAGGCCGGTTTGCCGCCGCGCAAGCATACGCCCTCGCAATCCAAGATCGCGGCAGGCGCCTTGATCGCTGCAACCGCTTTCCTTAATTCGGGAAACTTGTCCGTGACGACATGCCCGCTCCGGGTGTATGCCTCCAGCCGGTCCCCCTGCTTATGCAGCAGGATTCTCGCCCCGTCCCACTTGGGTTCGAATAGAAACGCCTCGTCGTCGAACGCCTTCATCCCCGTCGATAGTAGCATGGGCTTGATCGAAGTAAACAACATGGCCGGCTCGCCTCCTCTCGCGGTTACTGCAGTTCGGCTCTGTTTCAAGTATAACCTCGCCGGCGGAACGCGAAACCGCCTCTCAAGCGCGCGCGAAGAAGATGCAAAGCGTCCCGCCCCCGTCGAAGCGCCGCCGGAGCCGTTTTGCCGCACCGCGCGAAACCATGCCGCCCAAGCCCTCGACAACATGCAGGCGCGCACATAAGATACCCCAGCAGCGAATACCAGGACTGAATGCATGAATGAATTTGCCCGGAGGTGCCTCTTGAGGAAGAAACGCAAGATACGCGCGGCAGCCGGAAAACGGCGCCAAGCTCTGCCAGCGAATGCGAAGGCGGCGAAAGCGAAGAAAAAAACGATGCGGCGCCCGGCCCGTTCTTCGCGGATCGCCAAATCCGCAGCGTCGAAGAAAGCTTCGACGGCTCGAAACCGCTCCCGTTCGCGGGCCAAACGAAAACCGTCAACCCGGCGCGGCACGGATCGTTCAGCGCTGCCCGCGGCGCTGATGCCGGTGCTGCATCCGCCCGTGCTCGACTTGCCCGACGTTTCCTACGCCTCGGATCAGCCGTCCGAACGCCAGCTCTCGGGAGAGCGTCTGACCGTTCTGTATCTCGTGCACGCGTTCTATCCGGAAGCCTTCACCGGAACCGAGAAATTCGTGCTGCATTTGGCCCGGGCCATGCAGCAACGCGGGCATCGGGTGAAGGTCGTCACGGCCAGCGGATCGATTCCCGATCAGCCGGGCGGCGCGGACGGAACCGTCCTTGCCCAAGAATACGTCTACGACGGCGTTCCGGTCATCGCCTACCGCAATATGCCGGCAGTACCCGACTCGCCGCCGTCGGTAACCTCCGATCCCCGGCTGTCGGCCTTTGCCGACGACCTGCTCGCCCGGGAACAGCCGCAGCTGCTTCATATCGCGCACGCCATGCACGGCATCGCGTTCGCGCTATCCGCCGGACAGCTGGGAATCCCGTACGTCCTGACCTTGACGGATTATTGGTTCGTCTGTCCGAAATCCACCTTGGTCCGATCGGATCAACAGCTCTGCGCCGGCCCGGAAGGCGGGATCGCCTGCCTCACCCACTGCGGGATTCCGCAAGCGGACGAGCGGCTCCAAGCGCTTACGCCGATCGTTCATGCGGCGCGGCGGGTGCTCGCCCCGTCCGCTTTCCTGGCCTCGTTCATGAAGCATGTCATGCCCGCGCTGAACGTCGAAGTATTGCCCCACGGCATGCGCGAGGAGACGCTTGCCCCGAACACGCGGTCATACCGGGCCGGAGATCGGATAACGCTCGTATACGGCGGATCGCTGAACGAGCATAAAGGCGTGCACGTGCTCGTCAAAGCCATGTCGTTCGTTCGGTCCCGGCGGGTCAAGCTCCTTGTGTACGGCTCCGGCTCGCCGTCGTATACGGCAACGCTCAAGCGGGCAGCGGCTCGCGACCGGCGAATCTCGTTTCGGGGCGCCTATTCCGAGGCGGATCTCGTCCGTATCTACCAGGAAGCCGACGTAGCCGTCGTCCCGTCGACGTGGTACGAGAACTATCCGCTAGCGCTGCATGAGGCGCTGGCTTCCCGCGTGCCCGTGCTGGCCTCCGATATCGGCGGGATGGCCGAGAAGATCGTCGACGGACTGAACGGCTACGCGTTCCGAGCGGGAGATCCCCGCCGCTTGGCCGGGCGCATCCGCATGCTGCTTCGAAGCCCGGAGCTGATCAACGAACTGAAGGCCGCGATGTCGGGCATGCCCTTGCCTGCGGGCGAGCGCGAAATCGTCGCCTACGAAGCTATCTACTTCGCGCATGCGCGATAGAAGCGGCAGCGAGGCTGCGTGCCGGTCGCAAGCGAACGGCGCGACGGCAAGACCCGTTAGCGAGTCGATATGCCGGCGCGAGATCCGGCAACGCATGAAAAAACCGCCGGGGACTCTCCCTTGGCGGTTGATGGCATGTTTTATTCGGCCAAAACGCGGTTCGCGGACGGTTTCAGGCTCGCGCTGAATCCTTTTCTCCACTTCCCTGCGCCTCCGTAAGTGATCCCAAGCCCGGACGCCGCTGAATGCGGTATCATAAATGACCTTGCATCCATTATAGAGCGGTTGCAAGATACCGTATACGGCATTTTGGCGTCATGCGGACGGGGAACCGCGGTGCACGTCGATTCATCCGGGCCGGCACCTCGCAGGCGCTGTCCTACAGGCTGGGTTCGAACCGGCCTTCATTGCGGTACTTCAGCGGCGAGATTCCCGTCTTGCTCTTGAAGAAACGCGAGAAATCGTCGGCATCCTCATAGCCGGTCAGCTTCGCCACCTCGCCGATCGGGCGCTTCTCCGTCTCCAGCAAATGCTTGGCTTTGCGCAGGCGAAGATGAAGCTGCAGCTGCATCGGCGTGATTCCGTATATTTTCTTGAATTGGTTAGAAATGTAAGTCGGGTGCAGACTGTAGCGCTCGCCTAGCCCGGCAAGATCGATGCGGGTCTCCGGGCTCTCGAGCAATTCGTTCAGAATCGACGTGAACGCTTCCGAATAATCGGCCTTCAAGCGCGCATCCGGCTGGCGCAGCGCCGATTCGATCAGAATGGCGGCCAGCTCCTGCGACTTGGCGCCTCTCATCAAGCTGTCCGCAAGCGATGCGGGACGCTCCGCGCACCGGCGGTATTCCAGGTACAAATGCTCGAATCGTTCCGGGTCGCGCAGACGGAACAGCAGCGGAAACTGAAACAACTGCAGCGCGTCCATGCAGTCCGCGATCGTGAGCGTGAAATGCCACCACAGCATGGTCGTGACTTCGCCCGTATCCTTCACTTGGTCATGAAGCAACCGGGGCGGCACGAGGAGCACATCCCCCTGGTTCGCATGGTAATCGCGGCCTCCGATGCGAAGCCGGCAGGATCCTTCCTTGATAAAGGAGACGACGTAAAACGGAAGCTCCCGGCCAAGCTGCCGAAGTTCCGTACGCCGAAGTACGTCATGCTGCAAAATATGAAGCGATGCTTTCTCGATCAGGTGCAGCCACGGTTGCATGCCGTTCATGGAATCCTCCTGATGGACTGAATAAAGTATGCAGAATGACCTGCATCTTCATTATAAAACGGGGCGGCGACTTAAGCAGGGGGAAATTCGTACGGAATCCGGAACCCGTTTGAACCATTTTTTGGAATATCGGTTACGCAGATGACGTTTTTCTTACCTGCCGGGCCGTTCGGCGCTTGAAACCGCGTTTCGGCACGAGGAATAGCGGCACGAATGCCGCCCGATTCATACGAAGCGCGCCATGAACGGAACGGTGATGCATCAGTTCGCTTCGCTCTCGTGCTGTTCGTTGACTTCTTTCGTGATTTGTTCCCCGCCCTGCTTGTTCCATGCCGCGACGAAGCGGTCGAAGTCGGATATCGGCTTGCCGCCCGTGATGAACTGGAGAAACGCCTTCGTTTCGAGGTCGGTCAGCGCGTTCCAGTCGCGTGCCATCGTCTCGGTCGTGCCGGTAAATTCGTTGAACACGTTGTTCTGCTTCGTGCGCGCGACCACGCCGTTGCCTTCCATCCACGCCAGATAGGTCTTGTAGTTGCCCAGATCCTTCTTCGGGTTGTCCTTCTCCGACTTCACCTGATCGTAGATCGTCCTCTCCGCCGCGTCGAGTATGTCCGGCTGCGCTTTGCCGGCGAAGATCGCGTCGAACTTGCGCACGGTGCGCGCCGTCGTGTCCGTGAACACCGGGGCGATCAGATTATTGTTCAAGCCGAACATATATCGCGTCGAATCGGCCGATTTATAGATGCCGGTCGTCTCGAGCTCCTGCAGCTCCGGAATGCGACGCTGGGATGCCTCCTTCAGCACGTTCATGAATTTCATCGCGAGCTCCGGGTGCGCGAAGCCCTTCTTCACGACCAGGAACGCGTTGGAGATATAGCCGTTGTCTACGTTGACGTGATCGCCCGTCATGATCGGATACGCTTTCCACTCGCCCTTCGGGTTGTTGTCGATCGCGCCCCCGAGCGGCCAGACCGGAGCCCACCATTTGCCGAGTATCAAGCCGGCGCTTCCGTCCGCCAAGAATCCGCTCGTCATGTTGCCGTCGCGAAGCGCGAACTCATGATCGATCGTGCCGTCCTTATACATCTGCGCCAGCTTCGCGAGCACTTCCTTCATGGCCGGCTGCGTCGAGCCGTACACGAGCTTGCCGTCGCCGTCCTTGACCCACATCGCCGGATAGGCATCCATCGCCCATGCGAAAGCGTTCAAGGAAAACGGCTGCGAATCGAACAGCATATCTCCTTTGAGCGCCAGGCCGAGCGTATCCGCCTTGCCGTCGCCGTCCGGATCGTCGTTCTTGAACGCCTTGGCGACGTTCATCAGATCCTCGATGCTGTCCGGAGCAGGAAGCTTGAGCTTGTCCAGCCAATCCTGGCGGACCCAGACCATCTGCACGTTGTTCATGTCCACCACGTTCGGCAGACCGTACAGCTTGGCGTCGAAGGTCGCGTTCTGCAGCGCCTTGCCTTGAACCGAGTCCTGCACCTCCTTGATCGCCGGGCTGGCGTACTGCTCGTAGACCGAAGTCAAATCCTCGAGCATGCCATTATCGTACAGCCGCTTCAGGATCGTCTTCGCCGGCTCGGCGTCGATTCGCTCGACGGTGAAGATGTCCGGCAGGTCGTCGCTCGCGATCATCAGGTTGAACTTGTTGAAGTAAGCGGCGCCGTTCGCCTCCCAGAGCGGCGTCGATTTGATGTTGAGCGCGTTCTCGATATAGGTTTTGTACCGATTCGATTCGAATGACTCTCCCGGAGGAAAGCTCCTCGCCGCTTCGGGGTTGTTGTTCAGGATCGTCGTGAACGCGACGGTTTCCGGATATCTGCCGAACGGATCCGGGCCCGCGTCCGGACGCCGCGCGTTCGAAGCCCCGCCGGATTCGCCGCGGTCTGCCGCCGCGCGATCGGATGCGCGGTTGCCGCCGTTCGAATCGCAAGCGGTTGCAAGCAGCAGAGCCATCAGCATCGCGGCGACGGTCGTTATTCTCTTGCTCATGCAAACCCTTCTTTCGAGATGTTGTTCATCATGAAACCAGTCCGGCAAGGAAAGTCCTCTGCCGGTTCAGCGCACGACTCGCAGGTCGCGCCACGGCTCTTCCTGGCTAGCGAAGGCGCTTATCCCGGTATTCGGAGGGCAGCATGCCGGTTTGGACCCGGAAGATCTTGCTGAAATATTTCTCGTCCTGGAACCCGGTCTTCTCCGCGATCCAATAAATCGGCATATCGGCATGAACGAGCAGCAGCTTTTTGGCCTTCTCCAGCCGAATTTCCTTGGCGGCGTCATGGAACGAACGGCCGACGATTTCCTTGAAAATCGTGCTGAAATAGCCTTGGCTCAAATTCACCTTCGCCGCCAGATCCGCGCGTCCGGCATGTTCTCCGTCCTCCGTCTGCAGCAGCTCGATCGCGCGCAATATCGCCACGAAAACATCGCCCGAGCATGCAAACCCCTTCGCGATCGCCGCCAGCTCGTCGCGATACCGCCCGAACCAGCGCAGCCAGTCCTCCAATGTCCGGAAACGCGCAACATGCTCCCGCCACTGCCGGAAAGGCTCGGAAATCCCGGCCAGCATCGCCCAGGAAGCCGCGCTCCGCTCGAACAGCATGATCGCCGTGCGGCTCGGCAGCCGCAACGTCCGCAGCAGCGACGTCAGACCTTGAAACTCTTTCGCGTCGAATACCCAGCGCATCGCCGTCCAAGCCTGGCGGACGCATTGCAATTCCGTTTCCGACGGCCTCGGAAGACGCAGGGCTTCCAGTTCTTCGAGCGAGACGGACCATGCGCCTTCCGCGAAGGCGTCTTCGTCATAGAACAGCTTCTCGCGCAGCGCGGCAAGCCATTCCGCGGGCTTCGCGCGCGCGTGCCAATCCGTCACCCTGACGAAACCGGCATGGCCGGCCACGGGAGATGCGGACATTTCCGCGATCAAGTCGTCGATCTCCGAACGGCCGCGATTCGCGAACAGCCAGCTGTTCCCGCCGAGCGAGACGGCGCCGCCCGCGGGCTCGAACCGCGCTGCTCCGGCTTCGTCCGCATCCCCCGTGCCGAGCAGGATCAGCGATTGCTTGGCCGGCGCCGCACTAATCGCCAGCGAAGACGGATGCCCTTGATACAGCTGCATGCGATCCGCAACCCGTATCAGCATCTCTTCGAGGTTTTCGTCGGCCAAATTCGTCTTGACCACGTAATCGATCGCCCCAAGGCGCATCGCATCCTGCAGAAAATGAAAATCCTGATGGCAGGTCAACACGACGGTGAATACGGACGGATACCGGCCCCTGACCCGCCTCATCAGCTCGAAGCCGTCCATCGCCGGCATGGTCAAGTCCGTCATAAGCAAGTCGACCGGCAGCTTTTCCATCATTTCCAGCGCGGACTCGCCGTTGTCCGCCTCGCCCACGACTTGGAAGCCGCGCGCTTCCCACGGCAGCGTCAGCATCAATCCTTTCCGGACCCAATGCTCGTCATCCACGATCAATGTCCTGATCATCCCGAAACCTCCTTCATCCTGACCGGCAGCCGCAGCCGCATCGCCGTACCCGCGCCGAGCTCGCTCTCAACCTTCAATCCGTATTCGTCCCCGTAATAGACGGCGACGATATTGTTGACGAACGCGAGCCCGATCCCGAGCCCGACCTTCCTTTGTTCCCCTCCGTCCGCCGCGAACAGCGCCCGGACGGTTTCCGGCGCCATCCCTTCCCCGTTGTCCGTCACCTCGATCAGGAAATGCCCGTCGCCTGTCAGTCGAACGGCGACGCGAATGACGCCGTTCTTATGCTTAAAGCCATGATAAAGCGCATTTTCGACCAGCGGCTGCATCAGGAACCGGGGCATCTCGATCGATGCCGCGTCCTCGTCCAGGTCGATCTCCACGCGGAACTGATGGTTGTAGCGCATATGCTGCAGCTCGATATAATCCCGCACCGTTTGGATTTCTTGCCGAACGGTAACGAGCTTGCCTTCTTTGCCCAAATTGTAATTCAGCACGCGCGCGAAAATCGACAGCAGCTTGACGATCTCTTCCTGCCCGTTGATCCTGGCCAGCCATTGCGCCGAGTTGAGCGTGTTATGGATGAAATGCGGATTGATCTGATACATCAGCTTCTCGACTTCCAAATGGCGCTTGCGCGTCTCCTTCTCTTCGATCTCGGACATCAGTCCGCGGATGCGTTTGCGCATGTCGTAGAAATGCGAGAGCAGCTCGTCGAACTCCTTGATCTGAATGGTATCGGGCGGCTCGTTGAACCGGTTCTCGCCAAGCATCCCGAACTGCGCGCGGATGCGCTGCAGCGGGCGGTAGATCATCGTCCAGATGACCCATCCGATCAGCAGGCCGACCACCAGCGAGAGCAGGGCGACGAGGGAGAAGCGTTTCAGCCACGTGTTCATTTCCTTGTGGTAATCCACGCGGTCGATGACAATCGCCAGCTGGATGCCGTACTTGCTTGGAATATCGAAGAAGACGAAGCTGCTCTTGCGCGCGGATTGAAGCTCCTTGTAGCTTGTTCCCGCCGGAAATTGCTTGTTTCCGCCGCTGTAGATGACGTTCCCCTGCTGGTCCAACAGCAGATGCGTCACCGGCATGCCGTAGGGTTCGCTGTTGAACAATTTGGAGATAGTCGACACGTTCGTCTCGATATAGACGAAGATGGGCGGTCCGTCCGGATTGTTCGAACCCGATTCCGTTTCCCGCATAATCGAGAACACGGAGTTGTCGCTGTTGACGTACAGCGTCCGATGCGGCCCGTTCAGCGTGTAGTTGTCCGTATCCGTGGTGATCTTATGAAAGCTTTCGATGCTCAGCTTCGGGTTAATGTATAAGTTCTCGAATAGAAACTGCTTCGTCTCCGGCAAATAATAAGCGGTGAGGCCGAGCAGCGGATTCGTATAATTGATCAGCGAGATGTAGTCTTCGATTTCCTCGCCCAGCTTCTGTTTGACGACCAAGTCGTCCTTCTTCAGATACGCCTTCAAATCCTTGCCGACCTTGCCCTCGAACGCAAGCTGCCGCGATGAATAGTCGAGGTTGCTCAGCACCGACTCAAGCCCGTTGCGCTCCTGCTCCAGATTCTTCTCGACGCCCCGTTCGACTTTGTTCTGCAGCACGTTGTAGATGCCGTAATAGGAGATCGCCCCGATGAGCGACAACGGGATCATGACCGACAGGAGCAGCATCGCGAGCAGCCGGCGTTTCAGCGTATAGGGCAGCATGCACTGCAAGCGTCTAGCAAAACCGTTCACCCGCAGCACCCCGCGTCCCGTTCCCCGCGGGAGACGGGCGGCTTCCGCTCCAGCCGTAATCCATTCACGAACAAGCCCGCAACCCCCTTCTGTGCGCATCATATCCCAAAAACGAAATCTGCGCAAACGGGCGGTCATGCCCCCGCTAGGCGCGAAGGAAGGGCTGCGAGCTCCCGTGAGGCGTTTTCGTCGAAAAACGGCAAAAGGCGCTCCGCGCTTGGAACGCGGGGCGCCGATCTTTCGATAATGCCGGCAGGATGCTTGCCTGCCGAATCCGGCTTGGCAGCGGAGTATTCGGCAAGCAGCGCATGCTGCATCCTGACCAGCGGAGCAGGAATCGCATTGTGCCGCAGCCGGACAACTGCCGGCCAGAACCGAATTCGGCGGACTGACTCCCGGTTGTCCTCCGATCGCCGGTTACCCGATCGGTCTCTTCGCCGCGAACGTGACGCAGTCCGTCGACAGGATGACGGGCCGTCCCTGCCGGTCGATGTCGAAGACGAGCGGTTTGACCGTGCGAACGAGAACCTCCCAGCCGGCATAATGCTTATCGAACAACGCCAGCAGGTCGGCTGCCGCCAAATTGATTTCGAATAGCGGCTCGAGCGCTTCGCCGGTATCCGCCGCCTTCTCGCCCATGCCCGAACCGACGACGAGGCAATGGATGCCTCCCGCCTTCGTGCCTTGGACCATCTCGGCAAGCTTGGCATCGAGCGCGTCGAGCGAAGCCAAATGCTCCAGCGTCGATACGGCGACGATATAATCGTATCGTCCCGTCTCGATCCCGAACGCCTCGATGCTCGAGAGGACAGGCTGGATTATTGAGGCGACGCCGAACTTCCGGCTATTCGCCGTCAGCTGCGCGATTGCCGATTCCAGCAGGTCAACGCCTGCCACGATGCTTCTTCGGCCAACCAACGCTTCCGCGATCGGAATGCTGTTGCGGCCGACGCCGCAGCCGAGATCCAGCACCCGCAGCTCCTCGCGGCCGTCGAACTCGGCCATCAGCTCCATGACGGTCCGAACCGGCTTGTGCAGCCACGAGCCCGGCTCGAACAATTCGTGCTCGCGATAGCAGGCGTCATGGTAGATCTTCTCTTGTTCGCGTATGTACGTTATCCGGTCCAAGACGACGCCTCCTTTACAGCGGATCATTTGCCGCCTTGCGGTTCGCCTTCGCTGCCGCCCGCGGCTGACGTTGACCTTCCGATTTTGCCTTGCTGCGCCTTGATGACGGCCGTTAATTCCGCGATCCGTTCCTGCATCTCCTGCATCTCGCGCTTATGCTCGCTGCTCGCCGTGCGCAGTTCGTCGAATACTTCGCCCAGCACCGAGCCGTTGATCGCCGATTGGATAATCCAATGCAAGAGGATGCAGCCGATGATCGCCGCGAACAACCAAATCAGAACAGCGACGCCCATTCGCCCATCTCCTTCCGTTTAAGCCGGTATCGCCAACCGTCGCTATTTCATGCCGATCAACCCTGCGCCGGCTTCGCCGCCGTCCGTTTCCACTGACGGATCGACGCTCCAAAGCCCGGCCATGCGCAGCACGTCGGCTTCGTTCGGAAGCACGGGATGCTCGGCATCCGTTCCGGTAAAGGCGAGATTCGCTTCCCGCTCTTCCCGGCTAAGCTCCCCTTGGTCGAGCAACGTCTCTCCGCGCTCGCCGATATACGCATAGCCGCGGACGATTTCGCCGTTCGACGATTTGACCCATGCCTGATAGTCGACCACGCGATGCGTCGCGAAATAACACGCCTCGCCGAAGGCCAGACTCAGTCCGGCGAGCATCTGCAAGGGTCCCGCCGCTTCCGGCATGGAGAGGTCCGGCATCGATGCGTTGACCACGAACGTCCAGCCGCGCATCGGAGGGGCGACGAAATAATAGCCTTGGTAGGCGCCTTCGATGCCGGTCCGCCAATTAGCCCGCTGCCGGCCTGCCAGCTTCAGCAGATCCGCGACCGCGCGCGTATCCGTCGTTTTGACCGCATACCACTGGCATTTGTAGCCGAACGGAACCGGCATGTCCGGCGCGGCATCGAACGATACGCCGGCTTGTCGATCGCGACTCCCCGTCGAACGTCCTTTCTGCGCGTTCTTCTGAAATCGCCATAAGCCGAAAATAAGCATAAAAAACATAACGGCCGGAACCGCGGCCGCGACGATTGGACTCAAAATTTTCAATCCCCTTCATGCTGCAATGGTTTGATCAAGTAATAATGCTGATGTCCGAGGGGGGCATTATCGATGACGGCAAGCTCTTGGTAACCGTGTTTCCTATAAAATTCCGGCGCTTGGAACGAGAACGTGTTCAGCTTGACGAACGTGCAGCCGCGTTCCGCCGCGGCGCGTTCGACGGCCGCCAGCAGCGCGGAGCCATGCCCTTGGCCGCGGCAGGCGTCGTCCACCCACAGAATGTCGACTTCGATCCAATTCCAGCAATAGACGCTCAGAATCCCGCCGACGATCCGGCCGTCCGCATCGCGCTGGACGAGATCGATTTCCTCGTACCGGCTGCTTAACGCTTCCGGCAAATGGCTGCTGTTGAAGGCGATCAGCCGGTTTCGAATATATGTGCTCTCTTCGCGAGAGCTTGCCGGTTCCGGCATTCGCATGTTCATGATGCAGCCGCTCCTTTTTTCAGTTCATTTTGCGCATGTTGACCGCATAGGGCGCAAAGCCGAGGCTTCGCCAAAACCGTTCCCCGCGCGGATTGGCGCTCAGCACATCGATGACGACCGCCGCGCCGGGCGGGAAAGCCTCCGCCTCCAGCAGCGCGATGCCCGCCCGGCCGATGCCTCTCCTCCGGTATTCAGGCCCGATGAAATACTGCCGCAGATCGATTTCCTGCCGATCCTCCGCATAAGGATGAGGCCTTGCCCGATAAAGCGCGTATCCGGCCGTCGCCTGCTCCAGTTCCAGGATCGCGCAAATCCAATCCGTTTGGAGAAAGCCCCGCATGCGCGCTTCCAGCTCGGCCGGACCCATCGGATTCTCGCTGCCCTCGTCCGCGATCAGCTGCCGGTTCATGCCGGCCAGCAGCGCCGCATCGTCCGGCACGGCGAAACGAAACGTCAATAGACTCGACACCTTTTACCGCCTCCTGCCTGCTCACTCCCAAATGCGATCCAATTGATCCGCATAGAAGCCGATCGCCCGGCCGTATGCTTGAATGCCTTTGTCCTGGCTCGTATCGGCGAGCTGGCGCAGCAGGATGTGCATCGCCGCGGCATGTTCGTCTAAATTATACAGCACCATGGCATAAAACGTCTCGAACTCGCGCCGCTCGGGATATTCGCGAATCGCGGATTCGAACAGTGCCCGGGCCTCGCCGTACCGGCCCAGCGTTCGGAGCGTGCTGCCGATACCGAGCATGGCCCCCGGCCGCGCCTCGCCCGCCAGACCGAGCTCGAGCGCGCGCTCGTAATGCGCCACCGCTTCCCGCTCCAGTTCCATGACATCGTGCACCCAGGCGTATTGGTACCAGAGATCCGGATTGCCCGGTTCTTGCTTCAGCAGCTCGGCCAGCATCGCTCGGGCTTCTTCCGGCCGTCCCTGCTCCCGGAGCGCGATCGCTTCTTGCGCGTTCATCATGACGCAACCTTCCTGTACCGCTCGAAATTTAAAATCATGGCTCATTACGCATCCGATTTCCCGGGCTTCCATCCGGTCTTCTGGCTCCAGCGGCTGGCGCTTCGCAGGATGTCCCAGACGTACGTTTCCTTCTCCTCCGTGTATCTGTCGCGTTCATGGCGCAGCGACTTGGCCAGCGAATGCTTGACGGCGGCGTAACGTTTCGCTTCGTGCGCATGGGTTCGAACGTAGTCCCGGAACAACAGCGCCAGCTGCTCCGTGAAGCTTCCTTGCTCCCGGACATGGATATGCGTTCTGCGCATGCCGTCCGACTCCCGGAAATACCGTTTCGTCAAATCGGGGTTATCGTCCCGAAGCACGTAACCGAGATCGGCGAAGACGTCGGCCAATTCGCGCTTGTCGTTAAACCTCTCCACGGACACCTGGATATCGATGACCGGTTTGGCATCCAAACCGACGATCGCGGTGGACCCGATATGGTCGATCCGCAGCGCACGCGCCGCAAGGGCATGGCGAAGCCGGCTGCCGATCTCGTTGAATTCCGCCGGCCAATTCGCGTCATAGGGCATGATCACGATCGGATCTCTCATGACTTCACCTTCCTTGTCAACGAATACGCCGCATACCCGATCAGAAACAGCGCGAAGCACGCGAGAAAACAAATCGCATACCCCGTCCATCCCACATGCATGACGATAAAATAGCTGTCATGGTATTGAAAATCGTTTTTCTGCGTTTGAAATTTTGCCTGCATGCCCAATAAAATAAAATACACCAGCCAAGGAAAGGCTGCGGAGATACCCAATCCTGCCAATAATAGACGCAATTTCATAGTCCATCTCCCTTCGCGGATTAACGTCATGTAAGGAAACGCCGATGTGTTGCGCCTTGCCGGTAGTTAGCTCTCCGTGTCGTTGCGCCAATGAACCTATCCAATTACGGCCCGTCTGCTTCAAGCATTCGAATCGCGTGGCCCAGCCGGTAAAGCTCGGCCAAATCGAACCTGCCGTCGCCTTCGAACCGGCGAACCGCCTCGCCGATATCGACGGCTTCGACGCGGACGACCCGCTCGCCGTCGGCGGGATTGAGGGGTTGGCCAACGACGTACACTTCGCCATATCCGACCGTTCTCCGAAAGCACGGATGCGGAATGTAAGGCCGGTAAGGCGCTGGCGCGCTCGAGCGGCATCGAAAATAGCCGAAGATCCGATAGGACGCGAGCTCGGCGCCGAGCTCCTCCATCAGCTCGCGCCGCAGCCCGTCGAGATAAAATTCCCCGGCCTCGAGCGTCCCGCCGGGCAATTCCCACCGTCCGTCGTCCAATTGCATCATGACCACCTTGTCTCCGACATGCGGAATGATGCTGACATTGCTGACGAGCGACAAATCGCCGGCTTCATCTGAAATGACGAACGTACCCGTCACCGTTCCCCAGACGATGGGCCCGGACAGCGTGGGATAAATGCGAGCATCCAGCGTGTTCAGCTTCATGCCTCCTCTTGTGTTTCGTAAACGCAGTCGAATCCAGCGATGAGTGCCTGTCCGTCTTATTTATTGCGGGCCTGTTGCAAAACAAGCAGAACCGCGCCGACGACCAGCGTGACCGCGATCAACGTCATGATATACATCGCGTCCATCGTGCTTGATCCATCGTGCCGTATATGGTTGAAATAAAACAATTCGACGATGAGCAGCACGATCCATCCTGTCTTCCATCCATTGCGGCTATTGGACATCCGGCCGAGCACCTTCTTTCGCGCGCTGCAGATCGCGTTCCATCGCTTCTTTGGCAATATCGCGCCGCGGCAGTCTATGAATAACTTCAGCCAGTTGGATTGCGATGACAATTAGGAGCAGAATGACGACAATTTGGAAAACCATCGCTTGCGACCTCCTTTGACAAAAGCGATCCGTTCGATCAGTTTCACACCTGCGCGTTCGAGGTTCTACGTATCAGGCAGTTTGAACAAGCCTAGGTTTGACTCAGCCGCTATCGAAACGGGTTCTCCAGAACGACGAGATGTTCCGGTCTTTTCAAAGGAAGCGTTCCCAATTGCAGTCAGAGGTCGATTCCCATGTGAATCGTGATGATGCTGCCTTTATGATCGACGGGCACGATCTTCAGATCGAAGGGTTTAAAACCTTGTTTGTGCTAGAAGGCCAGCCCGCGCGCGTTCGTTCGATGGCAGGATAAGTCCATTCGCTTCGCGCGATGTTCGGTTTCTACTCGCCCCGAAACGACAAGCCTTTGCGTTCGAGCGCCCGGCTCAGCAGCTCGATTGCCTTCGGTCCGATGCCGTGCAGTTCCTTGAACTCGCCTACGCTTAGTCCGGACAACTGGTCCAGACTGGTCAGCCCGGCGTTCGCCAATGCGCGCTGCGCGGGTTTGGACAGCCCGTCCGGCAGATCGCTGCCCGGTTGTTGACTTTGAGCGGTACTCAAAAGATCCATCCTCCTTTGGCATGAACGATGCTGATCGCCGATCCGAAAGCAGCGGCCACATGATCATTGTTCTCCGAAGCTTCTCAATTTCCTTCTTCATCCAAGACCGAAGCCTTGTACTTCCGGTCAAATTCTTCGTTCCGTTGCTCCAGCAGTTCTTTGTAGCGTCCGGAAATACCCATAAAGAAGCAATCGTAGAGGACAATCAACAGTCCCGCGACCGCGAGGCATATCCCTATGACATGCGCTGCCGATCCGCCCGTCTCTTGCAGTGCTTGATGCATTCTCGACGTCCTCCACGCCGTGACGTTCGGCAAGTAAATCACCGCCGCGATGCTCGTGCCGAGATATAATAAGATCCCGCAGAACAGCATCGAAATGCCTGCAACGATACGTTTCAACGCCCTCACCTCGCTGCTATCGTACCTGCCGATAGTTGATCATTGCCCGTGTTCCTCCCAAAAGGCACTCTCCCATTATAACGGTATTCTAAATATTGGAAAACAAAAAAAGGCGCCGGCGGCGCCCTTCATGGCAACCGGCTCCTTCAAAAGGCGCAAAAAACCTTGTCCGCCTCACTCCGCGCTCGCCGATGCGCCTTTTCTTTTCCAAAGCCGATGTCCGGCATAGATAGCGAGCAGAAACCCCGCGTAGACGCAGATAGCGGCGATTAACGACGAACGATCGCCCGCGATCCGGTCGCCGATGAAGGCGAACACGAGCATGCCCGGGATTTTGCCGATCAGCGATGCGCCCGCATAGACCAAGAACGGGATCGGCAGCGCCGCCGCATAGACGTTCACCGCCTGCTGCGGGACGACCGGGAGCAGCCGCGCTACGACGATCGACCGGAACGGGCGGCGCTCGACGAGGGTCGTCCAGCGGTCGGTCAGGCGATAACGGCCGAGCAGCAACCTCGCCCGGTCGCGCAGCGTATACCGGAATGCGCCGTACATGATAAGCGCGGCAAACCAAGCCCCGGCTAAGCTCATCAACGCGCCGAACAGCGGTCCGTATAGATAGCCCATCGTGCCGATGACGACGCTGAACGGAATGACGGGCACGCAGGCAAGCCCGGCTACGATGAGCAGCATCAGCGCCGGCGGAACGCCGCCGCCGTTGATCCAGGCGATAAGCTCGGTCTTGTTCGCCCATACCGCGGCGACGATGACGAGATAAGCCGGCAGCGGCAGCCATCGTTTCCAGGCCGGCGTCCGGCTTCGCGGACCGTCGTTCGATTCAGTGTCCTTTACCATATTCAACCTCGATCGAATGCGACATTTTGCTCAAGTCCGATAATCTCCGTTCGTCTTGCCATTAATTAACCCATGCCCCCATTATAGCGTGCTTGTGCGCCCAGGGACAGGCTGGCGCGATCGGCATCGCCGTATATGCGTATGGCTGCGGACGCATGCGGCGGGTGCATGCGGCAAAAAGGCCGCCGGAACGGTACGGCAACTGCCGTTTCCGTCTCCATGCGGCCTCTCGTACGAGGTCCAGCCGTCGGGCTTCCGAAATCGATCAGGAAGCGATTACGCCAACCAAGTCAGCTTGAGCAGCACGGATTCCCCGGCCGCAAGCGGCAGCTCGATGGTTCCGATGCCTTCGGTCACGGCCCCGGACCACAGATCCTCCAGCCGGTAACGGGACGAGCCCCGGCCCGCGGCCATGCGCTCCGCCGATACGGACTTGACGGCCGACGACGCCTGGTCGAAATTAAATACGGCCAGAAACACTCCTTCGCCTTGGATGTCCAGCATGAACGCATCAATCGAGCCCGAACCGGGAACGCCTTCGACCGGAACGAATGTCTCGCCGCGCCGGGCCAGCGCCAAGACCTTGTCGTTCGGCAGCCATTCGGACGCCCGCTCCCGCGCTTCCTCCTTGCGGAAATCGTCCCCCAGGAGCAGGACCGTTCCGCTGACGACCGAGGCGTTCAACCGGCTTCGGCCTTCGTGATAAGACGTCGCATCCTGATTGTAGCTCTTGTAGAGTACCGTATGGTCCGGATCGTTGAACCGGTAAAGCGCATCGTTCGCCCACCACGCGCCGCCGAGCGAGTTCAGCATGTATTCCGTGTCCGAGAGCGTCCCGAAGGCGTCGCACGAGATGCGCCGGCTATGCCCGTATTGGTACGGAAACAGCGGCGCGATGGACAGATTGACGTGAAACGGACGGCCGATCCGTTCCGGGGCGAGCAGCTTGCGCACGTAGTCCATGCCGAGGTTATACGCCTGCAAGCCCGTTTGCGCCGACGGGTCGTGATGCCGGCCCTCCAGCGCCCCATGCCCCAGAAAATCAAGCTTCACGTAGTCGAAGCCCCAGTCCACGAAGCGGTTCAGATGGTATTCGGTCCGCAGCAGATTGCCGGGATGGGTCGGATCGATCGCCAGCCCGCCGTCCAGTTCCGGCAGCAAGTTACCCTCGCGGTCTCGCAGCAGCAGCTCGTCGTACGTATAACGTCCGTCCGTTCCTTCGACCTTGCGACTAGCATCTTTCCCCCAGAAAGCGAACGGCGTCCAATAGATGCCGGCTTTTTGGCCGTTGCGGTTGACATGCGCCACCGCCTGCTCGAGCTGCTCCGACGTCAGATTCGTCCAGAACGAATCGAAATTGATATAGATGTCGCCGTTATTGTGGAAGCCCCGATCCTGCATCCCGCGCAGAAAATCCGACGTCTTGACGTACAGGTCGTAATCCAGCTTGTCGGCGGCCGCGGACCAGCTGTTCCAACCGAACGGCACGCCATGCTCCCACGCGAGCGCGGGAACGATCGCCGCATTGGCTTGCCCGAACGCCTCGAGTCCCCGGCGGTAATCCCCGTAAACGCCGATCCAGATGTCCGGCGAAGCGATCGTCGCCCCCGTCACGGCGCCATGCGCAATGCTGTCCCGGGTCAGCTCGCCCGCCGCCCCGCCGTACGCTTCGACCGTCTCGATATGAGCGCCGCTCCCGCTCGCGAGCTTCAGTCCCGTTTTCCACGTATCGTGCCGGACGGACCCGATCACCATGCCTTTGCGCGATACCGGCTCATAGACGGCGGTCGCTTCGTAGCTCTCCAGCGCCCCGGGCATAACCGTCGTCTCGTACCTGACCCATTTGTCGTTATCGAACGGCACGCGGAGCGCCAACAGCGCAGCGGCGGCTTCCTTGCCATCGGCCGATTGTTCGCAGCCGCCGCTGCCCAGCCTGAGCGAGCCGATTGCCGAAGCGGCCAGCACCGGTGCCAAATAATTCGATGTCAGCGTATCGCCCGCCCGGGCCTCCAGCTCGAAGCCGACGACGATCGACGGCCGCTCCTCGTAAAGCGTAAAATGCTGCTTCAGCAGCGGGAGCTCCGGCGCTTCGTGCCGAACCGCGAGCCGGATGCCGCGGACGGCGCCGTCGTTCACTTCCTGTACCGCATCCTCGCCTGCGGTATGAATCCCGTAATCCGTCGTAAGCAATACGTCGTTCCCGAAGCGGTACGCGGCAGTGATGCCCCTCAGCACCGAGCCGTCCTTCCAAGCGAGCTCATAGCTGCCGGCCGCCAGATCGACCTGCAGTTCCAGCAAGCCGTTGTCGACCTTCAACAGCGCGCCGTCCGTCGACGTCCTCAGTTGCGATTGTTCGATCGTCATGGTTTCAACCTCCCGAATTGAATGCCTGAAGGGGGCTTCGCAGCCCCCCGCGCAACGCTATTTCCAAAGCTCCATGCGAGCCTTGTAATTGTCCGTGATGGCTTTCTCGACGCTCTCGTCGCCTGCCGCCTTCATCTCCGCCAGCATGGCGTCGAAGCCCGCGCCCGCTTCCTCCTCGGATTTGGAGATGATGATCTTGGTCAGCGACTGCTTCATGATATCCTGCACCTTCTGGAAGCTGAGCGATACCGGCGTGCCGCCCTCGGGGTTCAAGTTGTCGTACGGCGAGGTGTCGTAGACGGAATCCAGCAGGTTCTTCGTCGCCATTTGCTCGATTTCGCCCCGGTTAAGCCGCGAGATGTCGTACGGCGATCCGTCGGAGCCGAGGCCGTTCTTGATGAACCAGGTCCACGTGCGGATGCCCGTTTTCTTGGTTTCGCCCGCCCAGTCGTCCTTCAGCGCCTTCAGCACCTCCGGCTTCGGCGTATGCTTGCCGTCCTTGACATCCCAGGTTTGGCCCTCGACGCCCCACATCAACAGGTACTGGCCTTCCTCGCTGGCCAGGTAATTGATGAATTTCATCGTTTCTTCCGGATGCTTGTTTGCTTTCGTGATGGCGATCGCGTCCCAGCCGAGCGGACTGCGCGGACCGAACGTCGTTTGCGACGGGTCCGTGCCGGGCGCCACGACCTTGTAAGCGAACAGCTGCTTATCCAAGCCGCCGTCCTTCTTCAACGCGCCGTTCGCGTTGCCGAGATCCCAATACGCGGATACGGTGGAGAACACGATGCCGTTCGAGATCTTTTGCTCCCACGTCTGCGATTTGTTGACCGCCCAATCCTGCTCGATCAAGCCTTCGCGGTAGAGCTTGTTCATATAGAGGATCATGTCGCGGTATTTGGGATCCTTCACGTCGAACTTCAGGCTGTCGCCGTCTTCGAAATACGGCTTCATGCCCCACATGCCCTTGAACGTCCCCAGCACCGCGCCCATGTTCTCCGCGTTCAGCGTCAGCGGAATCGAAGGCTTGCCGTCGATGCTCGGATATTTCGCTTTGAAATCCTTCAGCAGCTGCTCGAATTCGTCCGTCGTGAACGGCTGGCCGCCTTCCGCTTTGTCCGGGGCGAGCTCCTTGAGCAGATCCTTGCGCATCTGAACGCCGAATACCGGATCGTTGTCCATGCCGTACCAGTTGGAGAGGTAATAGTTCTTGCCGTCCTTGAAGCGCGTTTTCTGCAAAATATCGCCGTACTGCGACTTCACGTCCGGTCCGAACTTATCGAGCAGGTCGTTCAGCGGGATGATGGCGCCGGCCGCGATGTATTTGTTCACGATCTCGCCGCCGCGGTCCATCAGGATGATGTCCGGCAGGTCGTTGCTCGCCAGCATGAGGTTCAGTTTCTCCGACGGGTTGCCGGTCGGCTGCTGGATCTCGACCTTGACGCCGGTGCGCTTCATGATCTCCTGGGCGACCGGATTGTCGAAGGCGGCGCCGGTGTTCTTATCGAAGAAGGTCAGCGTGATCGGCTCGGACGGCTTGTCGGCGTTCCCGGCGTTCGCGTTGTTGGCCGCCGCGTTCGTGCCGGCATTGGACCCTCCGTTCGCTCCTTCGTTCGCGTTGCCGTCTCCGTTGCTGCCGCATCCGGCAAGCAGGGCCGGCATTAACGCCGCCGCGAGCACGACGGGCAGAACTTGTTTTTTCTTCATGGAAACTTACCCCCTATAGGCATAGTTGATGAATCGGCATGGATCTTCCATCGGACGGATGGCTGTCGTTTCCGGCAGGCCGGGCGCGGGATGGCCGGCGTTCACCCCTTTCCATTAGCATCGGTCCCGGTCAGCTCTTCACGGAGCCGAGCGTCATGCCTTTCACGAAATAGCGCTGCAGGAACGGGTATACCATGACGATCGGGATCGTGGCGACCATCGTGGCGGCCATGCGGATCGTGTCCGACGAGACCGCCAGCCGCTTGCTGGAATCGGCCAGCTTCTGGGCGTCGGATACCATCGCGCCCGTCTGGTATTGGTTGAGGATTTTGACGAGCACGGCCTGCAGCGTCTTCAGGCTCGACTTATACGTGAACACGTAGGAATCGAACCAGGCATTCCAGTGCCCGATCGCCGTGAACAGCGCGATGGTCGCCAGTACCGGCATCGTCAGGGGCATGATGATCCGGAAATACACCTGCAGGTCGTTCGCGCCGTCCATCTTGGCGGATTCCGAGATTTCCTGCGGAAGCTGCTCGATGAACGTCCGCACGAGAATCATATAGAAGACGTTCATCAAGCCAGGCAGAACGAACACCCAGAACGAGTCGATGAGCTGCAGGTTCTTCAGCACCATGTAGTACGGGATCAAGCCCCCGCCGAAGTACATCGTGAAGATGAAGTAGAGCGTCACCGGCCTTCTGGCCACCAGCTCGCGGTTGCTCAGCGGATACGCGAGCAGGCTGATCACGATGACCGTCAGCGGCGTGCCGATCACCGTCCGCGCCACCGTCACCCAGACCGCGTGCAGGATCTCATGGTCGGTCAATATTTCCTTGTAGCTGGTAAAATTCAACTCCCGCGGCCAAAAATAAATGCCGCCTTTGATCGTGTCGGACGCGCTGTTGACCGACAGGACGAGCACGTTCCAGAACGGATAGAACGTCACGAACACGATCGCGAACAGAAATAGGTACACCACGCCCGCGTACAGCAGGTCCCCTGCCGATTTGCCTCTCATGCCCTCACTCCTTCGCGTATAGTCTGCGGCTTAGAACAGCGCTTGGTCGTTGACTTTCTTGGCCAGCCGGTTGACCATGAGCACCAGGATGAACGCCACGAGCGATTTGAACAGGCCGACCGCCGCGCCGTAGGAGAACATGCCGTTCTGCAAGCCGTACCGGTACGTGTACGTATCGATGACGTCGGAATATTTCAGCACGAGGTCGTTCTGCATCAGGTATTGCTGGTCGAAGCCCGCGTTCAGCACGCCGCCGACCGCGAGAATGAGCAGGATGACGATCGTCGGGCGCAGCGCCGGCAGCGTGACGTGCAGCATTTGGCGGATGCGGCTCGCGCCGTCGACCCTGGCCGCTTCGTACAGCTCCGGGTTGATGGAAGCAATGGCCGCCAGATACATGATGGCGTTGAAGCCCATGTCCTTCCACATGTTCGAGAACGCGATGATCCACCAGAAGTACGGGCCGTGCTGAAAGAACGCGATCGGTTTGTCCGTGACGTTCAACAGCATGAGCACCTTGTTCACGAGCCCCTGCGAGGACAGCACCGAGATGATGATGTTGGCCGCGATGACCCACGAGATGAAATGCGGCAGGTAAGACACCGTCTGCACGAAGCGCTTGAACGCTCCGCTCCGCACCTCGTTGATCGCGATGGCGAGAATGATCGGCGCCGGGAAGCCGAACGCCAGGCTGAGCAAGCTTTGGGCCAGCGTGTTCCGGAGGATGATCCAGAAATCGCCGCTGTCGAAAAAATACTTGAACCACTGCAGTCCCACGAACTCGCCGCCGAAGAAAGACGACGCGAACGATCCTCCGGGCTGGTAGTTGATGAAGGCCATATACAGCCCGAACATCGGCGTATAAGAGAACAGCAGCGTGCATATGAAGGCGGGCAGGATCATCAGCCACAGAAACTTCTGGTTTCGTAACCGTTTCCAATTGCCGGTTCGCCGCGCGGCCGGCGGCAGGCCGGAAGCCGCATGTTCCACTTGGGTTTTCACGATCGCTTTCCTCCGTCCATTAGGTTGTCGTAGCGGGAACAATCCCAATTATAGGAGACAACCGGCCGCCGCATCCATGCAAACATCCGCCGATTCATGCTCCAAACCTCCTCAGTTGCGTCCGTCCCATTGTTGAAATCCATCGGCCGACATACAATAATGTAGCGGAAGCTCGTGATTGGACAGCGATCGCATGCGATAACCGGAAATAGATTCCACTTCATAGAGAAAGAAGGATACATGCCCATGTACTCGATCCTGCTTGTGGACGACGAAAAAATGGAATTGGATACGCTTTCACGATATGTGCCGTGGGAGTCGATGAACATCGCCGTCGCCGGCACGGCCAAGAACGGCAGAGATGCGCTCGAACTGGCCCGCACGCTGGATCCGGACATTATCCTGACCGACGTGCGCATGCCGATCATGGACGGGCTCGAATTCGCGAAGCGCGCCAAAGCGCTCAGCAAACGGGTAAAGATCGTCTTCCTCAGCGGACACGACGAGTTCCAATATATCAAAGCGGCCATCGCCGTGGAAGCGTCGGGCTACCTATTGAAGCCGATCGATCTCGACGAGCTGCGGACCTTGATGGAGAAAGTGAAACAGAAATGCGACGAGGCGCGGCTGGCCGAGCAGACGCATGCGATGGCGGCGGAGAAGCTGCTCCGCACGCTGTTCATCGAGCAGCGCGGCGAAGCCCGCTCGGAAGCAGCGACCAAGCTGCTCCGCATGGGAGGCATGGCCGACCTCCTGCGCGGCCCGCTCGCGGCCGCCTGCCTGACGATCGGTTGGACCAACGGAGACGAAGGCTCGGCGTCCGCCCAAAGTCCGCCCAAGCAGCTGGAGGAGGGCCTGGGCGAAGCCGTGCGCGCCCGCCTGAAGGCGCTCGGCTTCGCCGGCGCCCTGATCGATTGGGAGTACGGCTCCTTTGCCGCGCTGTTCCCGGCCGACGATTCCCGCAACGGCGACGCGCTGTGGACGGCGCTTCAGCGGGAGATGCAGGAGAGCTTCCCGGTGCGGCTGACGATCGGCCTGTCCCGTCCGGGCGAACGGCCCGAGGATGCCTTCGCCCTGTTCAAGGACGCGCGCGCCGCGGCCGAGCATGACTTCTACCTCGGCAAGGGCTCGCTGCTAAAGGCGGAAGCGATGCGGGAACCCCATACGGAGGAGTTCGGCGTCGAAGAGCATCAAGCCGCGCTCGTCCGCGCGATCGGCCAATTGAAGCCGGAGGAGGCCGACCATGAGATCGACCGGTTCATGCGCGCGCTCAAGGAACGGTACGTGCATCGCCATCCGGCGCGCGCCGCCGCCGTCCGCCTCCTGTCCGGCGTCAAGCAGCAGCTCGGCGCCTCCGTCAAGGACGCTTCTTCCGGCCTGAATCGCGGCGAGTGGGAGATCATGAACAACTGCGAGGTGCTCGATGATATCGGCGACTACTTGAAACAGGCTTGCGGCAGCCTCATCCTCGTCTTCTCGGAGAAGGACCGCGACCGCCATCTCGGCATCGCCCGCAGCATCGAAGCGATTCTCGACCGATCGTTCCACCTTGCCTTGACCGTCGAGGACATCGCCAAGGAAATCTACCTGTCGCCGAACTACATCCGCACGATATTCAAAGAAAAGACCGGCCGAACCATCCTCGAGGCCATCACGGACAAACGGATGGAACGCGCCTCCGCCCTGCTCGCGGACCGCTCGCTCAAGATTCACGAGATCGCCGGGCAGGTGGGTTACGAGAACGTGTCGTATTTCTGCTCGCTGTTTCACAAGACCGCCGGGGTTACCCCCAACCAGTACCGCAAACAATTCTATTGACGATGGAGGATGAAGCCTCGTGCACCGCCCGCTGGAACGCTATCTCATCAGGCCTTTCCTCGACATGCGCCTGCGCAACAAGCTGTTCGTGGCGCTCGGGCTCGCCTCCGTCGCGCCCCTGCTGTTCTTCGCCGTCTACTCGTACGAAACGATGAAGAACGAGCTCAGCCGCCAGATGTACGCCAGCATGGCCACGACGACCGACCAGATCGGCGCCAATCTGAAAATGAAGCTGGACTCGTATTCCAAAGTATCCTCCTCGCTCTATCTCGACCGGCGACTCCGGGACTTCCTGTCCGCCGACTATACGAACAGCTTTGCGTACATCGACGGCTACGACTACGTCGACGGCGTGTTTCGCAGCATGCTCGTCACCAATTCCGACATCACGAGCATCGCCGTCTACCTGGACAACCCCACGCTGCCCGTCGACGAGGTCTACATCAGGCGCGCGAACGCGGACGCGAAGCGGACGCCGTGGTACGAGGCCGCGAAGAAAGCCTTCGGCAACGTCACCTTCACCCCCATGCCGGCGACCCATCCGACCGACCAGCAGGTGACGCTGGGTCTGCAGGACCGCAAACCGTCCCGGATCGTGCTCGCCCGCCTGCTCGACAACGACAGCCTTAACTTTCCGTACGGGGTCCTGGCGATGGACATTCCGGAGACCGACCTGTACGCCCTCATGGCGAAGGAGAACCGCAACAAGGACCTGTTCATCGTCTCCGAACAGGGCGTCATCATCTCCGCCCGGGACAAGGCGAAGCTGAACCATCCGCTCGGCGAATACATCAAGGGCAGCCTGGAGCAAGGACGGACCGGCAGCTTCCTCGGCCGGTACGACGACGAGAACGTCTACGTCGTCTACAACTCCATCGAGAACGGCTGGAAAGTCGTCTCGATCGTCTCCTACGACAGCCTGCTCAGCAACGTCAAACGGGCGTTCTCCCGCCTGTTCACGATCGCGATCGTTTGCGTCCTCCTCGCGATCGTGCTGATCTACGTCGCCGCCCGGATGTTTACCAAGCGCATCGAGAAGCTGCTGCAGATCACGCGCCGGATCGAGCGCGAGGACTTCGACGTGCAGGCCGGCTCCATCTCGCAGGACGAGGTCGGCCGTCTGATGTTCGCCATGACCAAAATGGCGGGCCGCATGAAGGCGCTCATCAACGAGGTCTACAAAAAGGAGATCGCCAAGAAGGAAGCCGAGATGAACATGCTGCAGGCGCAGATCAATCCGCATTTCCTGTACAACACGCTGGCGTCCATCTCCGCGCTCGCCATGCGGAACCATGACGACCGCATTCAGTCGATGGTCACGCATCTCGCCAAGTTCTACCGCATCTCGCTGAACAAGGGCAAAACGATCGTAAGCCTCGGCGAAGAACTCCGGCTGACGAATTCCTACATCGCGATCCAACAGCTCCGGTTCAACGGGCTGCTGCATTTGCATTATGCGGTAGACGAAGCCGCGCTGCCCTATCCGGTCGTCAAGCTCGTGCTCCAGCCGTTCATCGAGAACGCCATCAACCATGCCGTCTGGGATGACGATGCCGGCATCGCGATCATCATCAAAGCCCGCATCGAAGACGACGCGCTCGTGCTGGAGGTCATCGACGACGGCATGGGCATGCGCCCGGAGACGCTGGCGCGAATCCGGAGCAGCGCGGCGGACGACGCGGCCGGCGGCGCGGCGGTCGGCGCGATGGACGGTTCGACGGGCGGGTACGGCATCCGCAACGTCGACCGCCGCATCAAAATGACGTTCGGGGACGCCTACGGCGTGCGGATCTACAGCCGGTTCGGCATCGGCACGACGGTCCAGCTGCGGGTGCCGCTCAGCGGCCCGCTGTAGAGGCCTTCCGCGCGCGAACGTTGTCGCGATGGTCAGCTTGAACATGGCGGGCGAGGCTGGATGGACAAGGCCCGAAGCGGCCCGATATCCGATTCGCGTGAGACACGGCAAATAACCCGGGGGCGCTGCCCCCGGGTTATTTGCCGTACTTCCTGCTGGATCGCGGCATGCTTGCCGATGCGATTCACCGCATGCTTGCCGATGCGATTCACCGCATGCTTGCCGATGCGATTCACCGCATGCTTGCCGATGCGATTCACCGCATGCTTGCCGATGCGATTCATTGCAACTTACATGCTTCCGGTTCTCTGCCGGACGGCGATGGCCGCCTAACGGCAGCCAGCAGGGGGATTAATGCCCGTTTTTCTTGTCCGGCTCCAGGCGGAACAGCTTCGACTCCATGCCCTCGAGCTGGACCGCCAGCTGGCCGGTAACGTTCGAGCCGGCATTCGTCCACAGGTCGGTTACCTGGTACGCCGCGCCAGTCTTCAGACCCGCTCTCGCGAGATCGATCGTCTTGGCCGCCGGCGACTTGTCGTAGTTGAACACGGCCAGGTAATACGCGTCCTTGTCTTTCAGGACGAACGTTTCCGCCGCTTTCGCGCCCGTATTGCCTTCGAGCGGCCGGAACGCTTCGCCTTTCTTGGCGAGCGCCAGCACGGTCTTGTTCGTCAGCAGCGTCTTCATGTATTCCTGCGCGCGCTGATCGTGCATGTCGTCGGAATTCAGGAATACGGTGCCCGAGATGACCGCGGAATTGACCCTGGAGCGCGCTTCCGTCAGCGAACCCGCTCGGCTCAGCGCCATATGGTCAGGGTCCGTGTACGAATAAATCGTGCCGTTCTGCCACCAGCCGTAGGTCAGCGCGTTAAGCTCGAACTCCGTATCGGAGATGCTGCCGAACGTATCGGTCGCGATCCGGCGGCTGTGCGCGTATTGGCTCGGGAACAGCGGCGCGATCGACTCGCTGATGAACATTTGGTCCGCCACCAGCTTGTCGACGTACGCCATGCCCTGATTGTACGCCTGCGTGCCCGTTTGAACTTTCGGATCGAAGTGGCGGCCTTCCAGCGCGCCATGCGTCAGAAAATCCAGCTTGATGTACTCGAATCCGAGCTTCTTGAATTTCTTGAGGTAATAATCCATCCGCTGCTTGGCGCCCGGATGCGTCGGGTCGACGGCATACGCCCCGTCGAGCTTCGGCAGCAGCTTGCCATCGGCGTCCCGCAAGAGAATGTCCCCGTACTTATACGTCGTCGAGCCTTCCACCGGCTGGTCCATGTTATCGCCCCAATAGACGAACGGTCCCCAGTAGATGCCCGCCTTCTGCCCGTTGCGCTTGATCGTCGCGACCGCGTCCGCAAGCTGCGCGTCGGACAAATTGTCCCAATACGAATCCATGTTCACGTAAGTCGTGCCGTCGTTGTTGAAGCCCTGCTTCTGCAGGCTCGCTTTGATGAAATTCGAGGTGTCGATGACGTCCTGGAACGTCAGCCTGCTCTCGTAGGCGCCCCAGCTGTTCCAGCCTACCGGCACGCCGTCCGGCACGCGCTTGCCGAATTCGAGCGGCGGCGCGATCACGGCGTTCGCCCGGCCGTACGCCTCCATGCCCGCGCGGTAATCGTCATAGAATCCGACGAATACCGTCGGCGACTGAAGCCGCGCGCCGGTGACCGTGCCGTGCGGCTGCGAATCGTGCGTCTTGGCGGAAGAAGCGCCCCCGTAGACTTCGAGCGCGTTCAGCTTGTTGGCGCCGCCCGCGAAGCGGATCCCGGTCTTCCACGTATCGTGCGTCACGGAGCCGACGATCAGCCCGCTGCGGGTCGCATTGTCATAGACCGCCGATACTTCGTAACTCGTGTCGGCGGCGTTGATCGGCACCGCCTGGTGGCGGATCCACATATCGTTGTCGTACGGCACGGACAATACCCGGCCGTCCGCGACGACGCCGACGTCGACGCCTCCGTTCGTGTTCGTGACGAGCGGCGCGAAATAATTCGCGCTGACCGGCGCGGCGGCGGAAGCTTCCGCGCGCGTGAGGAAGAACGGCGAATCGGCGTAGAAGCTGTACGTTTGCGTCAGGTCGGGCTGGCCGTCCTGCTTGTTGACGATCTTGAGCGAGATCCCTTTGCCGAAGCCGTCCTTGATCGGCTTGACGTCGTTCATCGCGAAGCCGTGCGCGCCGTAGCAGCTGCTGGCCTGGTCGCCGAATTTGCTGTAAACGCCGGTCGCGACCGTCTTGCCGTTCCAGGCATAGGACGCCATCCCGGACTTGAGATCGAACGTGACCTTGTACTGCCCGTTATCGACGACCACGGCGTCGGCAAACTGCTTCACCGAGACGGACTGGATCGTCTTGCCGGCGACGGATTTCCCCGGCTCCGCAGGGGCCGCTTGCGCCCGCTCGCACGGCTGGATCGCCTGCCCGTCATCGACCGTGACGACGAGCTTGTCGAAGTCCGGCGAATAACCGCCGCCGTCGGAGAACAGGATCGAATTGCTGCCCGCGTTTAGCGGAGCGGCAAACGAATACGTCCCCGTCGTGTTCCAGTCCGCCGTCGCCGGGAACAGGATGTTTTGCGGCGCGGCGCCGTTCACGCTGACATCCGCCGCGCGGGGATCGCCGGAGATATAATGGACCGTTACCGTATAGCTCCCCGCGGCCGGAACTTGGACGCCGTTAAATTGCAGCGATGCGCCTTGATAGAGATTGCCGACCTTCTGGCCGCCCGAGCAGCCGCCGCATTCCGCGATCTTCGCGTTGCCGCTCAGCGCATTGGCGGGCGATTCGGCTTCGTAGCCGGATGCCAGCGGCGCGACCGCGATCCGGTCGATGTCCGGCGAATATTGGCCGCCGTCCGAGAACAGGATCGCGTTCTCGCCTTTGTTCAGCGCGACCGTTATCGTCATGCTGCCGACCGTGTCCCAGTCCGCCGTTTTCTCGAAATCGACATGCCGGACCGCGCCTCCGTTGACCGAGATGTCGGCGCTGCGCGGATCGCCGGAGAGGTAATCGACGGTCAGCTTGTAATCGCCGGCTGCGGCCGCCGCGACATGGTTGAATTGCAGCGATGCGCCCTGATAGAGATCACCGACCTTCCGGCCGCCCGAGCAGCCGCCGCAATCGCCGACCTTCGCGTTGCCGGTCAGGACGTTCCCGGGCGCTTCGGCTTCGTAGCCGTCGGATGCGGGCGCAATGGCGATCTTGTCGATATCCGGCGCATATCCGCCGCCGTCGGAGATCTCGATGGCGTTGCTGCCTTCCGCCAGCGTCATGCGGATGGTTTTCGCGCCGAGCGTGTCCCAGTCGGCTGTTTTATCGAATTCGTAATGCACCGGCGCGCCGTCGTTCACGCGAATATCCGCTCCCCGGGGGTCCCCGGACAGGTAGGCGAACGCAACGTCGTACTGGCCGGCCTCCGGAACGGATACGTCCGCGAACCGCAGGCTGCTGCCTTGGTACAGGCCGCCGATTTTCTTGCCCCCCGAACAGGCGGCGCAGTCCGCCGCGGAAGCATTTCCGGTCAGCGCGTTGCCTTCCGCCTCGGCCTCGTAACTGACGGGCGCATCGTCCGCGGCCGCCTGTTGGACGACCGAAGGCGAGCTTGCCGTTTCGGACGGATCGGCATTGGATAGCGGCGCGGCGGCATAGCCGATGCTGCCGGCCAGCAGGCAGATCGCCGCAATCCTCGAAAGCGTTCTCATGATTAATTTCTCCTCTCGCTTAAACGATGATATGAGGTACATGTCTCACTCTAATCGAGAGAATCGCGGCGTTCCATACAAGAATGCATCAAAATATGCCGGAAACGAACCGAAAAAAGGTCCGCTGCGCGAGCGGACCCCTGAACGTATAAAACGGATCGGCAATTCTCCGTCCGTAAACAATACCGATTTCGCCTCCTGCTACAGGAGTTTGCGCATATTGACATGCGGGATGCCCGCATCGAGGAAAACGCCGCCCGGCTCCGTCTCGTAGCCCAGCTTATGATAGAAGCCTTCCGCCGTAACTTGCGCGCCCAGCACGGCCGCCGAATAACCAGCCGCTTTGGCGTCGGCTTCCATGACCTCGAGCAGCTTCCTGCCCACGCCGGTTCCCCGGTAAGGCAGCAGCACGGCGATCCGCTGCAGCTTCGCGGTTCCCGGCTCGTATTCCTTCCATCTGCCGGCGGCAATCGCCTTGCCGTCGTCCTTGACGACGAAGTGATGGCAGGATGCCGGCGTGTCGTCGTAGGCGTCCCGCTCTTCCTCGACCGGCACCTTCTGCTCATCCACGAACACCGTAAAGCGGACCTCGATGGCTTGTTCCAGCAAATCTTGCGTCGTTACTTTCAAGTAATCCACTTCGAATGACCTCTTTCTTCTTATAGTGATGCATAAGTTCGTTTGTCTAGGAGTTCGTTTGCATGTCCGCCGCGCGCTGCGCCTGTTCGAAGTACGCCTCGACCGGTCCTTGCAGGAACGGACCCGCGCTGCCGATCGCAAACAAATGCAGCTCGTGCATCGCGCGCGTGCAGACCGTGTAAAACAATCGCCGGTCGGATTCCTTGCCGTAGCCCGAAGGCGAGCCGGACGCATCGTACACCAGCACCGCATCGAATTCGACGCCCTTGGCCAAGTACGACGGAATGACGACGATGCCCGGTTCGAACGTGGACGTCTCGGATTCCACGAGCCGCAGCGGCATGCTGTCCCGCAAAGCCTCGCAAACCGCCTTGCTCTGCGCGGCCGTTTTGCAGATGACCGCGATCGTGCGGTTGCCCTGTGCCGCCAGCAGCTTCAGCCGCTCGCCGATCAGGCCTTCCAGCGCGTCCGCGTCCGCGGCGACGGTCAACGTCGGCTTGTCGCCTTCGCGGTTGAAGGGCTCGATCTCGCTGCCGCCGGGAATCAGCATGCTCGTAAACTCCACGATCGGCCGCGTGGAGCGGTAGCTCTGCTTCAGGACGATCGTCTCCGTCTCCTCGGCCGCGTAGAGCGAAGCTAGCGCCGTAAAGCCCGTGCTCTCGCCCGTGTCCGCATGCGCCTGAATCGACTGATTGAGGTCGCCGAGCGCCGTGATGCGGCTGAACGGGAACAACCGCTGCAAGTACGCGAATTGAAACGCGGTGTAATCCTGCGCCTCGTCGATCAGCACATGGCGCACGGACGTATTCGTCTGGAAGCCCCGAATCCGCTCCACGACGTACAGGAACGGCGTCGCGTCCTCGTACGCCATTTTCTTGACCAGCAGCCGATCGATCGTATCTTTGCAGATCGCCTCCCAATGCTCCGGAAGCTCGATGCCGGCTTGGGACGCGGCGCGCGCGGCCATATCCGAATCGAGGAACAGCTTGAGAAACGTCGAGCGCACGTCGACGAAGGTCAGCCGCCTGATACGCGCGCGCACCGGCTTCACCGCCTCCATCACGACATATTGGCCCAGCAGCTCGCGTTCGCGGTCATAATCGTCGAACGATTCGTCCTTGAGCTTGCGGTTCTGGCGCCTTAACGTCTGATACGCTTTCAGATACGTTTCTTTGTCCAGCAGATCGACCGCCGCGTCCACCCAATCTTCCTTGAGCGCGGCTTTCTGGCGCTCCTTCAGCTGCCCGAGCAGCCATTCCGCCGTCAAGCGCATCCGGTTCGGCACCGCGATCGCGCGGTCCAGTCCGTAGAAATACGCGCTGATCGCCTCACCGGGGACGAGAACCTCCTCGCTGAATCGCACGTCCCGGAAGACGATCCCTTCGCCGCCCAGAACGCCGAGATAGCCGTCGATCAACCGCACGAAGCCCATCGTCGCTTTATACCGGATACCCGACATCCGGGATTCGTAACCGGGTTCGAGTTCCGCTCTGAGCGCGTATTCCAGCTGGGCGTACGGATTCTCCAGCTTGAAGGAATGCCCGAGGCGCGCGGCCAGATAATCCTGGAACGTCGTCTGCTGCATGTTCTCTTCGCCCAGCTCCGGCAGCACGGTGGAGACGTAGCTGTTGAACATCGGATTCGGCGAGAACAGCACGATTTGGTCCGCGCTCAGCGTGCCTCTGAAGCGGTACAGCAAATAAGCCACGCGCTGCAGCGCCGCGGACGTCTTGCCGCTGCCCGCCGCGCCTTGCACGAGCAGCAAGCGGCTGCGCTCGTTGCGGATGATCCGGTTCTGCTCCCGCTGAATCGTGCCGACGATGCTGCGCATTTGCGCGTCGGAGTGCCTGCCCAGCACCTCCTGCAGCAGCTTGTCGCCGATGGTGACGCCGGTATCGAACAGGCTGACGATATCGCCGTCCCGGATCACGAACTGCCGCTTGAGCAGCAGCTCGCCCTCGATGCGGCCGGACGGCGTTTGCAGCTCCGCCGGGCCCGGCGGATAGTCGTAATACAGGCTGGCGATCGGCGCCCGCCAATCATAGATCAAGTAATTCTCGTCCGCTTTGTCCCGCAGCGACGCGATGCCGAGATAGACCTGATCGGCAGCCGTCTCGCCGTTCTCCAGAAAATCGATGCGGCCGAAATACGGCGAGGATTTCAGCTTGCGCAGCGTTCGCAGCTGCCGAGCCGCATGGCGGTGCGTGCGCTCCCGCTCCGACAGGATTTCCGCCTGCTGCTTGAGGCTCGCGAACGTCTCGGCCATCTCGGCCGAATCTTCGAAATTGACGGTCACGTCGTCCCAGAAATTTTTGCGGATGTCGACCATTTCCGAATGCGCATCGGACGTTTCCAGCTCAAGCGTCTCGATGCGCCGCTCGACCTGTTCGACGACCTCGTCGACGCGCTGCTGCTCGACAAGCCACTCCGGTTCTCTCTCGCTCACCCTAAACCACCCTTTCCTAATGTCGCCGCGCGCAAATCGTTATGTATACATACGACTCCCCTTCAACCATCGCGCGTGAAGACCGATGGGACCGAAGGGGAGCCTGTGCACCGCTTATGATTACGCGTTTACCTTGTCATGCCCGAACGTTTTCGCGGCCTGCTTGGCGTCTTCGATCGCTTTGGCTTTGATTTCTTCCGCTTTGTCCGACATCGCGGCCATGCCTTCGCAGAAAACATGCTTGAAGTCGGTGATTCCGAAGAACTGCATGATGCTGGCCAAATGATTGTGGCTGAAGTTCATGCTCATGGCCGGACCTTCTGAATATATACCGCCGCTTGCTTGAATATGAATCGCGGATTTGTCCGGCAGCAGCCCGATAGGGCCGTTCGACGTGTATTTGAACGTTTTGCCCGCGACGCAGATGGAGTCGATATAAGCCTTCATGATCGGCGGGTACGAGAAGTTCCACATCGGGTTCACGAACACGTATTTGTCGCCGGCGACGAACTCGTCGGCAATCGCGCCCAGACGGCCTACCTTCGATTGCTCCCCGGACGATAAATCCGAGAACTGCCCGCCGGTCTGCAGCTTGCCCCAGCCGCTGAAGACATCGGCGTCGATATGCGGAATGTCCATGCCGTACAAATCCAGATGCTTGATTTCATCCTGCGGATGAGACGCGCGGTAAGCATCGATGAAAGCTTGTCCGACTGCCATGCTGTATGACTTGGCGTGATCGTGCGGATGCGCGGTAATGTAAAGTACTTTCGCCATGGTTGAATGCGATCCCTGCCTCTTCGTTAGAATGAGTGACGCTCCATAGGTTGTTCCGCCAAGGAGGGCTTCATGTAACGATATAGGCGAGGCTGCGCGATTGTTGCTGGCGGGATTGCTTAATTTAACCGACCCCGGCATGAAGCCGGCGGCTTTTCCTCGGCACATAATGAATGCCCGCCATACGCAAAATAAAGTTAATCGGCCATGGGCTTAGTAGCCTGCCGGTCTAGCGCAAAAGCCGGAATTCCGCCCGCGCGGAGCGTAAACCTTTTCCGGTCTTATTGTTATAGCATAGTCGGCCGCAATAAGCCAATGAAGGTTTCCTCACGATTTCCCGCGAAATCGTTACGGCGACGGCTCGGTCCGGCGGGTCAGCAGGTCGACGAAATGCAAGGCCGACGGAACCGGCGCTTCGTCCGATCGCGTGTACAGGGAAATGGCATTGCGCAGGTCGATTCCTTCCGCGTGCAGGCGCGCAAGCTCGCCTCGGGCAACCGCCGCACGGGCTTCCAAGGACGAGACGAACGCCAAGCCGAGACCGGAAGCCGCGGCAAGCAGCGATTCGTGGGCGCCGCTGACTTGCAGCGCGGCCATAGGCGGCGACATGCCGCGGATCCGGCAAAGCGAGAGCAATTGGTTCCTGGCCGCGCTTCCCTCCTCCCGCATGACGAACGGCTCGTTTACGAGCTTCTTAAGCGAAGACCGCCGGCCGGCCAGCGGATGCGAGGGCGACGCGACGAACCAATACTCGTCCTCCAGCAGCAATCTCCGGGACAAGCCGGGATACTCTTGAATATCGCCTTCGATGACGGCCGCGTCCGCTTCGTAACGAAGCAGCGCGTTCAGCGCCTCGCCGGCATGGAAGGTCTTTAGCGAGATGGCGACGTCCGGATAAGCGGCCCGATAAGCGGCCAGCCGCTCCGGCAGCAAGTACCCGGCAGGCAGCGACGTTGCGGCAAGCCGCAGTTCCCCGGCAGCGCCCGACAGATAATCGGTCATGTCGCGCGCGATTTCCTGCTGAAGGACAAATAAGCGCGCGGCATTCGCCGCCAATCGCTGCCCCGCTTCGGTCAGGAATATCCCTCTCCCCTTCGGCGCAAGCAGCGCAAGCCCCAGCTCGCCCGCCATGTTGCGCACATGCGCCGTGACGGCCGGTTGACTGATTCCGAGCGCTTCCGCGGCTTTCGTGACGCTGCCGGTCGCGGCCACGTGATGAAACACGATTATCCCGTACAAGTTCATTGTTTGTAGCTTCCCCCGCTCGCACGCCGGCATTCATCTTGCGGCAAACCGTCTTCATTCATAATGATTCCTTATCGTTTACATGCATTCCATTGAAAGGATTATTAATGATTTCCATTTATTGTAGAGTTCCGACGAGCCGCCCGCAAGCGAACAAACATTAAAAAACGGCTAAAGCCCGCCTATTCGCGCTTTCGGCGCATGTTTGCGCCGGGCGCTGTCAAGGACAGGCTTTGCCGTAATGTGCTTGAGAACATAATCGCGAGATCGAGAAAAAGCGTTGCCGGGCATCGCGCTGCCTCTTGCGAATCGCAAAATTTGCGGCAACGACTTGTCTGCGGGTCGCCGGCTCCGGCGCGTGCCATTCGGTTAATCTCGGAAAGCTAAGCTTGCTTAACCGGCAAATTCGGGAGCGAGATCGTAATCGTCGTGCCGGTGCCGGGCTTGCTCCTTGCCCTCACCTGGCCGCCATGCATGTCGACGATGACCTTGACGATGGACAATCCAAGCCCGCTCCCGCTCCCGCTCCCGCTCCCGTTATGCCTGCGCGTACGCGATTTGTCCGCCTTGAAGAACCGTTCGAAGATATGCGGCAGGTCTTCCTTGTCGATGCCAATGCCGTTATCCGAGATGACGACGACGGCTCCCTCTGCGCTGCGCTTCACCTCGACGGACACGGTGCCGCCTTCGGACGTGTACTTCAAGCTATTGGTCAGCACGTTCATCCAGACTTGAGACAGCAGCTCCTCGTCGCCGGTCAAGATGACGCGTTCATCCAAATTGACGTCCATCAAAATGTTTTTCTCCGTCCAGAGCGGCTCGCAAGCCAGTATCATCGCGCGAAGCTGCTGATCCAGCCGGAACGGCTTGGGATGAAGCTGCTGCTCGTCCGCTTCCAGCGTCGTCAGCTTCATCAAGTTATCGCTCAGCCTGGACATGCGCACGCTCTCGGCTTCGATGATGCCGGCGTAATGCTGCCGCTGCTGCTCGTCGAGTCCATCCTGCTGAAGGGCGCGCGCGAATCCCCGGATCGACGTCAGCGGCGATTGGATTTCGTGCGACACGTTGGAGATGAACGCCTGTCGCATTTGCTCCATCTGGTTCAGCTCGGCCGCCATGTCGTTGATGCTGGTAGCGAGTTCTCCGAAATGCCCGCGCATTTTCTCCGCCTTATCGATCGAGACGGTGAAATCCCCCTTCGACATCCGGCGGATCGCCGAGATGTAGACGTAGACTCCGCCCTGCTCCCTCCACGGCCGGCCGATGAGCATCATGAGGATGAACATCAGCAGGAAGCCGAAGAAAACGGTCAGCACCTGCTGCAAAAAATCTTGATACAGGCTCGGCGCCTTCTGCGCTAGGAACAGACCGGTAGGTTGTCCTTCGATCACGGCCGGAACGCCCGCCACGGCAGTGCCCTTGGAGAACGGGTATTTCCGGTCGATCTCCTTCACTTCGGCCCCGGCTATGACTCGCTTCACGTCCTCTTGCTCGATGTTGTTCCGATTGCCGTCCCCGTCCGCGGTCGAATAGGTTTGCTCGCCGGCGGCATCCGCCAAGACGACCGTGTACTGCCGTTCCTTCGCGATCGCCTGCAGCATGACCGGCCAATCGGCCGCGGGCTTCGACCCGAGCGCGTCCGCGATCAGCCGCCCGTCCTGGACCAACCGTTCGGTGACCGCAGCCTGGCCGTGCTTTTCATTCACGAAGCCGATCACCGTATATGAAATGAAGAAGCAGGTATACGTCAGCACGTTCATAAGCAAAATGCCCGCGATCACCTTTACGACTTGCAGCCACATCGGCGGCTTGGGCTTGGGTACGCGTTTGGGCTTGACCATGCGTCACACCTCCAGCCGGTAACCGAGCCCGCGGATCGTCTGGATGCGGAAACGGCTCCGCTCCTCGGGAAACTTCTCGCGCAGCCGCTTGATATGCACGTCGACCGTGCGCTCGTCTCCTTCGTAATCGAAGCCCCAGAGCTGTTCGATCAGCTGCTCGCGCGAGAATGTTTTGCCGGGATAGCTGGCTAGCTTGAAGAGCAGTTCGAACTCCTTGAGCGGAAGCGACAGGCTCTCTTCCTCCAGGGTTACCGCATGCGTCTCGCGGTTCAACTGCACCTTGCCGGCCTGGACGCTGTGCGACGTCGCGATGCGGTATCGCTTCAGCAGCGCCTTGACCCGGGCTACGAGCTCGAGCGGTTCGAACGGCTTCACGAGATAATCGTCCGCGCCGAGGTCGAAGCCTTTGATTTTCTGGCTCGTTTCCCCTTTGGCCGTGAGCATGAGCACCGGCAGTTCCTTGTCGCGGCGAAGCTCCCTGCACAGTTCCCAGCCGTCCATATTCGGCATCATCACGTCGAGAACGACCAGTTGCACCTGCGTCTGCTCCAGCACGCGCAGCGCGTCCTCGCCGTCTTCCGCCTCGACGATGTCAAAGCCTTCGCGCGCCAGAAACAGCCGCAGCAGCTCTCGAATATGGGGATCGTCGTCTACGACCAGCAATGTCGTCACCAGCATCATCTCCGCCTACTCTAGTTGGTCCGCTTTGATTTCCCGCGGTCCTGATGAATCCACTATAGAATCGTTGCGTGAACGGAATATGAACAACCGCGCACGAATTTCCCTGTTCGGGGTCATCGTTTCGTTTGCTCCTCCAAGCGCTTGGTTTCTTCGTCGATGCGGCTCGGATCGATGCGCTGGAACAAGAGCTCGAGTCCTTCTATCCGCCTGCCTTCCGGCACGCCGGCCAACGTCCAGGCCGGTTCTTCGAGCGCCAGAATGGCGGTGATCTTCGCGCAGGAAAACGGAATGAACGGCTGCAGCAGGCGGGAAAGATTAACGATGATCTGCGTGCAGGCGTGGAGCGTAGCCCCGCAATCCGCGACGCTCGTCTTGATCTGCAGCCACGGCTTGCGCTCGTCATAGAACTTGTTGGCCCGGCGGACGAGCTCGAAGATCAGCTCCAAGGCTTCCTTGAGCCGGCCCTCTTCGATCAGCGCGCCGGCATCCGCGTACAGCGATTCGATCGCGTTCGTCCATTCGGAATCCAGGCTTCCCGCGGGAACGCGTCCGTCGAACGACTTGTCGATGAAGGCAAGCGTCCGGTTGACGAAGTTGCCGAAAGCCCCGAGCAGCTCGCCGTTATGGCTGAGGATGAATTCCCGCCACGAGAAATCCGTATCCCGCTTCTCCGGGCCGTTCGCGATCAGAAAATAGCGGATCGAATCCGGCTGATAGCGGCTCAGGATATCCGGCACCCAAACCGCCCAGTTATTGCTCGTCGAGAACTTCTTCCCTTCCAGCGTCATGTATTCGCTCGAGACGATCCGGTCAGGCAGATGCAGTCCCCCCGCTCCCATCAGCAGGGCCGGCCAGATCAGCGTATGGAACGGAATGTTATCCTTCCCGTGCACGTAATAGGCCGTAATCGCTTCCGGCCCGCCGATCCAGAAGGACGACCAGCTGCCCCCCGTCTGCTCGCCCCACTGCTTGCTCGCCGACAGATATCCGCTGACGGCCTCGATCCAGACGTAGATCTTCTTGCCTTCGAAGCCTTCGACCGGAACGTCGACGCCCCATGTCAGGTCCCTGGTCGCCGCGCGGTCTTGAAGTCCTTCGTCCAGGTAGCGCTTCGTCAGCTGCTTGGCATTGTCCTTCCAGCCTTCGGCCCGCTCGGCATAAGAGGCAAGCGCGTCTTGAAACCGCGAAAGCGCCAGGTAGAAATGCTCGGTCTCCCGCTCCACCGGCGGATTGCCGCACAGCTTGCAGACGCTGTCGATCAGATCGGACGGTTCCAGCAAGGTGGAACAGTAGTCGCATTGGTCGCCGCGCGCGCGATTCCCGCACACCGGGCAGGTCCCTTCCACGTACCGGTCGGGCAGAAACCGCCGATCCGTCTCGCAATACGTCTGCAGCGTCGTTTTCTTATATAGATGGCCGTTCGTCAACAATTGCAAAAACAATTCCTGAACGACGCGGTGGTGGTAGGGCTGGTCGGTGCGCGTATAGAGGTCATACGTAAATCCCAATTGCGCGAAGCACGCCGCGAACTCCTCGTGATACCGGCTCGCGATATCGCCGGGCTCGATTCCCTCCTGCATGGCTTGAACCGCGACGGGCGTGCCATGGCAGTCGCTGCCCGAGACGTACAGCACCCGATCGCCTTTCAGCCGGAAGTAACGGGCCAGCACGTCTCCCGGCAATACGCTGGCCAAGCGTCCCATGTGCAACGAACCGTTGGCGTAAGGCCATGCCCCGCCGATAAATACATTCGCCATGCCGATCTCCACCCTTCGAATTGTTCGTTGCCCGATCGTGAACCGGTCGCTGCGGCCCATTCGTCGCCAAACGCCAAAAAAGCCCTCATCCCAAGGGACGAGAGCTATGCTCGCGCGGTACCACCCAATTTCATGAACGCCTTGCGGCGCTCACCTCTTCGGGTACGACGCCGAAGGCGTGTATACCCTAGCACGATAACGGGTGCGGGGCACGGCGCAGCCTACGCCCGCGAACGGGTTCGATGCGCAGCTCGGAGACCATGTTCCCAAGGTTCGTCTTTGCCCCTTTCCAGCTGCCGGGGCTCTCTGGCGAAAGACATGGCCGAGGTACTCTTTCTCTTCGTCGCTTTTCAGCTTATGCAAGTTATTGTAAATAATAGTCAATCGCATGGGAGAAGTCAAGCGGCTCCCGGCCCGAACGCGCGACGATACCACTTGGGTACCGTCCGGTCGAATCCGTCCTGGTCGTCCAGCACCTTGTCGATCTTCGTCATCATGACGGATCATTCATCCGGCGCCGTCTGCAGGATCCATACGACGGACGAGATCAGCGTCTTGGCTTCATGCATGCCTATTCCCGCTCCTTCGCGTGACGATCAGCCAATCCAACAGCACGGCCGCGCCGATCCCCGCGGCATAACGCAGCAAGTCGACGGCCAGGAAGCCCTGTCCCAGCACCAAACCGCCCAGCGTCGTCCGCCTGATCTCATTGATCCAATCCGCCTGATAGAGTTGGCTGCATTCTACGGCGAAGCAGAACAGGACGGCGGCGATTGCCGCGAACGACGGCATTCGCCCGGGCCAAAGCAGCCGGCAGCCATAATAAATCATCGCCGCCCACAGTGCGTCGCCGGCCTGATCCGCCACCCATTCCGGCAGCGAAGCGGCGAAGCGCCTGGAACAAAGGCCGAGAACGACGGCGGCTGCCACAGCGAGCACATAGCCGAGCCGTTGTCCGGCCCGTTTGCTGCGAGGCCGGCGGCTCTGCGACCGTTTGCTTCCGCCACGATAGTCGCCCGGTTGTTTGCTTCCCGCGCGCTCGCCGCCGTTCTTGTCGCTTCCGGCATGATCATTGCCGGTTAGATTGCTGCTTGCACGGTAGTCGACGGCCAACGCCATCACTTCCCTTCGCCGCCCGGATGCACGTTAATAGGGCAGGTTGTCCTTCGGCTGCTCCTTCTCCTTGCCGCGCCCCACGACCTCGAGCACCTCCAGCAAATCCGGCGGCTGCAGCAGCTCCACCGGCGACATGCTGCGGTCGAATTGAAAGAAGTCGCCTTCGATCAGCGCGACATAACGCCCGTTATACGTCGCGAAGTGAATCGACTGCCCGAACTCCGAGAGCGGCCCTTTCACCGATACGTCGCCCAGCTTGAACGCCACGCTCAGATTCGGCTGCTGCTCCACGAGCTGTTCCGCCGCCGCGATTACGCGTTCCTGCGGCCAGGACTCCTGCAGCTCGCGCTTCTCGCTGGCCGCCCAAACCTCGAACCGCTGCGCTTCCTGCTGGCGGTCTTCGCCTTCCTGCCCCTGCCATTTGTCTTCCATGTACTCGTGCACCATCGTCAGCACCTGCTCGCTCATCAACTCGGGCATCGCCTTCTCGTAGCTGATAAAGCGCAGGAAATCCTCGAAATACCGCGCATGCGAAGCCTGATGAATCTTCAGCTCCCAATACTCCAGCATGCCTTCCTCCGGCATGTGCGGGTATTGAATCGACTTCATGTTGCGCGCGCTGATCGCCATTTCCACGTGGGAGATCAGGTTGCGCTCGTCGGTGATGCGGGCGATCTTCGGTTCGAAATCGCATTTCAGCACGAACAGGATCGGCTGGTCCGTATGCCGGTTCGGCGTGGCGTGCACGACGATAAAGGCGCCGCCGCGCACGGCTGCCGCATCCATGTAGAGCCGGACGAGCTCGTCCGCGAAGCCGTGAAATTCGGCGGCGTTCTCGGCCGTGCGCAGACGCTGGAACGTGTTGTAATTGGGATTGCTGTCGAGCTCGTAGCCCGGCTCCGCGATGAACCGGCCGATCTTGGTCGGCGCCGCCTCCGAGTTCGGATGGCGTTCCGCCTTGCGTTTCACGATCCGCGAGAATTCGCCGTCCAGGAACGACTTCAGCTCGCTGTCCGCGTAATCGTAACGGTCCATCGTCTGATAATGGCTGAACGTCTTGGCCGCGTTGTTGTCGCCGCCTTCTCCTTGAATGACGAAGAACGATAAATATTCCACGATAAAGTCCATGCGGTAGAATGACTCCTTTTGCCGAGATGATCGGTTAGCTTAAGCAGTGCCGAGCGGCACTCGAGACATTAGCATAGCATAATTCGGCGCCGGCTGTCGTGACCGTTGTTCAGGCTATTCGTCGTTTTCGTCGCTCCGTTCCGCGATATCGCGAATGTACCGCCGCACCGGCGCGGCCCGCATTGCCCGCGTCGCCTTCATCGTCCGGCCAGCATGCCGACAATTCAAATCATACCGGGAGCGCCTCGCGCGAAAAAGAGAAATTCCCCGCGGCGAATGTTCTTGTTTTCGCGGACGCCAAAAAAGTCCGCCTGCGCGAGGCAGACGGACGGATCGATTAGATAGACGATTTTTGAATCGGCACTCGCTAGACGACGGCCGCCGGCTCCGCGACCAGCGAGGTCAGCTCGCCGCAATAGAGCAGCTTCAGCTTATGCAGCGCGCGGGTGCAGGCGACGTACAGCAGCTTGGCGTCGTTGCCGCCGAAGCTCTCCCCGTCGGCATCGGCCACGAGCACGGCGTCGAACTCCAGCCCCTTGGCCAGGTACGCCGGCACGACGGTAAGACCGCCGCCGTATGCTTCCTGCTTGCTCTGGACGAGCGAAGCTTGGATCCCGGCGCCGTTCAGCCGCTCCGCGATGGCTTCGCAGGAGCGAATATTGCGTCCCAGTACGGCGACCGTGCGGTAATCGCCGGACTGCTGCCAATCCCGCACCGTCCGGACGATTTCGATCAAGCGTTTCTCGTCGGATTCCATCGCCACGACATCCACGGCCTCGCCGCTCCGGAAGACCGGCACGGCCGGCTTCACGCCGTCGCCCATGCCGCCGAGCACGCGATTGGCGAAATCGATGATCTCCATCGTCGACCGGTAGCTGCGGTCCAGCTCGAAATAGCCGGTGTCCGCCTGCGGAAACAGCGCCGTCAATTCCGCCCAGCCGTGAATGCCGGCATAGCCGTGAATCCCCTGCTGCAAATCGCCCAGCACCGTCATCGACGGCTGGCGCTGGCACTGCTTCAAGGCTTCCAGCTGGAACGGCGAGTAATCCTGCGCCTCGTCGATGACGATATGATCGTACGGCGAGCCGTCGAAGCCGTTCAAGCGAACTTGGATGTAGACGAGCGGAGCCAAGTCCTCAGGCCAAACGAGCTTCCCCTTCAGCAGCTTGGCCGTCGCGGCGCAGCTCTTGGCCGGCAGCAGCGATTGCGCGGCCGGTTCGCCGAGCAGCGCGCCGTATAGCTGCGCCGGCGTCGGGGAAGGGATTTTCTTCGCATAGGCGGTCAGCTTCGCGGCCAGCTTCGCCTTCAGCTTGGCGTCCGTTAAGCGGCGCGCTTTCCATTCCGATTCCAGCCAGCGCTTCAAGCGGCTGACAAGGCGGGCGCGGCGCTTCATGTACGGCTCGCCGATATCGTCGGTCGCGAGCCATTCCGCGATCATCGCGGGGGTCACCCGCCAGCCGGCCATCGGTTCGAACGATTCTTCGGGTATGAGCGAGGCTTCCGTATGCGCCAGCTTCGCGTCGATGATCGCTTTGAAGTCAAGGCTGCCCTTGATTCGCCCGGTCGATGCCAACAGCTCTTCGCGCGTCCGCGGCTGCTCGAACCAATACGCCATCGGGTCGTACGCTTCGTCGAGCCGAACCGCTTGCTGCAGCTGCTCGAGCGCCCAGTCCGCGAACGTCGTCTGCTGAATGTCGCCGACGCCGAGCTCCGGCAGCACGCCGGAAATATAATCGAGGAACATGCGGTTCGGCGCGAAGATGACCATGCGGTCCGCGCGAATGCTGCCGGCGTACCGATACAGCAAATAAGCGAGGCGGTGAAGCGCGACGGTCGTCTTCCCGCTTCCCGCCACCCCTTGGATAAAGACGGCTTTGTTCTTGTCCGTCCGGATGATGCGGTCCTGCTCCTGCTGGATCGTCGAGACGATGTCGCGCAGCTTGTTGTCCTTGCTCTCGCCGAGCCGGTAGAGCAGGAATTCGTCCGTGACGCTTTCGTCTTCCTGCCCCCGGACGTAGCTGTCGACGACGCGCTCGAGCTTGCCTTCGCGCACCATCAGGTTGCGTTTCAGATGCACGGTCCCTTCCACGTCGCCGTCCGGCGATTCGTAGGCTACCGGGGCTTCCCCGCCGCTGAAGGCATAGAACAAGCTCGCGACGGGCGCGCGCCAATCGACGACCAGCACTTCGTTCGACTTCTCGTGGGCAACCCCCGCTTTGCCGATATAGAGCGGCTTCGGCGCGGGATGCGCCCCTTCTTGAAAATCGATGCGGCCGAAATACGGCTCGCGCTCGGCGACGGTCAGCCGCTGTTCCCGCTGCTCGCGCTGAAGCTCGAGCATTTGCTCCGTAAAATCGTTCCCGGTGTAACGCGGTCCGATCTCGCGCAGCTGCTTGCGGATGCTGCTCAGCACCTCGTCGATGCGCTTCGCCTCTTCTTGAAAGGCACTTTGAACGGTCATGTCAGTTACCTCCCTCTGCGACAGCAAGCCTCGCGCGTTCTTACGCGGCCAGCGCAGCCTCCGAATTGCGGTTGAAGGCGGCGAAAGCCGCATTCGCATGCGGCTTGGTCTGATCGTATTTGTTATGCGGATATGCGCTCTCTAGGAGCATGAGTTCACAATATAGCATATGCCGTAAACCGCTGTCAATCGGTTCCGGGCCGTCTAAGAGGCGGCCCCGGAAAGCGACTTCAGAAACCGTTCGACGCCTGGAAGTCCGTCCCGTTCAAGCAGCGTCAGCAAACGGGTGCCGATGATCGCGATGTCGCTTTTGCCCCGAAGGAAAGCGACGTCGTCCGCATGCTGGATGCCGAATCCGACGGCGATCGGCGTCCGCGCGGCGCCGCGTACGCGGGCCAGGAACGCGTCCGTCTCCTCGCCGAAGGACGTCTTCGACCCGGTGACGCCCTTGCGCGCCGCGCAGTAGAGGAAGCCGCCGGTTTGGCCGCACAGGTAAGCTAGACGCTCGTCGGACGTATACGGCGTGACGATCAGGATCGGCGCGACGCCGTGCTCGCGGCATGCTTCCAGGAAGTCGGCGCTCTCCTCCGGATACGCGTCGGGCACGATGAGCCCGCGGATCCCGATGTCGGCGCAGGTCCGGACGAACGCTTGAATGCCGTGCCGGACGACGATATTGTAATAAGTCATGAAGACGAAGGCGATGCCGGGAAAGTCCGCCGTCACCCTGCGCGCGAAGCGCAGGCATTGCTCCGTGGTCGTTCCGTTCTCGAGCGACGCTTGATTCGCCTTCAGAAACACCGGTCCGTCCGCGATCGGTTCGGAGAACGGCAGCTGCAGCTCCACGAGCGCGACGCCGTTCTCGTGAAACAGGCGGATCATCTCGTAGTTGGCCTCGAAATCCGGATAACCGAGAATTTGATGCGTCATCAGCTGGATAGGCTTCCCCGCAGCCGCCCCGCGGGCGATGCGTTCGGCAAGCTCATCCGTTGTACTGCTTGTGCTTCCGCTCGATAAAGCCGTTCCATTCTTCATCCCGCAACCCCTCCGCTACATTGAATATATCCTTGTCGCCCCGTCCGGACATGTTGACGATGACGATCTCCGACGCCGACGTTTCCTCGATATGCTTGAACAACCCGGCGAACGCATGCGTCGATTCCAGCGCGGGAATCAGCCCTTCGGTTCGCATGACGAGCTTCAGCGCCTCGACGACCTCCGCGTCGGTCGCCGCTTCGAAGCGGACGCGGCCGCGCTCGGCCAGATCCGCCAGTATCGGCGATACGCCCACGTAATCCAACCCCGCGGCGATGCTGTACGTATCTTTCATTTGCCCGTCCTGATCCTGCAAAAACATCGTCTTGTAGCCCTGCGCGATGCCCGGCGACGCTTCGCCGTAGACGAGACGCGACGCATGCTTGCCGGAATTCGGGCCTTGTCCGCCCGCTTCGACGCCGACCAGCTGCACCTCGTCGTGCGGGTGAAACGCTTGGAACGCGCCGAGCGCATTCGATCCCCCGCCGACGCAGGCATAGACCCGGTCCGGCAGACGGCCCGCCGCGCGCACGATCTGCTCCTTCGCTTCGATGCCGATGACGGATTGAAAAAACGCGACGATCGCGGGAAACGGATGCGCGCCGGACGCCGTGCCGAGCAGGTAATGCGTCGTCTCGAAGCTCGATACCCAGTCGCGCAGCGTCTCGTTGATCGCGTCCTTCAGCGTCCGCGAGCCGTAATCGACGGCGACGACCTCCGCGCCCAGCCGTTTCATCCAGAACACGTTGGCGTATTGGCGCTCCATGTCCTCCCGCCCCATATAGATGGTCGCGGACATGCCGAGCTTGGCGGCCACCGTCGCGGTCGCCACGCCGTGCTGGCCGGCGCCCGTCTCGGCGATGAGCCGCGTTTTGCCCATGCGCTTCGCGAGCATCGCTTGGCCGAGCGCGTTGTTCAGCTTGTGCGCCCCGGTATGGTTCAGGTCCTCGCGCTTGACATAGATCCGCGCGCGGCCGAAATGCGCCGTCAGCCTGTCCGCGTGCGTGAGCGGCGTCGGGCGACCGGAATAATCCGTCAGCAGCGCGGTGTATTCCTGCCAGAACGAGGCGTCCTGTTTGATCGCTTCGAACTGCGCCGAGAGCTCCGCGAACGCAGGAACCAGAATCTCGGGGATGAACGTGCCTCCGTAATTGCCGTAATATCCGTTCTCCGGCGCGAGCGCGCGGGTCGCATCGGGAATCGCTCTATCAGCTGCTAATGGTTCTGTTGACATGGCATGCTGTCCTCCTTCGTATCGAATAGCGCGTGAAATCAATTCGTTTCCCCGCCTTGATGGAACGCGAGGACCGCTCTGGCCGTCGCGGCATCGGTGACGAGGATGTCGATCCATTCGCCGCGCAGCGCCGCCGCGATCGCCTTCACTTTGCGCTCGCCGCCCGCGATGCCGATCACGGTCGGAATAGCGCGGAGCTCGGAAGCCGATAAGCCGATCCATCGTTGCCGGTCCGGAAAATCAAGTTCTCTGCCCTCGGCGTCGATGAACGAGGCGCACAGATTCGCGGCGGCGCCAAGCGCCGTCAAGGCGCCGACGTCCGCCCGACTCATGCTGCCCGATTCCACCATCGTCGCCTGATCGTCCACTTCGCCGATGCTGATCACGGCTACGCGGCTTTGCCGGGCGAGCTCGAGCACCTTGGCGATTTCCGGCTCCTGCCGCAGGAGCCGCCCCGTCTCGACGCTGGCAACGGTCGCCGGAGCGTGCATCATCCAGTACTTCGCCTTCAGCTTGTTCGCGAACGCCATCGTGTTGGAGCTGGCATGCCAGACGCCGCCCTCCGAGCCCCAACCGCCGATGAGCGGCACGAACCGCAGTCCTTCGCGGGCAAAATAATCAAGTTCCTCCGCTGCGCTAGCCACGGTCCGGCCGGCCATGATGCCGACGATATCTCCGTCCATCAGCACGGATTCGAGCAACGCGGCGCCGGTGCGCCCAAGCTGCAAGCGCAGCTTCGACGGATCGCTCGCGGACGCATCGATGATGATCGCGTCCTGTATGCCGAAGGTTTCGGCGAAGCGCTTCTCCAGCTGCTGCTCGCCGGAGAACGGATTCTGGATCGTAATCCGCACGATCCCCTCGTTCTTCGCGGCCGTCAGCATCCGGCTGACATGCGGCCTCGATATGCCGAGCCGCTTGGCAATCTCCTGTTGATTCAAGCCGTCCTCGTAGTAGAGCTGGCAAATCTTGACGAGAATCCGGCGGCGTTCCAGGTTGATTTCGCTCATGGTTTATCCGATCACCGCCTTTATAGTACATATGTACATAATATAAACATTTGTTCATCGTTGGTTTGAGTATACCCTAGAGTTCCGCCCATGTAAACCTGATTCATGCAACGAAAAACGCCGCTCTGAGGAAGAATAGTTCTTCCCCCGCGGCGTTTCCTTGCGGCGTTATAGGCTTTCCAGCCAGACAATGACGACGATATGGACGAGCAGCATGATCGGTATGCCCGCGGCGAACGCGGGGTGCTTCGTCTTATGCCGGAACAACCGCATGGCGGCGAAGGCGCCGAGCGCTCCTCCCGCGGCGCTGGCTCCCAGCAGCCTGCGTTCCGGAATCCGGTGCCTGCGGTCCTTCACGGCCCGGATTTTATCGATGCGCATCAGCGCGAACGCGTAGATATTGAGGATGACGAGGTAGATCGCAACGAGTTTCTCTATGGGCGACATCTGATATTCTCCTTTATGATTACGGGCCGCCTTTGACGGCAGGCTTGATGCGTGCTTGCCGCTAACGCGCTGCGCGCGTCAAGGCGTTTGCGGCATGATCCCCGAAGCACTTGCTGAACGAAGAACGAAGCGGCGAGGCCGATCGGTTGGCACGGCAGCTTACGGTCGCGGCCGCGGCTTGGCCCGGTTCGTTGCCGGCGCCTCGAGCGGATTGTCCGGCCAATAGTGCTTCGGATATCGGCCCTTCAGATCTTTCTTGACATCGAAATACGCATGTTCCCAGAAGCTGGCCAAGTCCTGCGTCACTTGCACCGGGCGGTGCGCCGGCGACAGCATATGGATGGTCACGGGCAGTTTGCCGCCCGCAATGCGCGGCGTCCGAGACAAGCCAAACAGTTCCTGGAGGCGGACGGCCAGCACCGGCGCGGCCGGATCGCCGTAGTCGAGCGGAATGCGCGAACCGCTCGGTACCGTCAGATGCGTCGGCACCTCTTTCTCCAGCAGCTGGCGTTCCTGCCACGAGAGCAGCGATTCCATGATCGCGGCCATGGAGAGGCGCGACAGGTCGTTCCGGCTGCGCATGCCCCCGATATACGGACCGAGCCATTCCCGGATCGAACGTGTCAGCGCTTCGTCGGAGACATCCGGCCATTCCGGATTATGCGCATGCATGAGATTCATCCGGTCCCGAAGCTGTCTTGCTTGCTTGGACCACGGCAGCAGCTCGAGACCCTGCTCCGCGATTCCGCCGAGCAGCGCTTCGGCGACCAGCCCCGGATCCGCGTCTGCAAGCTGCGATTCCTTCAGCACGAGCGCCCCGAGCCGCAGCCGCCGCTTCGCCCGCACGGCTTCCGCCTGACGCTCCCATTTTACTTCGGTCTCCGATTGAATCTCATCGGCAAAATACGCGATCAGCTCGTCCAGCCCGAGCGGGGCCGCCATCAGGATTCGGCTGTCGCTGCCGCTGTCTTCCAGCTCGGCCGTCGCCAAATACGGCGCCGCCGACAGCGGCTGCAATTCCTGCACGGCGGCGCCCCGCCCGCCCCTGAGCAGGAAGCGGCCGTCGCCGCGCCGCTGGGCGATCCGGTCCGGGTACGCGAGCGCCAGCAGCACGCCGCAGGCGGCGTCCGGCTGCAGCGCATGGGCCGCCACGCTATCCGCTCGCGGCGGCGCGGCAGGCGAGGCGCCGGAAGCTCTGCCGTCCGGGCTCGGAGAAATACCCGCCGCGCGCATCCACTCGCGCGACTCCGCGACGAGCCTCTGGACCGCCGCAGGATCGGCGGCTTCGCCGGCGCCGCGGCCGTGCAGCGCGTCGAGGCGCAGGCGGATATCGATGCTGCGCGTGCTCCGCAGCAGGTCGCGGTCGCCGAGCAGCGCCGCGAGCTCGCAGGCAAGCGCGCCCAGGCCGAGCGGCTTCGCCTCCAGCACCATATGGGCAAGGCGCGGATGCATGCCGAGCTCCGCCATCGCCTGCCCGTGCGCGGTCGGCTTGCCCCCGGCATCCAGCGCGCGCAGCTCGCGCAGCAGCTCGACGGCCTGGGCGTACGCCGCGGCCGGCGGCGGGGTCAGCCACGCCAGCTCGCCGGGATCGGCGATGCCCCAGATCGCGAGCTCCAGCGCGAACGGCGCCAGATCCGCTCCGAGCAGCTCCGGATCGCTCTGCGGCTTGAGCTGCCGCTGCTCGCCTTCCGTCCATAGGCGATAGCATACGCCCGGCGCCTCCCGACCGGCACGGCCGCGGCGCTGATCCGCGGAGGCCGCCGATACGGGCACCGTCTCCAGCCGCGCCATGCCGGTTCGCGGGGAGAAGCGCGGAACGCGGCTTAACCCGCAGTCGACGACGATGCGCACGCCTCGAACGGTGACGCTCGATTCCGCGATCGAGGTAGCGAGGACGATTTTTCGTTCGTCGCTTGCCGCGGCCGAGACGGCCCTGTCCTGCGCTTCCGGAGGCAGCGCGCCGTAGAGCGGCAGCACGGCAACGCCCGATTCCAGTCCCGGTCCCCGGCCGTTCGCGCCGCCGGACTGCGCCGCGCGCAGCAATCGCTCCACCCGGCGAATCTCGCCCGCGCCGGGCAGAAACACGAGCGCGTCGCCTTCATGCGCGCGCATCGCTTCCAACGTGCAGCGAACGACGGCGTCCTCCATTCGGCCGGCCAGCGGCTTCGGCGCATACTCCGTCTCGACCGGGAAAGCCCTTCCTTCGCTTACGAGCAGCGGCGCGCCGCCCAGCAGCCGCGCGACCGGCTCGGCTTCGAGGGTTGCCGACATCACGAGCAGCCGCAGCTCCTCGCGGAACACGGACTGCGCCTGCAGGCACAGCGCCAGCCCGAGATCGCCGTGCAGATGCCGTTCGTGAAACTCGTCGAAGATGACGAGGCCGACGCCATCGAGCGAAGGATCCTGCTGCAGCATCCGCGTCAGCACGCCTTCCGTGATGACTTCGATCCGCGTGCGCGGACCGACCTTCGTGTCCATTCGCACGCGGTAGCCGACCGTCCCGCCGACCGCTTGCCCGAGCGATGCCGCCATGAACCGGGCAGCCGAACGGGCGGCCAGCCGGCGTGGCTCCAGCATGAGAATGCGCTGCCCGGCAAGCCACGGCGCGTCGAGAAGCGCGAGCGGAACGCGGGTCGTCTTGCCCGCACCCGGCGCCGCCACCAGCACCGCCGAAGCCCGATTCGCCAACGCCGTCCGGAGCTCCGGAAGCAGGTCGTCGATCGGAAGATGCGCCCGGGCCGGTGCGTTTTGGTTATCGTCATGTTCGTTCATGGCCTAATCCCCTGTCCTGTCTTTTCCTATGCTCCATTATAGGGACTTTACGGCGGACCCGTCAAAAGCGCCGGTTTGCCCCGAACGGCGAGACAAAAAACGCGCAAATCGTTCGGTCTGCGCGCTGCGTGCTTCCTCATTCTCGCTTCCCCCCGCTCCACCGAACTGCAACAGCTTCGAGCGGTCAAGCCTCGCCCTGCGTTCGCACGGCTTCCGTCACCGTATCGTATACGAGGCGGCCGATCGCGTCCCCGAGCTGCGTCGCCGCGCCGGCGTATAGATGCGTGCGTCCATGCCGGTCGGTCTGACTGGAGGCGATCACGATGGCATCCGTCGTGGTCCCCGTCGCGGGCCGGCCATGCAGCTTGTCCAGCACGCCGCAGTCCTGCAGCGCCGCAGCCTTGGCTTCGGTTGCGGTGATGACCGCGTTGACCATCGCCGCCGCCGTCAAGTTCCCGTCAATGAACAAGAATTGGTTGACCGTCCCCGGCTCGTAGGCCGGATACGTCTCGCGGGCCAGACCGGCGCGCGCGGCGTTCCCGGTCCCGGCCGTCGTGCAGCACAACAGGCTGAACGCCTCGCCCTCCGCCTCCAAAACCGACGCGTGCGACAGCTTCGCCGCGGTCAGGAATCCGATCGTCGTATGCGGCGAATACCCCCAGGCGCTCAGCATCGAGCCGAAATCCCGGGCGGGGTCTGCGCAATCGTAGCTGAGCGGCACCTTCCAATTAATGAACCGATAGGCGCTTCCGTAACCGCCGCCGTGCACCGCGCTGCTTAAGGTGAGATAAGCGTCTTCCGTCTTCAGCACCAAGCGGTCTTCCTCGCGGCGAATGGTAATGCCGGGGCAAAGCGCGGATTGAAAGGACGCCGTTCCTTTTCGAAATGGTTGACTCATCGCCCTCCTCCTCTCTATGAAGTTAGTCCGATGATGCGCTTCAGCCGATCGATGTCGACATGCTGCCGTACATGATGGGCCAATCGCGCGAAAGCTTGCTCCCGCAGCTCGCCGACGCGGATACCGCCTTCGAGCGGCGCCATGTCCCGGGCCATGCGCAGGCGGTTCAGCCAGCCCCGGCGAAAATCGTCATTATGCAGCACGCCGTGCAAAAACGTTCCCCATACGCGTCCATCTTCGTCCGCGCAGCCTTCGGGCGCGTAATCGGCCGCGGGCGATTCTCCAGCCATGCGGCTCTCGCGCAGCCGGAAAGGTCGGCCGGCCACGGGCGATGCCGGCCCCGCTGATCCGGCCATCGATGCCTGACCGCGCCAAATCACCTGGCCGGTATGAATTTCAAAGCCCGACACGGGATATTCCGCCCGCCAGCCCGGCATGGCGGCATATCCGTCCGCCCGGACCGTGCGTTTCTCGGCCGCGAACCGCACGTCGAACGGAAACCAGCCGAAGCCCGGCACTTCATCGCGATCCGATTCCGTATGCAGGGGATCGAGCAGCCGCTCGCCAAACATCTCGTAGCCGCCGCACAATCCGGCGACATGGCCGCCCTCGCGTTTGAACCGCTCCAGCTTTTCCGCCAGCCCGCTCGCGCGCAGGAAGATCAGGTCGTCGACCGCGTTTTTGCTGCCCGGCACGATCACCGCATCCGGTTCGCCCCACTGGTCGGCCCTTGCGATAAAACGCACCGCAACATCCGGCTCGGCGCCCAGCGGATCGATATCGGTGAAATTCGAGATATGCGGCAGCCGGATGACGGCGATATCGAGCTTGCCGCCGCGGCTTTCCAACCGGCGCTCCGCCGAGTTCGCCGCCGACGCGATGGCTGAATCCAGCGAGAGGGAATCTTCGTCCTCCAGGCCGACGTTCGGCAAATACGGCACGACGCCGAGAACCGGCTTGCCCGTCCGCGCCTCCAGCCAATCGAGTCCCGGCTGCAGCAGCGTGACGTCGCCGCGAAATTTGTTGATGACGAAGCCGCACACCCGGTCGCGCTCATGCGGCTCCAGCAGCTCGAGCGTCCCGACGATCGCCGCGAACACGCCGCCGCGGTCGATGTCCGCCGCCAGCACGACCGGAGCGTCCGCCCAGGCCGCAGCCCGCATGTTGACGATATCGCGGTCCTTCAAGTTAATTTCCGCGGGGCTGCCCGCGCCCTCCAGCACGACGACGTCGTAGGCGTCTCTCAGCCGCCCGAGCGCCGCTTGAACGATCGTGCCGGCTTCCGCCAGCACCTCTTCGCGGTAGACCCGCGCTTCGAAGTCGCCGAGGGGCTTGCCGTGCACGACGACTTGCGACACCATCTCCTTCTTCGGCTTGAGCAAGATCGGGTTCATATCGGTCGTCGCGAGAATGCCGCAAGCGTCTGCCTGCATGCCCTGCGCCCGGCCGATCTCCTTGCCGTCCCACGTGACGTAAGAATTCAGCGACATGTTCTGGGATTTGAACGGGGCCGTCCGGTAGCCGTCCTCCTTCAGAATCCGGCAAACGGCCGCGGTCAGCAGGCTTTTCCCGACATCCGAGGCCGTTCCTTGAATCATGAGCGTGCGCGCGGGACGATATTCGGACTGACTCATTCGCATTCTGCCTCCCCTCTCGCCGCCTGCGGGTTTGTCGAAAGCAGCTGCCGAAGCTGCTCCAGCAGCAGCTCGTTGTCGGGCCGCAGCCGGACGGCCAGGCGGAAGTACCGATCATCCAAGCCGACGAAATGCGCCGCGTCGCGGATCAATATCCCTTTGAAACCCAGCGCCTCCTGCAGGCGAGCGGAGGTCCAGCTCCGCGTATCCGGGAAGGCCGTCAATACGTAATTAACCGAGGCGCTGCCATAGGTAACCAATCCGAGCGCGGCCAACTCCGCACGCAGCCATTGCCGTTCCTCCTCCAGCCACGCGATCGTGTCGGCCGCGTACCGAATATCCTCCAGCACGGCTTCGCCGATCTGCTGGGCGAGCGAATTCACGCTCCACGGCACTTGCAGCGCCGCAAGCCGCCGGATCAGCGCAGGATGCGCCGCCACGTACCCGAGCCGGATGCCGGGAATCGCGTAAAATTTCGTCATCGACCGAATGACGATCAGCCCCTCGCGCGAAGCGGCGTCGCGCAGCACGCCGAGCTCCGATTCATTCGCGGCGAAATCCATGAACGCCTCGTCCACGGCCACCGTTTCGCCTTCATCCAGCAGCTCCTTCACGATCGCCGCGTCGACGACCTGCCCGGTCGGATTGTTCGGCGATCCCAGAAACCACAGCGTCTGCCCGCTTCGCAAGCCCGATCGCCGCAGCTGCGCCAGCTTCTCCCTCACCGCTTCGGGAGTCAGCCGAAATTGTTCTTCCGCTTGCAATTCGATCGCCTCAACGATTGCGCCGTTCTTGACCGCCGCCTCCCGATACTCGCCGAAGCAGGGCTCCGCGAGTACCGCCGCTTGCGGCCGCATCAACCGACACAGCAAATCGATCAGTTCGGCGGCGCCGTTGCCGACGAGCAGGCTGTCCATCGGCATGCCATGATGCCGCGCAAGCTTGCCGCGCAGTCCCCGAACGGCCGGATCGGGATAACGCATGATCGCGTCTCCGTAATTCCGAAGCAGCTCGAAAACGCCGGAGGGCGGACCGAACGGATTCATGTTCGCGCTGTAATCGATGAATTGCCGCGGACCGCCGTCCGCTCCGAACAGCTCCCGGGCGGTTGTCCAATCCCCGCCGTGGCCGTAGCGTTCCAACATCGTACCACTCCTCGCGTTCTTTCAGTTTTCAACACTAGTTCACTTGCAAAATAATAACGAACAGTAATACCGCCTCGAGGATCTCCGTCATCGCGCCGTACGTATCGCCCGTCAATCCCCCCAGCTTGCGGGTCAGCCAAGCGGCGAGCGCGGCTCCTGCCGCGACGGCAAGTCCGGCCGGCAGCGCGATTGCCGCCAGCCAGCCGATTGGACCGGACGGTATCGTCAACAGGCACGCGACCGACATCGCCGCCTGGACGATTGCCGCGGCGACCGCATGGCGCGGATTGACGTCCTTGAACAGCGCAGCCATGCCTTCATCGGCCCGCGCGAACGGCCAGCATGCCATGGCGGCGACGACCCACAAGCGGCTTAAGCCGCAGCCCAGCGCCAACAGAGGCGCTTCGTCCAGCCAATTTTTCCCGCCGTCCAACCACGCCGCGAGCAGCGAGAATTTGAACAGCAGCAGCATGATCGCGGCGAGCACGCCCATGGCGCCGACGCGGCTGTCCTTCATGATCTCGAGCATCCGCTCGCGGGACCGATGGCTCAGCACGCCGTCGGCCGTATCCATCAGCCCGTCCAAGTGCAGCCCGCCGCTCAGCAGCAGCCAGAATCCCAGCAGCAGCACCGCCGCGGGCATGGACGGTATATGTCCGTCCAACAAGGCTCCGGCGGCGGCAACCAGACCGCCGATAACGACCCCTACGACCGGGTAATAGACCGTGCTCCGGGCCAGCAGCTCCGGCGTGAACGGAATCGACGCCGGCACCGGAATGCGCGTCAACAGTTGAAACGCGGCGCCGGCCGCCTGCAGCTCGCGTCTCAGGAAATCCATCGCCATGCGGCGATCACCCCCGCAAAACAAAATAAGCTCACGATATACAGCAACCTGACGGTCCGCACGATATCCCGAGCCTCGATCGGCCGAAGCGGCCAGCCCATCCGGGCGCGTTCGCTGACCGTACCGAAATACACGTTCCGTCCGCCGAGCTCGATGCCGAGAGCGCCCGCGGCGGCGGATTCCGGAATGCCGCTGTTCGGGCTCGGGTGAAGGCGCGCGAACAGACGGACGGCCCGAAGCGCCCTGCCGGCCGACAAACCCGGCGTGATCCAGGCCGCCGCTGCCAGCAGCCAGCCGCTCATTCTGGCCGGTATGTAATTCAGCACGTCGTCGAACCGAGCGGATGCCCAGCCGAACCGCGCATAACGATCGTTCTTATAGCCGACCATGGAATCCAGCGTATTGGCAGCGCGGTAGAGCATCGCAAGCGGAGCGGCCCCGAGCACCGCGAACAGCAGCGGCGAGAGAAAAGCATCCACGGTATTTTCCGCGACCGTTTCGATCGCCGCGCGGGCCGTTTCCTGCTCGCCCATCGCCGTCGTATCGCGGCTGACGATATAGCCGACGTATTTGCGGGCTTCGCTCAAGTCGCCCGAGGCAAGCGGCCGGAAGACGAGCATCGCCGCGTCCTTGAGCCCTTTGACCGCCATCGTCGTCGACATCAGCCATGCCGACGCGGCATAACCGAGCCAAGGATGGATCCATGCGGCGAGCCAGCATATTCCCGCGGTTACGGCCGCCGAGACGAGAACCGTCGCGGCCGTCAACAGCACGCCGCGCCTTTTCAATGCGCTTGGCGTCAAATGCACCCCTTCAGGGCGCAACAGCCGCTCCAGCCTCGCGATCATTCGTCCGATCAGGATGACGGGATGCGAGATCCATCTGGGATCGCCGACGGCCCAGTCGATCGCGATCGCGGCAGCCGCGAGCAACAGCGTTTCGTGCAGGGAATAGAACAACATCCCGTCACTCCCCTTCCAGGCGAAACGCGTGCTTCTTCAGATCGATCGGGATGCCGGCGACGACGAGATAGGCTTCGTCGCAGATCGCGGCGAGCTTGCGGTTCAAGCGGCCCGCTTCATCGCGAAATCGCCTTCCGAGCGGGTAGGCGGGCACGATTCCGCTGCCGACTTCGTTCGTGACGAGCAGCAGCGGCCCGGTATAGGCGGCGACGGCGGCGCTCAGCTTCTCCACTTCCGCGTGCAGCTCCCCGTACGTTCCCGTATCCTGATCTCCGTCGCCCCGCGTACCTTCATCCAGCCGCAGGAGCCGGTTCGTCAGCCATAACGTCAAGCAGTCGACGAGCACCGCGGGCCGTTCGCCGCCGTCGCCCTGCTCGCGTTCGAGCTCGCCCAGCAGCTCCGCCAGGACGAGCGGCTCCTCGATCGTCCGCCAGCGATAACCGGATCGCTCGCGCGTCGACCGATGCCTCGCCGTCCGCTCCTTCATCTCGTCGTCCCAGCTCTGGGCGGTCGCGATATAGATGCCATGACCGGACAGCTTCATCGCATACGCTTCGGCGAAGCCGCTCTTGCCGCTTCTCGCCCCGCCCGTTATGAATATCGCCATTTCGCTCGCCCCGTTTCCAATGTCGTTCCTTATTGCGCTCTCAGGCCGGGCCCGTAATCCGAACAGCAGATGCGCATTCCCCATTCATAACAGCCGCTCGCATCGCGATTGTCTTCGCGCGGAACGAGCTTACTCTCTCGACACACCGGCGCTTTCGAACGTCGCCATCTCCCGCATCACGCCGAGAGCCGCATCCACGAAATGAAATGCCAGCACGGCGCCCGTTCCTTCTCCGAGACGCATCTCCAGATGGATCATCGGCGCGAGGCCGATGCGCCGCAGCAGTCCGGCATGCCCCTGCTCGTGCGAAAGATGGGAGCCGAGCATGAACGCGGCCGCTTTCGGCGCAATGGCGGTCGCGACGAGCGCGGCCGCGGAAGAGATAAAGCCGTCGACGACGACCAGGCAGCGGTTCGCCGCCGCGCCTAGAATGACGCCGACGAGCCCGGCGATTTCTAGCCCGCCGACCTTCGCCAGCGCGCCGATGGGGTCGGAAGCGTCGGGGCGGTTCAGGGCGATCGCGCGCTTAACGACTTCGACCTTATGCTGGCGGCGCGCCTCGTCGATTCCCGTGCCGAGACCGACCGCCTCGTCCGCCGGCAAGCCGCCGAACACGGCGCAGAGCGCCGCGCTCGGCGTCGTATTGCCGATGCCCATATCGCCCGTCGCGAACATCCGATAGCCGTCGGCCGCTAATCTCGCGACGAGGTCGAACCCGCCCTGAATGGCGGCGACCGCATCCGCGCGCGACATCGCGGCTTCGCGCGTCATGTTCGCCGTCCCTTTGCGCGTCTTGCAGACAATAAGTCCTTCGTGCGCCAAATCCGCATTCACGCCCATATCGACGCAATAGACGTCCGCGCCGGCGCCGCGTGCCAGCACGTTCACCGCAGCTCCGCCCGCCAGGAAATTCAACACCATTTGCGGCGTTACCTCCGCCGGGAACGCGCTGACGCCCTCTTCGCAAACGCCATGATCGCCGGCCATGACGATAACGGCGCGCTTCGAGAAATCCGCGGCGAGCTCTCCGGTTATGCCCGCGGCCTGCACGGCGATGCTTTCCAACCGGCCCAGGCTCCCCGGCGGTTTCGTCAAGCTGTTCAAGCGTTGTTCCGCGGTTGCCATGCCCGCGGCGTCCAGCTCGCCGATCTGATCCATGGATGCCAACAATCGTTCTTCGCTCATTTATTCGCTTCCTCTCTCTTCTCTTCGGCAGGCGGAACTTCCGGCAGCAGCAGCAGCTGCGGCACGCCGGTTGCGGGATGCGGCAGCACGACGGTCCGCGCGCCGAAGACCCGTTCGATCAGGTCTGGCCGGACCACTTCGGACGGCGGCCCGAACGCTTCGATGCCGCCGCCGTGCAGCACGAGCAATTCGTCGCAATAATGCGCCGCCAGATTAAGATCGTGAAGGACGGCCACCACCGTCAGCTGCCGCTCCGCCTGCCAGCGCTTGACGGTATCCAGCAGCTGCACCTGGTAACCGATATCCAGATAAGTCGTCGGCTCGTCGAGCAGCAGCAGTTCCGGCTCCTGCGCCATCACCTTCGCGAGCGCGACGCGCTGGCGTTCGCCGCCGCTCAGGCCGTCGACCCGGCGATCCTGCAGCTCGGCAAGCCCCATATCCCGAAGCGCCCGCTCCACGACCTGCCCGCCTTCGGGGGCTTCCTCGCCGAGCCAGTTCTGATACGGGAATCTCCCCATCGTCACTGCCTCGCGCACCGTGAAGCTGACGGACGGCAGTCCGCCCTGCTGAAGCACGGCGATTCGTTTGGCCAGCTCCTTGCGCTTGTAAGCCAGAGCCGGCTTGCCTTCCAACAGCGCCTGTCCCGCGGTGGGGCGGTCCATGCCGGAGAGCAGGCGCAGCAGCGTCGACTTGCCCGCGCCGTTCGGACCGATAATGCCGTACATGGCGCCTTTGCGCATCGAGAAGTTCAGGTCGTTCAATATCGAATGGCCGGCAATCGTCATCGCGAGTCCCTTCGCTTCGATCATGACGCACCTCCTTGCAGCACCTTGCGCCGATAGAGCAAATACGCGAAGAATGGCGCGCCGATCAACGCCGTCACGATGCCGAGCGAGATTTCCTTCGGACTGAGTGCCGTCCGCGCGAGCGTATCCGCCCAGACGAGGTAGAAGCCGCCCCCGATCGCGGACAACGGCACGATAATCCGGTAATCGGGTCCCACGATCAGCCGGATCAGATGCGGCACGACCAGCCCGACGAAGCCGACGACGCCCGCGATGGAGACCGCGACCGCGGTAAGCAGCGTGGAGACGAGCAGGACGATCAGCTTGGTGCGCTCGACGTTGACGCCCAGATGCGCGGCATGCCGCTCGCCGAAGACGAATAGATTCAGATGCTGCGAATACCGGATCAGGACCGGCAGTCCCACGATCAAGAAAGGCGCGATGAGCTTCGCGTGCTCCCAGCTTCTTGCGCTGAGGCTGCCCATGAGCCAAAACATCGCTTCGTTCACGACGTTCTGCGACAGCGTCACCAGGAACGACACGAGCGCGCCGAGGAAAGCCTGCACGATGACGCCCGACAAGATCAGCGTCTCGACGTTCATGGCTCCTCTGGCCCGGGATAACGCGAACACGATCAGCAGCGTAACCATGCCCGTGGCGAAGGCGACCAAGGGGACGGTCCATAGGCCGAGCGCCGATTGCAGCCCGAACACGATCATGAAGGCGGCGCCTACGGAGCAGCCCGAAGCGACGCCGAGCGTGAACGGATCGGCGAGCGGATTGCGCAGCACGCCTTGGAAGCCCGCTCCGGCCAAAGCCAGGCAAGCGCCGACCAGCACGCCAAGCACGACGCGCGATAAACGAAGCTGCGTCACGATGGCGATATCCGCGGCATCCCACTTCGTGCCGGCATCCGGCATCCATGGCAGCTGATGCAGCAGAATGCCCCACACATCCTTCAGCGCCAAGCCGGCCGAGCCGATCGACAGGCTGACGACCATAGATGCGAGTAAGAGGAGCATCGCTGCTCCTCCATACGCGTATAATTTCGTCCGCATCTTATTGGAACAGATCCGGATGCAGCTTCTTCGCGACTTCCAGCAGACCGTCGGCCAAGCGGGGACCGACCCGCGTCAGCGGGTCCTGATCGACTTCGAATACCTGCTTATTCTTGATCGCCTTGATCGCATTCCAGCCCGGACGCGATTCGATCGCCGCGAGGATCGGGTTTTTCTCGCCTTCCTTCACCGTCATGGACGCATATATGATCTCGTCGGGGTTCGCCTTCACGACGGCCTCCGGATCGATCTCGTACCAATTGGGCTCCGTGGCGATGTTCGTCCCGCCGGCCAGCGTGATGAGCTCGTCCAGAAACTCGCCCTTGCCGACTGTCCAGCCCGGCGAGAATTCCAGGTATACGTTCGGCTTCGGCGCATCCTTGACCGTATCCGCCACCTGCGTGCGCACCTGTTCCATATGCTCGGCGACCGCCGCCGCTTCCTTCGCTTTATCGAGCACCGCGCCGATCTGCTTCACCTTCTCGATAACCGCGTCGTAGGTCTTGGGATCCGACGCATAGACCGGCAGCTTCAGCGCGCGCAGCTTATCGACGACGGCCGAGCTCATGCTGTACGAAGCGAGGATCAAGTCCGGCTTGAGCGAGACGATCTTCTCGATATCCGCGTTCATGTCGCCGATCTTCGGCTTATCCGCCGCTTCCTTCGGGTAATTCGAGTAGTTATCCACGGCCGCGACTGCATCGCCCGCTCCGAGCGCGTAGACGATTTCCGTCTCGCTCGGCACGAGCGTCACGATCCGCTGCGGCGCGGCTGCGAACGTCAGCTCGGAACCCGTGACGTCCTTGACCGTAAGCGGATATGTCGTGGCTTGGGGGCCAGCCGCAGCGACTTCGTTGCCGGCAGCCGTTTCGTTATCGGCTGCTGCTTCATTGCCGGCGGCCGCATTATCGGCCGCCGCTCCGTTGCCTGCCGCAATGTTGCCCGCAGCCGCATTCGACGCATTGCCCGCCGCGGCATTGTTCGTCGTTCCGCCGTCGTTCGCTTTGTGCGCGCCGCAGGCCGTCGTCAGCAGCAGCAGAGCCGCCGCCAGCAGGACGAAAGCGATATTCCTAATAGCAGATGATTTCCGTTTCCATTCTCGTTTCATGTTCATCGTTCTCTCTCCCGTTCCGATAATCTGATGCAACTCACTTCTTCGCTTTCACTGGTTCCCGCAACAAAAAAAGCATCTCCGACTACAGTGTCAGAAATGCTCATGTCCCAATGAACGACGGCAATAAACGCTCCGTGTACGGAAGCGGCGGAATTCGAGTTCGTATCCGGCTCATTGCCATTTTCTAACACCCTCCTAAATCCTCGTAGGCAGCGTTATCCCGTTACAGGCAGGTCTCCTGACTCGGAGCAGCGGGCATCGCCGTCTTCCCGGACGGTCGAACGTCCAGTGACTTTCATCGATGCCTTGCCCGGGCTCGTCATGCAGCCGGGGCGCTCCTTACAGTGGCGGGTCCGTGCCGGCTTCTCACCGGTCTTCCCTATTAAGCCGCACGCTCGCTGGCAGCGCGATCGTGCAGCACCTGTAACTCCATCTATGCGATTGTATCTGAGCTACTATACCATTCCTCCGCAAGCGTTGTCTAGACGATCCTCTGCCAAAAACGAGGTCTTTTGGCCGGGTTGTGCCGCATATCCTATACCCTTCCCCTAATTCCGAGCATAGCACTATACATTATTGGGAGGCGTTCGAATGTCCCGCCGGAAAGAGCTTCACGCCGCCAGATGCCGCACGGCGCTGTTCGCCGCCGCGGCCGTGCTTGCCGTTGCCCGCATGCAGGCAGGCGGCGAGCTGCGACCGCCTATGCTGCCAGGCGCCGATCCAGCTTGCGCTTCATCTGGCCGTTCAAGCGAAGCGCGTTCCCCACGACCGATACGGAGCTGAGCGCCATCGCCGTTCCCGCCATCCAAGGCTCGATGCCGCCTACCGCCGCGAACGGGATCACGACCGCATTGTAGAGAAAGGCGAAGCCCAGGTTCTGTCGGATGTTGCGAACGGTCAACCGGCTGATCTGCAGCGCCTCCGAGATCCCCGTCAGCCGCGATCTAAGCAAGGTCATGTCTCCCGCGTCGAGTGCCGCTTCCGTGCCGCCTCCCATGGCGATGCCCACGTCCGCCGCGGCGAGCGCCGGCGCATCGTTCCACCCGTCCCCGGCCATCGCCACGACCAGCCCGTCTCCTTGCAGCCTGCGGATCAACGCGGCCTTCTGGTCCGGCAGCATGGAGGCATGCACGTCCCGGATCCCCGTCAGCCCCGCGGCCTTCTTGGCTGCGGACGGATGATCGCCGGTCGCGAGCAGCACGCGGATGCCCTCTCGCTTCAAGCCCTCCACCGCTTCCTTGGACGTGCGCTTCACGGAATCGGCCAGCGCGAAAGCCCCTGCGCAGACGCCGTCGACGAAAGCGTAGACGACGGTCTCGCCAGCTTCCTCCTTCCGTCCGGCAAATCCTTGCAGCGAGCGGTGAATTACCCAGGACCGCTCCGCGGCGAAGCCCGCGTTCCCCACCGCGACCGTTTTGCCCTCGACGAGCGCCTCGATCCCTTTGCCCGGGTAAGCGGCATGCGATGCCGAAGACGGAACGACCAGCCCCGCACGCCGGGCCGACTCCCGGATCGCTTCCGCGAACGGATGCTGCGACCGCTCCTCCGCCGCCGCCGCAAGCCGCAGCAGCGCGTTCGGCGCGCCGTTCAGCGCGGATACGCCCGTCACGGCCGGCTTGCCTTCCGTCAGCGTGCCGGTCTTGTCCAGCACGATCAAGTTCAGCTGCGCCAGCCGTTCAAGCGCGCTCGCTTCCTTCAGCACGATGCCCCTTCTGGCGAGCTTGCCCGTCGCCAATACGAGCGATATCGGCGCGGCCAGCCCGAGCGCGCACGGGCATGCCGCGAGCAGCACGGCCAGCGCATGAATCGAAGCCGTTTTCCAGTCGCCCGGATTGAGCCACACCAGCCACAGCGCCAGCGTGGCGAGCGACAGCGCCATCATGACGGGGACGAATACGGCCGCCATGCGGTCCACCTTGCGCCCGATCGACGACTTCGTCGCCTGCGCCTGCCTCGTGATCGCCGCGATGCGGCTCAGTAAGGTCCCGCGTCCCGTGGCAAGCACCTGCATGCGCAGCGGATGGCCGATGACGGTCGTGCCGGCAAAGACGCGGTCCCCCGCGAGCCGTTTGACCATGCCGCTCTCCCCCGTTAGAAACGATTCATCGAGCGTCGCTTCGCCATCCGCGACGATGCCGTCCGCGGGCAAATGCCCGTTCGCTTCAACGATGAGCTGATCCCCGACGCGCAGCCGGTCGAGCGGAATCCGTTCGGTTTTGCCGCCGCGCACGACGATCGCTTCCTTCGCCTGCAGCGACGCGTAGCCGTCGCCTTCTTTCATGACCCGCTCCGAGGCGGCGGCCTCCAGCAGCTTGCCGCCCAGCACGGCGGTGATGACGACGGCCGACGTCTCGAAATACAAGGCGCCGCCCGTCATCATCGATATATAGCTGTAGACATACGCCGCCGTCGTGCCGATCGCGACCAGCACGTCCATGTTGGCCGTTCGCTCCCGCAGCGCATAGTACGCGCCGAAGTAAAACGGCATGCCGATAAAAAACTGCACGACCGACGCGAGCAGCAGCTGCAGGATCGGCTCTTCGATGAAAGCAGGCACCGGAATGCCGCGCAAGAGGTCATAGTGATGAACCATCGTCCATAATAAAGGCAGCGTCAGCAGCGAACCCGCGATGACGCGAAGCTTCAGCGCGTCGATCTCCGAGCCGCCGTCCTCGTCGCGCCCGTGCGGAAAAGCCTGAAAGCCGATTTGCCCGATCCGTTCGATGATGCCGGCCGGCGAAACGGCCCCCGAAGCATACGTAATAAAAGCGGACTTCGCCGCATAATGCACCGACACGCCGGACACGCCGGCCAGCTTGCCGACCGCCCGTTCGATCCGGGTCGCGCAAGCCGTGCAGCTCATGCCGTGGATGCGCAAATCCAGCACTTCTTCCTCGTCCAGCGGCTGCATGGCCCGCCCTCCTTCGATTCGTCGTTCGCGATGCATGGAATTCGCGTGTCAATCTCCTGCCGTGCAGACAAACCCAAGCTGTCCTACTCTCCACTATATGGCAGGAACGCATGGCGCATGATACAAAATAAAAAGCACTTCCGCATCGAAATGCGAAAGTGCCTCTTCACGCCGGTTAGTTGCCTGTTTCGACTTCGCCCGGCCAGCTGAGCATGCCGCCGAGGACGTTGACGACCTCGTAGCCCTGCGCGGATAAATAATCGCAGGCTTTGCCGCTCCGGTTCCCGCTTCTGCACACCATGTACAGCGGCTCTTCCATGCCGTTCAGTTCGCCTACCCGTTCGACGAAGACGGACAACGGAATGCTGACCGCCTCTTTAATATGGCCGGATTCCCATTCGTCCGGTTCCCTGACATCGATAACGCTCAGCTTCTCGCCTTCCCGAAGCCGGGTTTCCAGTTCGCTGGCCGTGATTTCTCCCATTGCTGCATGCACTCCTTCAAGCTTCATGTTGCCCTGCTATATAGGCATTTTACCGTTAAGCTCATCGTCCTGTCCAGCTTCATGGACATGAAGACGGCATCCGCGATTGTCGCGGATGCCGTCTTCGTCGTTTATTCGGGCCTAATGCGGACCGCCGTGCCGCTTACCGCGACCATCAGCATGCCTTCGCGGACGACCTCGTAATCGATGTCGATGCCGACGATCGCGTTCGCGCCCAGCCGCGAAGCCTGGCTGGACATTTCGCCGAACGCGACGTCGCGCGCTTCCTTCAGCTTCGTCTCGTACGCGCCCGAACGTCCGCCAACGATGTCGGTGATCGAAGCGAACAAGTCGCGCATGATATTCGCGCCCATGATCGCTTCTCCCGTCACGACGCCCAGGTACTGCTCGATCGGATGCCCCTCAATCGTAGGTGTTGTCGAATAAATCATCGTAATCCCTCCCACTCGGTATATTGCGTCATACGGCTGCTCTTTCCAAAAGGTTTCATCTTTGCGCTTCATAAAGGATATACCCGTTTCAGGCGTTGCTAGAATGACCCGCCGACGATTTTTTTATGCAATACGCTATAAGGTTTTCGTCCGTTCGCGCTTGCCGACCCGCGCGCTCGCGCGCCGCCGATCGTTCGCGGTCAGCCAGCAGCTCAGCAGCAGCATGGCGGACCAGCACCAAATATAGGCGTTCCATACCGATTGAAAATCCCCTTTGAACGCCCGGAACGCATGCGCCGAAGAATGATGCAGCTGATAGGGCGCGAGCAGGTATTCGCTGGTTCGAAACAGGACAAGCGCGAACAGCAGCAACGCGACGGCGGTGGTGCCCCCGGGGATTTTGCGGTTCTTGACGGCCCGGTATAACAAGGAAGCCACGAATACGCCGAACAACGCCGAGGACAAAGGCGCCACGATCAGCGGGCTGACCCAATTGTAGCGATCCACCGAGAACGTCATCTTGGCGGCGAACAAGCCGAATCCGAAAACAACGGCCGTCGCCCACAGCAGCAGCATCGTGCCCGGTCTAGAAATCTTCGGCGGACGCAAGCTTTTCGCATGCGCGTACCAGCTTCGATAACGGATTAACAGCAGCAGCGCCGGGATAAACAAGCCGATCAGCGACAACAGGTACTGCAGCTGCTGATAGGCCGGGCGACCGCCGATATGTTCGCGCAAAACAGGGAACCATCTTACGAATTCGCCGGTCCCGTGCGACCACGAATCCATGAAGAGATGCGTCAAATACCCGATATACAACGACGCGAGAAATACGATCCAGGCCCGAACGGAATTCAGCTTCCATTCCTCCGACGACAGGCTTTTCGCGAACTGGTCCACATGGCCGGCCGACGGGAGAAACTTCGGAATCGCCGGCTTCACGACCTTATGGAATGCGAGCGCGAGCGCGATGCTGAGCGGAACCCCCTGCACCAGAAAACCGCGCAGCGAATGTCCGATCGTTTGATAGGATTCCATGGCCATGAAATATTCCATATCCGGAATCATGCTGCCCAGCACGAGCCCCGTTACGCTCAGCCAGCCAGGCGCAATCCGCCGGAGCGGCACCGCGAACAAAGGATGCGAGAAGGTAAATGGCATGCCCTTACTCCAATTGACCGAACTTGCTCAGCGGCCACAGCCGGAACACGGCCCTTCCTTCGAGACTCGACAGCGCGATCGGTCCCAGCATCCGGCTGTCTTGGCTGTTCTCGCGGTTATCGCCCATCACGAACACGGATTTTGCGGGGACGGTATACGGTACCTTCATGCCGTTGGAATACGTGAGCCCTTTCACGTAAGGCTCTTGAAGTTTTTTTTGATTCACCAGCACATGGCCGTCGCTCGTAAAATCAATCACGTCGCCCGGCAGCCCGACGACCCGTTTAATAAGACGCTTATCGCTCTCGGGCCCGTCGATGATGACGATGTCCCCGCGGTGCGGCGTTTCGAAACGATAGCTGATTTTGTCCTCGATGAGCCGTTGCCCGTCCACGAGCGTTTTCTGCATGGAGATGTTTTTAACCTCGGTTTGGGCAAAAGCGTAGTTCTGAATAAGGAGCGCCGCGGCAATCGCAATGCCCAGCGTGACGCACCAGTCCCGCACCTCTCGAATCCATGTTTTCTTCATCTGCTTCTGACTCCTTTCCGGGTTCGCTTGTCCGAATGTCTGTAACTAATACGACAGTACCGCCAAATAAGTTTCTTTCCAAGGGACATATTGCTTAAAAAGGATTGCTCTTCCACAGGTCCTATTATACATTTAAAAAGCTGACATTCATAAATGCCGAAGGAATGAAAGTTCCTTTGCCCGCACTAGAAAATACCCGCGAGCAGGCGGCCGCGATCCGCACGACCCGTTCGGACCATATCGTATTCGTCATCGTGACGCTGCTGTATTGGTCCACGCTGTACGTCTACGTGCCGATTCTTTCCCCGTTCATGAAAAGCGGCGGCTACGCGGACGTCTTGATCGGCTTCGTGCTCGGCAGTTACGGGTTCATCCAGATGCTCGTCCGGTTTCCGCTCGGCCTGCTGTCGGATAAGCTTCATAAACGCAAGCCCTTCCTCATGCTCGGCATGGTCACCGGCACGCTCAGCTGCCTCTTGTTCATGGTCCCCGGCTCCTGGCTCTGGCCGCTTGCGGGCCGCATGATGTCGGGCGTGTGCGCCTCGGCTTGGGTCGCGTTCACGGTGCTTTACGCCGCCTACTTCGCCTCGTCGGAAGCGACGAAGGCGATGAGCAACATCAGCTTCATGACCGTATCCGGGCAACTGATCGGCATGATCCTGAGCGGCTGGCTGGCCGATGCGTTCGGTTGGAACGCGGCTTTCATGGCCGGCATCTTCCTCGGCATCGGCGGTCTCGGGCTCGCCTTCGCCGTCAAGGAGCCCCGGGAAGGCATCGCGCGGTCGCCGATCTCGCTTCGGCACTTGCGGGAAGTCGTGCGAACGCCTTCCCTGCGGCAGGTATCGACGTTATCGATCCTCGCGCACTGCGTTCTGTTCATTACGATGTTCGGGTTCACCCCGCTCAAGGCGACGTCGCTCGGCGCTTCGAACGGCCAGCTGACGTTGATCGTCATCGCCTTCAAGGTGCCGCACGGCCTCGCCTCGCTCATTACCGGACGCTGGCTCGTTCCGCGCTTCGGCACCTGGAACGTCATCGGAACCGCCTATCTGCTGAGCGGCATCTTCACCGTCGCGATCGCCTTCGCTCCGAATCTCGGCCAGCTCGCCATGACCCAGGTGCTGAACGGCTTCGCTCAGGGCATGCACCTGCCCATCCTGCTCGGTCTTGCCATCCAGCCGTTCGAATCGGCCAAACGCGCGACGGCGATGGGATTCTACCAAGCCGTGTATTCCGTCGGCATGTTCGCGGGACCGTTCCTGGCCGGCTTCGTGAACGATAGGTTCGGCCGGGATTACGGCTTCTGGCTCGGCGGCGGGTTCGCCGCGGCCGCGCTGCTGCTGACGCTGATCTGGAAGCGTTCCGGAGCGGCCGCCTCCGCCTAATGAACAAAAACACCAGCCGGTTCGACGCTCGTCGAATCGGCTGGTGTTTTTATTGCCTGCTTACATGCACTCTTCCGGATCTTCCGTCTGCGCATCCTCGATCGTGATTTTCTCCGCGACCGTATCCCGAATGACGGACACGACCGTTTGCAGCAGATAGTTGATATCCGCTTGGCTCTGCTGGAACTCCGTGATGATCGGAATTCCGTCGAGCTCGTCTTGCAGCGTGGCGATCTCGCTCTCGATCTTCGCCACCATGTCGGCATTTTTGAACGTCGTCTCGAACGCGACGATTTCCTTCTGTTTCTTCTTGATCTGCGCGATCAAGCCTTGGATGCGATCATTGCCTTGAATCTGCTTCTCGGCGCGCTGGAACTGCTGCACTTCCTCGGACGTGAACAGCATGTTCGCCAATTCCTTCGTTTTCGCCATGATGTCCGCGCGGACGATAATGTCCTCCGTATTGAATTTCGGCACGCCGCAGCCCGCTTCGTGGTCGTGATCATGCTCGTGTTTTGCCGTTTGTTCGTTTGCCATCGTTTCCAGCTCCTCTAGTCGTTAAGATACGGCTTCCTGCTTCAATTCTTCCAGGATCGGCTCTGCCTTGACATACCACGTCTGAACGTCCGTTACGCGCGCTTCGATGAATTGTCCGATCCAGGACGCCGGTCCCTTCATATGAACCAGCTTGTTCGTGCGCGTGCGTCCGGCGAGCACGTCCGGATTGTTTTTGCTCTGCCCCTCGATCAAGACCTCGACGGTTTGGCCCAGCATCAGCTTGTTGCTTTGAAGGCTGAGCTCGCCGACGACCGCGTTCAACCGCGCCAAGCGCGCTTTCTTCACGGCCTCGGGAATATTGTCTTCCATGTCCGCGGCAGGCGTGCCGGCGCGCGGCGAATAGATGAACGTGTATGCCGAAGCAAACCCGACTTCCTTCATCAGCGACAGCGTCTCCTCGAATTGCTCCTCCGTCTCGCCGGGGAAACCGACGATGATATCGGTCGTCAGCACGGCATCCGGAATCGCCCGCTTGATCTTGCCGACCAGGTCCAGGTAAAGCTCCCGCGAATATTTGCGGCTCATTCGCTTCAAGACTTCCGTGCTGCCGGATTGCACCGGCAAATGGATATGTTCGACGAGATTCCCGCGCGCGGCCAGGACGTCGATCAAACGATCGTCGAAGTCCCGCGGATGGCTTGTCGTGAACCGGATGCGCGGCAGGTCGATCTTGGCCATGTCCGCCATCAGATCGCCGAACCGGTAATCGCGGTCCTCGAAGTCCTTGCCGTAGGCATTGACGTTCTGTCCCAGGAGCGTGATCTCCTTGAAGCCTTGGCGCGCCAGCTCGCGCACTTCGGCGATGACGTCCTCCGGACGCCTGCTCCGTTCTTTGCCGCGCGTATACGGCACGATGCAGTACGTGCAGAACTTGTCGCAGCCGTACATGATGTTCACCCAGCCGCGCATGCCCTCGCGTTTCTTCGGCAGATTCTCGATGATGTCGCCTTCCTTGGACCACACTTCCACGACCATCTCTTTGCCGAACAGCGCATCCTGCAGCAAATACGGCAGACGATGGATGTTGTGCGTGCCGAAGATCAGGTCGACGAAGCCGTGCTTCTGCATGATGCGACCGACGACCGACTCCTCCTGCGACATGCAGCCGCACACGCCGAGGATGAGCCCCGGCTTCTCGATCTTGAGATGCTTCAGATGCCCCAGCTCGCCGAATACTTTATCTTCCGCATTCTCGCGAACGGCGCAGGTATTGAGCAGGATGACGTCCGCTTGGTTGCGGTCGTCGGTCGACACATAGCCCATCTGCTCGAATATCCCTTTCATCACCTCGGTGTCATGCTCGTTCATCTGGCACCCGTACGTCGTGATGTTGTAGGTTTTTCCTTTGCCGAGCTCCTTGAGCTCCGGCGGGATCGCGGATTCGTAGTGAACCTGAATCTCTTCCTTGCCCCTGCGCTTCTCGTCTTTGTAATTCGGCGCCGCGTTTATCGTTATATCTCTACCGTTGATGCGGTAGGTTGTTTTTCCGTCCGATTCGTTCAGCACTTTCGCGTTCGAAAAATCAAAGTACTTGGAGAAGTCCTTCTCCGTGCTGGCCACAGCATTCACGTCCCCTCTCTATACGTGTCCATCTCCGCATTATAGCAAAATCCGCCGCGATTAGAAAGAAAAATGCTCCTCCCTTTCCACCCCGCCGCCAATGCAAAAAAGGGACGTTCGCCGCATGGCGGCAAACATCCCTTCGACTCGTTACCCGATGATTTCGGCCTCGTCGCCCGTTTTGGCGCCGGCGGCATTGGCTTCGTCGGTATCGATGTGCAGATCTAACGCAAAATCCGGCGATACCCGCGCGATGACGTTTTCCAGCACGACGCCGCGTTCGCCGTGGAGACGTACCGACAGCTTCTGCTTGTCCGATATGCCCCAGCGCTCCGCGTCGCTCGTGTGGAAATGGATATGGCGCGCGGCCACGATGACGCCTTCTTCGATGGTTACTTGGCCGGCCGGCCCTTTGATCGTGATGCCTACGGATCCGACGATGTCGCCCGACTCCCGAACCGGCGGGTTGATACCAAGCGAGAACGCATCCGTGCGCGACACTTCCAGCTGCGTACGCTTGCGGACTGGGCCAAGAATTCTGACCTTGCCGAAGCTGCCTTTCGGCCCGATTACCTCGACCGTCTCGTTCGCCGCGTACTGTCCCGGCTGCGAGAGCGGCTTGAACACCGATAGCTCGGCGCCCGGTCCGAATAATTGCTCGACATGCCGTTGTTCCAGATGTATATGCCGGGCGGAGACGCCCACGGGTACTTTCTTCATGCTGCCCAAACCTTCTTTCCGAACCCGGTCGTTACGACCGGTACCCTGCTAGTATTGCTGCGATTTCAAGAAGGCATACTGCCCCACACGGAAGCGGTATGCCTTCATGTCCTGCTGCGATGGGAAGCTTGCTTATTTGAACTCCGCCAAGAGCTTGTCGAACTGGTCTTGGGAGAGCGACAGGTCTTGGTTCGCCAGACCTTCCGGCTGGAAGCCCGTGATCATGGACTCGTACGCTTGGCGCTCTTTGTTTTGATAGATGAGACCGGTCAGCATGCCGTTCGTCTCCATGATTTTGTTCATGGCCGCGATGCGGTTGGACGGATCGTAGTCCGGGAATTGATCCAGATTGACGATGTTCTCCTTGAACCAGTCGTAGGTGTTCACTTTATTGAACGTGACGCACGGGCTGAATACGTTGATGAGCGAGAAGCCCTTGTGGTTCAAGCCCGCTTCGATCAAAGCCGTCAGCTGCTTCAGATCGCTGGAGAAAGACTGCGCGATGAACGTCGCGCCGGCCGACATGGCGATTTCGAGCGGGGACAGCGTCGATTCGATGGAGCCTTCCGGCGTCGATTTCGTTTTGAAACCTTCCGCGCTGCGCGGAGACGTTTGACCTTTCGTCAACCCGTAGATCTGGTTGTCCATGACGATGTACGTAAGGTCGATATTGCGGCGAATCGCGTGAACCGTATGGCCCATGCCGATCGCGAAGCCGTCGCCGTCGCCGCCGGAGGCGATAACCGTCAGCTCGCGGTTCGCCAGCTTCACGCCTTGGGCGATCGGCAGCGCGCGGCCGTGAATGCCGTGAAGCCCGTAGGCGTTAATGTACCCGGAGATCCGGCCGGAACAGCCGATGCCCGACACCACGGCGAGGCTTTCCGGCTCGAGTCCGACGTTTGCGGCGGCGCGCTGAATCGCGGCCTGTACGGAGAAGTCTCCGCAGCCCGGGCACCAGTTCGGTTTTACGTTATTGCGAAACTCTTTGAATGTCGCCATCTACACCAACTCCTTGCATGCTTTGTGCACTTCGGAAGGCAAGAACGGATTGCCGTCGTATTTCAGGACGCTTTTGATTTTGTCGGCATGGCCGGCATGCAGCTTCACTTGGTCGGCCAACTGGCCGGTCGCGTTGTTTTCCAGCACGACGACTTTGGCGGCGCTCTTCAGGTAAGGCTCGACCAATTCCGCAGGGAACGGATGAATCTGGCGGATCGTGATATGGTTCGTTTTCAAGCCGTCGCTTTCCATGCGGGCGCGCGCTTCGTCGATCGTTCCGCCCGTCGAGCCCATGCCGATGATCAGCAGGTCCGCTTCCGCATGCGGCGCGTCCGCGCGAACGGCGTCGCGGATGTACATGCCGTCGAGCTTCGATAAGCGTTTATCCATCATCTTCTTGCGGTTAACCGAGCTTTCCGAAGGGCGCCCGGTCTCGTCGTGCTCCACGCCAGTGACGTGATGCAAGCCGAATTTGTCGCCGGGGATGACGCGCGGCGATACGCCGTCCTCCGTCAGCTGGTACCGTTTGAACAATTCGTTCGTTTCCAGCTCGGGAAGTTCGCGCACGAGCTTGCCGCGGTTAATCGGCATTTTATGAAGATCCAGCGGCTCGCAGGATTGCTTGCCAAGCGAGAGCTGGAGGTCTGTCATGAGAATGACCGGAACCTGATACTGCTCCGAGAGGTTGAAAGATTCGATCGTGTCGTAGAAGCAGTCTTCCAACGATGCGGGCGCGATGACGATCTTCGGAATTTCGCCGTGCGTGCCGTATACCATCGCGTTCAGGTCGGACTGTTCTTGCTTGGTCGGCAACCCCGTCGACGGACCGCCGCGCTGCGTATCCACGATGACGAGCGGAGTCTCCGTCATGCCCGCCAAGCCGATCGCCTCCATCATGAGCGACAATCCGGGTCCGGCGGAAGCGGTCATCGTGCGAACGCCGGCATAATTGGCGCCGATCGCCATCGTCACGGCCGCGATTTCGTCTTCCGTTTGAACGACGGTGCCGCCGAATTTCGGAAGCTTCTTGATCAGATATTCCATGATCTCGGAAGCCGGCGTAATCGGGTAAGCCGACATCAGCCTGCAGCCGCCCGCGACAGCTCCGAGACCGATCGCCTCGTTCCCGATCATGAACAGCTTTTGGTTGCCGTCGGCCGGTTCAAGCTGAAATTCTTCCAACGGTCCGCCGGCCAGCTCCAGCACGAAATCCGAGCCGCGTTTGACCGCTTCGATGTTCTTCTCCACGATTGCCGGACCTTTGCGTCCGAATTCCTCTTCGACCGCTTTGTTGAACACGTCGACGGGCAGACCAAGAAGCGCCCAGGATGCGCCGGACGCGACCATGTTTTTCATGAGCGACGTGCCCAAGTCCTCCGCGATCGACGTGATCGGCACCGGAAACAGACGGGCATTGATGCCTTCCGGAAGAACCGGGTTAAACTTGGCGTCAGCCACGACCACGCCGCCGGCACGCAATTCGTGCGCGTTCAAATCGATGCTCTCTTGGTCGAACGCGACCAAAATATCAAGATCGTCCGAAATGGCAAGCTTCGGCTTCGTGCTGATTCTGATCTTATTGTTCGTATGACCGCCCTTGATCCGCGATGAAAAGTGGCGGTACCCGTACAAATAATAGCCAAGGCGGTTAAGCGCTGTCGAGAAAATACGGTCGGTACTTTCGACGCCCTCCCCCTGCTGTCCCCCGATTTTCCAAGACAATTGACTGATCAAAATGCCCATCTCCTCTTTTGAATAAACCTGCATATTTTCTGCTGCGTTAACGAATCGTAAAGGGTTGACCCATTCTATCTCATAATCAAATAAATTTTATGTCTCTAAGTACTAAAATGCAAGCAGTTCCAACGTATTTCTCGAATAGTTCTTTTCGATTATATCCATATCGCAGCGAGATCGGAATAAAATCATCGTTCATCGCGGAAGATGCATCGACAAAAACGACAATGCGTTTTCTTCGAAAAACGACTTTACCGTGGCTTCCGGGTACTTCGCGAGCAGCGCATCCTGCAATCGATACACCTCTCCCGGATGGGTCAAATCCTTCACGTGACGGTCAATCCCGTCGAAATCCGATCCGAACATGAGCTGCCGCTCGCCGCCAAACTCGCAAATCCGTTCTACGTGACGCAGCACGTCAGCAATCTCGGCAGGAACGCGCGAAGAAACGAACTGCGGCACGAAGGTCACCCCGATCAGTCCCCCTGCGGCAAGAAGCGCCTTGATTTGCTCGTCCGTCAAATTGCGCGGATGCGGGCATAGGCTGCGGCTGTTGGAATGCGAGGCAATGACCGGTTTTCCCGACGCCTGGAGCATATCCCAGAAAGCGCGGTCGCTCAAATGCGATACATCCAATAGTATACCCAATCTATTACATTCTTCTACGAAGGCGCGGCCTTTTTTTGTCAAGCCGCCGCCGCGGTGCTCGAGGACGCCGTCCGCCCCCCAATTCGCATGGTTCCACGTCAGCCCCGCCGCCCTGACGCCGAGCGCGAACAAGATGCGAAGCATCGCCAGGTCGCCCTGAAGGCCGTCTGCGCCCTCGAGCGATAACATGGCACCGATTGTACCCGGATTCCTTTGCAAAGCCTTAACATCCTCTGCCGTGCGGATAAACGCCATCCCGGGCGCGCACAGTACCTTGCAGTAGAAAAGATCGATGCTCTGCAGGATCGGTACCATCGTTTTGTCCGTTCGCTCCGGCACGTAGACGGCGAAGGTCTGAAAGACCGATTCCGCCTGCTTCAACCTCGGCAGCGTCACGTCGAGTTTCCGTTGATCGTCCTGGATGAAGGACAGCGTCGGGTCCTCCAGCAGTTTCGACAGCACGTCACAGTGAAAATCGACCTTCCGAACCTTCCCCACGACCATCATCCTTCCTGAAATCGATTTGTCCGCGCAATGCAAAAAAACCTGCCTACGTCGTAAACAGGTCTAGTCGATTTACATGTCTCGCCTGGATTCCGGTTCTATCTGGGTTCGACGATCAGCTTGATTGCCGTACGGTCTTCGCCATCGATTACAATGTCCGTAAATGCCGGAATGCAGATCAAGTCAACTCCGCTCGGGGCTACGAAGCCTCGCGCGATCGCGACCGCCTTTACCGCTTGATTCAACGCACCAGCCCCGATAGCTTGCAATTCAGCCGCTCCGCGTTCACGCAACACGCCGGCAAGCGCTCCTGCAACAGAATTTGGATTAGACTTTGCTGAAACTTTTAAGACATCCATGAAAGTGACCTCCTCGGGAATGATGGATGAATACCGCTATTAAGATAGTATTCGAGAGAGGCGAAAAAATTCCTTCTTTCTTGCGTTATGTTAGCGAAATCTTCTGAATTGCGAGAATTTTCATAGAGCAGGAACACCCCGCTTGACGTCCTGCGTACCGAAGCGAGTTTCCTCTCCCAGCTTCAGACGCCAGTTAGCGAGCTTTAAAGCTATCTGACGCCGTAGAATAGAAAAAGGCTGCTACATGAGCAGCCATTCCGTTTCCGTCAACCGAATTTTTTGAATTTTTTTCGCTTTGCCCGTCGCATCGTCGATTTCTACCGAAACCCCGTGCAAATGCCAAGCGCCTTCATCGACCACGAAACGCGCCGGCAGCTGGGTCAGGAACTTATGCAGAACCGCTTCCCGCTCCATGCCGAGCACGCCCTCCATGGAACCGACCATGCCGACATCCGTAATATAAGCCGTCCCATTGGGCAAAACCCGGTCATCGTTCGTTTGCACATGGGTATGCGTTCCGACGACGAGCGAAGCCTTTCCGTCCAGATGCCAGCCCATCGCGATTTTCTCCGAAGTCGCCTCTGCGTGAAAATCGACGAGAATGTTCTTCGTTTTCTGTCTCGATTGTTCGATGAGCTCGTCGGCTTTCCGGAAAGGACAATCGATCGGCGGCAGAAACGCCCGGCCCTGCAGATTAATGATCGCCAGCTCTTTCCCGTTGGCCTTGATGATCGCGGCTCCCTGGCCTGGCGCCTCCGGCGCGAAGTTCGCCGGACGCACGAGCCGTGGTTGATCGTCGATCCATTCGAAAATATCTTTGTTGTCCCACGTATGATTGCCCATCGTAATCCCGTGAACGCCTGCCTCCAGCAATTCCTTTACGATCGCGGCGGTAATCCCTCTGCCTGCCGCCGCATTCTCGCCGTTGGCAATGATGATATGCGGGTTGTACTTAGTTTTCAAGGCGGGCAGTACTTTTTTCACTGCGGCGCGGCCAACGTTACCTACGATATCCCCGATAAACAATACGTTCATGTTCGTCAAACCTTTCTGTTATAAACCGAGAAAAGTGGCTGACAAGCAGCCACTTTTCCCGGTTTCATGCTATGTGGTTACTTGGCATATTCGACTGCGCGCGTTTCGCGGATAACAGTGACTTTAATATGCCCTGGATAATCGAGCTCGCTCTCGATTTTTTTCGTAATGTCGCGAGCCAAACGGAATGCTTCCGTATCGTCGATTTTATCCGGTTGCACCATGACGCGAACTTCGCGTCCGGCTTGAATGGCGTACGATTTCTCGACGCCCTCGAACGATTCCGAGATGCCTTCCAGTTTTTCGAGGCGCTTGATGTACGTTTCGAGCGTCTCTCTTCTTGCCCCCGGTCTTGCCGCAGATAGTGCATCCGCAGCGCCGACCAGCATGGCGATGACGGAAGTTGCCTCGCAATCGCCATGATGCGACGCGATACTGTTGATGACAACCGGATGCTCTTTGTACTTCTTCGCCAGCTCGACGCCAATCTCGACGTGAGAGCCTTCCACTTCGTGATCAAGCGCTTTGCCGATGTCATGCAGCAAACCCGCTCTTCTCGCCAATGTGATGTCCTCTCCCAGCTCTGCTGCCATCAAACCGGTCAAATACGCGACTTCCATGGAATGCTTAAGCACATTCTGACCATAGCTCGTACGGTATTTCAAGCGGCCCAATATTTTGATCAGATCTGGGTGCAAACCGTGAACGCCCACTTCATACGTCGCCTGCTCTCCGTATTCACGGATGCGCTCGTCCACTTCCTTACGCGATTTCTCGACCATTTCCTCGATGCGGGCAGGATGGATACGTCCATCTGCAACGAGCTTCTCGAGGGATGTCCGGGCGATTTCGCGGCGAATTGGATCGAAACCGGACAATATGACCGCTTCCGGTGTATCGTCGATGATGAGATCGATACCGGTCAACGTTTCCAGTGCACGGATGTTGCGGCCTTCGCGGCCGATGATACGGCCCTTCATTTCTTCGTTCGGCAATGCAACAACGGATACCGTAGTTTCTGCAACATGATCCGCTGCGCAGCGTTGGATAGCAAGCGAGATAATATCGCGTGCTTTCTTATCTGCTTCTTCTTTCGCTTGCTGCTCGATTTCTTTGATCATTTGAGCCGTTTCATGACGAACCTCTTGTTCAACGTTGGTCAGGATGACTTGTTTCGCGTCTTCCATCGTCAAGTTGGAAATCCGTTCCAGTTCATGAAGCTGCTGCTTGTAGAGTGAATCGATCTGCTCTTGCGTTTCCTCGATCCGCTTCTCTTTGTTGGCTACTTGTTCTTCTTTGCGTTCCAGCGCTTCTATTTTTTTATCCAACGACTCTTCTTTCTGAATCAGTCGTCTTTCAAGACGCTGTACCTCATTACGACGTTCGCGAATATCTCTCTCAGCCTCGGTACGGAGCTTGTGGACTTCATCTTTCGCTTCGAGAACCGTTTCTTTCTTCAGCGCCTCCGCGTCTTTTCTCGCATTCTCTACGATCTGACTTGCGGCTTGCTCGGCACTTGAAATTTTGGCCTCGGCGATCGATTTTCGAATAAAATAACCGACACCAAAGAAAATTGCACCAACAACGAGAGCGATCAGGATAGTTGCCCATACTGGCAGCATTATCTCACCTCCTCGTTGTTCACCTAAGCAAACGCTTGGGACAGTATTTGGTTTTCCAGCCGGTTTTTAACGTACATTCTTAATTGGCGAAAATAATCGTTTTGAATCAATTTTTGGAAGGAAAATCGATTCTGGAAGATAGAATACAAACTCATTTTATCTTTTGTGAAAATCAATTGTCAAGCATGAGCCCATCTTCATCCTCGAGTTCCCCTTGCGCAGCCGTTTTTACGGCTTCTCTAACCGTCGATGCGGGAAATCCCCTGCGCAGCAAAAACACCGCCAGCTTCTGTTTTCTCTCGCGCTCTTCTCCTTTAATATGGGGCCATTTCTTCAACGCCGCGCGGATGGCGATCTCCGTCTCGGATTCTTCGTTCAGCTTCGCCGCCGCCTCCTTCGCCGTATCCCGCTTGATTCCGCGCTGCTGCAATTCCTGCTGCAGCAGACGCCTGCCCTTCAATTGCGAACGCATCCGCTGCGCTGCATAAAGTTCTGCATACGCGGGATCATTCACCAGTCCCTCATGTTTCAGTCGCTCGATCGCTATTTGCGCCGCCTGTTCATCCAACTCCTTACGGGCTAAATAACGCAAAATTTCCTTCTCGGTTCTCGGCCTGGCCCCCAGATGGGCAAGCGCCAATATATAAGCGCGATGGTGGCTGTCCTCGAGTATAATTTGCTTCAGCTCATCCGCCTCGATTTCCCGCCCTTTCAAAAGCCGAAACTTGATTAATAGATCTTCGTGCACGCTGGTGAATGGTTCTTTTGCATCATTGACATACAAATAATACCGTTGTTTTTTCTTCTTATCCTGCTCTACGCTTGTAATCGTAAGGATATGTCTTCACCTCTCTTATAAACAAAGAAGCACCTTGTTAAAGGTGCTTCTGATATAACGTATACGTGTTGCCGATTTATTCCAATCCGAGTTCCAATTCGTCCTCGGACTCTTCATCTTCGCTGAATGCGGCAGCGTTCGCGTTCGCAGCCACGTTGCTAGCCTCACGAATTTGTTTCTCGATTACGGAAGAGATGTCAGCACGGTCTTTCAAGAACTGCTTCGCATTCTCCCGGCCTTGGCCCAGACGTTCGCCGTTAAAGGAGAACCATGCGCCGCTCTTTTGGATAATATCGTGCTCGACGCCGATATCGACAATGCTGCCTTCCTTCGAGATGCCCTCGCCGTACATGATATCGACCTCTGCTTGTTTGAACGGAGGCGCAACCTTATTCTTCACGACTTTAATCCGCGTGCGGTTACCCACCACGTCATTGCCCTGCTTAATCGATTCGATACGGCGTACGTCAAGGCGAACAGAGGAATAGAATTTCAGCGCACGTCCGCCAGGCGTCGTCTCCGGGTTACCGAACATTACGCCGACTTTCTCCCGCAATTGGTTAATGAAGATCGTAATGGTCTTTGATTTGCTGATCGCACCCGAAAGTTTACGAAGCGCTTGGGACATCAAACGCGCCTGTAGACCTACGTGGGAATCTCCCATGTCGCCTTCGATTTCCGCCTTAGGCACGAGCGCCGCCACGGAGTCGACAACGACGATATCGACAGCGCCGCTGCGTACGAGCGCCTCGGCGATTTCAAGTGCCTGCTCGCCCGTATCCGGCTGCGAGAGGAGCAGTTCGTCGATGTTAACGCCTAATTTGCTGGCGTAGGAAGGATCCAGCGCATGCTCCGCATCGATGAAAGCAGCTTGTCCGCCCGAGCGCTGAACTGACGCGATTGCGTGCAACGCTACCGTTGTTTTACCGGAAGATTCCGGACCGTATACTTCGATAATCCGTCCTCTTGGAAAACCGCCAATGCCAAGAGCAATATCTAACGCAAGCGCACCGCTGGAAACGGTCTCGACTTGCATATGTGTCGATTCGCCAAGCTTCATTATGGAACCTTTACCGAATTGTTTCTCTATTTGACGTAGAGCCATTTCGAGCGCAGCCTTACGATCTGCCAACGAACTCACATCCTTCATGATTTATACTCTCATGATACCTTGTTTCGAATGCTTTGACAAGACTTTTTACGAACATATATTCTTATTTCTCCATTGGCCAACAGAGAGCATAAAAAAAACCGCAGCAAAGTAATCTTCGCCACGGTTCTTCCGTCTAAGGTCGATTATAGTCGATCATCCATACGTTGGCAAGCTATATTTTTACACGAAACGCTAGTTTACATCCTTGCCGGACAAAGCCTGCCACAGCCTGTAAAGAAGCGATTTCGCGGCGCGGACGCGGATCATTTCGCGGTTTCCGTTCAATGTGGCTGTGAATACTTTCGTCTGCTTCCCTCGCTCGGCTAATCCGAAATAGACGAGCCCCACGGGCTTCCCTTCGGACTCCGACGGACCCGCGACGCCGGTCAGCGAGACCCCGAAATCGCTCTCGGCCAGCTCCCGAACCCGCTCCGCCATCAGCGCCGCCGTCGATTCGCTGATCGCGCCAGGCGCGCCCGTTCCTTCCAGCTGGGACAGCGGGATGCTCAGCAAGCGATGCTTCATCAGATTCGTATACGTCACCACGCCGCCAGTGAACTCCCCGCTGCTGCCTGGGATGCGGGTAATCAGCTGGGCGAGCAATCCCCCCGTTAGGCTTTCCGCGCTCGCCAGCGTTCTTCTGGAGGCCCTTAGAAGCCTGATGACCGCTTCCTCCAGCGTGATGTCCTCGCGCGCGTACAGATATTGGCCGACGCGGTCCGTAATCTGCCGTTCCGCCGTGTCCAGCCTGCCGTTCGCCTCCAGTTCGCTGAGCGCTTTGGTGGACAGCCTGATCGCTACCTCGCCCTCCTTTGCATACGGCGCGATGGAAGGATCGGTCTGCGTCTCGATCAAATCGATCAATGCCTGCTCCAGGCTCGATTCTCCGATTCCCGCGAACTTCAGCAGCCGCGAGTACAATCGGCGTTCCTCGTTCATGACGGTCCGCAGCCAAGCCTTCCCCGGTCCGTCGAACATCGGCTTCATCTCGCGCGGAGGGCCCGGCAGCAGCACGTAATGGGTGCCGTCGACCGTGAGCGCGTTGCCGACGGCAAGCCCCGCTTCATTATGCAGCGGATCGCTGCCTTCGATCAGGTTCGCTTGCCTGCGATTGCTCTCCACCATATGAATTCCGCGCGACGTGAACATGGCTTCGATCTTGGCCATGCTCGGTTCGTGCTCGGAGATGGAAAGGCCCAGATATTCCGCCAGGGCATCCTTCGTCAAATCGTCCATCGTTGGACCCAACCCGCCGGTAAACATAATCAAGTCCGCACGGGTGCGGGCCAGTTCGATCGCTTGCCGAATACGGCCTGCATTATCGCCGACAACGGTTTGAAAATACACGTCGATTCCGAGTTCGGCCAATCCTTGCGACAAGTAGGTCGCATTCGTGTTGACGGTTTGGCCGAGCAGCAGCTCCGTCCCGACCGCTATGATTTCTGCACGCATCTGAACATCTCCACTTCTTATGTATAGGATTTGGCGATACCCGAGCAAGGAAAAGCAAAGCACCACTCTTTCCATAAAAGGCGAAGGAGTGATGCCGTATCTGTCGTGCTATGCCGTAAGCGGAATGAGATTTTTGTTCTTGACGAAGTAGTCGATCCCCGAGTATACCGTGATAAGCGCCGCCGCGTAAATCGAGATTTGATCGAACGGAAAGTCCAAGAACGCGAACGGGAAATTGTTCAGCAACAGATCGATGATCATCGTGATCTGCACGGCCGTCTTCCATTTGCCCCATTTGCTCGCCGCCATGACCGTGCCTTCCAGCAAGGCGATCTGACGCAAGCCCGTAACCGCAAACTCGCGGCTGATGATCACGATGGCGATCCATGCGTGCAGCTTTTCCATTTCCACGAGGGAAATGAGCACGGCCGCGACAAGCAGCTTATCCGCAAGCGGATCAAGCAGCTTGCCCAGGTTGGTGACGATCTTGTTCTTGCGCGCGATATAGCCGTCAAGGCCATCCGTGCTCGCCGCTACTATAAATACGAGCGCAGCCAAAATTTGATTCCACGTAATGGAAAAATCGGAGCCGTCGAACGAGAGCGGCTTCAGATCCACGTTGATGAGCAGCAGCACCATGATGATCGGAACCAAAAAGATGCGTGCGAGCGTGATGCGGTTGGCTAAATTCACTATAGCCCCTCCCCGGACATGTCGAATTCGTAAGCGTGCGTGATCCGCACCTTTTGAATTTCGCCGATCGCGGCCTTGCAGTTGGAAATGAACACTTCGCCGTCGATTTCCGGAGCATCGTAAGGCGAACGGCCCACGTAAACGTCGCTGCGGCCGTCATAGCGTTCGACAAGAACTTCGATTTCTTTGCCGATATGCTTGCCGCTCAAAGCTTTGGACACCTCGCGCTGGATCTCCATCAACGTATTGGAACGCCATTCCTTCACGTCGTCCGGCACCGCGTCCGGCAAGCGAACGGCAGGCGTGTCCTCTTCCGGGGAATACGTGAAGACGCCGAGACGGTCGAATTTCATCTCGCGGACGAAATCGCATAGGCGTTCGAAATCTTCGTCCGTCTCGCCCGGAAACCCGACGATAATCGAGGTGCGAAGCGCCACGTCGGGAATACGCGCGCGGATGCGGGAAACAAGCTCGCGCGTGTCTCGCTGGCGGCCCGGACGCCGCATCCGCTTCAGAATGGAATCCTCGCTGTGCTGCAGCGGCATGTCGATATAGTTGCACACCTTCGAATTGGTCGCGATCGTCTCAATCAATTCGTCCGAGAAGAAGCCCGGGTACGCATAATGCAGGCGAACCCATGAGATGCCTTCTACCTCGCTGACGCGGTTGAGCAATTCAGGCAGCATGAATTTGTCGTACAAATCCGTGCCGTAATTCGTGGAATCCTGCGCGATCAAGCTGACTTCCCGCACGCCTTGGTCGGCTAGCTGCCGTACTTCGGCAACGATCGACTCCATGGAACGACTGCGGAATTTGCCCCGCATGATCGGGATCGAGCAGAACGTGCAAGCGTTATCGCAACCTTCCGCGATCTTCACGAACGCGGTGTAACGCGGCGTCGTCACGAGCCTCGGCAGTTTCTGATCGTAATCGAACGCCGGATTGCCGACCTTCACCGGGCGTTTGCCTCGAAGCGCCTCGTCGACGATGTCCGTGATATGATGGAAGTCGCCCGTTCCGACGATACCGTCGATTTCCGGCATTTCCTCCATCAATTGTTTCTTGTAGCGCTGCGTCAAACAGCCCGATACGATAAGCGCCTTCAATCGGCCGGTTTGCTTAAAATCGGCCATGTCCAAAATCGTATTGACGGATTCTTCCTTCGCGGCGTCGATGAATCCGCACGTATTGACGATAATGACCGTAGCCTCGTCAGCCTGGTCCACCAGTTGGTAACCGCGCGCATCGATCAACCCCGACATGATTTCCGAATCGACGAGGTTTTTCTCGCATCCTAATGTTACGACTTTCACTCTTTCAGTCATCGATGTATCCCCCAAACCCCTCCGAAAAGCTATCCTAACAAGTATAATACATGGCCTATGCAGTGTCAAAACCGGAAAAAGTCCCATTCGGCCGCATTTTTCGCAGCTTCTGGGACTCCGTTCTATGCAGGCAAAAAACGTCCGGCGCCTTATTTATAATTCGTGAATTGCAGATCTATTTGCAGATCCGCGCCTCGCAGCAGCGCCATGACGGCTTGCAGCTCGTCGAGGCTTTTGCCGGTTACCCGGATGGAATCGCCTTGAATTTGACTCTTGACCTTGATCTTGGAATCGCGGATCAGAACGTTGATTTTCTTCGAGCTGTCTTGCTCGATGCCCTGTTTCAGCTTGATTCGTTGTCGAACCGTTCCGAGGGACGCCCCTTCGACTTTGCCGAATTCCATGTTTTTAATCGGTACGCCGCGCTTGATCATTTTGGACTGCAAAATGTCGACGACGCTCTTCAGCTTGTACTCGTCGTCCGAAACGACGACAAGATCGCTCTTCTCGAGCGTAAAGCTGCTCTTCGTTCCCTTGAAATCAAACCGCGTTTCGATCTCGCGCTCCGCCTGCGTGATCGCGTTGCTTAATTCCTGCATATCGACTTTCGAGACAATATCGAATGAATGTTCCGCCATGTGATGCAGCTCCTTTATTTATACTTATTCTAAACATGTATTATAACGCATCCCGCTTCATAGGAAAAGGCATCCAGGACCGAAAATTCCAGTCTGAATGCCTCGGGCCTGCCGGGAGAATCATTGCGTCGTCGCCGTATCCGTGCCCGTCGCGCCGCCCGCGCCCGCCGTATCCTCTACGGGTGTAAGCTGCATTTTGCGCGGCTTGCCGGAACCGTTGCCGTCGTCGATCGCGACGCCGTCGACGGTAACCTCTACAAAATCGGCCCGTCCGACCGATATATAAACGGGACCGTCCGCATCGTAAGTTGCGGTATCTCCGTTTTCCATCGTTTTGCTGAGAACCATTTTCCCGGACCGGCTCTTCTGATAAATCCCTACCCAAGCATGACCGGTCGACTTCATTTCAATCTTATGCGCGCCGCCCGGGGAAACATTGTAATAATCGGTCGAGCCGGACGTGCGGTCCAGCGTAAGCGTCGTGGTCGGAGGAGGAGGCGTTGGATCCTGAGGCGGATCGGCCGGCGGATTCGCATCGTCCGTCCCCGTATCGCCCCCGCCCGTCATTCCGCCGTTCGTTGGCGTATTTTGCCCTTGATTGCCGTTTTTCACCGTATCCTTGTCCGGGGACGTCTCCGGCGGCTTCGTATCATCGGTCATTTTCGTTTGATCGGCCGAATCCACTTTGTCCTTGGCCGGCTGTTTAATCGCGAATATGTACACGAGCACGATGATGAGCAGCAGAAAAGACCACATTAACGCACGGAAGCCCCATCTGCTGATGCGGTCGGACGTTTGCGATTGCGTCGCGCGGCGCGGTCGCTGAACGGGCTCGATGACTTGCTGCTCAGGTACGCTCGAAGGAATTTCTTTATTGTAGAGCCGAAGCACTTCCTCCGCGTCAAGTCCAACGGCTTCGGCGTAATTCTTCACGAATGCGCGTACATAAAACGAGCCGGGCAGCACGCTGTAATTGCCTTCTTCGATGGCTTCAAGATAACGTTTGCGGATCTTCGTCAAGTCCTGAATATCGTCCAAGGACAGTTCTCGCTGCTCCCTCGCTTTCTTGAGCAAAGCGCCCAAATCCGACATGACCACACCTCCTCATCATTTTAACAATTGGCCGTTAGAAATCATTGAACCCCATCGTGAACGATTCATACGATATCTCCTCGTCCGGGGTATTGCGCAATTCGATAATATAATCGAAATCGCTGTATTCGAAAGCGGACTCCTTCACGAAAATATCTGGATGCTCGATGACTTTGGTCGAAGGCATCGCCATGATTTCCTGGAGCAGCGCATGATGTTTCTCATTGGAGCGGATGGTGCTGACGATTCCGTCAATAATAAAAATATTGTTCGGCGTCATTTCCTCTTCGGACAGTTGGCTGCGCACCGTCTGGCGAAGGAGCGTCGAGGATACGAAGGTCCATCGTTTATTGGAGCATACGCTTCCCGCGATGATCGATTCCGTCTTGCCGACGCGCGGCATGCCGCGCAGGCCAATGACCTGATTTCCTTCTCTTTTAAACACTTCGCCCAGAAAATCAACCAGCATGCCGAGCTCGTCGCGCGTAAAACGGAACGTCTTGCGGTCGTCGGAATCCCGCTCGATGTAGCGGCCGTGACGAACGGCCAATATATCGACCAGCTTGGGCTCGCGAAGCTTCAGCACCGTGATATTGTCCACCTTTTGCAACATTCGTCCGAGAATCTCGATCTTCTCGTCGTCGTTCGTTTGCAGGAGCATGCCCCGCGTACGGTTCTCTACTCCGTTGATGGTAAGAATGTTGACCTCGAGCATCCCGAGCAGCGATGCGATGTCTCCGAGCAACCCGGGACGGTTTTTATGTATTTTGTATTCCATGTACCATTGTTTAAATTCCATATGACACCTCTGCTTGAGGAATAATTGACGTTAAGATCGTTTTGAAGCTTTAAAAAGTTTATTCTACAATATTCGTCAAATTCCTGCAACAATAAACGAACATTACAGAAAAGCCTCCGCTGGGGAGGCTTTTCTCGTGGAAGGTTTACGAATGTTGCACTAGCTTGACCATCAGGCCAGCAATCGTTTTGCGTTCCGACTCGTCGCCGGCATCCCACAGTTCTTTGAGCGTGCGCTGTTCTTCGTTTTTGGGATCGACCTTCTCATCAAGGAAGGAGCCGATCTCGAAAGCGAGGTTCGCAATGGTATCTTCGTTTAACCCCATGCTTTTTGCTTGCTCAACGCGGTCAGACAAAAACTCTTTCCATGTACCGAAGTTAGAAAGGACTGTTGCCATTAGTGTTGTTCCTCCTTTGCGTGTTGGCTGTTGATCAGCAACAACCGTATTGTTCGCGCAAGAGACGAATCTTATTCCTCCGGCCAAGGTCCCGTCCAACATTTGAGGTATGTTATGATTTCACCCTATTCAAGTCAGCCATCCGCCGTTCGGACTGATGATTTGACCGGTAATGTAGGCCGATTCCGGAAGTGCCAGAAAATACACGAGCGACGCGATTTCTTCCGGCTGCGCGAAGCGTCCGATCGGAATTTCAGATTCGAGCGCCACTTTCTCGTCGGCGTTCAGGTTGTCCAGCATGACGGTATCGACGGCTCCGGGAGCGACCGCGTTCACGGTTACGCCGGATGGCGCAAGCTCCTTGGCCAGCGCTTTGGTAAAAGCATTCATGCCGCCCTTGCTCGTGGAGTACAGCACTTCGCAGGATGCGCCGGATATGCCCCAAATCGACGAGACGTTGATGATCCGTCCGAAGCGTTGTTGGATCATAGCCGGCATGAAAAGCTGCGTGCAAAGGAACATGCCCTTCAAGTTCACGTTCATGACTTCGTCCCACACCTCGTCCGTCACGTCCGCGAGCATGCCGTAATGCGCAATGCCCGCGTTATTGACGACAATATCCGGAATCATGCCTCGCTGCTCCAGCTTCTCGCGCATTCGCATCAGCTGATCCCGCGACCGGATATCCGCCGTTACGGTAAGCACGTTCGCCGCGCCGAGCCGCATGCAGCCGCGAGCGGTTTCGTTCGCGGCCTCGTGCGCCTGGTTGTAATGAATGACGACGTTCATGTTCTCCACGGCGAATCGGCGCGCGATGGCCGCGCCGATCCCCCGGCTTCCACCGGTAACCAGTACCGTCATTTCCTTCAAGGTTTTCACTTCTCGTCCTTCGCCACGATGGATACGGCCATCCGATTCCAATCAAAGTGGCTGCGCAGACGGGCATTCGCTTCTTCGAGCGTAATGTCCTCGTAAACCGGCAGCAGCTTGAACAGATCCGCGCCGCGGAACCGGTAGCGCGTAAACTCGCTCGCGATCGCCTCGGGGGAATTGAGCATGCGGAGGTAGCCGCCGATTTTTTTACGCTTCGTGCGTTCGAACGATTCCTTGTCCAAGCCTTTCGCTTGGACGCCCTCGATCGCTGCGCGCAGTCTCCGAAGCAATTCCTCGGGATCTCGGGTCTCGCCGCCGACGACGGAGAAGGCGTAATCTTCGCTGCTGTTGAATTCATGTCCGAACGAATCCGTTATGAGCGTGTCATCATACAACTCATGATAGATAGGCGAGCTGGATCCCAACAGCGCTTCCAGCATCAGCTTCGTGGTCAGCTCCGTGCGGAGCAGCTCCGTCGGATCGGCCGAACCGCGGCTTTCCTTGAAACCGATCATGCACTTCGGCATGGAAACCGGCAACGCCGTTCGTTTAAACGGTTCCTTGACGGTATCCGGCTCCGGTTCGAAAAAACGGGAAATGACGTCCTGCGGTTCATACGCCTTGCGCGCTTGATTGTCGCGAACCAGCTTCATGACGGCTTCGGGCTGCACGCCGCCGACAACGAACAGAAACATGTTCGAGGGATGGTAGAACGTTTCGTAGCAACGGTAAAGCGTCTCTTTGTCGATTTGGCGAATGGATTCCACCGTGCCCGCGATATCGATATGGATCGGATGCTTGTGATACAGCGCGTCGATCAGCCCGAAATACACGCGCCAATCGGCGTTGTCCCGGTACATATTGATTTCCTGCTCGATGATGCCTTTCTCCTTCTCGACGTTCTCGTCCGTAAAATACGGGTGTTGAACGAAATCGATCAAGGTCGCCAAATTCGCCTCGATCTGCTCCGTTGCCGAAAACAAATACACGGTGCGGTCGAAGCTGGTGAAAGCATTAGCAGACGCGCCTTGCGAGGCAAAGGTGGCGAAAATATCGCCGGTCGGCTCTTCGAACATTTTGTGCTCCAGGAAATGCGCGATGCCGTCAGGAACCGAGATCGGCTGCTGGTCGCCGATCGCGAAACGGTTATCGACGGAACCGTATTTAGTCGAGAAGGTAGCGTAGGTTTTGCTGAAACCTTCTTTGGGCAATACGACGACTTCGAGGCCGTTCGGCATGACTTCGCGGTATAACGTCTCTTGAACGCCGGGGTAAGCTAACGTTTCCATAGGCTCAGCCCTCCTTTCTGTCGCGCAGGAAGTAAATCGTGTCCAACTCGGTTTTGCGCGCGATCGCGGCGATTTGTTCGGCCGTTACGGCTTGGACCTGCTCCAGCAGCTGCATGGCCGAGCGCTCCCGCTTCGACAGCACGGCATTGAAATCGAAGCCGATCATCTCGTTCGCGGAGTCCTGGAGCTCCCGCAGGTGATTGGCGATCATCGCCTTCGTCTGGTTCATTTCCAGCTCGCTGTAAGAACCGCTGCGCATTTGCTCCAGCTGCTCTTGGATGATCGTCTTCGCTTTATCGTAGTTGCCGAATTCGATGCCTGATTGTATCGTGCAAATTCCCTTGTGCCCGTCAAGACGGGACGCCGCGTAATAAGCCAAGCTAGCCTTCTCGCGAACGTTCAGAAACAGCTTGGAATGCGGATAGCCGCCGAGAATGCCGTTATACATCAAGGCCGCCGGATAATCGTCGTCGCCGTAAGCCGCATTGATGCGAAGTCCCAAATTGAGCTTGCCTTGGGTGACGTCCATGCGTTCCTCGACGGTCCGGACTTCCTGGACGGGCTTGCCGGCTCGCGGAAGGCCGTAATCGGCCGGTTCGCCTTGATTGTGCTTGAACGCCTCCGCCACCAGGGATTTCACTTCATCGAGCGACGTATCCCCGACCACGTACAAGTCGAACGCTGCTTTCGACAGCCAGTCCCGATAAGCGCCGGTGACGGATGCCGGCGTGATGCCGTCGATATCTTCCATTCTTCCGAGCGGATGAAGCCTGTAGGGCTCATCCGCGCACATGACTTCCAGGCAGCGCTCGGCCGCATACCTGATTTTATCGTTGATGATCGCTTCGAGTCGTTTGCGCAGCGTGTCTTTCTCCGCTTCCACGTATTTGGACCTTAACTGGCCATTCTCCAGCACCGGATCCGTCACCACTTCGCCAAGCAGCTTAAGCGAAGCCGCCAATAGCGGCTGGTCGGACGAAACGAACCGATCGTTGATGACATCCATGCGGAACTGCACGATTTGCGCATCTCCGCGTTTGTATACGTCGAAACCGAAACCCGCGCCGTATAGCTCATCCAACCGTTCGCGAAACGCGATCGTTTCCGGCGTGGAAGCGGTCCCTCTTCGCAGGACGAACGGGATCAAAGCGGCAGAAGTCACGGTCGATTCATGAAGCGGCAATCCCGCGTACAGTGATATTGAAAAGGTTTTGAAACGCTGCGTCGGCAGCACATGCAGTCGAATCCGGTTCAGCTGACCTCGTTGAAATGGCGAGTTGCTCACGCCTCACGTCCCCTTCCGCTCCAGTAATATAAAGTCAATCTATTCCAATTTACAAGGATCTATTCCATTCTACCCGATCGGAAAAGGAAGAAGCAACCCGCGTCCAAATGCGGGCTGCTTCAGCCGAATCTACATGCAGAAAATATGTTTTCCGATTGTCTTCACCTGCGGCCGCGTCCAAATCCACTTGGACGTCGCCGTCTCCGGATTGAAGTAATAGAGGCAACCGCCGGTAGGATCCATCCCGTTCAATGCGTCTTGGACCGCCTGCGAGGCCTTCTCGTTCGGCGTTAACCAAATCTGGCCGTCGGCTACCGCCGTGAACGCGCCAGGCTGAAAAATAACGCCGGATACCGTGTTCGGGAAGCTCGGCGATTTTACCCGATTCAGGATGACCGCCGCTACCGCCACTTGGCCGATATAAGGCTCACCGCGGGATTCGCCGTAAACGGCATTGGCCATCAGTTTCAGATCGTTCGCGGATAAACCGAGCTTGTTGGACTTGGTCACGTCCGATGCCGCATTGCCTTGATTCGATCCGCTGCCACCGCCGCCTCCCGATCCGGAACCGGCCGAGTCCGCGGCCGAGGGAGCCCAGCTTTTGGTCGCTTCCCAGAGTTTCAGCTTCGTCTTGGCGCCTACGACGCCGTCGGATTTCAAGCCGAATTTCCATTGGAACCAAGTGACTGCGTTTTTCGTTGTGGTGCCGAACTGACCGTCGACTTTGCCGTCAAAAAAGCCCAGGAACTTCAGTCGCCCCTGCAGCTCGGTCACGTCTTTGCCGGACGAACCTACCTTCAGGGTGGCGCTGCTGAACGTCTCGGCCGTCTTGCCGAAATACGCGTTTTTGAGGGTGAACGCCCCAAACAACAGAAGGACGATGACGATGGTCACCGCAATTAAACGATTTCTCATCTTGGAATCTGCCTTTCTCTTGCAAATGGTGTGCCAAGCAAGCGAAGCATATTCCTATTATGAGAAATCGAGGTAATAACTATGCATGATGCCGAATTATGAACTTATTCGCCCGGCATCGTATTGGTCGGCCGACAGCAGAACCTCGCGCGGCTTGCTGCCTTCGTAAGGACCGACGATGCTCCGCGCCTCCATCTGATCGATGAGCCTGGCCGCGCGCGTATAACCGATACGCATGCGCCGCTGCAGCAGGGATACCGACGCCTGCTTCGCCTCCAGCACGATACGGACGGCTTGCTCGTACAGCTCGTCCAGGATCTCTTCGTTCTCGGCCGTCGAATCATCGATTTCCGGAACCAGATCCTCCTTGTACTCCGCTTCGCCTTGACCGCGCGCATAGGCAACGATAGCCTCAACCTCATGGTCGGAGAGGAATGCTCCTTGAACGCGAATCGGTTTGGACATGCCTACCGGGAGGAACAGCATATCGCCTCGTCCCAGCAGCTTCTCGGCGCCGGCCATATCGAGAATCGTGCGCGAATCGACCTGCGAGGATACGCCGAACGCAATCCGGGAAGGGATGTTCGCTTTGATCACGCCCGTAATGACGTCGACCGACGGGCGCTGCGTCGCGATGATCAGATGGATGCCAGATGCGCGGGCCATCTGGGCCAACCGGCAGATCGCATCCTCCACGTCGTTGGCCGCGACCATCATAAGATCGGCAAGCTCGTCGACGATGACGACGATATACGGCAATACGGCAGCCGGGTTGTCGGCCATCAGCGTGTTGTAGCCTTCGATATTCCGCGTGCCGGACTTGGAGAACAACTCGTAGCGCTTTTCCATCTCGACGACGATTTTCTTGAGCGCCAGCGAAGCGCGCCGCGGATCCGTCACGACCGGCGCAAGCAGATGGGGAATGCCGTTGTACATGTTGAGCTCGACCATTTTGGGATCGATCATGAGCAGCTTCACTTCATCGGGTCTCGCTTTGTACAAAATGCTCGTAATAATCCCGTTGATGCAAACCGATTTACCCGAGCCCGTGGCGCCCGCGACGAGCAAATGCGGCATTTTGGCCAAGTTGCCGACGATCGGTTGACCCGAGATATCCCGGCCGAACGCGATGGACAATCGGGAGGTCGCGTTCATGAACGACGGCGTCTCCATAACCTCGCGCATCGTCACGACGGATACTTCCGTATTCGGCACTTCGATGCCGATGGCCGACTTGCCCGGTATCGGCGCTTCCATCCGGATATCCTTTGCCGCGAGAGCTAGCGCGATATCGTCCGTCAAGCCTACGATCCGGCTGACCTTCACCCCCGTGGCCGGTTGCACTTCATAACGCGTTACCGCCGGACCGCGAACGACGTCAAGCACTTTCGCGCGGACGCCGAAACTCTCCAGCGTCGCCTCCAGCTTGCGGCGCGATTCTATCGAGTCCGCCGTATCTCCCGACTTCCCGCTTCCGCTCGGCTTCTGCAACAGCGCTAAAGACGGGAGCAGATACGGCTTTTCCGTCGGCGGTTTAATGATGCTTCCCGGCGCGTCCAACCCTTCTTCTTCATCCGGCGAAGCGATCGCCGGACTGCGGAGCGGCTGCGCGGGCGACGGTTCTTCGAACTCGTCCGGTTCATCCGTATCCTCGAAGCTCTCCGCCGGATCAAACGGCAGCTCTTGCGCTTCTTCCTCAACCTGTCGGTCGCTCTCCGCCGGCGTCTTCCGTGTCTGCTCTTGCGCAGGCAGCATGCCGGCGTTATCGCCGTCTTCAAGAACGGGAGCCCGCCAAGCTTCTTGATCGCCGTCCTCGTCCTCCTCGTCCTGCCAAGCAGCGGGATGCCCGGTTTTGCTTCCGTAGGCTTCGTTGTTATGGCCGTCTTCAAGCTGCCACTCGTTCTCCCCGTGTTCCGGATGCTCCGGCTTGGATACATCGTTAAACCACGAGAAGATCGGAGAACGTTTTTTCTGGGCGCGCGACTTCATGGCCGCCGCATAACCGTCGTCATCGTCGTCATCGTCCAAGTCGTCCAGGGTCACGACCTTGCCCGCTCCTTTGGATGCGGAAGCCGGCAGCGGTTGGCGCCTAGAGGCAAACTTCATTCGGAGCAATGACCATAGACGCCCGCCTCGGATGCGGCTCGCGCGCAACAAGTCCACATAGGACTTGCCCGTCATCAGCATGATCGAGATCGCGAACATGACGATCATGATGAACTTCGCGCCGAAATAGCCGAACAGCCAGTAGAGCAGCGTATACTGAATCGCGCCCGCATAGCCGCCGCTCGCCGAATGGACGACGCCGTCTGCCGACGGATCGGCAGGAGAATCAAAGAGCGCTCCCCGAATGTCGCTTCCAAGCTGCGACAGAATATACGAGGCATCCAGTCCGCCCGTAGGCTCCGTTTTCTGATCCATGACGGCAATCGAGCTCCACAGCGTGCAGGCAAGCACGAGCAGCAGCACGCCCGTCTTGCGGCTGGACCAACCCGAGGGCCATGCCCTTTTGATCATGACGGCCAGACCGACATAAATGCCAACCAATGCCAAAACAAAATAGAACTTGCCTAGAACAAGTCCGAATAACTTCGATAATGCGCGGCCGACAGTCGCTTCTCCGGATAGGGCGATGACGGAAACGGTTATGAGCAATATACCGTACACTTCGTACTTAAGGCTCGTCCCGACTGAGTGTTTTCTCTTCCTCTTTTTCTTAGCCAAAATCGTCACCTCTGGTAGCCATTATACCATAGGAGCAAGGTGCGATGTGCTACTATTATCCAGCAACGGAGCTTGTTTACGGTGTCACGGGGCCATATGCGACCATCGTGCCTGGCGTTAATTCAGGTCTCAAGTAGGCATCGAGCGGACCGTCCAAAAGCCTGACGATCCGGCCGATTCCCGGCGAAACGGCTTCGAGCTGCAGCCGTACGTCGCCGACTTGAACGGATACGTACGGCCCGCGTTCCTGGTGGATGCCTTCGAAGACGAGCTCCATCGGCATGATCGAATAGATCGTCATTGCGTAAGCCCTCCCGCCGCCGGAACGCCTGCCGATTGCCGCCGTGCTTCGATAAGCTGGTTCAGTTCCCGGAGCGCTTGGCCGATGCCGCCCACCTTATCGATCAATCCATGCTTGACCGCGTCGGTGCCGATGACCGTCGTCCCGATATCGCGCGTCAACTCGCCGGTTTTGAACATGAGCTCCTTGAATACGTCTTCGGTTACGTTCGAGTGAGAAGTCACGTAGCGCACGACGCGCTCCTGCATCTTCTCCAAGTACTCGAACGTCTGAGGCACGCCGATAACTAGGCCGTTCAACCGGATCGGATGTATCGTCATCGTGGCCGTTTCGGCGATAAAGGACGTGTTTCCGGCAACCGCGATCGGTACGCCGATCGAATGCCCGCCGCCGAGCACGAGGGTCACCGTCGGTTTCGTCAAGGACGAGATCATTTCCGCGATGGCAAGTCCCGCTTCCACGTCTCCTCCTACCGTATTGAGAACGATCATGATGCCTTCGATTTTGGAGTTTTGTTCAGCGGCGACCAGTTGCGGAATAAGGTGCTCGTATTTCGTTGTTTTATTTTGCGGCGGCAAGACGATATGGCCTTCCACCTGACCGATAATCGTCATGCAAAAAACGTTGGATTCCGCGGACGGCGTCGTCGTTTGCCCCAATTGCTGAATCGTCTCGACGATCGGGTTGCCGATCGGCGGTTTACGCTCTCCGGCCGGCGGCTCCGGCTGTTCGGATGTAAAAGCTGTTTCCTCCCACATTGTTTATCCTCCTCCGTATGCTTGCTAGCTTTGCTTTGGCTGGCTCTGCATAGTATGGAATCTGCTAACGGATTTATGCAAGCGCTTGGAAATAAGGTCAAGTCTGCCCAGGTTGAAGGTATCGGTTAGGCTTATGCAAACTTAGACGACAAAAAAGGCCTTCGGCAGAAGCTTCCGCTTCGCCAAAGACCATTTTGCAAGCAATCTATGAATTACACTTCCATGATGATCGGCAAAATCATCGGACGACGGCGCGTCTGCTCGTATAAGAAACGGCCGAGCGCATCCTTCACGTTCGTTTTGAGCGATGCCCATTCGTTGACCTTGTCGTTCATCAACTTGTGCAGCGTCGAGGTTACGATACGATTCGCTTCTTCGAGCAGTCCTTCGGATTCGCGCACGTAGACGAAGCCGCGGGAGATAATGTCCGGTCCGGACAGAATCGTGCCGTCTTGCTTGCTGAGCGTGACCACGACGACGAGGATCCCGTCCTGCGAGAGGAGCTTGCGGTCGCGAAGCACGATGTTGCCGACGTCGCCGACGCCAAGACCGTCGATCAATACGTTGCCGGCCGGTACTTTGCTGCCTTTGCGGCCGGAGCCATTTTGGAATTCGACCGTATCGCCGTTATCGACGATGAAAATATTTTCGCGTTCGATCCCTACCGCCTCGCCGAGCAAGGCATGCTGACGAAGCATCCGGTATTCGCCGTGGATCGGAATGAAGTACTTCGGACGAATCAAGTTGAGCATCAGCTTCAGCTCTTCTTGACTGCCGTGACCGGAAACGTGCACGCCGGATACGGAACCCGGTCCGTAAATGACGTTGGCGCCCAAGCGGAACAGCTCGTCCACCGTGCGTCCGACATAACGCTCGTTGCCCGGGATCGGCGTCGCCGCGATAATGACGGTATCGCCAGGCATGATATCCACCTTGCGGTGCGTGGAACGCGCCATCCGCGTCAATGCCGACATGGGCTCGCCTTGGCTGCCCGTGGACAGTACCGCTACGCGGTCAGCAGCCATCTTATTGATTTCCTCAGGCTCGATAATCGTGCCTTCCGGTATGTTCAAGTACCCCAATTCGGAGGCAATCGTCACGACGTTGACCATGCTGCGTCCGACAACCGCGATTTTGCGTTTGGTTGCGATCGCCGCGTTGACGACTTGCTGAATACGGTGCACGTTGGATGCAAAGGTCGCGACTACGACGCGTTGCGTCGCTTTGCGGAAGATGTCTTCCAGCTCCGAACCGATCATGCTCTCGGACGGCGTGAAGCCCGCGCGCTCCGCGTTCGTGCTGTCCGACAACAGCGCCAGCACGCCGCGGCGGCCGATATCTGCGATCCGCTGTAGGTCCGCGTATTGATTGTTTACCGGCGTATGGTCGAATTTAAAGTCGCCCGTATGCACGACGGTACCTTCCGGCGTGTCCAAACATACGCCGACCGAATCCGGAATGCTGTGGTTCGTTTTGAAGAACGAAGCTTTGATCGAGCCGAGCTGTACTTCGCTGTCGGCATTGATCAAGATGCGTTTCGTATCGCCGAGCAAACCCGCTTCTTTAAGCTTGCCTTCGATCAGGCCGAGCGTCAATTTGGTGCTGTAGATCGGCACATTGAGGTGTTTCAGCACGTACGGCAGTCCGCCGATGTGATCCTCGTGACCATGGGTAATGAGAATACCCCTTACTTTATCGCGGTTCTCCGTCAAATACGTAATGTCGGGGATGACAATATCGATACCGAGCATATCTTCTTCGGGGAACTTAAGCCCCGCATCTACTACAACGATATCATTAGCGTATTGAATGACATACATATTCTTACCGATTTCACCAACGCCGCCTAGGGCGAAAATAAGCAGCTTATCCTGGATGTTCTTCTTAGACAAGTGAATCCATACCTCCTAATCGTAGTACGAAACAAGGTGTACCCCGTCCGCAGTGAAAACAGCGAAAGAAGACACTCTGTCTCATCTATCCTATTTATTGTCCGTACTCAAATTACATGGCAGCCGTTCCCTCCCTCGGAAACGCCGCTGCATGCAATCAATAACTAGTGCTGTTGAACGCCGCCACTCGGGCGTTACACTTTTTCAAAATTTTGCCGCACACCGTCACTTGCTCTCATTATACATGATTGAAAATAAGAAAAACAAGTAATCTTGCGTTGTTCCTTCGCGCAGGCGATTCAAGTGGGAACGCTTTCGATGGCGGACATCGAAAAAAGCGTCAACCGCGCCCGATTCAAGCGTATCGCGATCGAAATCGAAAAAGCAAAAAACCGATGCACACGCATCGGTTTATTATAAATACGACCAATAGGACCGCGAGACTAAAGCTTCAGTTCAATACGCGGCGAAGCACAGCTACTTCATCTTCGGTCGCCGCTATCAGCGGCAAACGCACGCCGCCGACCGGGAGACCGCGAAGAGCCAAGGCGGCTTTTACGAGGATCGGATTCGGAAGATCGAACAGTCCTTTGTAAATCGGAAGATTCTCGCCGTGCAACCTCGCGGCCCGTGCGACATCGCCGTCAAAATAAGCTTGAATCATCGCTTTCATCGGCTTCCCGATAACATGGCTCGCTACGCTGACAATGCCATGCGCACCGACGGATAACGCCGGCAGCCCGGCGCTGTCGTCACCGCTGTAGATACGGAATTGTTCGGGTGCGCCCATGACGATCTCCGTCAATTGGTCCAAGCCCGCGCATTCTTTGGTGGCGACCACGTTCGGCAATTGCGCCAAACGAAGCGTTGTCGCCGCCGATAAGCTGATAATCGTACGGCCGGGCACGTTATACAGCATGACCGGCAATGTCGTGGATTCGGCAATGGCTTTAAAATGCTGATAAAGGCCTTCTTGCGTAGGTTTATTGTAATATGGCGTGACCAGCAGAACCGCGTCCACGCCGCATTGCTCCGCGATTTTCGTTAAATGGATGGAATGCGCCGTATCGTTGCTGCCCGTTCCCGCGATGATTTTGCAGCGTCCGGCTGCGTATTTGACGGCATACGCGAACAATGCCTGCTTCTCTTCGTCATTGACCGTCGGAGACTCCCCCGTGGTGCCGCAGACGACGATGCTGTCGCTCAGTTGATCTTCAATTAAATAGTCCATTAAACGCCCCGTCGCATCCCAGTCGATCGAACCGTCCGCCGAAAAAGGAGTCACCATCGCAGTAACCAAACGTCCGAAATCCAAAACTATTCCTCCTCAGAATATTTGCGCAAGCAAATATTCGCATCGTAAGCGTAATCTCCAATATTTGCGCAAGCAAACATTCGCATCGTAAGCGTAATCTTGAAAAAATGATTCTATTCGCCATTGTAAGCCTATTTCGAGCTTACTTCAACTCTTTAATGTCATGCAGCGTGAATTTTGCATGGAGCGCTTGCAGCGCATCGGCCATGTCGCTTTCCTGTACCAGCACCCAGATCGACGTATTGGAATCCGCCGATTGCAGGATGGGAATCCCCTTCTCCGTCAATGCTTCCACGATGCGGGCCATGATGCCGGGAACGCCGTTCATGCCGCCGCCGATGACCGAGACTTTGGCGCAACCGCTCACCGCGCGCGGTCCATAGCCGATATCCCGCAAAACGGATACCGCTTTTTCCGCGTCATGGTCAAATACGGTATACACCGCTCCGCCCGGATTGACATTGATGAAATCCACGCTGATGTGATGCCTGGCCATGGCTTGGAATACCTGCAACTGCACGTCGGTATGGCCGTCTTGCGCTTGTACCGTAATTTGCGTAACGCCGCTTACGTGCGTAACTCCGGTCACATGCCGGTCGCGGACAGGTCCGGATTGCAGCGCTTCGATCGTATCCGTGACCAGCGTGCCTTCATCCTCCGAGAAAGTCGACCGCACGCGAAGCGGGATACGGGCCTGCTGCGCGATCTCGACGGCTCTCGGGTGAATGACCTTCGCGCCTTGCCTGGCCATATTGCCCACTTCCGAATAACTGATCACGGACAACGCACGTGCATCCTTGACGATGCGGGGATCCGCCGTAAGAATTCCGTTGACGTCCGTATAAATATCCACGCGCTCCGCGCGAAGCGCAGCACCGAGCGCCGTCGCCGACGTATCGCTTCCGCCTCTGCCGAGTGTCGTGAAATCTCCGGATTCGGTGACCCCTTGAAAGCCGGTCACGACAACGACGTGATCCGATTGAAGCGCCTGATGAATCCGATCCGTGCGGATTTGCAAAATCCGCGCTTTGCCGAACTGATTGTCCGTTATGATGCCCGCGCCGCCGCCGGTCAACGCAATGGCCGGCACGCCGGCTGCGCGCAGCAAACTGCACAGCACCGACGCGGAAATAATTTCGCCGCAGCCCTGAAGCATATCCCGTTCCTTGGCCGGCAGAGAATCGCCGTGCTGGGCAATCAGGGAGAGCAGCGTGTCCGTTGCGTACGGATCGCCTTTTCGCCCCATGGCAGAGACGACAACGACGATCCCGTACTGTCGTTGCCGTTCCCTTTGGATATGCTGAATCACGAGAGCCCTCGCTTCAGGCGAAGACAATGAAGTACCGCCGAACTTCTGCACGAGGATGCGCATGGTCAAACCTCCGTTATCCGACTGTGAAGCCCGTCGGATCGTCCCGTGTGACAACCTCTCTGCTAGGCGTATTTATTCTTTCTCGATTGCGATGAATTCCGCGATTTGAACTGCATTCCATGCTGCGCCTTTAAGCAGGTTGTCAGATACGATCCATAAGTTGAGGCCGCGTGCATGGCCCAAATCACGGCGAAGACGACCAACGAACACTTCAGGCTTCCCGGCTGCATCCGTGGCAAGCGGGTAACGTTGACCTGCAGGGTCATCGACCAGTACGACGCCCGGAGCGTCAGCAAGCAGATTCTTGACGTCTTCCAGTTCATAATCGTTTTTGAGTTCTACATAAACCGATTCCGAGTGACCGTATACGACAGGAACCCGCACGCAGGTGGCCGTGACGTCAATGGATTCGTCGTCCATGATTTTTTTCGTCTCGCGAACCATCTTCATTTCTTCCAGCGTATAACCGTTCTCTTGGAACTTATCGATTTGCGGAATCGCGTTGAACGCGATTTGATGCTTCACCGGCAGCGAACCTACCGGCAAAATATCGGGATTCGCTTCGTTGCCGTCCAGTACTTCGCGCGTTTGGCGAAGCAACTCGTCGATCGCCCGGCTGCCAGCGCCGGATACCGCTTGGTACGTGGATACGATAATGCGAGAAATGCCGTACCGGTCCTGCAGCGGCTTAAGCGCCGCAACCAATTGAATGGTCGAACAGTTCGGATTGGCGATGATGCCCTTATGTTCGTTCACTTTATCGAGGTTGACTTCGGGCACGACAAGCGGCGTATCCGGATCCATGCGGTACGCGTTCGTGTTGTCGATGCAAACGGCGCCATGTTCCACAGCGTGGGGGGCAAGTGCTTTCGACACGTCGCCGCCCGCGCTGAACAAAGCGATTTCAACGCCCGTAAAGCTATCCGGAGTCGCTTCTTCGACCGTATATTCCTTGCCTTTAAACGTAAGCTTCGTGCCCGCGGAACGGGCGGATGACAGCAATTTAAGTTCAGCGATCGGGAAATCGCGTTTCTCGAGCAACCTGATAATTTGTTCTCCTACTGCGCCTGTCGCCCCGACTACGGCGACGTTAAACAATTTCTGCTGCGACATTGGTTGTCGTCTCCCCTTCAAGAAAGAACTTATGTCAAGGATTGCTCCGTGTGATACGTCGTTGACTTGCTAGATCACGCCCGTTCGATCAGCAGCGGCTGAAGCTGTTGACCGTTCAAAGCGGCTTCGCAAGCTTCCGGGACCAGTTCCATTTTGGCAACCAGGGAATTCGGTTTTTGGATCGGGTTATCCTGTCCGAACGGTACGAAATATACGTTTTTGCAAACTAGCAGTTTGGCTATGTTCGCCGCATTCAAACCGAGTCCGTCGTTGGTCGAGATGGCCAGTACGAGCGGGCGCTGATTGCGCATCTGCGCTTTGGCCGCCATCAGGACCGGACTGTCGGTCATCGCGTTCGCCAGCTTGCTCGTCGTATTGCCCGTGCAAGGGGCGATCACAAGCACGTCGAGCAGTTTCGAAGGGCCAAGAGGCTCGGCGTCGACAATCGTCGAAATGATTTCATTGCCGGTAATGCCCTTCAACTGGCGCTGCCATTCCGCTGCCGTGCCGAAGCGGGTATCCGTCGTGATGAGCGTCTGCGTGACGATCGGAACGACGTTCGCGCCTTCGTCCACGAACCGCTGAATGACCGGCATAACCTCCGCGAACGTACAATGAGACCCGGAGAGCGCATAGCCCACCGTTTTTCCTTGCCACTTCATTGCTCATTCCCCCGTAACCTGGTATCTTCCAAAATCAATCGACTTAAACAATCCGCTATGATGCGTCCAGCTGTTTTGGGTGCGACGATTCCCGGGAGGCCAGGGGCGAGCAAAGCCTTGATTCCGCGCTTCTCGGCAAAGCGAAAATCCGTTCCGCCGGGCTTGGAAGCAAGGTCGATAATGACCGCTCTAGAGGGCAAATTTGCTATAATTTGCGCTGTGACTATCATAGTCGGAATTGTATTAAAAAGCAAGTCGATGTTGCCTGCGTATTGCTGCAAATCCTTGATGTAGAAAGGCTCGAAGCCCATCTCGTACGACCTCGCGAAATGTTCTTCGCGGCGCACGCCGACCTTCACTTTCGCGCCGAGTCCTTGCAGCGTCCGCGCCAAAGTCATCCCTGTCCGCCCAATGCCGAGCACCATGCAGGAGGAACCGTGAATCGTAATATCCGTGTTCTGGATCGCCATCATGACGGCGCCTTCCGCGGTCGGAATCGAATTGTAAATCGCCACGTCGTCGCGGTCGAACAGTTCAACCAGCGTTATATCATGCTTTGCGCAAAGATTGCGAAGATATGGTTTGGCCATGCCCGCATAAACCTTGCAATGTTTCGGCAGCTTTGCGACGTATTCATCGGTCAGGACCAACTCTTGGTCGCTGAATACGGCTACGATTTTGCCGTCGTCATCTGTTCCTACCGCGGGCAGCACGAGCGCATCCGCATTCGCGAACAACGCATCGCCCAACTCCGCCCGAACCGCGCCGTCCAACGACGAATGCAGTTGATCGAATCCCGCGACCGTTACCGTTGCATCGAGCTCGGTCAGCTTTCGGATGACCTCCAGTCCCCGCGCGTCGCCGCCGAGCAGCACGACCTGAACTCCTGTCAGCATAAAGGTATCACTCCTTTCAACAGCAACCGATCCGCGCTGCTTCTTGCCAGCGGTTCGGTCGGCAGTACAAACTGAAACCGTCAGCCCGCGTAAAGGCTGCACGGTTGACAGTGTGCGCTCTTGGTTATAGACCATCTTATGCACCCGCCCAGAGCGAGGTGAGAACGATAGGCCCTTTTAAGCAAAAAAGAAAAAGCAGCGGAGCCTGGGCTCCGATGCTTTTATGCAATCAACTTTCGTTATTCATTTGACAGTCATCCGCTAAATGCCGGTATGTCCGAATCCGCCTGAGCCGCGCACCGTATCGGGCAATTCCTCCGTCTCGGAGATCGCGACCTCGGGCACGAGCTGGAACAGCATCTGCGCGATGCGTTCACCGCGTTCGATGGTGAACGGCTGCTGACCGAGATTGACGAGCAGCACCTTCACTTCGCCGCGATAATCCGCATCGATCGTACCCGGCGAATTCAAGCAAGTAATGCCGTGCTTGAACGCCAGGCCACTCCGCGGACGGATTTGCGCCTCGAGCTCGGCGGGCATGGCCATCGCGAATCCGGTGGGAATCAGTTTGCGCTCCCCGGGATGCAGCGTTTCCGGCTCGGTAACGGCGGCATGCAGATCGAACCCGGCGGCCAATTCGGACATTTTCCGCGGCAGCTGCATATCTTCGTTGCCGGGCAGGCGCTTAAACAATACTTGAAACAAGCGAGTCCCTCCCGATGGCGGCAGCCGCCTTGTCGTTGCTTCCGACCATCGCAACCGAGAAAGGCACGGACAAGATTCGTTTCGTCACTTCCCGAATATCGCCCATTTGCACCGCGTCGATCCGTTCCAGCATTTGATCCAGCGTAAAGTGGCGGCCGAGCATCAACTCGTTCTTGCCCAGCCGGTTCATGCGGCTGCTCGTGCTCTCGAGACTGAGGATCAGGCTGCCCTTCAGCTGTTCCTTGCCGCGCTGCAGCTCGGCGTCCGTCAGGCCTTTCGTCGCCAAATCGTGCATTTGTTCAAGCGTTAGGTCAAGCACTTCCTTCGTCTGTTTCGGCGCCGTACCCGCGTAGACGGTGAACAGCCCGCTGTCCGCGTACGAGGTATGGTACGAGTAGACGGAGTAGGCGAGTCCGCGCTTCTCCCGGATTTCCTGAAACAGCCTGGAGCTCATGCCCCCGCCGATCGCATTGTTCAGCAGAATCATCGCGTACTGCAGCGGATCCGCGATCGAACAGCCCGGAAACGAGATGCAAATATGATTTTGCTCCGTTTTCTTCTTATGGAACAAATAATTGCCGCTAAAGACCGGCGTTGTCACTTCGAGCTCGGAACCCGTCGTCTTGAATGCGCCGAAATGCTTCTCCAACAGCTCGAGCAGTGCCGCTTCCTCGACGTTGCCGGCAACGGAAACGACCGTATTGTCGATCCGGTAATGGCTGTTCATGTACCCGCGCAAGACATCGCCGTCCATGGCGTTCAACCGTTCTTCCAAGCCAAGGATGGAGTAAGCCAGCGGATGATCGCCGTATGCCGCGCGAGACGCTTCGTCATGCACTTTGTCGTCCGGCGTGTCCTCGTACATCGAAATTTCTTCCAGGATGACATTCTTCTCTTTGCTTAATTCCGTTGCATCCATCTTGGAATTAAAGAACATGTCGGCAAGCGCGTCCACCGCGATCGGCAGATGCTGGTCCAGCACTTTGGCAAAATAACAGGTGTACTCTTTGGCCGTAAAGGCGTTGACGTTGCCGCCGAGTCCGTCGAACAGATCGGCAATGTCTTTGGCGTTATGCCGCTCCGTGCCTTTGAACAGCATGTGCTCGATAAAGTGGGAAATACCATTGTTCTCCGGCGTCTCGTTGCGAGACCCGGTTTTTACCCATATCCCGAAGGACACGGAACGGCAGGTCGGAATGTATTCCACAACGACTCTCAGGCCGTTGCTAAGCTTATAGTTGTTCAATCCTTACTCCTCCTACGGCAACAGCATGAAATTAATGACTTCACTATAACAAAATTATGGTGCCGCCTCAACTAAGGATACCCGTTTGGCGGAAAGCGTGTCGCTGACCGTGCCGAGCATCAGCCCTTTGGCCTTGATGGCCGAGATCATTCCCTGCAGCGCTTGACTGGACGAATCCGTCGGATGCATGAGGATGAGCGAACCGGGTTCCACGCGCGTGCGGACTTTCTGAATAATCGAGTACGCGGGCGGATGCGTCCAATCTACCGTATCCAGCGTCCACAGCACCGTCTTCAATCCCTGCTCGGCGGCGACATCGACGGTCATCTGATTGAAATCGCCCGACGGCGGCGCAAACCAATGATTCTTCACTTGGAGCGTCGATTGCAGCAGCGCTTCCGTCTTCGCGATCTGATTGTACGCCGCATTGCGGTCCAACTGGCTCATATTGGGGTGCGTGTACGCGTGATTCGATATTTCATGCCCTTCCGCTTGAATTTGCTTGGCGATGTCGGGATTTTTCTTCAACCAGGAGCCGTCGAAGAAAAAGGTCGCCTTGACGTTCTCTTTGTTCAGCGTCCGGAGCATGGAGGGAATATACTCATTGCCCCATGCGACGTTAATCATCAGCGCGACCATCGGTTTGCTCGGATTCCCTTTGTATATTGGGACGCGGCCTAGATCTTCCAATGTCACTTTCGGTTCCACTTCCCGGTACACCAAGCGGATCGGCTCGTTCTCCGGCGCATGAAGCATCAGCCGATACGTTTTGTCCACGTCGACTTCAAGGCCGTTATAGCCCGGAATGGCTTTCCATACGCGGTCCACCCGTGCATCCACCGGAGCAACGCGTCTCTTCTCGGCTTCGGATTGGATCATCTCGCGCAGGGACGCTTTGCCTTGCGCCGAGGGCTCCGGTATCGCCGAGGCAAATACCGCCATATCCCCTTGCTTGACCGCGGACACGTAAGCCGACATCGGCGCGTTCAGCCTTACCGCGATCAGCACCGCGCACATGGTCAATAGCATGATGATCCCTTTCTTGAGCTTCATCGCGTTGTCCCACCCTTCTCCTTCATCTTATTATGGCTCGGCCCACAATATGAGAAGAACAAGCGAATGCGGCAACAAAAAAGGAGACAGGTTCACCTGCCTCCTTGCGGTTCGTACGCGATTAAGATTGTTGTGCGGGCACTTCAGGCGCCAGCACCGCTTTGCGGGACAAATTGATACGGCCTTGCGCGTCGATTTCCGTGACCTTGACCGTGATTTGATCGCCGATCTTCAGGACGTCCTCGACCTTCGCGATACGCTCCGTAGACACTTGGGAGATATGCACGAGACCGTCTTTGTTCGGCAAAATCTCGACGAAGCAGCCGAATTTCTCGATGCGTTTAACCGTTCCGAGATAAACCTCGCCGACCACGACTTCGCGAACGATGCCTTCGATGATTTGTTTCGCGCGCTCGTTCGCTTCCGCGTTGGAAGACGCGATAAACACCGTGCCGTCCTGCTCGATATCGATTTTAACGCCGGTTTCATCAATGATTTTATTGATGATTTTGCCGCCGGATCCGATAACGTCGCGGATTTTGTCCGGATTGATATGCATGATCACGATCTTCGGCGCGTATTGCGACAAGGCTGTACGCGGCGCCTGCATGACTTCGTTCATCTTGCCGAGTATGTGCATGCGGCCTTCGCGCGCTTGCTCGAGCGACTGCGCCAGAATCGCGCGGTCGATGCCGTCGATTTTGATATCCATTTGGATGGCCGTTACGCCAGCCGCCGTTCCGGCTACTTTAAAGTCCATGTCGCCGAGATGGTCTTCCATGCCTTGAATATCCGACAAAATGGAGAAATGGTCGCCATCCTTGATCAGACCCATCGCGATGCCCGCGACAGGCGCTTTGATCGGTACGCCGGCATCCATCATCGCAAGCGTGCTCGCGCAGATGCTGGCTTGGCTGGTGGAACCGTTGGATTCCAAAACCTCGGACACCAGACGAATCGTATACGGGAATTCCGTTTCGCTCGGAATGACTTTCGACAAGGCGCGTTCGCCCAGTGCGCCGTGGCCGATTTCGCGGCGGCCAGGAGGACGAAGCGGTCTGGCTTCGCCGACGCTGAACGGCGGGAAATTATAGTGATGCATGAACCGTTTCGTTTCCGTCAGGTCGATGCCGTCCAGGATTTGAACGTCGCCAAGCGCGCCGAGCGTGCAAATGCTGAGGGCCTGCGTTTGACCGCGCGTGAACAAGCCGGAACCGTGCGTGCGCGGCAGAAGCGCGACGTCGCATTCGATCGGGCGAATCTCGCTCAGAGCCCGTCCATCCGGACGAACTTTGTCATGCGTGATCAAGCGCCGAACTTCTTCCTTGACGATATCGTACAGGACTTCTTTCACGTCGCCAAGCAATTCTGGCGTCTCGGCATACTCCACTTCGAAATGCGCGATGGTGTCTGCGTTCACCGCATCGATCGCTTCCTGGCGCGCATGCTTCTCCGTGACTCGGACCGCTTCGACCAAACGCCCTTGGGCGACTGCGCGAACCGCTTCATCCACTGCGCTGTCTGCAGCATGCAGTTTGACTTCCATTTTAGCTTTGCCGGCAAGGGCTTGCAGCTCTTCCAGCGAAGCTACGATACGGCGGATCTCGTCGTGACCGAACATGATCGCTTCAAGGATCACTTCTTCCGGCACTTCGTTTGCTTCCGCTTCCACCATCATGATGGCGTCTTTCGTTCCCGCGACGACGACATATACATCGCTCTTCGTTTCCTGGTCCACCGTCGGGTTGATGATGAATTGGCCGTCGATTCGACCTACGATAACGCCGCCGATCGGTCCGTTGAACGGAAGGTCCGAAATCGTAAGCGCCGCGGACGTTCCGATCATCGCCGCGATTTCGGGGGTGCAATCCTGATCCACGCTCATGACGATATTCGCGATTTGGACTTCGTTGCGGAAGCCTTCCGGGAACAACGGGCGAATCGGACGGTCCGTCAGCCGGCTCGCCAGAATGGCCTTCTCGCTCGGCCGGCCTTCGCGTTTGATGAAGCCGCCCGGAATCTTGCCTACTGCGTATAAACGCTCTTCGTAATTGACCGTAAGCGGGAAAAAGTCGAGATTCTTCGGCTCGGCTGACGAAACGACGGTGCACAGAATAACCGTTTCGCCGTATTTGACCGTCACCGCGGCGTTCGCTTGCTTCGCCAGGCGTCCCGTTTCAAGAATCAGCGGGCGGCCGCCCAATGTTGTTTCTACGCGATGCAGCATATATTTCCTCCTCATTGCAATGGACCACCCTCAGGAGCGTCCCATCGATAATAGTCTACTTTTTATGTGTCCTTATATGAAAGCCCGGCTGAAGAAGACAAGCCGGTTCTGTTTTCATTTGGAGATTCAAGCTCCGCACGGAGCTCATCATGTCGATGTATGTATGCACGCGAAGCGATATTTATAAAAAGCAACCCAGCGCAGCCGCCCGTCATTCCCGGGCGGCGTAACAACCAGGTTGCTTTTATCCCCGCATCTATTATCGGCGAAGGCCGAGTTTTTCGATCAATGCGCTGTAACGTCGTACGTCTTTGTTCTTCAGGTAAGCCAACAGCTTACGGCGTTGACCAACCATTTTGAGCAGACCGCGGCGCGAGTGGTGATCTTTCTTGTGCGTCCGAAGATGATCTGTCAAGTTGACGATGTTTTGCGTCAGGATAGCGATTTGAACTTCCGGGGATCCCGTATCGTTCGCGTGGGTTTTGTGCTCGTCGATCAATTGGTGTTTGCGTTCTTGCGTAAGTGCCATCCGTGTTCACCTCCTTGTTTCATAATCGCCGTTAGCCTCGCCAGCGCCCGGTGAATGACGGACAGGCCAAGCTAAGGTTCAATTGCTGCGCATACCGATGTCAGTCTGTGACTACGCAACGTCTTAGAGTATACCATACCTGAAAGCAAGAAGTAAATGCGCTTCCTATTTCTTGTCGTAAGCCGTTAACAACGCCTTCGCCTGATCGGCGTCGGAATGGATTTGAGCGATGAGTTCATCGATGGATCCGAATTTCTTCTCCGTCCTCAAAAAAGCAATGAATTGCACGGATACGGTCTTGCCGTACAGATCGCCGCCGAAATCGAACAGATGCGCTTCCATGACCGGTTCGGTCAAGTTATCGTGGAAGGTCGGTTTGACGCCGATGTTCAATACGCCCGAATAACGCTGCCCATCCGTCTCCGCCATGATCGCGTATACGCCCTGACGCGGAATGAAGAAGCCATCTTCCTGTTGAATATTCGCCGTCGGGTAACCGATCTTCCTGCCTCTGCCTTCGCCTTGCACGACAACGCCGCGAACGGAGTAAGGCTCGCCAAGCAGTTCCGCCGCTTCTTCGGGACGTCCGTTCATCAGCGCTTCGCGAATGCGCGTGCTGCTTACTTTATCGCCGTCTTGCATGAATGGTTCCACAATATCCACCTCAATATCCGGTTCGCCAAGCGCCCATAACGTTTCCGGCTTGCCGGCGCCTTTGGCGCCGAACGTGAAATCGAAGCCGACGACGGCCCGTTTCACCTGCAGCGGCCGCAGCACGTTGCCGACAAATTCGGACGGCGAAACCTTGGCAAAATCCAAATCAAATTGAACGATATACACGACATCGACCCCCAGCCTGCGAAACCGCTCGACCTTCTCGTCGAGCGGCGTCAAACAGGCGACGTACTGCTCACTCCGGCCGAGAACTTGTTTAGGATGAGGATGAAACGTCATCACAGCCCCTTGGAGACCGAACGCCCGAGCCGATGAAATGGCCTTCGCGATGACATTTTGATGGCCGCGATGAACGCCGTCGAAATGCCCGATGGCCAACGTCTTTGGCAGAGCAGCCCGGGCGGCTTCCGATTCCGCAATCGGGTACTGTAAAGAAATAATTTCCACTGCAGTCACACCTGCTTTATCAACTTGCTAGTCTGCCGTCGGCGTAAATACTTTGACGGCCTTAAGCGTTCCGGATTCCTCATCCGGCTGAAATATACCTGCAAACAATCCGTCTTCGCCATATACTCGAAGCAACGCGTCCACTCCAAAAGGCTCTTGGTTCACAATGCCTTGAAGCGAAATCCGCTTGCCTTGGAACGCGCGCTGCACGTCGGAGGCGCTGACCGTAACACGCGGGAAATGATCCAGCGCTTCATCCGCAGCGGTTAACCTGTCCGCAATCGTGCCTTTTAACGCCGCGATTTCTTCAAGCGTCAGGCAATCTTCCTGCGTAAACCCGCCCGACATCGTCCTCGTCAGTCGGGCCATTACGGACGGCACGCGTAGCTTCTCGCCGATATCGACGCAAAGCGTTCGGATATACGTTCCTTTCGAGCAGACGACGGAGAAACGAATGACTGGATGCGGCTGGTCCAGCTCAAGCTCTAACAAATCCAGCTCGTAAATGGTCACTTTACGGGACTGCCGTTCGATGACCCGACCTTCCCGCGCAAGTTCGTACAATCGTTTGCCGTCTACCCGGACCGCCGAATACATCGGGGGTACCTGATCGATCTCGCCGATAAAGGATGCCAAAACCTCCCGAATCTGCTCTTCGGTGATCCGGACTTCGGGCATCTCCTTGATGATCGTGCCGGTCAAATCCTCCGTATCCGTGGCCAGTCCGAACTGCATGACGGCTTCGTAGGCTTTAGGCCGTTCTTGCACATACTCCACGACACGGGTAGCCCGTCCGATGCAAAGCGGCAGAACGCCGGTCACCTGCGGATCCAGCGTACCGGTATGTCCGATGCGCTTGACCTTCAGGATCCCTCTGACTTTCGCGACGACGTCATGAGAGGTCCAGCCCGCCGGCTTCCAAACCGCCAAAATGCCATCTATCATGCGCTCAGCGCCTCTCTTACGGCCTGCACGACAGATGCGATGGAGGCTTGAATGTCATGCTGCAGCCGACAGCCCGCTGCACGCACATGTCCGCCGCCGCCGAAGGATTGCGCGATCACCGCCACATCGGCTCTTCCCGATGAACGCATGCTCACTTTCACTTCGCCGTTCTCCGTTTCTTTGAACAGGATTCCGACTTCCACGCCTTCGACGTTGAGCGCGTAGTTGACCAGACCTTCCAAATCGTCGCCGACCGCTCCGGTCTCCGCCATATCGACAAAGGCCACGTACAGCCAAGCGATCCGATTGTCGTCGGAAAACGTTAATCTGCTAAGCGCCCGCTGCAGCAGCAGCAATTGCGGCTTGGTCATGCGCTCCAGCAGATGGTTGGCGATCCAATGCCCCGTCACGTCTTCGGCGAGCATTCGCGAGGCGACCTGCATGACGCGCGGGCTCGTATTGGAATATCGGAATCCGCCGGTATCCGTCAGGAGACCGGTGTAGATCGCCGTCGCCGCTTCTTTATCGAACGGAATGCCTGCATACTCGATAAGATCATATAAAATTTCAACCGTTGCCGCGGCATCGACCCGAATTAAATTATGGGTGCCGAAGGCATCGTTCGTAGGATGATGGTCGATATTCAGCAGCTGCGCCTGTTCCGCGAAACTGTCCTTGACGGTACCGATCCGGCGAAAATCCGCGCAATCGACTGCGATGACGCGGTCGAATTTCTCGTCCGGCGGCTGCTTGCCGTAGTGGATGACGGACCCTGACGCTTCCAGGAAATGGAGACGAACCGGGACGGCGCCCTCATTGATCAACATCGACGGTTTGCCCAGCTGGCGGAGCAGCCAGCCGACGACGAGCGTCGAGCTGATGGCGTCTCCGTCAGGCTGAACATGCGAGACGACTAGAAATCTGCTGCCTGCTCGGATAAAATCCAATGCTTCCCGCAGCTGCGCTCGATAAGCGGCTGAAAATGCCGCCGCGTTCGCGGCGGTCATTGCTCGTCTCTCCCGCCGCCGGAATTGATGTTCGTCAGCAGCGATTCGATTCGGCTGCCGTACTCGATGCTGCTGTCGAACTTGAACAGCAGCTCCGGCGTATGGCGGAATCGAATGCGTTTGCCCAGCTCCGAGCGGATAAATCCGGTTCCGCGCGCCAGCGCCTTGAGCGTCTCTTCCTTCTGCTCGTCGCTTCCCAGCACGCTCAGGTATACGCGCGCCTGCGACAGGTCGTTCGTGATTTCCACGCCCGTCACCGTAATGAATCCGATACGCGGATCCTTAAGCTCGGTTTGGATGATCGTGCTGAGCTCTTTCTTGATTTGTTCGCCTACGCGTCCTACGCGGACTTTGGCCATCAGTCAATCACCTCTCTACGGACTCCATGATGAAGGCTTCGATAACGTCTCCCTCTTTGAGGTCATTGTACCTATCGAGCGTAATACCGCACTCGTAGCCTTGGGCCACTTCCTTGGCGTCGTCCTTGAACCGTTTGAGCGATTCGATTTCGCCTTCGAACACCACGATGCCGCCGCGGATCAAGCGGGCCTTCGCATTGCGCGCGATTTTGCCGGAAATGACCATACAACCTGCGATAACGCCGACTTTAGTCACCTTGAACAGATTGCGGACTTCCGCCTGGCCGATAACCACTTCTTTGAATACCGGATCCAGCATGCCTTTCATCGCGTGCTCGATCTCGTCGATCACGTTGTAAATGATGCTGTGGAGACGAATATCCACTTTCTCCTGCTCTGCCGTTGCGAGCGCCTGCGGTTCGGGACGAACGTTGAAGCCGATGACGATCGCGCTCGACGCAGCAGCCAGATTGATATCCGATTCCGTGATGGCACCTGCACCGCTGTGAATGATTTTGACGCGAACGCCTTCGATGTCGATCTTCGCGAGCGAGCCTTTGAGCGCTTCGGAAGAACCTTGCACGTCGGCTTTGATGATAACGTTGAGATCCTTGATCTCGCCGTCTTTAATATGATTGTACAAATCTTCGAGCGTTACGCGCGAATTCGCGCCCAGCTCGGTTTGGCGATGCTTGATGGCACGGCGATCGGCGATCGCGCGCGCTTTGCGCTCGTCTTCGAATACAAGGAACGGATCGCCCGCTTGCGGCACTTCCGTCAAACCGGTGATCTCGATCGGCGTGCTTGGTCCCGCTTCCTTCAGACGGCGGCCTTTGTCGTTGACCATGGCGCGGACGCGGCCGAAGCAATTGCCGGCAACGAAGGCGTCGCCGATCTTAAGCGAACCATGTTGCACGAGGATACGCGCGACCGGCCCTTTGCCTTTGTCGAGCTCTGCCTCGATGACCGTACCGCGCGCCCGTTTGTTCGGGTTCGCTTTGTAGTCGTTCACTTCGGCGACGAGCAGAATCATTTCAAGCAGCTCTTCGAGGCCGATGCGCTGTTTCGCGGAGACGTTGACGAAAATCGTATCGCCGCCCCACTCTTCGGGCACGAGACCGTACTCGGTCAAGCTTTGCTTGATTTTGTCCGGATCGGAGCCCGGTTTATCGATTTTGTTGACGGCCACGATGATCGGCACGTTCGCCGCTTTCGCGTGGTTTATCGCTTCGACGGTTTGCGGCATAACGCCGTCGTCTGCCGCAACGACGATAATCGTAATATCCGTTACTTGAGCGCCGCGGGCGCGCATGAGCGTAAACGCTTCGTGACCCGGGGTATCGAGGAACGTGATTTTCTTATGGTTAATCTCGACTTGGTATGCGCCGATATGCTGCGTGATGCCGCCTGCTTCGCCGCTCGTAACGTTCGTTTGGCGAATGGCATCCAGCAAGGTCGTTTTACCGTGGTCGACGTGACCCATGATCGTCACGACCGGAGGACGCGCTTCGAGCAATTCCTCGTCGTCCTTCTCCTCGATCGTCTCGAATTGATCTTCTTCGACCGGGATCTTGACTTCGACCTCGACGCCGTATTCGGATGCGATCAATTGAACCGTATCCAGATCGACCTCTTGGTTGATCGTCGCCATTACACCGAGCGTAATGAGCTTCTTGATGACTTCCGAAGCATCCTTATGCAGCAATTTAGCCAAATCGCCGACCGTTACCGTGCCGCGGACGATGATTTTCTTCGGCGTGTTATCGATTTTCTCGCGGCGTTCCTGCTGTTGTCCGCCTTTGCCGCGGTTATTCTTGCCCCCGCGGTTCTTGAAATTGCCGGACCGGCTGTTATCGTCGAAACGCTTGTTGCTGTTGTACGAATTATTCGATGCTTTCGGATTGTTTCTTCTCCGATCGTCCGAAGAAGGTCCGCGATTGTTATCGAACGTGCGCGCCGGAGCGCTCGTGGTGCCGCCGCTTCCGCCGCGGCTCGCCGGTTGGCTTTGCGCCGGTGCGGAGGACGAACGGAATCCGCCTTGGCCTCCGCCTTGACTGCTACCGCCTGCCGGTCGATTGCCTTGATAACCGCCTTGGCCTCCGCCGCCTGCGGGACGGTTGCCTTGATAACCGCCGCCTTGGCCGCTGCCCTGTCCTTGCGGACGATTCCCTTGGTAACCGCCGCCTTGACCTTGCGGACGGCTGCCTTGACCGCCTTGACCGGTACCTTGACCTTGCGGACGATTGCCTTGATAGCCTCCGCCTTGGCCGCTGCCCTGTCCCTGCGGACGATTGCCTTGATAACCGCTGCCTTGACCTTGCGGACGGTTCCCTTGATAGCCGCTGCCTTGGCCTTGCGGACGGTTCCCTTGATAGCCGCCGCCTTGGCCCTGCGGGCGGCTGCCCTGACCTTGCGGACGGTTGCCTTGACCGCTTTGGCCTTGCGGACGCTGATTGTTGTTATCACTGCTTGCCGATGAACTGCCCGATGATTGCGCGGTCGAAGCCGAGCTGGCCGGCGCCTGACTTGTCGTCGTATTCGCGGAAGATGCCGCGGTCGTGTTTGATTCAGTTGTATGTGAAATAGTCGTATTCCCCTGTTTTTCATTCGTATTTTTGTTTCCTTGCCCCTGCTGCACGGATGCGTTGAGCGTATGCTGAGGCTTGCGCTCCTGCTGGCCTTGCTGCCCTGGGCGGTTGGACGACTGCGCCGCCGAAATCGTCGCGTTCTCCTGCGCGCGTTTGGCTGCTGCGTTCGCTTTGATATCGCGGAAGAAACCTTCCACCTTCGAAACCATCTCATTCTCCATGACGCTCATATGATTGTTCACGGGCAGATTGAGACGTTTTAGAATGGTAATGATTTCTTTGCTGCTCATGCTGAGTGATTTCGCGTATTCGTATACGCGCAATTTATCTTTATTGTCTTTGTCTTGTTGTTTAGTCAATATACGCCACCTCCGTAGGTTCAGTTAAGCTTTGGACGATACTCTTGGCGAAGCCGGCATCCGTCAAACCCAGAATGACCCGCTCCGATTTGCCGATCGCTTCTCCGAGCGCGATCCGGTCGAAAGCTTCCATGCATTTCGTATTGTACGTCGCGCATTTGTCCCGAAACTTCTTCTTCGTATTATCTGATGCATCCGCCGCAACTATGACGAGTTTCGCCTTTCCTTGCCTGACGGATTTCAATACGGTTTCATCGCCGGTCTCCAGTTTGCCTGCCCGCATCGCCATGCCGAGCATGGCGAGCGCTTTATGCTTCTTCTTGTTCATCGTCCATCGCATCCTTACCGGCGTTAAACTCTTCCTCGACGGCGATAAAATCCCGCGCAAGCTGATCGTAGATTTCCGGTCCGACCGTTTGCTTCAGCGCCCGGTCGAGCGCCCGGCTTTTCTTCGCCAGCCTGAAGCATTCCACCTTGCCGCAAAGATAAGCGCCGCGTCCCGCTTTTTTGCCCGTTAAATCGATCAGGACGGCTTCGTCCGGCGTTCGCACGACCCGGATGAGCTCTTTTTTCGGCTTCATTTCTTGACAAGCCACGCACTTGCGCAGCGGAATTTTTCTCGGTCTCACCATTCATCCCTCCTGATACGCGCTTACCCGTTTGCTCTTAGTCGATGGAGACGGAATCCTGATGCATGGTGCTCATGGGCGATTTCGGACGGCCGAACTCCTGCTCCGCCTGCGTTTCGCTCTTGATATCGATTTTCCAGCCGGTCAGCTTCGCCGCCAGCCGCGCGTTCTGCCCCTTGATTCCGATCGCCAGCGAGAGCTGGTAATCCGGCACGATCACGCGCGCCATCTTCTCCTGCTCGTACACGATGACCTCGATGACCTTGGAAGGACTGAGCGCGTTCGCCACGTATTCCTCCACGCTTTCGGACCAGCGCACGATATCGATCTTCTCGCCTTTCAACTCCGTTACGATCGTCTGGACGCGCATGCCCTTCTGGCCTACGCAGGATCCGACCGGATCGACTTCCGCATTGCGCGAATGCACGGCGATTTTGGAACGGAAGCCCGCTTCGCGCGCAACCGACCGAATCTCGACCACCCCGTCGTAAATCTCCGGCACTTCCAGCTCGAATAAGCGTTTAAGCAGGCCGGGATGCGTACGGGACAAGAAGATTTGCGGCCCCTTCGTCGTGTTCTCGACTTTGGTGATGAAGGACTTGACCCGGTCGCCGTGCTTGAATTTATCCGTTGGCATCAGCTCCGTCAGCGGCAGGACCGCTTCCACTTTGCCAAGATCGATAAACAGATTGCGCACGTCCTGGCGCTGCACGATGCCGTTCACGATATCTTCTTCCTTGTCAATGAAGGCATTGTAAATCAAGCCGCGCTCCGCTTCGCGAATGCGCTGCGTCACGACCTGTTTCGCCGTTTGCGCCGCGATCCGGCCAAAGTCGCGGGGCGTCACTTCGATCTCCGCGACGTCGTCGAGCGTATAATGCGGATTGATTTCGCGGGAAGCTTCCACCGAAATTTCAAGGCGCGGGTCCAGAACGTCTTCGACGACGGTTTTGCGCGCATACACTTTGATGACGCCCGTAAACCGGTTGATGTCCACCCGTACGTTCTGGGCGGTGTTAAAATTGCGTTTGTAACTAGAAATCAGGGCCGCCTCGATCGCTTCCAGCAAAATATCTTTGCTGATCCCTTTCTCTCTTTCGATTTCCGTCAATGCTTCGATAAATTCCATGCTCATTGGAAATGAGTTCCCCCTTTCGACTGGTTCCCTAACGTTATAATAAAGCCAACTCTTCCAACCCTTTAGAAGACAATGGCCAAACGGGCGCTTGCTACTTTCGCATACGGAATCGCATGCTTCTTTTTGCCGATTTCGACGACCGCTTCTTCGCCGTCGAAGGAGAGCAGCGCGCCCTCGAATTCTTTCAAGCCGCCGATCGGCTCATAAGTGGTCACGAATACATGCTTGCCCACGGCTTTGGCGACATCCTCGGGCTTCTTCAGCGGACGCTCCGCGCCGGGCGAAGATACTTCCAGGAAGTAAGCATCGGTAATCGGATCGTTCTCGTCGAGCTTCTCGCTCAAATACTCGCTGATCCGTCCGCATTCGTCGATATCGATATTGCCTTCTTTGTCGACATAGACCCGAAGAAAAAAGTTGCTTCCTTCTTTGACATACTCTACGTCCACGAGTTCAAATCCATTTTCGTCGAGAAACGGTTTGACCATTTCCTCGACGGCGGTTTTGATTTTAGGTGTGCTCAAAAACGATGTACCTCCCACTGCAGCCGGTCGTCTCATAGTCGCGCTGTCAGTAAATTTTCAGCTGAAAAGCAATCTTGAAGTATAGCTTCTTGCCATTCGTAAGCGTAAAAAGGTGCAGACAAAACGTAAAGAGTGGGTTTCCCCACTCTTCTGCGAAAAAGTCGTATCATCAGCATTACCAGAAAGATTATATCATAACCATGTAGTGGTGACAATAAGGGGCGCCGGAATGTGCGCTCGTGGCGGGCGGTCGCTCCGGGCGGGTATCCGTGAACAGCAAAAAGAATTGTCGCTCCCGCGAAGCTTGTTCGCATGAGGCGAACCGAATCCATAGACTAGCGCACTCTTAGGCGAGCTTGAATATCTGTTCCGTCCGCAAAAATCCAAACCCATCCTCGATCCTAAAACAACGACAGCTGATTCGACTCCGGCAGTCCGCGGAAGCAGCCCATGCCTGTCAGCACTTCGACGATCGTCTTCGTCGCCTTCGACTTCTGCTGGAAGTCTTCGATGGACAGGAATTCCCCGAAATCGCGCGCGGCTGCAATGTTGCGGGCCGCGTTTTCGCCGATTCCGCTGATTGCGCCGAACGGCGGGATCAATGAAGTGCCGTCGACGATAAAGCGCGTCGCTTCGGAACGATACAGATCGACCGGCTTGAACGAGAAGCCGCGGGCGGTCATCTCGAGCGACATTTCGAGCAGCGAGACGCTGTTCTTTTCTTTCGGCGTGGCGCTGAAGCCTTTTTGCTCGATTTCGATCAACTTCTTCAATATCGCATCATAACCTTGGCACAGCAGCTCGAGGTCGAAATCCTCGGCCCGGATGGAGAAATACGTCGCGTAATAATGGATGGGATAATACAGCTTGAAAAATGCCGTCCGCACCGCGGAAATAACGTAAGCCGCGGCATGGGCCTTCGGGAACATGTATTCGATCTTGAGGCAGGAATCGATGTACCATTGCGGCACTTTGCATCGCTTCATCTCGTCGATCCATTCTGGAGTCAAGCCGCGTCCCTTACGGACGCTTTCCGTGATCTTAAACGCGAGTCCCGCATCCATGCCGGCTTTATAAATAAGAAACAGCATGATATCGTCACGGCAGCCGATAACCGTCTTGATCGTGCAGGTCCGATTCTTGATCAATTCCTGCGCATTGCCGAGCCAAACGCCCGTTCCGTGGGACAAGCCCGAGATTTGAAGCAAATCCGCGAACGTCGACGGCTTCGTCTCTTCCAGCATCTGGCGCACGAATTTCGTTCCCATCTCCGGAACGCCGTACGTCGCTACCGAGGAGCGAATCTTCTCCGGCGAAATGCCCAAGGCATCGGTCGAGCTGAACATGCTCATGACCTTCGGATCGTTCATCGGAATCGTCGTCGGATCGACGCTGGTCAAGTCCTGCAGCATCCGCATCATGGTCGGATCGTCGTGCCCGAGAATATCGAGCTTGAGCAGGTTTTCTTCGAATGCGTGATAATCGAAATGCGTCGTCTGCCATTCGGCATTCTGGTCGTCCGCGGGGTACTGCACGGGCGTGACGTCTTCCACGTCGATATAATCGGGAACGACGACGATGCCGCCGGGATGCTGGCCCGTGCTTCGCTTGACGCCTGTACAGCCGCCGGCCAGCCGCGACAGTTCGGCGCCGCGCCATTTCTTGCCTTTGTCTTCCTCGTATTTCTTGGCGAATCCGTAAGCGGTCTTCTCCGCGACCGTACCGATCGTCCCTGCGCGGTACACCGCTTTTTCGCCGAACATGATTTTCGTGAAGTTATGCGCCGTCGCCTGATATTCGCCGGAAAAGTTCAAGTCGATATCGGGAACTTTATCCCCTTTGAAGCCCAGGAACGTCTCGAACGGAATGTCCTGTCCTTCTCCCTTCAGCGGTTTCCCGCAATCCGGGCAAATCTTGTCCGGCAGATCGAAACCGCTCGGATAGCTGCCGTCGAGGAACCATTCGCTGTATTTGCAAGCCTCGTTCAAGCAGGTGTAATGCGCGGGAAGCGGGTTAACCTCGGATATGCCGAGGAAAGTCGCGACTACGGAAGACCCGACCGACCCCCGCGAACCGACGAGGTAGCCATCCTCGTTGGATTTTTTGACAAGACGCTCCGAGATCAGATAGTTCGCCGAGAAGCCTGCTTTGGTAATCGGTACGAGCTCTTTCTCCAAGCGCTGCACGACGACCTCCGGAATCGGTTCCCCGTAAAGACGTTTTGCCGTTTCGTAGCAGGTATTGCGCATCTCCTCGTCGGCGCCATCCATGATCGGAACGAACAGCTTCGATGGAAATAGATCAAACGGCTCGAACCGGTCGGTCAGCTCGTTCGTGTTCTTCACGACGACCTCGTAAGCGCGCGCTTCGCCAAGGAAGGCGAACTCGGCCAGCATCTCTTTGGTCGTTCGGAAATGCGCGTCCGGCTTCGTGATATCCTTCAGCGGGCTGAAGCCCGTGATGCCGTGAATCGTAATGTCCCGAAACATTTTGTCGCGCTGGACCAAGTAATGAACGTTGCCGGTCGCGATAACCGGCTTACCCAGCTTATCGCCGATCTCGCAGACGCGGCGCAGCGCCTGTTCGATCTCGGCCCGGCTGGCGACGAAGCCTTTCTCGACGAGATGCATGTAGAATGTGACCGGCTGGATTTCGAGCACGTCGTAGTAACGGGCGGTTTCCTCGGCTTCTTCCATCGATTTGTTCAGGACCGCTTCGAAGAATTCGCCTTTCTCGCAGCCCGAAATAATCAATAACCCTTCGCGAAGCTCGGTCAGCTTGCTCTTCGGAATGGTCGCGACGCGTTTGAAGTATTGCGTATGGGATAAGGATATCAATTTGAATAAGTTCTTCTTGCCGACCGCATTCAACGCGTAAATGCAGCAATGGAACGGCCGCATGTTGGATAAATCGAGCCCTACGTAATCGTTCAGCATATGCAAGCCGGTAATGTTCCGGCCAGCCGCGTCGCCGATCAGCGCGAACAGCACGCCGCCAAGGGCGAGAGAGTCGTCGATGGCGCGATGGGCGTTCTCGAGGCTGATTTTGAATTTATCGGCCAATGTGCCCAGCCGGTGGTTCTTCATCGTCGGATGCAGAAAACGCGCCAGCTCCAGCGTATCAAGCACGGGGTTCTTGACCTCAGGCATGCCGTAGCGTTTGCAGGCGGCCTGGATAAAGCCCATATCGAACCGCGCGTTATGCGCCACGAGCACCGCGTCGCCGATAAATTGGACGAACTCGTGCATCTTCGGCTCCAGCTCCGGCGCATCGGCGACCATCTCGTTCGTGATGTTCGTCAGCTGCTGGATGTTGTACGGGATATTCTCGTGCGGATTAATAAAAGTCGAGAAACGGCCGATCTCTTTCCCTTCCTGCATCTTGACGCCTGCAAGCTCGATGATCTTATTGTTCACGACCGACAACCCGGTCGTCTCGATATCGAAAACGACGTATACGGCCGCCGCCATCGGCTCTTCCCGGGAATTCAACACCATCGGCACGGCATCGTTCACGACATTCGCTTCCAAGCCGTACAGGACTTGAATACCGTTCTTCTTCGCGGCCTTCGCCGCCTCGGGATAACACTGCACATTCCCGTGGTCCGTAATCGCGATCGCCTTGTGCCCCCATTTGGCGGCTTGTTTAATGTACGCGTCGACCGACGTGACCGCATCCATCGTACTCATCGTCGTGTGCAAATGAAACTCGACGCGTTTTTCTTCCGCCTCATCTTTCTGTTCCTTCGGCGCCACCACTTCATGAAGGTCCGAAGGCATCATGACAAGCTCCGGCTCCATCATGAACCGGTCGTATTCCACGCGGCCGCGCGCCTTGACCCATTTGCCGTTCGCCAGCTGCTTGAGGACTTTAACGTCGTCCTTCGTCTTCGCGAACATTTTCATGGCGATGGAATCGGTGAAATCGGTGACGTTGAACGTGAAGAGCGTGCTGCCGTTGCGCAGCTCCTTCTCGTCGAGTCCGAAGACCGCGCCTTGGACGGTAATCTTCTTCTCTTCTTCCACGACGTTCATGATCGGCACGGCTTCCTCGCGGATGTCGTAACCGACGACGAGGCGGACATCGCCTTCTTCTGCCGGCGGCGCTTCCGACAAGGTGCTGGTCATCATTTGTTGTATGACGTCGCGTTCTTCCTGTTCGAGCTTCTGCGCAAATTCCTCGTACATTTCCTGCTTCGATTCCGCGACCTTCAGCTTGACGCGGCATGCGACCGCGAACTGGTCTTTGAAAAAACCGACCGCCAGCTCGTCGATCCGTTTCTTCTTGGCCATCTCGAGGCCCATCTCGTCCATCATATGGAGCGTGATGAGCTCCCCGTCCGTTTCCAGCTTCGCTTTGCTGATCCAACCGTTAACGGACGCATTGCTGTGCTTCAGCCATTCGACGCAAGCCGGCCAATATTCGGCGACCAGGTCTTCTCGCGGAACGTCTTCGCCGTACTGAAATTGAAACGATATTTTTGCGATATGCGCGAATTTCCCTTGAATCGCCCTGCAAAAAACACCAAAAGCCGGTAAAGGAACCAAGGACGCTTTGCTGATGCAAAACGTCCATTCCCGGTTACTCCGGCTTACGATCACTTTGTCTATATATCCGTCGCCAAAATGTTCATCCTTCAATTGCTGCGGCAGCTCCGCTTGCTTCATCAGAAGCTCGAACCGCTGCCGCTTTTCCCCGGTTTGGTTCATGTCGCCCTCCCCCAAAAATCAATACGCCCGAGCAAATACGACGGAATGCTCCGCCTTCTCGCCGCATACCAAGCAGGTCGTCTTGTGTTCGGCCGGTTCGAAAGGAATGTTACGGCTCGTAGCGCCCGTTTCTTCCTTCACCTGACGCTCGCAAGCTTCCGAACCGCACCAGCCCGCGAGCGCGAAACCGCGCTTCTCTTCGAGCAAAGCTTTCATTTCGTCCAGCGTTTCGACCGAATACGAGTGTTCCGCCCTGAATTGCTTCGCGCGCTCGAACATATCGGCCTGAATGTCGGCCAGCATGCGTTCGATCTCATCCTGAAGCACGCTCTGCTGCACGATGCGTTTCTCGCCGGAAATACGCGATACGAGAACGACTTGTCCATTCTCCATGTCGCGCGGTCCAAGCTCAAGCCGTACCGGCACGCCGCGCATCTCGTACTCGTTGAACTTCCAGCCCGGACTCATATCCGTGCGGTCGTCGACCTTTACGCGAATGCCGGCTTTCTTGAGCTCCGCATAAAGCTCGTCCACGCGGCCGACTACTTGTTCGCGCGTCTTCGGCGGACCGATCGGAATCATGACGACTTGCGTAGGAGCCACCTTCGGCGGAAGTACCAAGCCGCGATCGTCGCCGTGCACCATGATCATCGCGCCCATCAGCCGCGTCGATACGCCCCATGACGTGGTATGTACGAACTGCTGCGTGTTCTCCCGGTCCAAATATTTGATATCGAACGCAACCGCGAACTTCGTACCGAGATAATGAGAGGTTCCCGCCTGAACGGCACGGCCGTCCTTCATCATCGCTTCGATGGAGTACGTGTCCACGGCGCCCGCAAACCGCTCGGAAGGCGTCTTCTGTCCCATGATGACCGGAATGGCGAGGTAATTCTCGCAGAAGTCGCGGTAAATATCGAGCATCCGGCTCGTTTCTTCGCGCGCCTCCGATTCCAATTCATGCGCCGTATGCCCTTCCTGCCACAGAAATTCCGTCGTGCGCAGGAAAGGCAGCGTGCGTTTCTCCCAACGGACGACGTTCGCCCACTGGTTGATCAAAACCGGCAGATCGCGATAGGATTGGATCCATTTCGAATACATATGGCCGATGATCGTCTCCGAGGTCGGACGGATGGCAAGCCGCTCTTCGAGCTTCTCGCCTCCCGCCTCCGTCACCCATGGCAGCTCCGGATTGAAGCCTTCGACATGCTCTTTTTCCTTCAGGAAAAAGCTCTCCGGAATAAACATCGGGAAGTATGCGTTGCGGTGTCCCGTTTCCTTGAACCGGCGATCGAGTTCGTCGCGCATATGCTCCCAAATCTCAAACCCTTCGGGGCGAAACACGATGCAGCCGCGGACCGGCGAATAATCCATCAGTTCCGCTTTCTTGATGACATCGATATACCAGCGGGAAAAATCTTCGCTTTGGGGCGTTATTTCCGTTACGAATTGCTTTTCTTTCGACATGACCGACTAGTTCTCCCCTCTTACCAAACGCAAAATATCATTGTACGTGACGGCCAGCATCAGCAGCATGAGCATCGCGAAGCCGACGAAATGCACCATGCTTTCCCGATTCGGATCGACCGGGCGTCCGCGCACCGCTTCCAGGCCAAGGAAGAGCAGCCGGCTTCCGTCCAGCGCCGGGATCGGCAGCAAGTTGAATATCCCCAAATACAAACTTAATATGGCAACCCATGATGTCAGCTGCACGAACCCTTGTTCCGCGATTTGGCTCGTCACTTGAGCCGTTCTTACGGGACCGCCGAGATCGTCGAGCTTGAAGTTGCCGATGATCAAATTTTTGAAGCCTTCGAAAATCGTCACCGTCATGTTCTTCATCGCCAGGCCCGCGTATTTGAACGTTTCGCCAAACTTGACGGAGCGCGACGGCACGGCGGCGGAGATGCCGAGCTTGCCCACGCCGGCGTCATCGGGCTTCGGCGTGATTTTGGACGTGATCGTCTTTCCGTCGCGGATGACGGTAAACGTCAGCGGCACGTTGACCGATTTGCTGATCAATTCGATCATTTTCGTGGAATCTCCGCCGATTTTGACGCCGTTCACGGAATCGATCGTATCGCCGACTTTGATATCGGCCTTCGAAGCCGGCATCCCGTCCACGATGTCGCCGATCAGCAAGCGGTCCGGATTTTCCATCGGTACGCCCGACATCTGGAAATACGCGAAGAACAGCACGAAAGCAAGCACGAAATTCATGACGGGACCAGCCACGATGGCCAGTGCCCGCTGCCCGACGGTTTTGCTGCCGAACTGGCGGTCAAGCGGCGCGATTTGCGTCTCTCTTCCTTTCGCGATCATCAGCGCTTGCGGAACAATATCGAACTTTTCGATCACGCCGTCGGCGTTCAAGGCGATCTTCAGTTTATTCTCGATGTCGATCGTTTCGACTTCGCCTCGCACGACGTTACTCCGATCGTCGAGCCGATCCAAATAAATCCGGGTGACCTTGCCGTCCTTCACGCGGACCGCAACCGTCTGGCCCGGCTGAACTTCAACCAGTTCCGGATCCTCGCCGGCCATCCGGACGAATCCGCCCGCCGGAACGAGCCGCAGCGTATAACGGGTCTCCCCGCGTTTAATGGAAAACAGCTTCGGTCCAAACCCGATCGCAAACTCCCTAACCAAAATCCCGGCACGCTTCGCAAAGTAAAAGTGACCCCATTCGTGTATGGTCACGATGACGAAGAAGACCATTACCGTCATAAAGACGACTTGAATCGTATGCATCGCTCTCGAGCCTCCTGTTCGTAACGGCCTGTACTTAGATTATCATTATTCTCCCGTTCGATACAAGAGAACCGTCGGTCAGACGCTTGCCGCCATTCGGCGGGCCCAAGCATCGACGTCGACGATCGCCGCTACATCGGGCACTTCGACGATTTCATGCCGATCCAACACGGATGCGATAACGGACTCGATATCAAGGAACGCGATCTCGCCGTTAAGGAACCGGGCAACCGCCGTTTCATTTGCCGCATTGAATACCGTCGGCGCGGATTTCCCGGTTCTCCCGCTCTCGTATGCATAACGCAAGCAAGGGTAACGGTCAAAATCCATCTCACGAAAATGCAAAGCGGACAGCTTCGCGAAATCAAGCGAATCCGTCGGCGTCACCCTGCGCTCCGGATAGGTCAGGGCGTATTGGATCGGTACGCGCATGTCCGGCAGACCGAGCTGCGCGATCACGCTGTGGTCGACGAATTCGACGTAAGAGTGAATGATGCTCTCCGGATGGATCAGCACATGAATTTGATCGTAAGGCAACCCGAACAACCAGTGGGCTTCGATGACTTCCAAACCTTTATTCGCCATCGTGGCGGAATCGATGGTCACTTTCGCCCCCATCGACCAGTTCGGGTGATTGAGCGCTTGCGCAACGGTTACGCCGTGCAGCTCTTCTCGAGTGCGGTCGCGGAACGAACCGCCGGAAGCCGTTAGCGTTATGCGTTTGATTGCTTCCCGGCGTTCGCCGTTCAAGCATTGGAAGATCGCGGAATGCTCGCTGTCGACCGGCAGAATCGACACGCCGCGTTCGGCTGCCCGCCGCATGACCAAATGCCCCGCCGTCACCAGCGTCTCTTTATTGGCGAGCGCGATGGATTTGCCGGCATCGATGGCCGCCAGCGTCGCAGGCAAGCCTCTGCTGCCTACGATCGCCGTCACGACGGTATCCGCTTCCGTTCCGGCCGCGATCTCGACGAGCCCTTCATCGCCGTATACCGCTTTCGTGCCGGCAGGCAGATGCGGTATCGCTTCGTCCGCCAGCGATTTATTCGACAAACATACCGTCTTGGGTCTGAACTGCTTGGCTTGCTCGATCAGCAGGTTCAGGTTGTTCCCCGCCGCGAGCCCTTCGACTGCGTAGCGGTCCGGATCGCGGCTGATAATATCCAGCGTTTGCGTCCCAATCGAGCCCGTGGAGCCGAGAATCGTAATTTTCTTCACTTCGAATGCCCCCTAACCAAGCTCTACAGCGGCAGTAAATTCGTCATAATGAGAAGCGGGAATACGATCAGCCAGCTGTCGCAACGGTCCAATACCCCGCCATGCCCGGGCAAGAGGGAACCCGAATCTTTGATTCCGCGAACCCGCTTGTAAGCGGACTGGATCAAATCCCCGAGCTGGCCAGCAACGGCCGCGATGAGGCCGATCATGACCGCACGGCCGATGCCGATGACATCCGGGTACATGAACGCGAACACGAGCGCGATGAGCAGCGCGATAACCACGCCGCCAAGCGAGCCCTCGATCGTTTTATTCGGACTGATCGCCGGCCAGAGTTTGTTTTTCCCGATCGCTTTTCCCGTAAAATACGCACCGGCATCCGAAGCCCAAATGGCGAAAAACGCCATGATCGTCGTCATCAGACCGTGCGTATCGCCGCCGCGTATCTCGTACATCGCATGAAACCCGTAGCCGATGTAGAGCGCGCCGAGCAGCATCAACGCCGACCCGTCGATCGTCACTTCGTTCTTCGTCAGCACCGTAACGCTAAGCAGGATAAACATTAGAATCCAAATCATATGTAATGCAGCCGGCTGAGGCATTCCCAAATCATGCCATGGCAAGAATAGCAGCAGCGCGCCCGCCATTCCGATCCAGGCAAACGGATGCTTCATCGACACGCCGTTCATTCGGATAAATTCCGTCATCCCCACGACCGTCAAGAAGAGCAGCAGCGCAAAGAAAAACCACCCGCCGAGCACGGTTAAAACCACAAAGGCAGCGCCAGCAATCACGCCCGATATTATGCGTTGTTTCACGCGTACGACACTCTCCAGTTCAGCTCGTTACAATCCGCCATATCGGCGAGCCCTTCGTTGGTACTCTCGTACCGCCTCATAGAAATGCTCATCCGTAAATTCGGGCCAGTACACGTCCGTAAACCACATCTCGCTGTAGGCCAGCTGCCAGAGCATGAAATTGCTGAGACGAAGTTCTCCGCTCGTGCGAATGAGCAGATCCGGATCGGGAACCCCCGCCGAAAGCAAACGGCTTTCCATATGGGACATATCGATGTCCTCGGGAATAAGCTTCCCTTCCTTGACATCCTGTCCGATGCTCCGCACGGCTTCGATCATTTCTTTCCGGCTTCCGTAATTCAAGGCAAACGTAAGAACAAGTCCAGTATTGCCCGAGGTTTGAACGACCGCGTCTTCGACCGCCTTCAAGGTATGGGAGGGCAATTCCTCCTTGTGCCCCATCATGCGAATTTGGACGTTCTTCTCCATCAAATCTTTGATTTCCATCGTAAGGAACTCTTGCGGCAGCTTCATCAAAAACTCGACTTCCGCTTTAGGCCGCTTCCAATTTTCCGTCGAAAACGCATAGAGCGTTAAGTATTTAACACCCAGCCGATCTGCAGCCATCGTGATCCGCTTGACCGCCTTCATCCCGGAATGGTGACCGGCCATGCGCGGCAAGCCTCGGCTCTTCGCCCATCTGCCGTTGCCATCCATGATGATCGCGATATGCTGCGGAATGTTATCAGGTTCAAGCGACAGCAACGGTTTCGCGGGCGCTTTGCCAAACAAGGCTCTTAATCGCTGTAACATGTTCGTCCTCCCGCCGCTAGCGTCGATTTATGCAACAAACCCCACCATTCGGAGGGGCCGGTGAGCACTATTAAACTTCCATGATTTCTTTCTCTTTGGCGGAAAGCACTTTATCGACTTCGGCGACGAATTTATCCGTCGTCTTCTGAATGTCTTCTTGATGGCGGCGGGATTCATCTTCGGATAGGTCCGATTTCTCCAGCTTCTTGATATCGTCGTTAGCGTCGCGGCGGATGTTGCGAATCGCGACCTTCGCTTCTTCGCCGAACTTCTTCGTCATTTTGACGAGGTCGGAACGGCGCTCTTCCGTCAGCATCGGAATGCCGATCCGGATCGTGATGCCGTCGTTCGAAGGCGTTAAGCCGAGATCGGATTTCAATATCGCTTTCTCGATGGCAGACAACGAAGATTTATCCCAAGGCTGAATCAACAGCGTGCGGGAATCCGGCGTGTTGATGTTCGCCAGTTGATTCACGGGCGTCATCGCCCCGTAGTATTCGACTTGAAGCCGGTCCAGCAGCGCCGGCGTGGCGCGGCCCGCGCGAAGCGTGGACAAGTCGCGTTTCAGAGCCGCGATCGCTTTGTCCATCCGTTCTTCGGCGTTTTTCTTAATGGATTGTGGCATTAAGTGGCACTTCCTTTCATCACGATTGTTCCGATTTTCTCGCCGAGCACGACTCGCTTAATATTCCCTGATTCCGTAATGGAGAATACGACCAGCGGAATGTTATTGTCCATGCAAAGCGAGGATGCGGTGGAATCCATTACGCCCAGGTTGCGGTTCAGCACTTCCATGAAGGTCAACGTTTCGAACTTCTCCGCCGTAGCGTCTTTGAACGGATCGGCGGAATATACGCCATCCACTTTGTTTTTCGCCATCAAAATGACTTCGGCTTCTATTTCAGCTGCGCGCAAAGCGGCAGTAGTATCCGTAGAGAAGAATGGGTTCCCCGTACCCGCGGCGAAAATAACGACGCGCCCTTTTTCCAAATGGCGAATCGCGCGGCGGCGAATATAAGGTTCCGCGATTTGCTGCATCGCGATCGAAGTTTGCACGCGTGTCGGCACTTCGATTTGCTCGAGGGCATCCTGCAGCGCCAAAGAGTTCATGACCGTCGCAAGCATTCCCATGTAATCGGCCGTTGCGCGGTCGATGCCTTTAGCCGAACCGGCGATGCCGCGCCAGATGTTACCGCCGCCAACGACGATAGCCACCTCGACGTTCAATTCCACCACTTCTTTGACTTGCTCGGCGATCGAAGAAATAACGGCGGAATCTATTCCATATCCATTGTTACCCGAGAGCGATTCCCCGCTCACCTTCAGCACTATACGTTTGTACACGGGACTTTGCAACGTGGTTTACCTCCATCTTGGACCTTGTTTAAAGGCCGCATACTTTAAAAGATATTGCTTACCCTATAACCGTCTATAGGTAGAAAAAATGGCGGGGCGAACGCCCCGCCCCGCCTGTGCGTTCGGATTACAATTTTGCTTGGGACATAACTTCGGCGACGAAGTTGTCTTCTTTTTTCTCAAGGCCTTCGCCAAGCTCGTAACGAACGAAGCGACGGATCGAGATGTTCTCGCCGATCGTGCTGATTTTTTCTTTCAGCAGCGTGTGAACCGTTTTATCCGGGTCTTTAATGAACGGTTGCTCAAGCAAACAGAATTCTTCGTAATATTTGCTGATGCGGCCTTCAACCATTTTATCGACGATTTTTTCAGGCTTGCCTTCGTTCAACGCTTGCGCTCTCAAAATCTCGCGCTCTTTGTCAAGCTCGTCGTTAGGCACTTCTTCGCGGCTGACGAATTTAGGGTTTGCGGCAGCGATTTGCATCGCGATGTCGCGCGCGAATTCACGGAATTGATCGGTTTTGCCGACGAAGTCCGTCTCGCAGTTGATTTCTACCAATACGCCGATACGGCCGTTAGCGTGGATGTAGGACTCCACCGTGCCTTCCGTAGCTACGCGGCCCGCTTTGTTCGCCGCCGCGGAAAGACCTCTCTCGCGCAGCACGTCGACCGCTTTCGCGATGTCGCCGTTCGTTTCGTCAAGCGCTTTTTTGCAATCCAGCATGCCTGCGCCTGTTCTTTCACGCAATTCTTTCACTGCACTTGCACTAACTGCCATCGTTCGTGACCTCCTGAAATTAGATAAGGTTAGACTTTAAAAAAAGGGCGGTGAGAGGTTATACACCTTCTGACCACCCTTTCCAGTCGTTCGTTAATGCTTATTAAGCAGTTGTTTGCTCGCCTTGACGCGATTCAACGATTGCGTCGGCCATTTTCGCCGTCAGCAATTTTACTGCGCGGATTGCATCATCGTTACCAGGGATAACGTAGTCGATCTCGTCCGGATCGCAGTTCGTATCAACGATACCCACGATTGGAATACCAAGTTTGCGAGCTTCCGCAACCGCGATACGCTCTTTGCGCGGGTCAATGATGAACAGCGCGCTTGGCAGGGATCTCATGCCTTTGATACCGCCGAGGAATTTCTCAAGTCGATCTCTCTCTTTGCGGAGAATGATGACTTCTTTTTTAGGAAGCACGTTGAACGTACCGTCTTCTTCCCATTTATCAATTGTTTTCAGGCGATCGATACGTTTTTGGATCGTAGCGAAGTTCGTCAGCGTACCGCCGAGCCAACGTTGGTTGATGTAGAAGTTGCCGCAACGTTCTGCTTCTTCTTTCACCGAATCCTGCGCTTGTTTTTTCGTGCCTACGAAGAGAATCGTGCCGCCTTCTTCGCCGATCGAACGAACGAAGTTGTAAGCCTCTTCGACTTTCTTAACCGTTTTCTGCAAATCGATAATGTAAATCCCGTTACGTTCTGTGAAGATATAACGATCCATCTTTGGGTTCCAACGACGCGTCTGGTGACCGAAGTGTACCCCAGCTTCAAGAAGCTGCTTCATGGAAATAACCGCCATCTCTTCAACACCTCCTGTTAAATGGTTTTGTGTTTGCCTCCGCCAATCTCATTTTTCGACATCACTCCGACCGGGTCGAAGCACCAATGACGAAATTAATCGGCGTGTGTTTTTAACACCATCAATTACTATACCACAACTATATGCGGCCATGCAACCGCCATTGACGGCTTTTCAAAGCTCGTTTGCTGTCCGTTTACCCGGCGCTCGCGGCCATTTCGCTTTTGGCCTTTTCCGGATCCAGCGGCTGGCTCGTGATGATGCCGCCCACTTGTTTCAGCGTCAGCTTCCCTTGAAAAGCAAAATAGCCTGCACGTATTGTCTTCGCACGCATCAGGTCTATAAACGCCTTCGTATCGGGGATGACGCCGCGTTCGGCAAGCAACGCTGCCGTCTCCGCTACGCTGGCATTCGGCAGTATGCGAACGATGACGCGGGACGGTTTCGAAACGTTCGGATCCTTTTCGCTCGTATCGGGCTTGATGTCCGTCTTGCCTGCCGGCTCGGATGCCGGCTTATCGGCTTGTTGCACAGGCTTGTCCGCCTTGACCGCAGTTGCCGGATTCGCGTTCCGCTCGGCTTCGATCCGGCCGCGCTCATCGGAGACGGCTTCGTCGAGTTCGGCTTGCGTGTAGGTCCCCGCAACCGGATTTCCGTCATTCAGCGCTTCGGCCTGTTTCTCGCCGATCAACATTAATTGAAGCAACCCGGCTCCCAAAATAATGCCGATGCCAAGACCGAAAAGAAATATCCTTTTATTCATGACGAGCCGCCTCCTCCTGTTTGGATAACTGGAGAATCAGCTGAACTTCGCCTTTATTGCGGCCAAGCTTCTTCGCGATCGCATCAATTGACTTGCCGGCTTGATGCATGTCGAACAATTCCGCATAACGGGCGCGGATCGACGGGGGAGATGAATCCGGTTCGTCGAGTTCCGCCAACTCTTCTTCCTGCAAGGCGATTAGCATATGATCCTGTCTCGAAACGGAGGGCTTTGCCTCTTCGATCAATACGGGCTTCTGAAGAGCGCTCGTTAAAGCGGTTTGTTTCGCTTGCTCGGCAAGCGCGAACTCGAGAGCGGCGCAGCGCTTTTCGAGTTGCTCGATCCGTTCGTCGCGTTTGACCGCCTGCGCTTGCGCGTCTTGATTCGATTTGCTGACCAAGCCGGCGATTTCCCGGTTGTCCGCCTCCATGTTCTCCATGAATTGCTCCAAGGCGGTTTCCATGTTGCGGACGGTTTGGTTTTCGCCGCCTTTTCCGTTTGCGGCTGCCGCTCTGCGGGGAAGCACGGCGGAACAGACGACGGCGATGCCGCCGATAATCATGATGGTTTGCCATGGTTCCATTATCTTCACCTGCAATTATGTTTAAAGTGCTTTAAAGCGAATAATCGATATGCTTGCCTTTGAAGGGATGCGGCGTTTGACTTGAACCGTCATGCTCGCCCGAAACGTCCTGCTCCCGCTCGCTTGGCCGTTTTCGTTTGGACGTCGAGCGGGAGTCGCGATTGCGGTTCGCGTTTATGCCAGGATTGCCGCTTTGCTCGACTGCCGCATTTCGAGTGCGCTGCAGCTCGGCCCGTTTGACCGCGTCCTGTGCCAACATCGATTGTTCGATGGCCGGACGATGGTTCAGCTGGCTCTGCTGCGATGCGTTTTCGGGTGCGCGCGGCACGGAAATTTGAAAATCAATCGGCCTGTACGGCATTCATGATCCCTCCCATTCCGACAAATCGTTCTCTCGCTTGACTGCGCCAGTTACAAATAAGGAGCCATTATAATATCGCCTTCGGAATAATGGAAGGATACGCGCTGCGTCGTGTCTTTAATGAAGCGCGTGTAACGCCCGATGACAATCTTGGTTCCGCCATAGATGACATTGACCGCATCGACTTTGGCGCTTTCGGTATCTTCCAACGATTTCTCGATCTCGAGCACCCGGTCCTTGTTCACGGCAATCTCTTCTAGCGAAGCGCGTTTCGTCGAACTCAGCTTGATGCGCATGGCCATCTTATCGTTCGATAATTGCCCGGCTGCGGCAAGCTGATCCAGAAGCGCAAGTGCCTTTTCCGTCTTATCCAAATTGTCGTTCAACTGCTTCAGCATCGCTCTCTTTTCCATTAATTCGCTTCGCAGCTCCGGACGAACGCCGACTTCGATCGCGGTCGCGGTGGACATCGAATTGCCGATTACCCGCGCGACCACGCGGTCGCCCGCCTGAATATTCCCCCCGACTACGAGCCCTTTCGCTCCGGTACATACGACATGCCGGCCCGCGCGCACTTGAGAATGCATGATGCTTTGCGAAACCAGGACATCCTCCGCGGCCGATACGTTGCCTTCTTGGATAAAGGAACATTTCACGTTTTTGCCTGCTTTTATGTATCCTTTTCCGCTCCCGAGCACGCCGCCGGAAATTTCAACGGAGCCGTCCGTTTCCAGAATGGCGCCTTCTACGCCGCCGACGACCCTGATATCGCCGGATGCTTTGACCTTGAACCCGGTCAAAACGTTGCCCCGGATGACGACCGTTCCGACGAAATCGATATTCCCGGTCTTGTAATCGACGTCTCCGTTTACTTCATAGACCGGGAAAACGTTGATCTTGGACTTATCCGTGATCGAGATCAATCCGTCGATGGCGGCATAAATCGCGGTTTGCTCGGGATTGAGCACCACGTTCTTGCCCAGCTTGAAGTAAGCTTCTTTCCCGTTGCGGCACGGGATGGGATCGCCCGTTACGGCCATGCCGTCCTGGCCCGGGGTTCCTTTGACCTTCTCCGCGATAAGCTGACCCCGTTTCACGTTCTTGAGCTGCGTCACTTCTTTGAAATCGATTTTGCCGCCTTCGAGCTCGACGGGCCGATAGTCGTCTTCGTTCATGTCATACGCGAAACGAATGAAGCCGTCTTCTCCCTGAACCGACGCTTCGCCTAACGCCACGACCGTTTGACCGTGAAAAAACCGGCTCGGAAGCTTGACGATCTGTTCTAAAATCTCCCGCTGCAGCCCGTATTTCACGCCGTGGCTTCTCAAAAATTCCTCGAGCTGCGCGAGCGTGCAGGAGAAACTATCGTCCGCGATGTTGAATTGCACGGATGCGGTCAATTTGTCCGGTGACTGTTGGACAACAAGGTAATGCTGTAACTGTTCGTTCGTTGTCAAATCCGCCCCCCCTTATTGCATTACTGCTGCATCAACTGATCCTTTTGCTTCTCCAGGGCACCCCGGAGCCGCAAAATCGCCTTGGAATGAAGCTGCGAGATCCGAGAAGGCGAAAGCGACATGACTTCGGCAATTTCGCTGAGCGAAAGCTCCTCGTAATAAAAGAGCGATATCACGGTTCGTTCTTTCTCGGTCAAACGGTCGATTCCGCGAACGAGAGACTCCTTCAAGTAAAACTCGTGCACTTTGTAATCCGGATTTTTGGCCTTCTCGTCCACGAGGAGCGACAGTCTGGTCTCCGATTCTTCATCGCGTATCGGATCTTCCAGCGAGCATACCGTCGTAACGGCGATTTCCTGGAGCATGACGCCGAATTCCTTTTCCGTAACGTCCAGATGCCGGCTGATTTCGGAATCGGAGACGGAACGCATGTACTGCTGTTCTAATATTTGATAAGCTTCTTCAATTCGTTTCGCCTTCTCGCGAACGGAGCGCGGCACCCAATCCCCTTGGCGGAGGCCGTCGATGATCGCGCCCCGGATACGCCAGGAAGCATACGTTTCAAATTGAAGACCTCTTCTGTAATCGAATTTTTCGATGGCATCGATCAGTCCCATGACGCCGTTGCTCGCCAAATCGTCCTTGGAGACGTTTTTCGGCAAGCCGATGGCCATCCGGTTGCTAACGTAATCGACCAAAGTCAAGTAATACTCGATCAGCCGTTTCTTGGCTTCGATGTCCCCGTCTTCTTTCCACTTCCGCCAAATCTCGATGTTCGACAAATGAGGCGCTTTCGGCTCAATCATCGTCTCACCCTCCTGTTAGGTGACGTATCGCTTTTGCCAATTCTTCAGGCTCTTTGTTCTGCGTAGATACTAGTTTGGGAGGCGTCAGCGGTTTAAAAGTCGATTGTTGGCCTGGCTCAAGCATTACGTTTCCGTCCATTTGATTTTTAAGCAATTCATGCAGTTCGTCGCCTTCTTCGGGCGTGGAGTAATCGATTGCGTGACCAACGGTTTGCTCCTCGCCGGCCGCGGTCTGGTGCATGGCTGCCGACGGGCTTGGCTTCAAGATCATGGCAAGCAAAGCCCGAAAAAGGAACGTCATTGCGAAAAAAGCGATAAATGCGTATAAACACCGGAGGCTGGTGATCGCCAACCCATTGCTGCCGAGCGAGAAAAGCAACGTCAGCAAGCTTCCGCCTATTCCAAGCGATACATTCCAGCGCCATGAACCGATCATGTTAAATCTCCTTTACTCCTTGCTGAACACTGCGAATGGTCAATATGCCGTTCATGCTGTTAAACTCGACCGTCCGGCCGTAATTCAAGCCCGTATCTTCCGCCAGCAGCGGAATATTGAACCGCTGGAGCATCAGTTTGCAGGCTTCCACGTTTCGCGGACCGATGCGCATGGTTTCGCTGCTCGTATTGAAAGCGAACATTTGAGCGCCGCCGGCCATTTTCGCCACGAACCGTCTAGGCTCGGCTCCTTCCGTTCTCATCAATTCGATCAGATGGGGAACGGACGTATCCGCGTATTTAGCGATGTTGATCGATGCTTCCCTGGCGATCTCGGAAGACGGCAGCATCACGTGTATCATTCCGGCTACCTTGGTGCTGTCGTCAAACAAGGTTAATCCGACGCAGGAACCGAGTCCGGTCGTCTTCAGAATGGCTCCGCCTGCCGCAATCTTAAGGTCCGCCATACCCACCTTCACAACATTCTCTTGGATCATTCGTTAGGCACTCCCAAAGCGCTGAAAATTTTATCGAACGATTCCGGGTCCGGAATAAGGAAGAAATGGCCTGCCAGCTCTTCCTGACCTTCCAGGAACGTCGTGTCGATCAACAACGCGGAATCCCCCATCTCTCCGTAATGCACAAGGCCGTAACTCAGAATCGCCCCGGCCATGTCCACCGCAATCGCCGGCACCGTGGGCGATAAATACAAATGCGTAAAATCCGCCAACGACGATAAATACGATCCCGCCAAAATATTTCCGATTTCTCCCAATGCCGAATATTCCATCTCGGAATATCCTTCATCCTGCACATCCATGGACAGCAAGTTGCGCAGCAATCGCTTCGCCGAATCTTCGTCGATGATGAAAAACATATTGCCCGGCGCATCGCCTTCGACGCGCAGGAAAACGGCGATGACGACCTGTTCGAAGCCGCCGACCTTATCGGCGACCTTCTCGAACGGAATAAGACTGACGGTCGGCACGTTCATATCGACAGGCTTGTCCAGCAGCCGGGACAGCGCGGTGGCGGCATTGCCCGCTCCGATATTGCCGACTTCCTTCAGAACATCAAGCTTGAATGCCGCCAACTCGTTCAACGGATTCACGCCTTATGCCTCTTGCTGTTCAAGCTGGATGATTTCGCTCTTGTTCAGCACTTCGGACAAGTTGAGCATAATCAGGAGCCGGCTGTCTCCGACCTTGGCCACGCCGCGCAAATATTTCGCTTTGACGCCGCCGACGACTTCCGGAGGCGTATCAATGGTATCGGAATCGATATCGATGACGTCGTTCGCGGAATCCACGATAAAGCCGACTTCCAAATCGTTCACCGCGACGATGATGATCCGCGAGCTCTCGGTCGCCTCGGATTCCGGCAGCCCGAATCGGCCACGCAAATCGATGACGGGAATGACGACGCCGCGCAGGTTAATAACGCCTTTGACGAAGGCGAACGTTTTCGGCACGCGCGTAATCGGCATCATTCGCTCGATCGTGCGCACTTTTTCCACTTCGATCCCGTATTCCTCATTCGCCAATCCAAACACGATCACTTTCATTTCCTCACCCATACGTAATCCCTCCTTTATTTAATAAGCGCGTTCGGATCCACGATCAGCGCAACTTGGCCGTCGCCTAGAATCGTTGCACCGGAGATTGCTTCGATATTCGTCAAATATTTGCCGAGCGTCTTCAGGACGATCTCGCTTTGGCCGAGGAATTCGTCCACCGTCACCGCGCCGAGCTTGTTTCCTTTGCGGATCACGACGATCTCGGTCTCCTGCTCGTCTTCTTCAGGGAACGACCGGCAGTCCAGCACCTGGGCGAGCGAGATGAGCGGGATGACGGAACCGCGGTAATCGATCATGCGGTTGCCGTGGATCTTGCGAATCTGCTCCCGAGGCACGATAGCCGTCTCGACGATCGACGAAAGCGGGATGGCGTACTTCTCGGCTCCCAGCTTCACGAGCATCGCGGAAATAATCGACAGCGTAAGCGGAAGCTGAATGGAGAATTTCGTGCCCTTGCCCGGCGTGGATTCCACGCTGACGTGACCGCCGAGCGATTCGATCTTCGAGCGAACGACGTCGAGTCCTACGCCGCGGCCGGAAATATCCGAGATCTTGTCCGCGGTGCTGAAGCCGGCGGCGAAGATCAGCATGTTGATCTCGTTGTTTGTCAATCGGTTCGCTGATTCGGCATCGAGCACGCCGTTTTTGATCGCGGTCTGTTTGACTCGCTCCGCATTAATGCCTCGCCCGTCTTCCTCGACTTCGATGAATACGTGGTTGCCGCTGTGGAACGCGCGCAGATGCACGGTTCCCGTCTCGGATTTGCCGGCGGCGACGCGGTCGGCGATCGACTCGATCCCGTGATCCAACGAGTTGCGAAGCAAATGGACGAGGGGATCGCCGATCTCGTCGATGACCGTCCGGTCCAGCTCCGTATCCGCGCCGGCTATGACCAACTCGACCTTCTTGTCGAGCGATTTGGCCAAATCGCGGACCATCCGAGGAAACCGGTTGAACACGGATTCTACCGGCACCATCCGAAGCTTCAGCACGATGTTCTGCAGATCGCTGCTGACGCGGGACATATGCTCGACGGTTTCGGTCAAGTCGTTGCGGCGAATCTCGCTCGCCAACTGCTCCAAGCGCACCCTGTCGATCAACAGCTCGCTGAACAAGTTCATCAGCGAATCCAGGCGTTCGATATCGACGCGGATCGTGCGCGACGCGTTGCCTCCCGCAGACGATGCCGCCGCCGTTGCGGCAGGTGCCGCGGGAGGTGCCGCCGCCGCTGCTGCGGTTTGAGCTTTGGCAGCCGCGACCGTTTCCTGCGCGATGGAGGCCGATGCCGTCGGCGCCCCCAGCGCGGATGCCGCGCCGAGCTGAAGCAGCGATTCTTTGTCCAGCTGCGTAATAGCGGCGCTCTCGATCTCCGATACCGATTCGATGCCTTTGCGCAGCTCGTCGCCCGAGATGCTGGCGATCGTGTAGACCGTGAAGGAACGGTCGAATTTCTCTTGCTCGATGTCCTGGGCGCTCGGAGACGACTTCACGATTTCACCGCTGCGCTCCAAGAAGTCGAATACCATGTAAGCGCGGGCTGCTTTGAGCACGCAGTCTTCGCGGACCGTTACCACGATATGGAAGACCGACATGCCCGCCTCGATGGACTGCAGCAGGATCGAGCTTTGGAACTGATCCAGCTTGTTGCCGTCTTCCGGGCTGGCAGCCCCGGCAGCCGAAGATTCCGAGGCGGCTTCTTTCTTGTAGTCGCCTTTCACGATGGCCTTCAGCGAGGTTACGATCGCGGTCACATCCGCTTTGCCCGTTCCTCCGCCGGTAATGTCCTGCACCATCGATTCCAACGCGTCCAACCCTTTAAACAACGTATCGAAAATAAAATTGTCCATGCCGAGTTTATGATTGCGCACGAGATCCAGCACGTTTTCCATTTCATGCGTCAGCGAAGCCAAGTCTTCGAACCCCATCGTCGCCGACATGCCTTTGAGCGTGTGCGCGGAACGGAAAATGATTTGAACGATGCTGATATCGTCGGGCGCACTTTCGAGCTTCAGCAAATTTTCGTTCAGCGACTGCAGGTGATCGTTTGATTCGTCTATAAACATCGATAGATAGGCGTTCATATCCATTTCCATGCACCTCCTGTATGAGTGGTTGCCATACGATACATTCGCTTTACTTGCTCACGGCTTGCACGAGCGCAGGCGCAATCTCTTTCAGCGGCAGCACGGCCTTCGCGGCGCCCGCTTCGACGGCGGAGCGCGGCATGCCGTAAACGACGCAAGTTTCCTCGGATTCCGCGATCGCGCTTTCTCCGCCGCAATCGTTCAAGCGCAGCATGCCTTTCGCGCCGTCGTTGCCCATGCCGGTCATCAGCACGGCGTGGCGTCTCAGCTCCGGGAAGGCCGCGCAGGATTCGAACATGGTGTCCACGGAGGGGCGGTGTCCGCTCCGCGGCGCGTCTTCCGTCAGCTTGATGCTGTAACTGCCGCCAGCCTTGGCCAACTCCATGTGATAGCCTCCGGGAGCTACGTAGACCACGCCGGCGAAGACGCGCTCGCCCTGTTCCGCTTCCCGCACGTGCAGCGCGCTGAACGAATCCAGCCGCTGAGCCAGCGAGCGCGTAAACTTCGGCGGCATATGCTGCACGACGAGCACGGGAGCCGGAAAATCCTTGGGAAGCGACGAGATGACTTCGTGCAGCGCCCGCGGACCGCCTGTCGACGTGCCGATGGCGACGAGATGCTGGAACGTCTTCGAAGGCTTCGGCTTGTCCATCGGTTGATGCGGCGGCTCCGACTCGTTCGAGACGGCGGTTTGCAATCGCGCAAGCTCCTTGCCGACGGCTGGTTTCTCTTCGGCGGCAGGATGCATGACGTTCGTGTCCGACGGTTCCGTCAACGGTTCGAAAATGACCGGTTTTTCCTTGTGCTCGGCTTTACCGGCTGATCGTTTATCGGGCTTCTGCTTCGGAAGCTCGGGATTCGCGAACGGCTTCGCGAGAACTCCCGCGATTCGCGGCGGCGCGATGCCCGAGACGTAAAACTTCGAATGCCGTTTCGTCATCGCCGCGACGCGCAGCTTCTCCAACAGCTGCTCGCCAACGCTGCGGATATCGGGCGATTGCGGCCCGGACGGCTTTCGAATGAAGTCGAAGGCGCCGTTCTGCAGCGCCTTGATCGTTTCTCTCGTCCCGTCATCGCTGATGCTGGACATCATGATGATCGGCACGGGATAGATGCGCATGATGCGTTCGACCGCTTCAAGGCCGTTCATTTCCGGCATTTCCAAATCCATCGTGACGACATCCGGCTTATGCTCGCGGACGGCTTCAATCGCCTCGCGTCCGTCTTTTGCCGTGCCGATTATCGCAAACTGCGAATCTCCCGCGATCAGATCACAGATTATTTTTCTCATAAAGGCGGAATCGTCTACGACGAGTACGCGAGAAGTCGCGCTCATTGGCCAGCCTCCCCGTTATCAAAGGTTGATTATGATCGTTTGAACATGCGTTGTAGGAACCCTTTGACGCCATGGTTTACGGAAACGGGAGAGCCGGGAATTTCCACGAACCGGTGGGCGATTTCGTTAATGGACCGCGTTGCGTCCGTCCCCGGGTATGCAATGGCGAACGGAACCTGCTTTTTAACGGCTTTAATGACATTGGGATCGTCCGGCATGATGCCGAGCACCGGAATGTCGAGTTCCAGAAACCGTCTGGCGACGAGTCCGATTTTGTCGGCGGTCGCCCGGCCTTCCCTTGCATCCACGGCCCGGTTGACGATGAGCTTGAAGTTCACGTCATGCTCCATTGCCGTGACCATTTTGATGAGCGCGTACGCATCCGTGATGGACGTCGGCTCCGGCGTCGTCACGACGATGGTTTCCTGCGCGGCCGCAATGAACTTCACGGTTTCTTTGGACAATCCCGCGCCCGTATCGAACAGGATGACGTCGTACTGCCCATGGAGCCTGCCGATCTGCTCCGCGAAATAATCGAGCTGGGATGACGACAAATCGAGCAAATCCTTAAAGCCGGAACCGCCGGCTATGAAATGAACGCCCTGCGGTCCTTCCTGGATAATCTCCCAGATCGTCTTCTCTTGCTTCAAGAGATGATAGAGATTGTACGAGGACGAAATGCCCATCAGCACGTCGATGTTCGCCATGCCGATGTCGGCATCGAAAATCAACACTTTTTTGCCGATCCGCGACAGGGCAAGCGCGAAGTTCAAGCTGAAATTCGATTTGCCGACGCCGCCCTTCCCGCTCGTAACCGTAAGGATGCGCGTCGTGCGGCCTTCGCTCCTTAATTCCTGATTGCGGACCATATGCCGAAGCGCTTCCGCCTGGTCATTCATGCGAAGCCCCCAATAATTGCGCGACGTACGTTGAAGCCCGGAAAGCGGCGATATCGTCGGGAACCGTCTGGCCGTTGGCGATAAAAGTCGGCTTCAGTCCATGCTCCATCGCAAGGTTCAAAATCGATCCGACAGCGTTCGTCTCGTCCTGCTTCGTGAAGAGGACGCGCTTGACGCCGTACTTCGCGAAATTGCCGGCCACCGTGGACATATCGCTGAACTTGCCCGTCAAGCTGAGTACCAGGTACGTCTCCGAATGGCTTCCGGGCTGCAGCAGGCTGTTGACTTCCGACACGTAGAGCTCGTTGCGGAAATTGCGCCCCGCCGTGTCCATGAAGATCAATTCGCGCTCCTCCAGCGCCCGGAACGCTCGCGTCACTTCGGATGGCGAGAACACGACCTCCAGGGGAACGTTCAGAATCGTCGCGTAGGTTCGAAGCTGATCCACCGCGGCGATGCGGTACGTGTCCGACGTAATGAATCCGACCCGGCGGCCGGCTTTCAACGTTTGTTCGGCGGCCAGCTTCGCGATCGACGTCGTCTTGCCGACACCGGTCGGACCTACGAAGTGGATGACCTTCGTCTCCTTGCCGATCTCTCCGTCTTCAAATTCGCTCAACCACTCAAGCAGCGTACGCTCCGCGATGTTCCAAACTTCGGCGCGAGCCGGAGCCGCGTGTTCTTGGTCATCCGTCGCAAGCTCGAGCTGCTCTTCCACGGATTCGAGGAGCCGGTCGATCCACTGCGGGCCGACTTCCTGCTCCTGCAAGCGATCGTAGAGCGCCTGTATGGATTCGGGCCGCGCTTTGAGCTGCTGCTGTTTCGACATGCGCATGATCCACTGCTTCATGTCGCGAATTTCTTCCATCAGCGTGTCGTCGGATACGCGCGCTTTACGCGGCTCCGTCGTTGCGGATCCGACCGGGGTTGCCGTTCGGGAGGATGGTTCCTGAGCAAGAAGCATGTTTGAAGCGGGCTGCGCGGCCGTCGTGCGTGCCGTGTAGATTGCGCCCGGCGCAATCGCCGTAATCGACTCCGACGCGGCCGTTTCCGGCATGAGCACGGCCGTGCCCGTCTGCCTAGATGTCGCCGCAGGCTGCTTCTCGCGGCTGGCGACCGCCGCCGATAACGTCGCCGCCATCGTAGCGGCAGCTTCCGGCGAGAGCGACGGCTTCGCCGATGACGCCGGCGGCCTGGCAACCGGTTTGGCGTTCTCGGCGCCGTTCGTTTCGACTGCCGCGATCACTTCCGTCTTTTTCTTGCCGAACATGCCGAGAAATCCGCCGACGCGAATTTCTTTCGTATTCAAGATTACGGCGTCCAATCCCAGCTCGCTGCGAATCATGGGCAGTGCTTCAGGTAATGCATTGACGACGTAGCGCTTTACCTTCATAGATTCACCACCCCAATGCTTTGAACTTCAATGCTTGGTTCCAATTCGCTGTACGATAGGACGGGAATATCCTGCATCGTTCGCTCCACGATTTGGCGGAGGTACATGCGGATCGTCGGAGAAGCCAGCACGATCGGCTGATTGCCGGATTGAATCTGCTTGTTCACCTGCTCGTTCAGCTTCTGATAAATGGTTTGCGTCGCGACCGGATCAAGCGCCAAATAACTGCCCTGATCCGAGCTTTGCACGGATTCCGCGATTTTCTTCTCCAGGGAAGGGCCGACGGTGATGACGCGAAGCGTGTCGCCCTGATTGGAGAATTGCTGCGTGATTTGCCTTGATAGCGCCTGCCTTACGTATTCCGTTAAAATATCGGGATCTTTGGTATAAGTGCCGTGATCGGCAAGCGCTTCGAATATCGTCACCATATCGCGGATCGATATTTTCTCGCGCAGGAGCTTAGACAATACCTTCTGCACGTCGCCGACGTTCAGAATAGAAGGAATGAGCTCGTCCACCAGCGCGGGATACGACTCTCTGACATTGTCGATAAGCGCCTTTGTCTCCTGGCGGCCGATCAGCTCGTGCGCATGGCGCTTGATCAGCTCCGTCAAGTGCGTGGCGACGACCGACGGCGGATCGACGACCGTGTACCCCGTCAATTCCGCGCGCTCTTTCATCGCTTCGTCGATCCATATGGCTGGCAGGCCGAAAGCCGGCTCTACCGTTTCGATACCGATAATGCCGTCGTCGTCGAAACCCGGACTCATCGCCAAGTAGTGATTGAGCAGCAGCTCGCCGCGCGCGACGGTGTTTCCTTTGATCTTGATCACGTATTCGTTCGGTTTCAGCTGTATGTTGTCCCGGATGCGGATGACCGGCACGACGAGCCCAAGCTCGAGCGCGCATTGCCTGCGAATCATGATGATCCGGTCGAGCAGATCGCCGCCTTGCTGCGTATCGGCGAGGGGGATTAGACCATAGCCGAATTCGAATTCGATCGGGTCCACCTGCAGCAGGCTGATGACGCTCTCCGGACTGCGGACTTCCTCGATTTCCTGTTCCTCGACCAATTGATCTTCCGCCTGCTGCTGCTTCGTCAGGTTCTGTTGCATCCGATAACCCGCGAAAGCAATTACGGCCGCGAACGGAAGCGTGGCAATCGGACCGATCGGCGTGCCCAGGCCGAGCAGCGTCACCGTCCCGGCTACGATATAAAGCAGCTTGGGATACCGGAACAGTTGGGCCGTCACATCATGCGCCAGGTTGCCGTCGGAAGCGGCTCGGGTCACGATCAAACCGGTTGCGGTCGATATGAGCAAGGCCGGAATTTGGCTGACCAAGCCATCCCCGATGGTCAGGACGGAGAAGGTATTCAACGAGTCGGAGAATGACATCCCATGCACGGACATCCCGATAATGAAACCGCCGATCAAGTTAATGATCAGGATGATGATCGAGGCGATGGCATCGCCTTTGACGAATTTGCTGGCGCCGTCCATCGAGCCGTAGAAGTCCGCTTCCCGTTCGATCTTCTGCCGGCGTTCCCTCGCCTGCTGCTCGTTGATCATGCCTGCGTTCAAATCGGCGTCGATGCTCATCTGCTTGCCGGGCATCGCGTCGAGGGTAAAGCGCGCGGCAACCTCGGCGACGCGCTCGGAGCCTTTCGTAATGACGATGAATTGCACGACGACGAGGATGAGGAACACGACGAAGCCGATTGCGATCTGTCCGCCGGCGACCCAGTTCCCGAAGGTGCTCACGACTTTGCCGGCGTGCGCATGCTGCAGGATATTCCGGGTCGTAGAGATGTTCAGCGCAAGCCGGAACAGCGTCGTAATGAGCAGGAGCGACGGAAAAATCGAAAATTGGAGCGCGTCCTGCGTATTCATGGAGATCAGCAAAATCATTAACGCCGCGGAGATGTTCACGATCAGCAAGACGTCGAGCAGCGGAGTCGGAATCGGAATCACCATCATCAGCACGATGCCGATAATTCCGATGAGTATGGTTAAATCTCTGGCCTTCAAGTCGTTCCCTCCTCCATCGATCATGCTTTCGTTAGTTCACTCGGTTTTTGAGCTTATATACGTATGCCAATACTTCGGCCACAGCTTGGAACAGGTCGGCCGGAACCGTATCGCCGATTTCCGTCCGATCGTACAACGCTCTGGCAAGCGGCCTGTTTTCCATCATTATGACTCCGTGTTCCTTCGCGATGTCTTTCATTCGAAGTGCCACGAAGTCCATTCCCTTCGCGATGATCGTCGGAGCTTCCATTTTCGTTCCGTCGTACTGGAGCGCGATCGCGAAGTGAGTCGGGTTCGTGATGACCACGTCCGCTTTCGGCACCTGCTGCATCATCCGCTGAAGCGCCATCCGGCGCTGCCGTTCGCGAATCTTGCCTTTGATGAGCGGGTCGCCTTCGGATTTTTTATATTCGTCCTTGATGTCTTGTTTGGACATTTTCAAGCTTTTCTCGTGTTCGTAGCGCTTGTAGAAATAATCGAAAACCGCGAGCACGACGAGAATCGCGCCGATTTCCAGGCCGAGCCTGATGGTAATGCTGGCGATAAAGCTGAATATATTCCCGATCGAAACGGTGGCGAGCCCCATGATGCGGTTCCGTTCGCTCCAAAGCGTGAAGTACACGATTAAACCGATCAATATCAGCTTCAAGATGTTTTTGATGAACTCTACGACCGAGTGCATGGAAAAAATATTTTTGAAGCCCTTGATCGGATTGATTTTGTCGAGCTTCATTTTGAGCGGCTCGCCCGTAAAGAGAATGTTGACCTGCGCATAGTTGCCGAGCAAGGCGATCAGGATCGCGATGATGAATATGGGCGCCAGAAGCATGAGGCCTTGCATCATCAGATCGGAGAACAGCGTCACGACGTTGCCCGTCGTCACCTCCATCAGCAGCTTCTGTTCCAGCAGCAAACCAAAAATATGCAGCAGACGCACTTTGTAGTAACTGCCCAGCATTATGAAGCTGAGGAAAACGAACAAGAGAATGAACGCGGCCGGCAATTCCTGACTCTTCGCGATTTGCCCTTTCTTGCGCGCCTCTTGCCGTTTCTTCGGGGTTGCACGCTCCGTCTTTTCCTGCGAGAACATCTGTAGATCGAGCGTCCAACGGTAATTCTTCATCACGAGAGCCTCCCACTTAAGATGCAGGACCCTGCAAGATCGACATCAGCTTCTGTATGGCGCTAAACATTTGTTCGAAAATATGCTCGTATAGCGTGACGAGCGTCGGCATCAAGATGGCCAGCATCAGAAAGCCGACGAGAATCTTGATCGGTATCCCGATGACAAACACGTTGTATTGCGGCGCGGTCCGGGCGAGGAATCCGAGACCGACATCCGTTAGGAACATCGCCACGACAAGCGGCGCGGACATCTGAAGCGCCAGCATGAAGGTCTGTGCCAGCATCCCGGTGAGAAAGCTCGTTATGTTCCCGGTCTTAAGATGCAAGAACAGCGAGTTCGATATCGGGATCCAGTCGTAGCTTTGCAGCAGCGCCGAAAGCAGGTAGTGATGCCCGTTAATCGATAGAAAGACCAGCGTCGCGATCATGCCTTTGAAGTTGCCGAGCAGCGGTGCCGATGCTCCAGTCATCGGGTCGATGATATTCGCCATCCCGAAGCCCATTTGCAAATCGATGAAGCTGCCGGCGGTGTTGATGATCGTGAAGAACAGATAGGCGACGAAGCCGAGCAGCGCTCCCGCCAAGATCTCGCGAATGATGGCCAATATGTATTCCGCATCCGGCACGATGGTTTGCTTCATGCCGTAGGTCAGAAAAACGAGAACCGAGATAAAAAAGGAGAATCCCAGCTTAAACGTATTCGGCACGTTTCGAGTCGAAAAGATAGGCGCCACGACGAAAAATGCTGTAATTCGACAAAAAATAAGCAAAAAAATAGGGAACCCTTGAAGAAACAACTCCATCGATCCACAGCCCTATCCGATGTATTTATACAAGTTATTCAGCAGGTTGTAAGTGAAATCGACCAGCGTGTTCAATATCCATGGACCAAATAACAAGATGGACAGCAAGACTGCCGCCACTTTCGGAACGAATGCCAGCGTTTGCTCCTGAATTTGCGTCGTCGCTTGAAAAATACTGACGATCAACCCCACGATCAAACCGATCAACAGCATGGGAGCGCTGGCCTTTAACACCGTATAGACCGCCTGCGCAGCCAAGGCGATGATGAAGTCCGAACTCATGATTGCACTCCTTCCCAGCAGGGGCTATGTCGTGTTAAAGCTTAACAATAACGACTTGACTACGAGATACCAGCCGTCTACGAGAACGAAGAGCAAGATTTTGAACGGCAGCGAAATCATCACCGGGGGAAGCATCATCATCCCCATCGCCATCAAGGTGCTTGCGACGACCATGTCGATGATCAGGAACGGGATAAAGATCATAAAGCCCATTTGAAAAGAAGTTCGAAGCTCGCTGAGCGCGTAGGCCGGCACCATGACGGTAATCGGAATGTCGTTGTACGTCGTCGGATCGTCCGTCTTGGTATATTTCATGAACAATTGAAGATCCTTCTCGCGCGTTTGGTTAAACATGAATTTCTTCATCGGTTCAGCCGCTTTGGCAAGTGCCTGCGTCTGCGTGAGTTCGCCCTTCAGATAAGGCTGCAAGGCAACGTCGTTAATCGCGCCGATCGTCGGCGACATGATGAAGAACGTCAAAAACATGGCCAATCCGATCATGACTTGGTTTGGCGGCATGGATTGCGTGCCTAGCGAGGTCCGCACGAACCCGAGCACGATGACGATTCGCGTGAAGCTTGTCATCAAGACCAGAATTCCCGGCGCGACGCTGAGCACCGTGATGATCAATAGCAGCGATAGCGCGCTCGTTCCCGGTTGATCGCTTCCCTGGTCGCCGATGCTGACGCTGACGTTCGGAAGCGGTTCTGCAAAAGCATGCGCATGGAGCATGAGCCCAATAAGTTGAAAAGCCAATATCGCCAGTACGATTTTTTTATTCATTCGTCCAACTACCGATCATTATGATTTTGCTCTTTAAGCAGCTCTTCGACTTTCTGTTTCTGATCCGCTTGGCGCTTCATTCCGTTGTCCAGCAGCTCCTTGAAGGACACGGACGGCTGCCAATCGTCCTCGGATAGCCTGGACGGCTGCTGCTTATTCCGGAGCCTGCCCAGAAAATCGGCAATTGTCGGCGAGTTCCAGGTACGGCTGTTTTGCTGTTCGATCGCGTCCAAAATGGCCGCGACGGCGTCCGGATCCTCGATCTTGTCCAGCATCGTGATGTCTTCGCCGACCCCGACAACGTACAAGCGTCCCGACAACTCTACGACTTGAAGCGATTTGTTTTGCCCGAGCGGTATGCCGCCGAGCGAACGAAGCGCTTTGTTGGTGCCCCAGCCGCGGTTGCGGCTGGCGAGGTACTTGATGAGGAGCACGATCAATCCGATGACGATCAAGAGCGCGACGATCACCCAGATCAAATAGCCGATGCCCGTACCGATCTCGGGCTTGCCTTCATCCGCCGCGCCGACCGCCGCGGATGCGAGACTTGCTGTCGTTAGCCAGCCGAAGACGGCTAGTCCAGCAAGTCGGAATCCTTTCAAAACCTTCATCCTACTAACCTAGCGTTTTCTTGATCGCTTCGATAACGCGGTCAGCTTGAAAAGGCTTCACGATGAAGTCTTTCGCTCCGGCTTGGATCGCGTCGATGACCATCGCTTGCTGCCCCATTGCGGAACACATGATGACTTTGGCGTTGCCGTCGATTTTCTTGATTTCTTTAAGGGCAACGATTCCGTCCATTTCCGGCATCGTAATATCCATCGTGATCAGATCCGGCTTCAATTCTTTGAATCGCTCGATCGCTTGCGCGCCGTCCTGTGCTTCCCCCACGACTTCATATCCGTTCTTCGTCAAGATATCGCGGATCATCATTCTCATAAAAGCTGCATCGTCAACGATCAAAATTCGGTTTGCCATTGCTTCTTCCCCCTATGGTGTTATTGTAACTTTTGGATGCGATCCCATTGGCTTACAATGTCGGTCACGCGAACCCCGAAATTCTCGTCGATAACGACAACTTCGCCTTTGGCGATCAGTTTATTATTGACTAAAATATCGACCGGTTCGCCTGCCAGCTTGTCCAACTCGATAATGGAACCTTGCGACAATTCAAGAATATCTTTGATTTGTTTCTGAGTCCTTCCTAATTCTACCGTCACCTTCAACGGTATGTCGAGCAATAAATTCAAGTTCGATTCGTCCGGTTGAACGTAAGGCGCGCCCTGGAAATTGGCGAATTGAACGGGCTGCACGTTCACGTTCCGGTTCGGCATCCCGCCGTAAGTTTGCGGCCCTGCCTGGGCTGCGGCGACATATTGCGGCATCGGCGGCTGCGTATAGGCATCGGGAGGCGCGGCCGGAGCGGGAGGCATATGTACGGGCGCGGACGCGACCGGTTCGACGTATGCGGCGGCGGCCGGGATCGGCGTACTCGCCGCCACAGGCGATGAAGCCGGAGGCGATGACGGCGCCGGCGCATCGTCCGAGGTGCCGCCCATCAGCGTATCCACCATTTCTTTGGCGAATGCGATCGGCAGCAGCTGCATGATGGTCGAATCGATCAAATCCCCGATCGTCAAACGGAACGAGACTTTAATGAAACGCTCGTCCGGCGGCAGGTTATCCACGCCTTCTCCCTTTGCCACGTCAAGGATGTCGATCCCCGGAGGCGAGATGTTGACGAAACGGTTAAAAATCGTCGACATCGACGTCGCGGAGGAGCCCATCATTTGATTCATGGCCTCTTGAACGGCGCTGATATGAATTTCGTTCAACTCGGAGCCCAGCAATTTGCCTTCGCCGCCAAGCATAAGGTCCGCGATCGTTTGGGCGTCCTTCGTTTTAATGACCAGCGAGTTAATGCCCTGAAAACCGTCGACATAACTGACGGACACCGCTACATGCGGTCTCGGAAACTCTTGATCCAACTCGCTGCGCCTGATCAGCGATACTTCGGGCGTCGTAATATCGACTTTCCGGCCCAGCAGCGTCGACAACGCCGTTGCGGCGCTTCCGAACGTAATGTTGCCGATTTCCCCCAGCGCATCCTGTTCGATCGAGCTCAAGTAAGTATTCAATTCCTGTTCCCGGCTAAGCGGCTCGGGCATATCGGGCTCATCGGAGGATTGACGCAGCAAGGCATCGATTTCTTCTTGCGATAAGTAATCTTTACTCGTCATACTCTTCTTCCACTCCTTCGGTGAGAACCTCGTTGATTTGAACGGCCATGCGATCCTTGACCGACCCCGGGCTGCCTATGAATTTCAGCTTGTCCCCGACTTTGATGTCAAGTCCTTGATCGATCGACTTATTCAGCGAAATGACGTCGCCTACCGCAAGACCCAGAAACTCTCGAATCGAAATGCTGGAGTTGCCAAGCTCGCATACGATCGGCAGCTTGGCTTTGCTGACCCGCTGCTTGAGCACCTCGATCTCTTCCGGCGCTCTCGTCTTCTTCTGCGAAACGAACCAATGGTGAACGGATAGGCGCGGCATGATCGGCTCGATGACGACATGCGGGATACATAAATTGATCATGCCGGTCGTATCGCCGATTTTGGTGCTCAGCGAGATGAGCGCGATCGTTTCGTTCGGGGACACGATCTGCATGAACTGCGGATTCGTCTCCAGCGCTTCGAGCCGCGGCTGAATATCGATGATCGTCTTCCATGCTTCCTGCAGACTTTCGAAGGCGCGGCTGAATATCCGTTCCATGATCGTCGTTTCGATTTCCGTCAGCGCGTTGATTTTGGACGGCGCGAGCCCCTGTCCGCCGAGCATGCGGTCCAGCATCGCATAGGCGACGTTCGGATGCACTTCCAGCACCATCCGGCCTTCGAGCGGCTCGGCTTCGAAAATGTTCAGGATGGTCATTTTCGGAATGGACCGGATAAATTCGTCATACGGCAGCTGTTCGACCTGAACGACATTTATTTGAACAAATGTGCGAAGCTGCGCTGAGAAATAAGTGGTCAAATATCGCGCGAAGTTTTCATGGATCCGCGTCAAGCTGCGGATGTGATCCTTCGAGAAACGAACCGCACGTTTGAATTCGTACACACGAATTTTCTTCTGCGTCTCTTCCTTCTTCAGTTCTTCCGCATCCATTTCGCCGGATGATAGAGCAGCAAGCAGCGCGTCAATCTCGTTCTGCGACAAAACATCAACCATTTTTCTCACCCCCTTCAAAGGAATGCGGCATTAGCTTACGATGATTACAGCTTCGTTACGATGTAGTCCGTGATTTCGACGTTGATGAGCTTGCCGTCCGGCAGCTCGGGATTTATCAAATTAAGCAGTTCTGCGCATAGCTTGTCTTTCCCCTGCGAGCCGTTGATTTCTTCCGGCGTCATGTCGGAAAGCGTCCGAATAATAATCGGCTTGATCTGGATGTCTTTGATTTTATCGAAATCTTTCTTCGTCGATTTTTCATCCAGTTGAAAGGCAAAGCCAAGAACTGCAACATAATCAGAGTCCAATAAATTCGTTTGAATCTTCTCGATCGTGCTTGTCAATTCCACGCGTTTGTCCGCTGTGAGCTTCTCCGTTTTGACGGTAGCCGCGTTGTTCGCCGCTTTCGTTGCCGCGTCGTTGGCATCGTCGCCGCCCATAACGGTTTTCATGAGGATGACGGCTACGATCGCAATCAATGTGATGGCGAACAAAATGGTTATTAGCCAAGGCAGCATTTTCTTCATTGGGATGTTCCCTCCGTTTGATCACTCTTAATGGTCGCCGCATACACGCCGATCGAGCGAAGATAGGACTGTATGGAGGAAATCACGTCGTTTGCTTTCTCCAACACCAGTATTTTTTTACCTGTAGTCAGCGTAATCAATGTGTCAGGCGTTTCTTCAACCAACTCGATAAGCAGCGCGTTGAGATGCACAGTTTTTCCGTTCAAACGCGTCACAGCAATCATGGGCTTCCTCCTTAACCAGGCAGGGAGGCGGACTAACGCCTCCCTTCGGCTATTTACCTATCGCTTAAGATTGACTACCTCTTGCAAAATCTCGTCCGATGTCGTGATGATTCGGGAGTTCGCTTGGAAACCGCGCTGCGCGACGATCATTTCCGTAAACTCGGAAGTCAGGTCCACGTTGGACATTTCCAGTTGGCCGGCGATGATGGCGCCCGTTCCGGCTTCCGGATCGTTGGCGGTCGTCAGCGTAACTTCGCCGTCCACGTTCGCGTTCGGCGTCATGCGGTACAGGTTGCCGCCGATTTTCTCTAAACCGTTCGGGTTCGTGACCTTCACGATCCCCAACTGAATGCCGGTTGCCGCGGTCGTGCCGTCGGCATTCACGGCAATGATCGAGCCGTCCTGCGCGATCGAGAATGATTTGACCTCCGCCGGATCCAAGACGATCGGGGCTCCGTTGGAATCGAGGACGAACATGCCGTCGCCGTTAACCATCTGTCCGGCCGCGTCGACGGTAAAATTGCCCGCGCGCGTCAGGTAGGGCGCTTCGGCGCCGTCCCCGTTGGGCGCTACCGCGAAGAATCCGTCTCCGTCGATCCGAACGTCGGTCGGCACGTTGGTCGTCATCGCGCTGCCCGGGGTATGGATCGTATCGATCGAGGCGATCGCGACGCCGAGCCCCACTTGCTTCGCGTTCACGCCGCCCGTCGTTCCTTCTTCCGGACGCGTAACGCCTGATACGGTTTGGCTCAAAATATCCTTGAACATGACGCGTCCCGCTTTAAAACCTACCGTATTCACGTTCGCGATGTTGTTGCCGATCACGTCCAGCTTCGTTTGAAAACCGCGCATGCCGGAAACACCGGAGTACATTGATCTTAACATTCGATTGATAACCTCCTACGGGTATAAGTCGGATTTGCGAATTGGTGCGTCAACGCCCGTGCTGAGCCGCTTCTGTCGATCCACGGCCCTCGGCTTCCTAGCAGCAGGTCCAGCCGGATTTACGAGACGATGACCGCACTGTCGATCTTTGTGAATACATTGCCTTGCATGGCGCTTCCGTCCATCGCGGTCACGACGGTCCGGCTTGGCACGTTGACGATCATGGCGATGTCGCGGTAAACGACCAGCGAATCCTTCGCCCCTTTGGCGGCAGCCTGGTCGATGGCGTTGCCGATCTTCGTCAAGGTTTCCGGCTTCAGCGTGATGCCCCGCTGCGCGATGCGCTGTTCGGCATGATGGCTGAATTTGAGCACGTTGCGGTCCAGCACTTCTTTAAAGGAAGCATTGCCTGCCGCGTTGTCCGCTTGCGCCGGCTTACGAAACTGCGCGTTCGCCGCGAGATGCAAATGACCTACTTTCATCACGTCATCCATTAGCCGCATCACCGCCTTCGTCGGTATCGCCGCCTTCGCTGCCCGCGTCATCGCTTCCGATGGCCACGATGGCGCTCAGATCGATGTCTTTATCGCCGACTCTCGCATACTGCACGTTATCCTTGATGACAATGGAATCCACTACGCCCTTCTGAGGAATCATTTCCCCCGTATCCGAATAGTCGTACCATTGCACGTTTTTGCCGATCATCGTAGACGCCATGCCCAAATTCTGACGAAGCGCCGTTAGTTGATCCGACATGTTCACCAATTGTTCAACCGAGGTGAACTGCGCCATCTGCGCGATAAAATCTTTGTCCTCGAGCGGCTGCATCGGGTCTTGATTTTGCAGCTGCGTTACGAGGATCTTCAGGAAATCGTCCTTGCCCAAGGAAGTATCCTCCGGCTTGTTCGCCGCGGCCTGGACGTTGCTGGAGCTGTAATACGGCCATACATTCTGGGTTGAAACGCGATCCGGCATCTGTTCTCGTCACCTCCGTTCCCTTAAACTGCTGTCGCGGCCAACGGCTAAGCGATGGTATGAATTCCCCTGCCCAGTCCCAAATCACGATCGACGGCCTGCTGCGTGGACAGCTCTTCCAAATCAGCCGTGAAATCGATCTCGTCGATGACATCGTCCTGCGATTTATTGCGTTTCGAGGTTCCCTGGTTTTGTCCTTGTTGGCCCTGTCTGTCCTGGAACAGGTTAGGCTGGACCGCCGTTTGGGAAACGACCAGCTTATCGACCTGCAAGCCCTGGGATTGCAGCGCGGAGCGCAGCTGCGCCATTTGATTCTCCAGCATATCCTTCGCCGTGACGGTATCCGTGACGAACTGCGCGGTCAGCGTGCCGTTATGAACGGAAATGTTGACGTTGACTTGGCCCAGATGCTCCGGATAGAGCGTTAACTGCGCTTGGGAAATGCCGTTGCCCGTCGAAACGTTAAATTGCTTCACGACAAGGCCTTGAATCGTCGAGGCAAACTGTTGAACGGGTACGGGCTGCGCGATGATCGGCTTGGAAACCGACGCCAGCTGGCGTTGAAGATCCAGGTTGGCTCCCGCGAGCTGCGGATTGATCTCGTTCGCTTCCGCGGCCAGCTTCGTCGATGCGGCCCCGGTTCCCGGTTCCTCCGGCTTCCGCACCACGTTCAGCAGACCGACATGAAGAATCTGATGGGACATGCGCTGAAGATGGGCGTTACCTTGGTTCGGCGTTTGCAGCGAACGGACGGAATCGATAACCTCTGCTGCATTCGCGTTGCTCGCAGCGGCGATTGGGTCAGAGGCGGATGCCGGTTTCCCCTGAATAAGCCGTTCAATCGCAGCCAGCTCCTTGCCGATAAGGGCAACCTGGTCTTTATTCGCCGACGGTCCTTTCGGATCTTGCAGCATGGCTCGCAAATCGGTCAGCGCTTCCTGCAAGCCCGCCTTCAACGCGTTCAGCTCTTCCAAATTCGCCACGACCGCTTGCGCCTGATTCGGCACGGCGGTTTCCGCTGCTTGCACGGATGCGGCTTGCGATGCGGCCGTATTCATGTTGGACAGCATGGCAAGCAGCGCGTTTCCCGCGTCCGTCCCATTATCGGCGGAGGAATCGCCATCCGGTATTGCTCCTGCTTGCGCATTCGCAATCGGCTGCTGCAGGAGCGGCACGCCGGTTAAGACGCTAAGCAGATTGTCAAGCTGCTGCAGCGCATCGGCCAGATTGCTCTCCGTCGTCGTCTCCGATGAGTCGCCGGCATCGGCGTCATCCAGCTGCTGCAGGAGCGCTTCAATCGCGGCGATCAAGTCCTTGGCACTCAGCTTCCCGCCAACCAGCGAAGCCAGCGCCGCGGAAGTCGAAGCCGCACCTGCAGGAACCGCAGTCTCGCTTCCCGATTGCGCATTCGCTTCCTTCCCTTGCGTACCGGCTACCGTCTGAACGAGCGTTTGATTGAAATTCCCGCCATCCGTCCCTTTCGCCGAAGCAGTGCTTGCACCGCCAGGACTAGGAGCAGGAGAAGTGCTTGTTATTGGCATTTGCATATATATCTCACCTCCTTTCGATGAAGGTTGAGCGCTGCTGCGTGCATTACTTTCCGATCATTAGCTTGGAAACCAGCTGCGCCGTGATCGCCTTGTTCGCGGTCGACATCTCCGCGACGATCTTGGAGCGGGGCGCATCGTCCACGGCATTCAGGATGCGAAGCACTTTGCTAGGGCTGAGATCCGCCATTTTCAGCAGCAAGTCGGCCGCGCTCTTCGGATCCATCTGCGAGAACGTGGAGTTCAATTGCGCCGTGCTCAATACCGATGCGGCTTGGTCCTGCGTCGCCGTGGAATCCTGCCTCTTGATTCTGGCCTGCAGCGCCGCGATCTCGCGATCCTTCACCGTCTTGACGTCTTTCAGCATGATCGTCGCGTCCGCGGCTTTCTTCGGCGTCATTTTCGCGAGCACGTTCGCCCGGTCCTCCGGCCTCATGGCATCCAGCACCAGCACGGCTTCTGCCGTCTCCATGCTTTCCAAGATCGGTGCCGCCTTGCTTGGCGTCATCGTGGCATACATCGATGCCAATTCGCCGATCTTGCTCTGATACGCCGCATCGTCAAGCAGCTTATCCGCGTTCGCCTGCTTGAGTTCCTCGACCTGCTGCTTGAGATCTTTAACGGATCCGGTCAGCTGGTTTTTGTCGCCGAGCGCTTTGCTAAGCTCGGCTTCCTTAGCCGTTAGCTGGGATTGAAGCTCGGCGATCTTTGCTGTCGTATTGGCGGATTTGATCGCGTCCTCATTGTCGGCTTGTCCGTCCTTCACCGCCGGCGCAGGAAGAATGCGGCTCAAGAACGGAATGTCGTTCCCGATCTCCAGCGCTTTGTTGCGCAAATCAAAATTGAACAACGTAACAAGTACCCCAAGCAGAATGAGCGTGAATAATATCGGCGTAAAGAAAAACATGAATCGTTCAAATCCGCTGTAGCCCTGCTTTTCCATTTCCAAGTCTGCCAAAATAATTCCCTCCCTCGGGCATTGGCTCCCGATTCGCAAAGCTTCTGTTCTCGTTAATGTGCGGCGTGCAAGAACCGAACGGTCGCAAGCTCATCCAACGCGTTTTGTTCCTTCACCGACATTTCGGATTTGAAACGATGCAGCGCATGCTCTTTCGATTTCAGCCATACTTTCTCGTCTACCATCCGATCGGATAAGAATCGCCTGCCCGCTTCCACGGCCGATTCCGCCTTCTTCACGTCGCGAAGCTTGCGCAGTATGCCGTCGTCCAAAAAATCGATATACGTCTGAATCGTCAAGATTTCCGTCAAAGGAACCGCGTGCACCGACGCGTTCTGCAGCTTCTCGCTCCAAGCGCTGCGATCCTCGCGCAGTTTCCGAAGACTTAGCTCCTCCTGCGTAAGCTTGCCGACGACAACGGACAACTGCCATTCCGCCTGCGATTTCTCGCTCGTCTTCAAGTCGACGATTTTTTGGTAGGCATATTGAAATCGAGTCATGAATCAGTTTCAACTCCCGTGGTTGTGGTGAAAATCGTGGACCAGCCGATCCCGAGACGCCTCGTATCCGATCTTTTCATCCGTCTTCTGGCGGGTAAACGTCCGAATGCTTTCGTCGGCCTCGATCGCTTCATCGATTTTTTCGTTCGAACCCCGCTGGTACGCCCCGATATTGATGAGGTCTTCCGAATCTTTATAAATAGCGAGCAGCCGCTTTAATTCGTTAGCGGCTTCCTGCTGCTCCTCCGGCACGATTTCCTTCATGACCCGGCTTATGGAAGCCAGAATATCGATGGCCGGGAAATGTCCTTTATGCGCCAAATCGCGGCTAAGCACGATATGTCCGTCCAATATGCCGCGGACCGCATCCGCGATCGGCTCGTTCATGTCGTCGCCGTCGACGAGCACGGTGTAGAACGCCGTGATCGTTCCTTTCTGGGCCGTTCCCGCCCGTTCGAGCAGCTTCGGCAAGTTGGCGAACACGGACGGCGTATATCCCCGGGTTGCCGGCGGCTCGCCTATGGCAAGTCCGACTTCCCGCAGCGCCATCGCGTACCGGGTTACGGAATCCATCATGAGCATGACGTTCAAGCCCCGGTCGCGAAAGTATTCCGCGATCGTCGTGGCGATCAGCGCGCCTTTGATGCGGATCAAAGCCGGTTGATCGGACGTTGCCACGATGACGACGGAACGCGCCAGTCCTTCCGGACCGAGATCCTTCTCGATGAATTCGAGCACCTCGCGCCCCCGCTCCCCGATCAGCGCGATGACATTCACGTCCGCGGACGTGTTTCGGGCAACCATGCCGAGCAGCGTGCTCTTGCCGACGCCAGATCCGGCGAATATCCCGACGCGCTGCCCCCGACCGACCGTCAACAATCCATCGATGGCGCGAACGCCGATGCTCAGCGGTTCTTTGACCCTCGGCCGCATGAGCGGATTGCTCGGCTGATTATGCGTGGAATGATGCGGCATCCGGCTGGATATGTAAGACCCGTCGAGCGGCTGACCGAGCCCGTCCAGCACCTTGCCGAGCAGCTCGGAGCCTACTTGCACGCTAAGCGGCTTGCCCGTCCCGACCACGTCGCAGCCCGGACCGATCGCTTGCAGCTCGCCAAGCGGCATCAGAATGACTTTGTTGTCGCGGAACCCGACGACCTCGGCCTTCAACGGTTTGGACGACTTGGCCGGATAAATCAAGCACACATCGCCGATACTGGCATCCGGCCCTTCCGACTCGACGGTCAATCCGATGACTTGCGTCACCTTGCCGTTGACGCGAACGGGATCGATCGGTCTTAAGTGCTCGATATAGCGTTCGGGATCCAATCGGTTAGCTTTCATCGGCAGCCCCACGTTCTTCGGCCTGGACGGCCAACTGGATCAGCTCGCGCTTGATCTCGGACAACTGCGTGTCGATTCGGGCGTCGATGCTGCCAAAGGAAGAACGAATGACGCATCCGTAAGCTTTGACCGAGACATCCGGTACGATCTGGAGTTCGGCCTGCGAATCGATAACGAGCGACAGCTCCTCGCGCGCAGCCTGCACATAGGCCAGCTGCTGAGGCGACACGCAAAGCGTTATTACCCCTTGCTCGCGTCGGCGCTCCAATGCTTTGCGGATAATATCGAGCGACCAAGCCGGCTCGACGGTCAATTGCTTCTGAATGACTTTCTCGGCGATAGCCGCGCTGAGCGCGACGACGAACGGTTCGGACTCCTGAATGATCTGCTCCTTCGTTTCATACGAAGAATCAAGTATCGATTTCGCTTCCGTCAGCATCGCCTCCCATTGGGCGCGCACTTCCGCTTCGGCTTGCGCCTTGCCCTCCTGGAATCCGAGCTCATAACCCTCGCGGCGAATCGACTCCATCGTTTCTTCGTCCTGCAGGCGGCGCTCAAGCCACCATTGGTCGATTTGCGACGTCGCGTCGGCATACATCGCTTCGATGTGCTCGCCGGTTTCCTGGATTCGCTGATTGGCGAATTGTTCGGCGTCATTCAGGATTTGATCGCGAAGCGAGACCGTTTCGGCGCTCGGCCCGGAAGGCTCGTCCTGCTCGGCTGCCGGCTTCACGTAGCGGTTGTACCATTCCAGCCGTTTTAAATCTTCAACCGAGATAACGTTGGAAGATTTATACAACTTAGACAATGATATCATCCCCTCCGCCGCGGGCGATGATGATCTCGCCGGACTCTTCCAGACGACGGATCGTCGCTACGATGCGCGTTTGCGCCTCTTCGACGTCACGCAGCCGGACGGGACCCATGTATTCCATTTCTTCCTTGAACGTCTCGGCCATCCGTTTGGACATGTTGCGGAATATCGCTTCGCGCACTTCTTCGCTGGCCACTTTTAGGGCAAGCTGCAAGTCGGCGTTCTCGATATCGCGAATAATGCGCTGGATGGAACGATTGTCGATGTTGACGATATCTTCGAAGACGAACATCCGTTTCTTGATTTCTTCCGCCAATTCGGGATCTTGAATTTCCAGCGCATCCAGGATCGTGCGCTCCGTGCCGCGGTCGACGCCATTCAATATTTGCACGATTGATTCAATACCGCCCGCACTGGTGTAATCTTGAGTAACGGTAGCGGACAACTTCTGTTCCAATACGCGTTCTACATACGAAATGACGTCCGGCGACGTGCTGTCCATCAGGGCAACGCGGCGCGCCACTTCGGCCTGCTTATCTTGCGGCAGGGACGATAGAATTTGGGACGCCTGTTCGGCTTGAAGATAAGACAGGACCAGGGCGATCGTCTGCGAATTCTCGTTCTGAATGAAATTCAGAATTTGACCGGCATCGGCTTTACGCGCGAAATCGAACGGGCGAACCTGCAATGTCGCCGTCAAGCGGCCGATCACTTCCAGCGCTTTCTGCTCGCCGAGCGCCTTCTCGAGAATTTCGCGCGCATAGGTGATGCCTCCTTGCGAGATGTATTCCTGCGCTACGCAGATTTGATGAAACTCATTCAATATCGTCTCTTTATCGATCGTATCCACCTTGCGCACATTCGCAATTTCGAGCGTCAGCTGTTCGATCTCTTCATCCCGTAAATGCTTGAAAATCTGAGCGGAAACTTCAGGACCTAGCGAAATTAACAAAATGGCTGCTTTCTGTCGACCGCTGAAACCTTGTAACTTTGCCACACCAGCCACCTCTATTCTTCAACGAGCCAAGTCCGGAGCAAATTAACGAATTCCTCTGGTTTACGCTTGGCCAATGTTTCAAGCTGCTTGCGAACTTGACTTTCGTTCTGAACCGTTTCCAGATCGATCGTCGGATACTCTACTTTCCCCGGTGCTGCCATTTCTTCGACGAGCGCTGCTTGTTTTCTCCGGCGAACGACTACGTAGCCGAGTCCGCCGATCAAGGCAAGAGCTGCAAGGCCGATTCCGACCAACCAGCCGGTCGAAAGCCCGGATGAAGAAGTTGCGCCCCCGTTGTCGATAAAACTTTGGGCCATGATCGAAACTTTTTTATTGATGAGCGCGTCATTAGTAACATCCTGTCCGGACTCGATCAATTGCGAGCGAATGAGCGACGTTAGAAAATTTGTCGTCTCCGTTTTGGCTTCGGCACTCAACTTTGTCTTCTCCACGCCGATACTAATAGATAGATCTTTGATTACGTACGGGCCGGACTCGATTTGAATATTGCTTTTGTTATAATCGTAGTTGGTGGTACGGCTGTTCTCTTCGGAAGTGCCGCCGCTGCTGTCGCTGGCCGTATAGCCCGGAACGTCGGTTGCGCCCGTTCCCGCAACGCCTCCAGCGGAACCCGCGCCGTCGGTTGCGGATTTGGACGATGTCGACTCGCTCAGTACGATGCCGTTATTGTTGTTGTTCTCGAGCGGCGATACCAATTGCTGATCCGACTTTTTCTTGTCGAAGTTGATCGCACTGGACACGTTCACGACCAGGTTGTCCATTCCGACCATAGGACCGAGGAACGATTGGATTTTTTGTTTCAAATCGTTCTCGTATTTATGTTGGATCTGATAATGCGTCTCAAGCAAATCGCCGCCGATGCCGCTGCCCCCGACTTCGCTTGAAGCTAGCAGTTCGCCCTCGGGACTCGAGATCGTAATGTTTTCCGGTTTAATATTCGGAATCGACGTGTTCACGAGATTGTAATAACCGTCGACTTCTTTCTGCGCCGGTCGATAACCCGGGCGGAACGTAAGCATGATCGATGCCGAGGCTTGTTCTTTCTCCTCCGTCGTCATAAACGGCGTCGACTCCGGCAAGTTTACCAATACGTTCGACTTCTGAACCCCTTGCATGTCGTTCAACAATCGCTGTATTTCCCCGTTCAACGCGCTCCGGTATTTGACATCGAACTCCCGGTCCGTCGAACCGAACATCGAGGAACTGTCGTTGAACGATTCAAATCCGATCGACCCGTTACGCACGATCCCCTGCGATCCGGCCTCGACTTTCACTTTTGCAGCTTCGGCGGTCGGAACCGATATGGTCTGACCCGCATCGGAAAGCTTGTAAGGAATTTTACTCGAATCCAAATACTCCATGACCGCGGCTGCATCCGTGCTATCCAAATCGCGAAAAGCGACCTCATAATTCGTTTTCGAAAACAGGACCGTCAGCAGAATAATCGACAAAATGAGGATCGCGGCTGAAGCGCCTAGCCAAATCTTCTGTCTTTTCTCCAATACGTTCCAATACTGAGCAACCTTAGCTCGATATTGGGCAAATTTCTCGTTCACGATTCCACCTCACTGTTGGCTTCTAATGCTGGTCTAGCTGTCATTAGATTTGCATCCGCATGATCTCCTGGTAAGCCTCAATCACCTTATTGCGGATTTGTGAGGTAAGCTGCAATCCGAGCTCTGCTTGTTCGGTGGCCACCATGACCTGCGAGACATCCACGTTTCCAAGCAAATATTGATCGTTCATCGTATGTACGTTTTGTTCCTGTGCGCCGACGCCGTCGAGCGCGTTTTGAAGGAAATCGCTGAAGGTTTTTGTAATGTCTGCCGGTGAAGAAGAAGAGCTGAGGTTGGTAGAATCGACCGGTTTAACGGTCTGGATTTGCACCGGATTGAGTGTCATGGGGTTAATCAAGGGTATCCCTCCGCGTTATCTCTGTTTATTTACCGATTTCAAGCGCTTTGACAAACATGCCCTTCGATGCATTTAAAGCCGTGACGTTCGCCTCGTACGATCGCGATGCAGAGATCATATCCACCATTTCCTTCAATACGTCGACGTTCGGCATCTTTACATATCCATTCTCGTCCGCGTCGGGATGCGTCGGATTGTATACCAGCTTCGAAGGCGTCGAGTCCTCCATGATGCGCGTTGCTTTTACGCCGGGAGCGGAATCCGAGCCGTTCATTTGACTATTCAACGTGTCGGCAAACGACTGGGAAGTCGGTTCTAACACGACCATCTTTCGTTTGTAAGGTTCGTAGCGTCCGTTTACGTAAGAGGCTCTTGTCGTTTCTGCATTCGCGATATTCGAAGAAATGACGTCCATCCGAAGGCGCTGGGCCGTCAATGCTGAAGCGCTGGCGTCAAACCCGTTCGTTAGTCTCATAATCAGCTTCTCCCTTCGATCCCGATGCGCATCATTTTCACATCATGGGTGATTTGTTGAACGTAGAAGTTGTAATTCAATTGATTCTTGGCCATTAGCGACATTTCCCGATCAATATCGACATTGTTTACGTCGTTGTTCATCACGCTCGACTCGTCCGTAACGATCCGGGCTTGCGGCGCAGAAACCGATGAACCGATCGGTATATGTCTAGGATCCGTGCGCTTTCCGGCCAGCTGGGGGGTACCCGTGCCCATGTTCTGTTCGAGCAGCTGTTCGAAAACAACGTCGGAACGCTTGAATTTTGGCGTATCTACATTTGCGATATTGTTGGAAATGACACGTTGGCGCATCTCCGCAGCATTCAAGGCGCCCTGTAAGCGACTAAATTCCGGGCCATTCAACAAATTCACCAAAAAACCCCACTTTCGAATTCTTGTGATGTTAATATTCAACAGATTCCCCTGCAATCCTTCTTTGTTCGACAAAGAATTATTAAATAAATGAGAGAGTCTTGTCGAACATTTCCAACAAACTAATCTTCCTCAACTTCCTAAATTATTACAATAAGAAAAAAGCCCCATCTTTGTCGAAGACGAGGCTTTAATCCAGGCTATTTGTACTAGTTTTTGAATGAAATTGTAATTAAATTGAAATTTTTAGCTTTTATTTTTTTTTAGCTCATGAAGAAGCTGGGTATTCAAGATACGGATATAGGTCCCTTTCATTCCTAAGGACCTGGTTTCGATCACGCCGGCGCTCTCCAGCTTGCGCAAAGCATTGACGATTACCGAACGGGTAATGCCGACGCGGTCCGCGATTTTGGATGCGACGAGCAAGCCTTCTTTGCCATCGAGCTCATCGAAGATATGTTCCACCGCTTCAAGTTCGCTGAATGACAACGAGCCTACCGCAACCGCAACGACGGTTCTGCTCCTGGCTTCCTGCTCGATTTCTTCCGCGCGTTCGCGCAAAATTTCCATTCCGACGATCGTGCTGCCGTACTCCGCCAGTATCAACTCGTCGTCGCCGAACTGCTCTGAGCTCCGCAGCAGGATCAATGTCCCGAGTCGGTCGCGTCCTCCCACGATCGGGACCACGGTCATGATATCCTGCGCCGCCATCATCGGAAACGACTCCGCAATGCCGATGTCCGACGTAACGTTCGTCGCCGTTTCCTGCATGTTCATGAACCGTTCGTTGCTCTCAAGAGAAAACCGAAGTTCGGCTGCCGGCAGAGCGCGCAACTGCTCGTGCTGATAAGGCCCGGCCGCAGCGCATCCCAGTACTTTCCCCCTGCGGCTGACGACGAATACGTCAGCCTGTATGGTCGTACACAAGACTTCCGCCATCTCTCGGAAATTGAGCGCTCCTCCGGCCGCACGCTGCAGCAGCCGGTTAAGCGTTCTGGTTTTTGCCAATAAAATCATTGCTGTTTGCCTCCTACTTTCCCTGTCCGTCCCTTACAGTATATATTGACTCAGATCACGATTTTTCGCAATATTGCCCAGCTTCTCGCGCACATATTCCGGCGTAATGGTTAAATGCTCAAGCGAAAGCTCCGGCGCCTCGAACGATAGGTCCTCCAGCAGCTTCTCCAAAATCGTGTGAAGACGTCTTGCCCCGATATTTTCCGTGTTTTTGTTGACTTCCGCCGCGATCAAAGCCAATTCATGAACGGCTTCGTCGGAGAACGAAATCGTGATACCCTCGGTTTCCAGAAGCGCCGTGTATTGTTTCGTGAGCGCGTTTTTCGGTTCCGTAAGGATCTTCACAAAATCTTCAAGGCTTAAGTTCGTTAATTCGACACGAATCGGAAACCGACCCTGCAGCTCCGGAATCAAATCGGACGGCTTCGCCATATGAAATGCGCCAGCCGCGATAAACAACACGTAATCCGTTTTAACCGGTCCGTACTTGGTCATAACCGTCGAACCTTCCACGATCGGCAAAATATCCCGCTGAACCCCTTCCCGGGATACGTCGGGTCCGGAGCCGCGCGACGAACTGGCGATCTTGTCGATCTCGTCGATGAAGATAATGCCCGATTGCTCTGCCCTGGAGACGGATTCGGCAATCACATCGTCCATGTCTATCAGTTTGTTCGCTTCTTCCAGCGTAAGCGCTTTGCGGGCTTCCTTGACCGGCAGCTTGCGTTTCTTCGATTTTTTCGGCATCAGCTGGCCGAACAGTTCCTGCATGTTCGCTCCCATGCCCATGCCTTCGTTTCCCTGCCCTGCCAACATATCAAGCATGTTCGGCGAATTGTCTTCCACTTCGATCTCGATCATTTCATTCTCCAGCTTGCCAGCCGCAAGCTGTTCTTTCGCTTGCTTGCGCCGCTCGACGACCGACGCGCTCTCTTCAGGCTCTGCTTCGGCTTCCTTCGCTCCGGAGGAGTTGCCGAACAGCATTTCAAGCGGATTCTTGGACGACTTCGCCTTCACCGAAGACGGCACCAGCAAAGTGACAATGCGGTCATTAGCCATGGCTTCCGCCTTATCCTTCACTTTTTCCGTTTTCTCCAGTTTTACCATGCGAATCGCGGTTTCGACGAGATCCCGGACCATGGACTCGACGTCGCGGCCGACATAGCCTACTTCCGTGAATTTCGTTGCTTCCACCTTGACGAAAGGAGCGTTAACCAGCTTAGCCAGCCGTCTGGCAATCTCGGTTTTGCCCACGCCGGTCGGTCCGATCATGAGGATGTTTTTCGGCACGATTTCATCGCGGATCGCCTCATCCAGGCGGCTTCTCCGGTAGCGGTTGCGAAGGGCAACGGCCACGGACCGCTTTGCAGGCTTCTGGCCGACGATATATTTATCGAGCTCCGTGACGATTTGTTTCGGTGTCAATGCTTGGTTTAGCATCCTATATCCCTCCAATTAGCCTTTCGCTACCAACCTATTCGATTTCTTCGACAACAATATTCCGATTCGTGAACACGCAAATATCGGCAGCGATTTCCAGAGCCGACTTGACCATATCCTTTGCTTCCATATGAGGGGCATGCTGACGGACGGCCCGAGCAGCCGCGAGAGCGAAGCTGCCTCCGGAGCCGATGGCAAGAATGCCGTCATCCGGCTCGATGATTTCGCCGCCGCCCGATATAAGAAGCAGGCCGTTCGTATCCATTACGATCATCATCGCTTCCAATTTGCGTAAAACGCGATCGAACCGCCAGTCTTTGGCAAGCTCCACGGCAGCACGCTGCAAATTGCCATGGTGCTCCTCTAGCTTCCCTTCGAATTTCTCGAATAACGAAATCGCATCCGCTACCGATCCCGCAAAACCGGCAATGACCTGGCCGCGGTATAAGCGTCGAACCTTCTTGGCGTGATGCTTCATTACCATGCTGTTGCCGAATGTCACCTGTCCATCGCCGGCGATTGCGCCTTTCCCGTTATGCCTAACCGCGCAAATCGTCGTTGCGTGAAATTCCATGTTCATGTGAATGCCCCCTTCGTTCATGCGCCGACAGCTGGATTATGTCAATGCAGCCCATGTTCATCATTCGTTAGAATAGCTTGATTATTGAAAAAACTTCAAACAAAGTCAACAGCGGCCGCCGTATGCTCGTTGCTGCCGCTGTTGACTTGTTCTAGGCCGGCTTGCGGTTAATCCTGCAGTGCCGCTTGTTCCGCGGCTTGATCATTCAACTGCGTTTCTTTAAAGCGAGCCAGCTGTTCCAATGCCCTGGAGGCAATCGCATCATTTTTGTCTTTCTTGCTGCGCATGCGTTTTTCCAGCGGCGGGAAAAGCCCGAAATTAGCGTTCATCGGCTGGAAGTGCTTGAAGTCCGCCGTCGTGATGTATTGCGCCATGCTGCCCAGCGTGGTATCGGCAGGGAAGACGACCGGCTCCAACCCTTTGGCAACCCGTCCGGCATTAATACCGGCGATCATTCCGGAGGCGGCCGATTCTACGTAACCTTCCACGCCGGTCATTTGACCTGCAAAAAACAAGTTTTCGCGTTTGATCGTTTGATAGGTAGGCCGAAGCAGCCTCGGCGAATTAATGAACGTATTCCGGTGCATAACCCCATAACGAACGAATTCCGCGTTTTCAAGACCCGGGATAAGTCCCAACACCCGCTTCTGTTCGCCCCACTTGAGATGCGTCTGGAAACCTACCAGATTGTACAGCGTTCCTGCGGCATTATCCTGACGCAGCTGAACGACGGCATGCGGCAGTTTGCCGGTATGCGGATTAACGAGACCGACGGGCTTCATCGGCCCGAATAACACGGTTTGCTTGCCGCGGCTGGCCATCACTTCGATCGGCATGCAGCCTTCGAAATACTGTTCCTTCTCGAAATCCTTCACTTCGGCCGTTTCCGCCGTAATGAGCGCTTCATGGAAGCGTTCGAACTCTTCTTCCGTCATGGGACAGTTCAAGTAAGCTGCTTCTCCCTTGTCGTAGCGGGAAGCCAAGTAAACCTTCGACATGTCGATCGAATCTTTCTCGACGATCGGTGCAGCCGCATCGTAGAAATAAAAATATTCTTCTCCCAGCAGCCCTTGGATCTGAGCGGACAGACTAGGAGCCGTTAACGGACCCGTAGCAATCAGCACGATGCCCTCGTCCGGAATTTGCGTCATTTCCTCCATCCGCACATCGATGAGCGGATGCTCTTTCAGCGTCCGGGTAATATCCCCGGAAAACCCGTCGCGGTCCACCGCGAGCGCGCCGCCTGCCGGAACGGCATTGCGATCGGCGCTGTCCATGATCAAGGAATTCATGCGGCGCATTTCTTCCTTGAGTACGCCTACCGCGTTGGTCAATCCGTTCGCGCGGAGGCTGTTGCTGCAGACTAACTCGGCGAATTGATTCGTATGGTGAGCCGGCGTTTTCGTAGCCGGCCGCATTTCGTATAACGTAACCGGGACGCCTTGCGAGGCGATTTGCCAAGCTGCCTCGCTGCCCGCGAGACCTGCCCCTATAACGGTAACTCTTTGTATTTCTGACACTGCGCTTACCTTCCTTTCAATCCCGAGCCTCGGTCTACAATTCAGCGGAATCCGGCTCTTCAACCACTTCTTCGTTATATTCGCATTGCGTGCAGATCAGCTTCGCGCCGCTGCGATTGCGTTTCTCGACCATCAAACCGCTGCAATTCGGACAAGGCTTGCTGACCGGCTTATCCCATGACACGTAATCGCAGCCCGGATATTGATCGCAGCCATAGAAGTAACGGCCTTTTTTGCTGCGACGTTCGATGATTTTGCCTACCTTGCATTTCGGGCAGGTCACTCCGATATCCTTGACGATCGGCTTCGTGTTCCGGCAGTCCGGGAAACCGGAGCAGGCGAGAAACTTGCCGAAGCGGCCCATTTTAAACACCATGTGCCGGCCGCATTTCTCGCAAATCTCATCGGAGATTTCATCCTGCAATTCGACTTCCTTCATTTCCTCTTCCGCGACTTCCAGCCGTTTCTCGAACGACTCGTAGAAATTGCCGAGCACGCGGACCCAGTCTTCCTTGCCGTCTTCCACATGGTCGAGATCTTCTTCCATATGCGCGGTGAATTCCGCATCCAATATTTCCGGAAAAAATTCTTCCATCATTTGGATGACGAGATCGCCGAGTTCCGTCGGGATAAACTTCTTCTCTTCCATTGCGACGTAACCGCGCTTCTGGATCGTTTCCAATGTCGGCGCGTACGTGCTCGGCCTGCCGATGCCAATCTCTTCCATCATGCGTACAAGACGCGCCTCGGAATACCTCGGCGGCGGCTGCGTGAAGTGCTGCTTCGGCTCCACGGTTTCTGCCGGAATCGACTCTTCAGCGACAAGCGGCGGGAGAAACTTCTCTTCGTCGGTCGTTCCGTCATCGTTGCCTTCGACATAGATCTTCATGAAGCCCTGGAACTTCACTTTCGAACCAACGGCTCTGAAAACGGCACCGTTGCCGACCGTAAAGTCGACCGTCATCGTATCCAATACCGCTGAAGACATTTGGCTCGCTAAGAAGCGCTCCCAAACAAGCTTATACAGTCTGAATTGGTCCCGGCTCAGAAACTCCTTCATGGAATCGGGATCGCGCAGAATGGACGTCGGGCGAACCGCTTCATGCGCGTCCTGGGCATTGCTGTTCTTCTTCGCATAGACGCGGGGTTGTTCAGGGGCGAACGTTGGCCCATATTTTTCTTCGATATAGGCTTTCGTCTCCTCCTGCGCAACCGGAGAGACGCGCGTCGAATCCGTTCTCATATACGTAATGAGACCGACCGTGCCTTCCTTGCCCAAGTCGACGCCTTCGTACAGCTGCTGCGCGACCGACATCGTCTTGGACGCCCGGTAGCCAAGCTTTCTAGCGGCTTCTTGCTGCAGGGAGCTGGTCGTGAACGGAGCGGCGGGATTACGCAACCGCTCTTTCTCTTTTACCTCGCTGACGGTGAAGGCGGAAGATCCCATCGCGTCCAGCACCGTCTGCATTTCAGCCTCGTTGCCGAGGTCTTTCTTATCGCCGTTCAGCGAATGGAACTTGGCTTCGAACGTCGTCGCGCCTTTCTTCAGTTGGGCGGTAATGCTCCAATATTCTTCGGGAACGAACGCATCGATCTCGTTCTCCCTGTCGATGATGAGCTTGACCGCTACGGATTGCACGCGCCCGGCCGACAATCCTTTTTTGACTTTCTTCCATAATAATGGGCTGATTTTGTAACCGACGAGCCGATCTAGGATCCGGCGCGCCTGCTGGGCGTTGACCAGATCCATATTGATCGGCCGCGGCGTTTTGAACGCGTCTTTGACCGCTTGCTTCGTGATTTCGTTAAAAACGACGCGACAGGTGTCGCTTTCGTCAATTTCGAGATAATGCGCCAAATGCCAAGCAATCGCTTCTCCCTCGCGATCCGGGTCAGCCGCGAGATAAACTTTTTTCACTTTTTTGCTGGCGTCCTTCAGCTCTTTAAGGATACTGCCTTTTCCGCGAATCGTTATATATTTGGGATGAAAATCATTATCCACTTCCACGCCGATCTGACTTTTGGGCAAATCGCGGATATGACCCATCGATGCTTTGACGATGAATTTGCTGCCAAGATACTTACCGATCGTCTTCGCTTTTGCCGGTGATTCTACAATGACAAGTGAATCCGCCATGGCTATGCCCTCCTCTCCACTGCTTTTTGCTACAATACACTATATATGGAACCGGGATGCTGTTCAATCTTCCGTTTTATAGTTAAATTTATCAGAACTGAGTGCAAAAGTCCAAACGGAAAGGACGAAAGCTCGTGAAGCTCATCCGTCGTGCGCGCCTCTTCCTTCAAAATACGGTAAATAATCGCTTCATTTTCGGTAAGCGAATCATCTGATTCCGCTGCTTCCCCCGTCTCCTCGGACAAGGGCCGATTTTGAAAATCGAGCACGCCTTCGTATTCTTCCATGATATCCTGAAACGTGGCAACAAGCTTGGCTCCCTGCCGGATCAACCCGTTCGTTCCCGCGCTTTTCGGAGAGGAGATCGGCCCCGGCACGGCGAACACGTCGCGAGACATTTCGAGCGCCTGATCGGCCGTAATGAGCGATCCGCTGCGTTCCGCCGCCTCCACGACGACGGTGCCTAAGGACAGCCCGGCGATAATGCGGTTTCTAAGCGGGAACAGTCCCGGATGAAACGGCGTTCCGGGCGGAACTTCGGAGACGACCAATCCCCGTTCGGCGATTCTCCCGTACAGGAACCGGTTCTCGGCCGGGTATACGCGATCTACCGGCGTGCCTAAGACGGCAATCGTGCTTCCGGCTCCATTCAGTGCGCCTTCATGCGCCATCGCGTCTACGCCGCGCGCAAGCCCGCTAACGACGGTGATCCCTTTTTGCGATAGCTTCTCTCCCAACGAAGAAGCCGTTTTTCTTCCATAAGAGGTCGGTCCTCTCGTTCCTACGATGGCAATCGAATGCCGTTGGAGCAATTCCAATCGACCGATCGCATATAACACCCAGGGCGGCTGAGGCGATTGCCTGAGCAGCTCCGGGTAAGCTTCGTCGTAATAAGTAAGGATGGTTATTCCTCTGATGCTTGCCTCTTGCCGCCTGACCGCGGGATCTGCCGATGTAAACGCATTCGATAACGCATTCGCCTGCTCCGGCTTCAATCCGACAGCTGAGATCCAAGCTTCCGGCGTGAATCGCCCGTAATTTGCCCACTGGCCGCACTCAACGGCTTTTCTAACGGATTGCCAGCCTACGCCGGAGGTTTCATGCATCGTGATCAGTGCTTCTTTCCGTTTATTCAACTCGTTCATCGAATAACCCAGCCTCTCGTAGGCTTGCATTCTATTGTGCTTGAGCAGCAAGGAGAATGCAAGCCGATTTTAGGATCGCAATAAAAAAAGCAACCTCTCCTGCCCGAATCGGGTCATGGAAAGGTTGCTTACCTTTAGTGTTACGATATGCTATTGGCAATAAGCGTTAGTGCGTTTTGCATTTGTCCAGCATGCCGCGCTCTTCAAGAACGCTGACAAGCGTGGAACCCATCTCGGAAGGCGTTGGAGCTACGCGGATGCCGCATTTCTCCAGCGTTTCGATTTTCTCGGCTGCCGTGCCTTTGCCGCCGGAAATAATCGCGCCTGCATGTCCCATGCGTTTTCCGGGAGGTGCCGTTGCGCCGCCGATAAAGCCGACAACCGGCTTCGTCATGTTCGCTTTGACCCATTCCGCCGCTTCTTCTTCCGCCGAACCGCCGATTTCGCCGATCATGATGACCGCGTACGTGTCCGGATCGTCATTGAACATGCTTAAAATGTCGATGAACTCCGAGCCTTTGACAGGGTCGCCGCCGATACCGACAGCGGAGGATTGTCCGATGCCGCGAGTCGTCAATTGATGCACGGCCTCGTAGGTAAGCGTTCCGCTGCGGGAAACGACGCCTACATGGCCTTTCGTGTGAATATAGCCCGGCATGATGCCGATTTTGCATTCGCCTGGCGTAATGACGCCCGGGCAGTTCGGTCCGATCAGGCGCGTTTTGCGGCCTTCCATGTACCGGGTTACTTTAATCATGTCGATGACCGGGATGCCTTCCGTGATACAGATGACAAGATCAAGCTCCGCATCGACGGCTTCCATGATGGAATCGGCCGCGAATGCCGGCGGTACGTAAATGACCGATGCAGTTGCGCCGGTTTTTGCGACTGCGTCCACAACCGTATTGAAGACCGGCAACGAGACGACCGTGCCGTTCTCAAGCGTAATATCGACGTTGGTTCCGCCTTTGCCCGGCGTTACGCCGCCAACCATTTGGGTACCGTATTCCAGGGCGCCCTTCGCATGAAACAACCCTGTGGCACCTGTAATGCCTTGCGTAATGACTTTAGTATCTTTGCCTACCAAAATGCTCATCGAAACTCACATCCCCTAAAAGAATTCGTATGCCGCCGTATTGCGACAAAATCAGTCTTATTTCACAAGCGCGACGATCTTTTGCGCACCGTCGGCCATGGAGTCGGCGGCAACGATGTTTAGTCCGGATTCGTTCAACATTTTCTTGCCGAGCTCCACGTTGGTGCCTTCCAGGCGAACGACGAGCGGACGGTCCAGACCAAGCTCTTTCGCTGCGGAAATGACGCCGTCGGCGATAATGTCGCATTTCATGATTCCGCCGAAAATGTTGACGAAGATGCCCTTAACCTTCTCGTCGGAGAGAATAATTTTAAAGGCTTCGGTCACTTTCTCTTTGGTAGCGCCGCCCCCTACGTCCAGGAAGTTGGCCGGGTCGCCGCCGTAATATTTGATGATATCCATCGTCGCCATCGCAAGACCTGCGCCGTTAACCATGCAGCCGATGTTGCCATCCAGCGCGATGTAGCTCAAATCGAATTTGGACGCTTGGATTTCCTTTTCGTCTTCTTCCTCCAAATCCCGCAGCTCTACGACGTCTTTATGACGGTACAGCGCATTGGAATCGAAGTTCAGCTTGGCGTCGAGTGCCATGACATTGCCGTCGCCGGTTACGACGAGCGGATTGATCTCCGCAATGGAGCAGTCTTTATCAACGAACGCCGTGTACAGGGAAAGCATGAATTTAGCCGCTTTGTTCACGAGCTCGTTCGGGATGTTGATGGCGTATGCGAGTTTGCGCGCTTGGAAAACTTGAAGACCGACGGCAGGGTCGATCACTTCTTTGAAAATTTTCTCTGGCGTGTGGGCAGCGACCTCTTCGATCTCCGTGCCGCCTTCTTCGGAAGCCATCATGACGATTCGGCCGGTTACCCGGTCTACGACGAGACCGATGTAGTACTCTTTCTTAATGTCGCAGCCTTGCTCGATAAGCAAACGTTTGACTTCTTTGCCTTCTGGACCCGTTTGGTGCGTCACCAGCACTTTGCCGAGAATTTGGCTTGCGTACTCCCGTACCTCGTCCAAATTTTTGGCGACTTTAACGCCGCCCGCTTTCCCGCGTCCACCCGCATGAATCTGCGCTTTCACAACGACAACGGGCGTACCCAGCGATTTCGCCGCCTCTACGGCCTCGTCCACGGAGAATGCCACTTTACCATCCGGTACGGCAACCCCATATTGCTTCAGCAATTGTTTACCCTGATACTCATGGATATTCATTTACGAAAATCCTCCTATCCGCAGTCAAATCCTACGTATGTACACAAAACCAATAAGTATTGTAACACGATTCGTCATGGCTTTCCTAATTTTTTACGACAAAAATACAGCTTTTTTGATATCAGTTTCATCTCATATCGATATGAAAGCGGACAATATCCGCGTCACATGGAGATGTATTGATATAGACCCTAGTATTACCAAAACGGATCGAAATATTGACACGGAACATTTGTTCTCATCAAAACGAGTTTAGCATGATTAGCCAAACGGAGCAAGCACCATTGCAATCATAAAAAATTTAAGTCTGCGGGTCGGCCTGAACTGTTGACAGCTTTTTCGCATGTCATCTATGATGGACATAATATGTTTAGCGACGGACCTGTGAGGAAGCACCTTCGGCCGATAACGGTGAGGTGTTTTTTGTTATGTATACGCAAATTTGCAGCGGGAGCGTGTATGGCGTCGAAGGGCGAATGATTGCCGTAGAAGTCGACATTTCAAGCGGTCTTCCCCAAGTGAACGTGGTCGGCTTGCCGGATCCGGCAGTGAGGGAATCGGTCGAGCGAGTCAGAGCCGCGGTGAAAAACTGCGGTTTTGCGTTTCCGATGGAGAGAATCACCGTCAACCTGGCGCCGGCGGATTTAAGAAAAGAAGGAACGGCCTTCGATTTGGCCATCGCCGCGGGAATATTGGCAGCCAGCAATCAGCTTCGCAGCGGGTTGTTTCAAGATTTCCTCGTGCTCGGCGAGCTTGCTTTGAACGGTGAATTAAGAGCGGTCCCCGGCGTGCTCGCCATGGTCGAGCAAGCCAAGCTGCGCGGCATGTCGAAGGTCCTCTTGCCGCGCGGCAACGCGGCCGAAGCGGCCTGCATTGAAGGCATGGAGCTGTATGCCGCCTCCCGCTTGCGCGAGCTGGGAGACCCGAAGTCCGACAACCAATCGTGGGAATCCCTTCGCTACGATGCAGCCGGCGAACGAGAACGAATCACGGTAAATAGCTTCGGAAACGGCGGTTCCTTCTTTCACGGCGATTATGGCGATGTATTAGGTCAGCATCATGCAAAGCGCGCATTGTTGATTGCGGCGGCCGGCAGTCATAACGTCTTGCTCACAGGGCCTCCGGGAACAGGAAAGACGATGCTGGCCAAACGAATTCCAGGCATCATGCCCCCGCTCCTGGAAGAAGAGGCGCTGCAAGTGACCAAGATATACAGCGCGGCGGGAAAACTGCCGGGCGGCATTCCATCACTCATGCACGAACGGCAATTCAGAAGCCCGCATCATACGATTTCGGCAGCGGGATTAATCGGCGGCGGTTCCATTCCAAGACCGGGCGAAGTGACGCTTGCCCACCGCGGCGTTTTATTTCTGGATGAACTGCCCGAATTCTCCAGAACCGCGCTCGAAGTGCTGCGGCAGCCGCTCGAGGACCGGGAGGTGACGATCGCGCGATCGCGCGCCGTGTTTCGATTCCCCGCTTCTTTTTTGCTGGCGGCGTCCATGAATCCATGCCCGTGCGGTTACTACGGTCATGACACGGACGAGCAGCGCTGCGTCTGTTCCGAGATTCAAATCGCCCGCTACCGTACCAAGATTTCCGGGCCGCTGCTGGACCGAATCGATATGCATATCGAGGTTCCGAGACCGCTCTCTTCCGAAGGTCTGACGGTTGGAATGACCACGGCCCAAATGCGCGAAATGGTGCTTCAAGCCGTCAATCGCAGGCAAGAACGGCGCGGCGGACAGACGGAGCTAAGCCAGCTTGCCGGCGCTTCGCTTCGCAAGGCGGTCGAAATGACGAAAGAAGCCGATGAATTGCTCCGAAAGGCATTCGACTCCTTGGGCGTAAGCCTGCGCGCGCACGACCGTATTCTGAAACTCGCCAGAACCATAGCCGATCTCGAGAATGTTGACCGCGTGGACAGCCAACACGTTGCCGAAGCGATCGGCTACAGAAGCTTGGACCGTAAGCTTCAATCGCTATAGTCAGCTTCGAAAGTTCTAGGATCGCGCCTACGCTTGCTCTCTTATGCCCGCACATCTCATCCATCCCATTCATCCGACTGCCTATAACAGCATTACACAGCAAATAAAAGGAGATGCCATCAACCGGCATCTCCTTTTATTTGCTATCCGGATTCCCTCGCCTCAGAACGCCGCTTCCAAATGACGCAGCTCTGCTACTTCATAAGCAACGGGAACCCGCCCGCTCTGCGCAAGCGTAATGGCGATGACGTCGAATCGAATACGAATGCCATGGAGCTTGTGCATCGACAGGTAAACCTCCGCCGTCGAACGAACCTGCAGTTGCTTCCTGGCATCGACCGATTCCACGGCGGTTCCGAATCTTCCGCCGGCCCTGCGCGTGCGAACTTCGACAAAGACGATCATCGAGTCCTGCTTCGCCACGATATCCAATTCTCCCGAACGGCAGCGCCAATTCCTGTCCAACAGCAAATAACCTTTATCCATCAAATACTCGGCAGCTTCCGATTCGCCATGAATGCCGATCGTTCGCCTGGCGTCCGGCTTCCCGGTCCGCTCCAATTTACTCAAAGCAAGCTACCTCCCGCGCGTTGATCTGAACGATAGACGAAGGATAGGATCTCGGCGACGAGCGTGTACAATTCAGGAGGAATTTCCTGATCGAGATCCAGCTTCGACAACACCTCGACAAGCGAAGAATCTTGTTGAACGGGAACCCCGTTCTCCGCGGCCTTCTCCAATATAGCTTCAGCCAGTTTGCCTTTGCCTTTCGCTACGATGACCGGCGCGGTATTCTCGCCCGGCTCGTATTTTAACGCGACCGCCTTTTTGGAGGGCTCGTACGTTTCGATCTTCGCCGTTTGGCTGCGTCTCTTCGGCGCGCTCATACGCGAACATCCACTCCTTTGTACGGTTTCGCGAACCAATCCTGGCTATCCGCCGTGGCGACCGTTCGTTCGGCATGGAATCGGTCCATGAACCGTTCCGGCATCGGTTCGGCCCGCAGCGTCAACAATTGATAGCCCGCGTTGCCAAGCGCCGCGGTCAACTCGGATCGCGAGGAATCAATCAGCTGTTCCGAAGCGGGGTGGTCGTTCCAGATATGCAGATTGACGATTTTATTGACGACCTGTACGTCAACGACCGTTTCCCCCAACGTCTTCATTCGCAAATCGAACAGCAGCCGGCAGTTATCGCCATCCAGCTCCCCTTTGCGTCCTCTCCTTGTCTGGATATGAACGGATGCCGTTTGGCTGCCGTCCGGTCCCTTCATCGGGATGAACAGGGTCACATGGGAAAACAATGAACCGTTTTTTTCCGGCGATAGCAGCAGTTGCTGCCCGGTAATATGCGAGACGAGCTGCTGTGCCGTATCTCGAAGCTGTTGAGGTACGTCATCGCTCGCCGCAATAGTCAATAACGCGCTCTTCAGCGTGTCGGCCGTGTTGGATTTAGCCCCTTCGCCGTTCGGAGCGGCGCTGTCTTGGATGATGGACGCCAATGCGGCCAATTGCTGTTGGCTCCGATCGAACAGCAGCGATGCGGCGCGTTCCTGACCGACTGACGCAGGCATCCGAGCGTCGTTCGGAGCTTTCATGGCTTGCGCTGTCTGCCCATCGGCTGCTGCAGGCGGTCCTGTAACGGAGGCGTTCGCCAAAGCAAGCGCTTCTTGCTGAATGGTCGCCGTCGCCAGCATTCGCTCATGATCGACGCCGATCCATTTCATCATTTGTCCTACCCAGCTGGTGCCGCTGCCGGCCAGAGGTCTTGTCTGCGCTGCGTTTGAACCTGCAGGTTGCCCAGGATTCGATGCTTGCGCCGCCGTCCCGTCGTCGATCCTCTGGTTGATTGCAACAGCCGAATTGCTTTTCTGCCGCGACGACGCACTTTCCAGCAGTGCGTTAGACTGTTGCAGAGCACGGCCTGCTGATGCATGTACCTCATCCGACAACGTTTCCCCCAAAACTTGTTGCTGCGCGCTGTTTAAGCTTGCTGGCGTTCCTGCTTGCTTTGTATAACCAGCCTGGTCAGCAGCCCCACTAAGTTGCGGCAATATCACATGATCTAAACTGACCTGCTGTCTACCTGCAGTTATCGAAGCCGAACCTTCGACAGGCAGCTTGCCGATATCTATTCCCTCCGGCACGCCTTTGCCGGCGCCAAAGGCTGCCGGCTGCGCCGCCGCGCTGCGCGCGGCCGGAGCGGCAGCTTCGCCGGCCGCTCCCCCGGGCGCCGGCTCCGCCCCGGCGCCCCCAAAACCCGCGGGCGGCTTCGCCCCGCCCGCCTGCTGCGCTTCGCGCATCAGCGCCGCGCCTTCGGCCAGCAGCGCCTGCAGCTTCGCTGCGGCCGCTTGCGCCGCCCCAGGCGACTGCGCGGACCCCGCCGCGCCTTGCCCCGCGGCAGGACCGCTCCAAGCGGCAAGACCCGCCTCCAGCGCCTCCAGAAGCGCATGCGCCGGCGGACCGGCAAGAACCTGCTGAAGCGCGCCTATCGTCGCGCCCGTCATCGGCAGCCCCCGCTTGAAAGCCAGCGCGGCCGCCCGCATCCAAGACTGCGCATCGCCGCCGTCAGGCATGGCGGCAAGCGCGGATCTGAATTGACCTGCCGTCTCGCGGGTCAAAACGACGCCATCCTTGCGCAGCTCCCCGACTAGATCCGCGGACGCTTTCGTATCGGGCAATCCGAGCGCTTTGATCCATTCCTTTACGCTCGCTTCCGGTATAGCCGCCGTTTTCGGATCCGCCGCCTTCAAGACCAGCGCGCCGTCGGCCGACTCGGGCTGCACTTCAAGCATGACAGCCTTCCCCGGCTCCAGCGGGGTTTCAAGCTTCGCTTGAACAGGCGTGCCGTTGATTTGCACGATGCCCTCCCGATCGCCGGTCATTTTCACCAGGACGCCGCGGACCGTTTGCCCGACCTTAAGCTCCAGCGCTTTGCCGTCGCCGGGCTGAGCATCGCCGATAAGGCCTTTCATTAATTGTCCGATCGACATCGACATTCGACGCACATCCTTCCACTCGCGCGATACCTATAGCTCTTTTATCGGCCAAACCGGTTCTCGCCTGAACCCCTAGCCAACAAGGTTAGCGGGACGCGCAACAAAACAAGGAGCTTCGGAGAGCGCCTCGTTTGCATTTCTTCGGATTCATCATGTACAGCAGCTGCGGCCGCCAATTGATTCCAACCGCAAACCACGCAGTCAACCTCTAGAACAACACCTGCTGCTCCGCGAACAGCTTCCCCAGAAAACTTCGCCGGTGCATCGGACTCGGACCGTGCTCCAGAAGCTTTTCCCGGTGCAGCTTGGTTGCGTAGCCTTTATGTATGGCGATGCCGTAAGCGGGATAGAGCTTGTCCCATTCGTCGCGACATAACCGGTCCCGCGTGACTTTCGCGAGTATGGATGCCGCCGCGATGGACTGGCTCCGCGCATCCCCTTTAATGATGGCCAGCTGAGGCAGCTCGATGTCTACCTTCTCGGCATCCACCAGCAAATACGCCGGCTGAACCCCCAACGTCTCGACTGCCTGTTTCATCGCGAGCCTCGCCGCCTGCTTGATGTTGATGTCGTCCACGACGGACGAATCCACGCGCGACACTGCCCAAGCTTCGGCGCAGTCGACGATCTGCCAGTATAATTCCTCCCGCTTCTTCTCCGACAGCTTTTTGGAATCGTTGATGCCGTCCAATACCAACCCCTCCGGCAAAATCACCGCTGCCGCGACGACGTCGCCGAACAAGCAGCCGCGGCCAACCTCGTCGATGCCGGCTAAGCTCCGGTATCCTTGCTCCCACAACGGTTTCTCGAATTCGTCCAACATTCGGTTCTCCCCCTTGTTCCCCTCAAACTCGCACGCGCCAGTCTCGCCCTACCGGTTATGTATATGCCATGCAATGCTCCAGCCTCACAGAATACGCCATTGCCATTATCGCAATTTTTGCGTCGCCTGTCAGCAAAGCTTCCGAGAGGCACGGCGCCGTTCGATTCGACGACTTCATGTGCTCAAGCGCTCTTCTTTCAACCATTCCGCGACTTTCGTAACGACCATGTCTTTCCAATAAAAAAAACGACCGCCCATCGATCAAGGCAGCCGTTCGGTCATTTCGCGTCTTGCGGCGTTTCCAGCGTGATGCGTCCCAGGTTCCCCGCACGCAGCTCTCTGAGAATAATGCCGGACGCTTTTTCCAAGTCCACGCGTCCGCCACTTACAAGGCAACCCCGCTTGCGGCCGATATCTTCCATCACGCGTACAAGCTCGTTGTTGTCTTCCGCGTCCCGCGGCGGTTCGGTCAAGCCGAAACGTTCCGCTAGCGCATCCCAATACCGGGTCGCCAGCTCTTTGATGGCAAAGAACGCAACCTCTTCCACGTTCAGTACCTGCTCACGGATCGCTCCGGTCATCGCAAGCTTGAAGCCGACGATTTGATCCTCGAACTTCGGCCACAGGATCCCGGGCGTATCGAGCAACTCCATCTCCGTGCCGATCTTGATCCACTGCTGGCCTTTCGTAACGCCGGGACGATCTCCGGTTGCCGCGATGTTTCGGCCCGCAAGGCGGTTGATCAGCGTCGATTTGCCGACGTTCGGAATGCCGACGATCAGACCGCGCACGGGACGGGGCGTCATGCCTTTGGCGATTTGCCGCGCGATTTTCTCGTGCAGCAGTTCCCTCACCTTCACCGGTATTTCATTCACGTGGCTGCCGGTCGAAGCGTCGATCGCAAGGCTGGCATAGCCCAGCCCGGTAAAATACGTCCGCCATTTCTCCGTCGTTCGCGCATCGGCCAAATCCGCTTTGTTCAGCAGGATCAGCCTCGGCTTGCCTTGCAGGATTTCATCTACCATCGGGTTCCGGCTCGAAAGCGGTACGCGGGAATCCAGAAGCTCGATGGCAATGTCGATCAATTTGAGCTTCTCCTGAATTTCCCTTCTCGCTCTCGTCATATGGCCGGGAAACCACTGAATCGTCATGCTGTCATTCTCCTCATCCTTGTTTCACGAAAGCCATTTTGTTCATCGGCCAGAAGATGACATCCGCCCGTCCGACGATTTCTTTGTCATCGACAAAGCCGATAATCCGGCTGTCCTTGCTGTTGCGGCGATTGTCCCCGAACGCAAGCACATGGCCCGCCGGTACGACGTCCGTATCGAAATTCGAGTTCGGGAAGTTCCGTTCCTCGCCGCCGTTGTTGTTGAAGATTTCGCCGTTCGCCTTGGCGGCCGCGATGGATTCCTTCAGATAGGGTTCGTCCACCAGCTTGCCGTTGACGTAAAGATTGTCGTCCTCGTATTTGATCTTGTCGCCGGGCACGCCGATAACGCGCTTGATAAAATCGCGGCCTTCCTCAGGCACATGGAAGACGATGACTTCTCCGCGCTTCGGCTTGCGAATCTCGAAGATCGCTTTGTCGACGATCAATCGCTCTCCCGTATAAAAGTTCGGCTCCATCGAAGGTCCGTCCACGATAAACGGCGCGAACAGGAAGTAGCGGATCACCAGAACGAGTATCGCCGCGATCGCAAGCGCTTTGACCCATTCGAACACTTCTTTCTGCGCGCGTCCTTTGGCGGGCGGCTTGTTTGGCGTATCAGGGGTATCCGTGCCGTCGACGCGCGCTTGATGCTCCTCGGGCTTTACGTCATCCTGCTCCAATTGTTGCTCGTCATTGCGGTGCTGTTGATCCACGATTCCACCTCTTCTAAGCAGGAATAATTTATTTTACCGACGCGATCGAAAAATCGGCTATGTAAGAGATAAACGTATTTTCGGCCAGGCAAGTTTCACCCGCGTGAATATAAGCCGATTACGCTGAAAACTGCTTTTTTATATGTAAAAAAGCGAAAAGGGACTTGTTTGCGCAAGTCCCCCTCTTGACGTTCATTAGCGAATTTCTTTGATTCTCGCAGCTTTACCGCGAAGATTGCGAAGGTAGTACAGTTTCGCGCGACGGACTTTACCGCGGCGTGCAACTTCGATCTTCTCAATTTTCGGCGAGTTCACAGGGAACGTTCTTTCAACGCCAACGCCGTACGAAATTTTACGCACTGTAAAAGTAGCGCTAATGCCGCCGCCGCGACGTTTGATAACGACGCCTTCGAACAGCTGGATACGTTCGCGCGATCCCTCGATAACTTTTACGTGTACCTTAAGCGTGTCGCCCGGGCGAAAGCTTGGAAGGTCAGTACGAAGATTTTCTTGCGCAATGGTTTGCAAAAGATTCATTTGATTCAACTCCTTCCACCATAGACGTTCTTATAAGCTACCGGAATCACGTTAGAATCCGGATTATCGCTATATAGCGGACCGTCCGAGTTAACAAAGCAACTCTGCCATTCTAACATAATCCAGCCCAGAATACAACAACGGGAATCAGCATCGCCCGATTGTTTTCGGAAGGCCTACGAAGGCTTCTCTTCGCTGCGGGCGCGGATTTGTTCAGTCAGCCATAATCGCTCTTTCTTCGTCAATTCGGCGTTGTCCAACAGCTCGGGGCGGCGCTCCAGCGTTCGCAGGATCGATTGCTGACGCCTCCAAATCTCCACGTTCGCATGATGGCCGGACATGAGCACTTCGGGTACTTCCCAGCCGCGGAATACGGGAGGGCGCGTATAATGCGGATGCTCCAGCAGACCGGTGCTGAAGGAATCCGTCACGGCCGACGTTTCGTTGCCAAGCACGCCCGGCAGCAAGCGGACGATGCTGTCGATGATTACCATCGCCGGCAGCTCGCCTCCCGTAAGTACGTAATCGCCCAGGGAAATCTCGTCGGTCACGAGATGCTGGCGAATCCGTTCGTCATACCCCTCGTAATGCCCGCATACAAAGACCAAATGCTCCTGCGCCGACAGTTCCTCCGCCTTCTTCTGCGTATAGGGCTCCCCCTGCGGGCAAAGCAGGATCACGCGCGGTTTATTCCCGCTCTCCGGCATGAGATCCTCCACCGCGGCGAACAAAGGCTCGGGCTTGAGCACCATGCCTCCGCCTCCGCCGTAAGGATAGTCGTCTACCGTATTATGTTTATTATTCGCATAATCCCGGAAGTTAACCGCATTCAGGCCGACGATGCCTTTTTCGCGGGCTTTGCCTAGTATGCTGGCGCCGAACACGCCTTGGAACATTTCGGGGAACAGCGTCAATATATCGATGCGCATGAGCTAGATCAGCCCTTCCATCAGATGAACCTTCACCGTTTTGTTCGGAATGTCCACATCGAGGACGACATCGTCGATGACGGGAATGAGCACCTGCTTGCCTTTAGCCGGCTGGACGACCCACACGTCGTTGGCGCCCGGCACGAGAATTTCCGTGATAACGCCAAGCTCCGCGCCTTCGTCCGTCACGACCTTGCAGCCGATAATCTGGTGGTGGTAATATTCGCCCTCATCCAGCTCGACGAGGTCTTCCTTGGACACCTTCAACGACCATCCCTTGTATTTCTCGACCTCGTTGATGTTGTCATATCCTTTAAGCTTCAAGAAAAACATGCCCTTATGTTCTCTTGCGCTCACTATTTCCACGTCCAGATGCTGGCCGTTCTCTTCGTTGATGAGCTTTAGCACCGAATTCGGCGCGAATCGCTCCTCGGGAAAATCGGTCTGCGAAATGACCTTCACTTCGCCGCGAATACCGTGCGTATTCACGAGCTTACCGACGGATAACCACTGTTGATCCATGCCCTGTCCCTGCCTTTTTTCGTATTTGCCATCGAAAAAGAGCTAGGATATTCATCCTAGCCCTGTCTCGATGTACGATCGCTACGAAATAATATCGACCATGACGCGCTTCTGCGACTTGACGGCTGCCGATGCGACGACCGTTCTCAGCGCTTTGGCGATCCGTCCCTGCTTGCCGATTACCTTGCCGACATCGTCGGGGTTGACCGACAGCAGGTAGACGGTGCCGCGATCGTCTTCTTTCACGTCGACGCGTACATCCTCCGGGTTATCCACTAAAGCCTTCGCTATGACAAGAATCAATTCTTTCATCACAATAGGCCCCCCGCACCGAGTCGATTATTTTTGAAGTTTCAGCTCGTGAAGCTTCGTCATTACGCCTGCTTTGGAAAGCAGGTTGCGGACCGTGTCGGAAGCTTGCGCTCCGTTTTGAAGCCATTTAAGAGCTTTTTCTTCATCGATGTTAACTTGAGCCGGTTGAGCAACCGGGTTATAAGTACCGATTTCTTCAATGAAGCGGCCGTCGCGCGGGGAACGGGAATCGGAAACTACCACACGGTAGAAAGGCGCTTTATGCGCACCGATACGTTTCAAACGAATACGTACTGCCATGAGAATTCACCTCCTTCAATAAATATCGATCCTGCTCTTGCGCAGGTAAGCCGCCCAGGCGGCAACTGCTTAGAACGGGAATTTCATGCCCTTCGGCAGCATGCCTTTGAGACCTTTCATGCCGCCCTTCGGTCCTTTCGGACCCATCATGGACGAGAACTGCTTCATCATTTTCTTCATATCGTCGAATTGCTTGATCAGCCGGTTGACCTCCGCGACGGAAGTCCCGCTGCCGATCGCAATGCGCTTACGCCTGCTGTGATTGAGAATTTCGGGTTTGCGCTTCTCTTCTTTCGTCATCGACTTGACGATCGCTTCGACGCGTCCGATTTGTTTCTCGTCCACCTTGAGGTTCTTCATATCCTTCATCTTGCCCATGCCCGGCATCATGTCGAGCAACTGATCCAGCGGACCGAGCTTGCGAACCTGCTCCATCTGCTCGAGGAAATCCTCGAACGTAAATTCGGCCGTCCGCATCTTGCGTTCCATCTCGGCGGCTTTCTCGGCGTCGATGCTGGACTGCGCTTTCTCGATCAGCGACAGCATGTCGCCCATGCCGAGAATCCGGGATGCCATCCGTTCCGGATGAAACGGCTCGAGCGGCTCGATCTTCTCGCCCGTCGCCGCGAATTTGATCGGGCAGCCCGTGACCGCTTTGACCGAGAGCGCCGCGCCGCCGCGGGTATCGCCGTCGAGCTTCGTCAACACGACGCCCGTGAGCTCCAGCTGGCTGTGGAAGCTTTGCGCCACGTTAACCGCTTCTTGCCCAGTCATCGCGTCGACGACGAGCAGCACTTCGTCGGGCTTCGTCGCTTCGTGAATATCGCGCAGCTCGGTCATCAGCGCCTCGTCGATGTGCAGCCGGCCGGCCGTATCGATAATGACGTAATCGTGTCCGTTGTCTTTGGCAAGCTGAAGTCCTTGGCGGGCAATGTCGACCGGCGAGGTTTGATCGCCGAGCGTAAATACCGGAACGCCGATTTGCTCTCCAAGCACCTGCAGCTGCTTGATTGCGGCTGGCCGGTAAATATCGCCGGCGATCATGAGCGGTTTATGCTTGTCCTTGAGCAGCAATTTAGCGAGCTTCGCGGAGGAGGTCGTTTTACCGGCCCCTTGCAAGCCGGCCATCAAGATGACCGTCGGCGGTTTGTTCGACTTGGCGAGCTTGGTGTTCGTGCCGCCCATCAGCTCCGTCAATTCTTTGTTTACGATATCGACGACGACCATGCCGGGCGTGAAGCTCTTCGTCAATTCAAGCCCGATCGCCCGTTCTTTCACCTTCGCGATGAAATCTTTGACGACCTTGAAGTTAACGTCGGCTTCGAGCAGTGCCAAGCGCACTTCGCGCATCGCCTCGTTAACATCATCCTCCGTCACTTTACCCTTGCCGCGCAATTTGCCGAAAACGTTCTGCAGCCTGCTGGACAAACCTTCAAATGCCATGATCGTCACCTCCTAAAAGTTTTGTTGGTGGAGCCTTGCCGGGTATACGGCAAGAAGAACAAAACTACTTCGTAAGCATAACCGAAGTTATGTACGCTTAACCCCGTCTGGAATCGGACGCGACTTATGTACCGTCCAATCCTTCTCCGCGCAAACCACGTGCGATTGCTTGAAGTTCGGCACCAAAGTCACCGTGAGCCGCAAGCCGCTCCGCCATTTCGTCCAACCGGTTCAGCCAACGTTCGGCCGACTCGTGCTTGGCAAGGAGGTTCAGCTTGCTTTCGCAGTTCTCGAGCACCGCTTCCGCGCGCTTGACATGCTCATAGACCGCTTGCCTGCTAATATCGAATTCGGCGGCGATTTCGCCGAGCGAGTAATCGTCATGAAAATAATATTTTAAAAACGTCTGTTGTTTCTCCGTCAGCAATTGCGCGTAGAAATCGAACAGCATATTTACCCGGTTCGTCTTCGCCAGGGCATCGGTTTCATGGACCGTCATGCTATCCGCTCCTTTACGTCAAGGCAATTACCTTTACACCAATTCCACGACGATTATCATAGCGCAGCGGCCTATGCCCTGTCAAGTAGTTTTGCTTGTCACCCGTTATTGACCCGGTTCCTTCTCGTCTTCCACGGATTGAAGCAAGCCGCCGAACAGCGCATGGACGAATTGCTCGGAATCGAATTCCTGCAGATCCTCCATTTTCTCGCCAAGCCCGACCAGTTTCACCGGCAGATCGAGCTCATTGCGGATCGCGATCACGATGCCGCCCTTTGCCGTGCCGTCCAGCTTCGTCAGCACGAGACCCGTAACGCCGCTCTTCTCCCCGAACAGCTTCGCTTGGCTCAGCGCGTTCTGGCCCGTCGCCGCATCGAGGACGAGCAGCACTTCATGAGGAGCGCTCGGAACCTCGCGCTGGATGACGCGGAAGATTTTATTCAACTCTTCCATGAGATTATGCTTGTTTTGCAGCCGTCCGGCCGTGTCGCAGAGCAGCACGTCGACGCCCCGCTGTTTCGCCGCATGGACCGCGTCGTACATGACTGCCGCCGGATCCGCGCCGGATTCCTGCTTGATGACGTCCACGCCGACGCGCTTGCCCCATACTTCCAGCTGCTCGATGGCTCCGGCACGGAACGTATCTCCGGCCGCAAGCAGGACGGACTTGCCCTCGCGCTTGAATTTATGCGCAAGCTTGCCGATCGTCGTCGTTTTGCCGACGCCGTTGACGCCGACGAACAGGATGACGGTCATCCCTTGCTCCGCCATGCGCAGCTCGGTTTTGACGTTGCCTTTCAACAGCTCCACCAGCCGCTCGGACAGGATCGGTTGCAGCTCGGCGGCTTCCTCGATCTTTCGCTTCTTCACTTCCGCCCTCAGGTCGTCGATTAGCTGCATGACCGTATTGACGCCGACGTCGGCGCCGATCAAGATTTCTTCCAGTTCTTCATAAAACGCCTCGTCGATCTTCTTGCGGCGCGAGATCAGATCCTCGATCTTCCCGACGAACGCAGTGCGCGTCTTGGACAAGCCTTCCTTGAATATGGACGTGACCGCCTCGGTCTTCTGGGCGATGCTTTCTTTCAACCGTTTAAAGAAACTCATGATTGGACCTCCATCCCTTTACTCGCAAAAGCCGAGCCCGGCTGCGAGGGCCAGGCTCCGGCTTCTTGTATACGTTGACTGCGGTTGTTTCGATGCAACGATTATGCGGATACCGCTTCTTCATCCTCCAGGCGAACGGAGACGAGCTTGGACACGCCGCCTTCTTCCATCGTAACCCCGTAGAGCACGTCGGCCTCTTCCATGGTGCCTTTGCGATGGGTCACGACGATGAATTGCGTAAGCTCCGAAAATTCCCGCAAATATTGGGCAAAACGGGCCACGTTCGCTTCGTCGAGCGCCGCTTCCACTTCGTCCAATACGCAGAAAGGAACCGGTTTGACCTGCAAGATCGCGAAGAGCAGCGCGATCGCCGTCAGCGCGCGTTCGCCTCCCGAGAGCAGCTGCAGGTTCTGCAGCTTCTTGCCCGGAGGCTGCGCCACGATATCGATGCCGCTGTCGAGCACGCGGTCCGGCTCCACCATGATCAGATCCGCGCGGCCGCCGCCGAACAGCTTGGAGAACACGACCACGAAATGGCCGCGAATCGCTTCGAACGTCGTCCGGAACCTGCGGCTCATCTCGTCGTCCATCTCGCGAATGACCTGGTAGAGCGTCGTCTTGGCCTCGATCAGATCGTTCTTCTGGTCGTTCAGGAACGTATACCGCTCCTTGACGCGCTCGTACTCGTCGATCGCGCCCAGGTTGACTTCGCCGAGACTCGAGATGCGGCGTTTCAGGTCGCGCACTTCGTTCTGGAGCGCGAGGACATCTTCCGGAACGGGGTAACGCTCCTTGGCCAGCTCGTAGCTCAGCTCGTATTCCTCGCTTAGCTTGCGAAGCAGGTTATCCAGCTCGACGTCGAGCCGGTTGACCGCGATTTCGATCTGGCGCAGCTGATCTTCCACGCTGCGCAGCTGCGCACGCTGTTCCTTCGTCTCGCTCTCGCCTTGCTCCAGCTCGCGCGTGAGCTCCGCGCGTGCCGAACGCTTCAAGTCCGTCTGCTCGGAGCAGCCTTCCTTCTTGAGCTTCAAAGCATTCAACTGCTCGATCTGCTTCGCGCTCTCTTCGCCATGCAGCCGCGCATCTTCGTCCTGGCGCTGAAGCATGTCGCGTATGCCCGCCAACTCCTGCTTAGCCCGTCCGATATCGGAGCGAACCCGAGCCGCTTGGTCCTCGAACGACATTTTCTCCTGGTCGGTCTTCGCGAGCGCGATCTTCAAATCCGTCAGTTGATCCTGAAGCTGCTCTTTGGCTGATTCTCCGGCCTTGCGCCGTTCCTCCGCCGCGCGGATCGCTTCCTGCAGCCGGGCTTCTTCCTGCGTCAGCGCGGCGAGCCGTTCTTCCGCTTCCTTGGCGGAGCTGCTGATCTGCCGCTGCTCCGACTTATGGCCGGCGCTGTCCGCCTGGAATAGCTGCGCCTGATCGTCCAAATGCCGTTTCTCGTTATCGAGCGACTGCAGTTCGGCGCGCAAATGCTGTTCGTCGATGCGCAGCTTTTCTCCGAGCTCCCGCAGCTCGTCGACTTTCTGGTTGCGGATCGACTGCTCTTTGCGAAGGTCGCTGATTTTGTCGCGCAGCTTCGAGAGCTGGATATCCGCGGACTTGATCTCTTCGTCCAGCTGTTCGATTTGGCGTTGGCGGCCGAGCAGGTTCGCGCCTTTCTTCTGCATGCTTCCCCCGGTCATCGAGCCCCCGGCATTCACCACGTCGCCTTCCAGCGTGACGACCCGGAAGCGATACTGGATTCTGGACGCAATCCGGTTCGCCTGCTCCAGCGTTTCGGAGATCAGGACGTTGCCGAGCAAATTCTCCACGATATGCGCATACTTCGCGTCGCAGGATACGAGCTCGGAGGCGATGCCGACGAAGCCTTCCAGCCCGGCGATCGTTCTGCGGTCATGCTCGGGTATGTTCCGGCCGCGGATGACATCGAGCGGCAAAAACGTCGCGCGTCCCAATTGACGCGACTTCAGGTAAGCGATCGCCGCCCGGGCGCTGCGCTCATCGTTCATGACGACATGCTGCAGCGCCCCGCCGAGCGCGGTTTCGATGGCCAGCTCGACTTTCTCCGGCACGCGGACAAGCTCCGCGACCGCGCCGTGCACGCCCTCTACGCCGCCCGTCGTACGGCGCGAGGCCTTGAGAATCTCGCGGACGCCGTGCATGAAGCCGTCGAGATCGTCTTGCATCTCCTTCATCGTGTCACGCCGGGACGTGAGCGCCTCCAGCTTTTGTTCCCATTTCCGAATCGCTGATTGCGCTTCTTCCAGCAGCTTCTGGCCGCTTTGCAGACCTTCGGATTCGCCGATATACCGGTTGCGCATTTTGTTGATCTCAGCGAGCGTCGTCTCCAGCTTCTGCTGCAGCTCCGTTCTTCGCGCCGTGAGCCGCTCATGCTGCTCCTGCCATTTGGCATGCTCGTCGCCGAGCCGCTCCATCCGGCGCTGAAGCGCTTCTTCCTGCTGCAAGGCATAACGAATCTCGTTGCGCAGCTGCGCCATCGTGCTCAGCACGTCCAGCAGCTCGCCCTTCAGCGATTCTTCCGCGTCGCCGGATGCCGAAGCGGTCGTGCCGAGCAGCCGCGATTCTTCCTCCGAAAGCTTCATCCGCAGCGTTTCGAGCTCGTTTTCGAGCAGCGCGGCTTTGCTGCGGAACTCCGCTTCTTCTTTGGTTAGCGCCCCGATTCGCTCGTTTTGCGCGGTCAACGACGCATCCAGCTGTGCCCGGTTCTGTTCCAGGTTGCGCTTGCGCTCCTTGAGCACTTCCCCGTATCCTTCGCATTTCTCGTACTCTTCGCTGTACTGCAGCATCGCTTCGTGAAGGCGGTCCAGCGCTTCCTCCAGCTCCCGGAGCTTCAAGCGGTCCTTCTCCAACGTCGCATCGTGCTTGCTTACGACCGTGGATAGCGAGAGCTGTTCTTCCTGCAGCTTCGCCATACGGGCGTTCGATTCCGTCCAAGACGTATGGACCGTCTCGATATTATGTACGTACATGGAGATTTCCGCGGTTTTCAATTGATCGCGCAGCTGTTTGTACTGAATCGCTTTCTCCGATTGGACGCGGAGCGGCTCTACCTGATCCTCGAGCTCCGTCACCAAATCATGAATGCGCAGCAGGTTGGACTCCGTGTCCTCCAGCTTCTTCTGCGCCTCGCGCTTGCGCGATTTGTATTTGACGATCCCCGAAGCCTCTTCGAATATCCCGCGGCGGTCCTCGGAACGCGTGCTTAAAATCTCCTCTATTCGGCCTTGTCCGATGATGGAATACGCTTCCTTGCCGATCCCCGTATCCATGAACAATTCCGTTATATCCTTCAGTCTGCACGACTGTTTATTAATCAAATATTCGCTGTCCCCGCTGCGGTGCACGCGACGGGTCACGGTCACTTCGTTGTAATCCAGCGGCAGCGCACCGTCCGCGTTATCCAGCGTCAAAGAAACCTCGCCGAAATTGACCGCCTTGCGCGCGTCGCTTCCCGCGAAGATGATATCTTCCATTTTGCCGCCGCGAAGGCTCTTCGCGCTTTGCTCGCCCAATACCCAGCGGATGCTGTCGCTGATGTTGCTTTTGCCGCTGCCGTTCGGGCCGACGACCGCCGTAATGCCGCGGACGAATTCCAGTTCCGTCTTGTCGGCAAACGATTTAAATCCAGCTAACTCAATCCTTTTCAGGAACATCGCTTACCTTCACCTCAACGACTATTGTACCATAATTGCTAAAAAAGCACAGGTCGAAATACGTCGAAACCCACTGGGAAAGCACATGCGTCCACTCAATTAGACACCCATAATTGGAATATTAACCCACATCTAATTCGAATCCAAGAAATGAAAAAATCCCGGTACCAGGGGTGCCAGAATTTTAGACATGCTGCTTATTCCGTTACTTCGACAGCTTCCGCCATGCTTCAGCCGCCGCCTGCTGTTCCGCTTCTTTCTTGGTTCGTCCGCTGCCGGAGCCGTAGGACGTCTCCCCGATGAACACTTCCACGACGAACTCGCGGTCATGCGCGGGCCCGCGTTCTTCGACGATCCGATACTCGATCGGTCCCATGCCGGCCTGCTGCGCTTTCTCCTGCAGCGTCGACTTGAAATCCTTGCCGACCATCACGCCGTCGTTGTCGATATGCGGGAACATATGCGACGCCAGGAACGTTCTGACGACTTCCAGTCCTTGATCCAAATAAATCGCCCCGACAAAGGCTTCGAACAAATCAGCGAGCAAGGCCGGACGCTGCCGGCCCCCAAGCTGTTCTTCTCCGCGGCCGAGCAGGATATGCTTCCCGAGGTCCAACATTTCCGCAAACCGCGCGAGCGAAGCTTCGCAAACGATCGAGGCCCGCATCCGGGTCAGCTGTCCTTCCGGACGCTCCGGAAAGGTCCGGTACAGAAATTCGGATACCGTCAATTGCAGGATGGCATCGCCGAGAAATTCAAGCCGTTCATTGTGCTCCGTACCGCTTTGACGATGCTCGTTGACGTATGAAGTATGCGTGAACGCCTGTCTGAGCAGCTTATTCGCACGAAATCGGAGCTGCAGACGCTGCTGCAGCTCGTCAAACTGGTCATGCTTCATATTTCTTCATCACGATCGTCGCGTTATGTCCGCCGAAGCCGAACGAGTTCGACAACGCGTATTGCACGTCCGCGTTGCGCGGCACGTTCGGGACATAATCGAGATCGCATTCGGGATCTGGATTATCCAGGTTGATCGTCGGCGGAATGATGCCGTTCTGAAGCGTCAACCCTAGAATAACCGCTTCAACGCCGCCTGCCGCGCCGAGCAAATGGCCCGTCATCGATTTCGTGGAGCTGACCGCCAGCTTGAACGCATGATCGCCGAACGTTTTCTTGATCGCTGTCGTCTCCGACTTGTCGCCGATCGAAGTCGACGTGCCGTGCGCGTTGATATAATCGATTTGAGCCGGCTCCAAACCGCCGTCCCGGAGCGCCTTCGCCATGCAGCGAGCCGCGCCGTCCGGATCCGGTTCCGTCATGTGGTACGCGTCGCCGCTCATGCCGTAACCGATCACTTCCGCATAAATATGCGCGCCGCGCTTCTGCGCGTGCTCCAGCGATTCCAACACCAGCACGCCCGAGCCTTCGCCCATGACGAAGCCGTCGCGGTCCACGTCGAACGGACGGGAAGCTTTTGCCGGATCGTCGTTGCGCGTAGACATCGCGCGCATGGAACAGAAGCCAGCCAAGCCCGTCGGTCTGATCGTCGCTTCCGCGCCGCCGCAGATCATCAGATCGGCATCGCCGCGTTGAATCAACTTGAACGAATCCCCGATGGAATGCGTTCCCGTGGCGCAAGCCGTGACCGCTGTACTGTTCGGACCTTTCGCGCCGGTGGCCATCGATACTTGTCCGGACGCCATGTTCGCGATCATCATCGGAATGAAGAACGGACTTACGCGCTTCGGACCTTTCTCCAGCAAAATGTTATGCTGGTCTTCCCACGTGCCCAAACCGCCAATGCCGGAACCGATCATTACGCCTACGCGCTCGGCATCCACTTCGGCACCGATATTGATGCCTGCATCCTTGACGGCGAGCTGGCTGGCCACAACCGCGAACTGCACGAAGCGATCCATGCGGCGCGCTTCTTTCTTGTCGATGCCGTACTCTTCCGGATTGAAATTCTTTATTTCAGCCGCAATGCGGGTCGGATATTCGGAAACATCAAATGCTTCTATCAAGGAAACGCCGGATTTGCCTTCCAATAAATTACCCCAGAACGTCTCCAATTCGGAACCGAGCGAAGTCATAACCCCCATGCCCGTAACGACTACTCTCTGCTTCATCTCTATTCACCTCAAATGGGAACTCAAATCCTTGCTTTATCTATAAGAACGCTAATGCGCTTACAGCCGCTGCCAAAGCAGGGCCGAATCGCTCTATAGATGGAGAGAAGTCCCGCTATTGCAACGGGACTTGTCATTTTTTATTACTTCGCCAGAGAAGCTATGTAATTTACGACTTCTCCTACACTCGTAATTTTCTCTGCATCTTCATCAGAGATTTCCATATCGAATTCATCTTCCAGTTCCATGACCAATTCAACGACATCAAGAGAGTCCGCTCCAAGATCTTCTTTAAACGAAGCTTCTAGCGTCACTTCCGACTCGTCAACGCCAAGGCGGTCGACAACGATGCGCTTTACACGATCATATACATCGGACATCCGGTTCACCTCCTCCATGGTATTATACGAGAATTACGGACAAAATGCCATACATCAAACGGTTGCCGTCTGACAGGACATGTGCGAAATGGCTACATGTACATGCCGCCGTCGACATGAATCGTTTGGCCCGTCATGTAACCTGCTGCGCCGGAAGCCAGGAAACGAACCGCGGACGCGATGTCCCGCGGATCCCCGAGACGGGCCAGCGGAATGTCACCCGTCAGCTTCTCGCGCATCTCCTGCGGCAGCTTGTCCGTCATGTCCGTCTGGATAAAGCCGGGCGCGACGCAGTTGACCGTAATGCCGCGCGAAGCCAGCTCGCGGGCGGACGCTTTCGTCAAACCGATGACGCCGGCTTTGGCCGCGACATAATTAGCCTGCCCCGGATTGCCCAGCACGCCAACGACGGACGAGATGTTGACGATGCGGCCGGAACGCTGCTTCATCATTTGGCGGGTGACGGCTTTGATGCCGTTGAACACGCCTTTCAAGTTCGTTTCGATGACTTGGTCGAATTCTTCTTCCTTCATGCGCATGATTAGATTGTCACGCGTGATGCCTGCGTTATTCACCAAAATATCAATGACGCCGAACGTCTCAATGACTTGCTTGACCATCCCGTCGAATTCTTCGGCTTTCCCGACGTTGGCTTTCAGCACGAGGGAGCGGCGTCCGAGCGCTTGAACCGCCTCGGCCGTCTCGGCCGCAGCCGCTTCGCTGCCGCTGTAGTTAATGGCGACATCCGCACCCGCCTCGGCCAGCTCCAACGCGATCGCGCGGCCGATGCCGCGGGATGCGCCGGTTACCAGCGCGACTTTGCCTGTAAGATCTGCGAACAAAGTAATCTCTCCTTCCCCCTAAATCCCCCTTCTCCAAGGGGGACCCCAAGGACTCCGTCCTCTGGACACCTGAATGGTATAACGTTTGGGCCGCTGAGAAGCGCGCTTGGGCTGCTGCGTGCCGGGCCTCGTTTTCGTCCCTTGCGGGACACACTTTACGATCGGCGCTCGCGAGTTACCTGCTGTCCCTTGCGGGACCATGGTAACGTGGCGCGAGACAGAGGCGCGTTTGGCGAGTGGTCGTGCTGGTCCTCGCTTCCGTCCCTAGCGGGACACGCTTTACGGCGGTTGCAAGCCTACGCCTTCGGCTGGCTTGCCTGGAGCGGCAGGTTTGCGCCGCAAGCCGGCGCCTGCGGCTGGCTTGCCTAGAGCGGCAGGCGCTCGCCGCTGAAGTTGGTTTATGGATGCCTGCGGCATCCACTTCTTAAAGATTAATACCCTATTCAAGTACCTTTTAATAACTTTTAAAGCGCGGCCGCTTTCAGCGCTTCCACGCTGTTGATCGGGATGATGTTGACCGATTTGTCGATTTTCTTGATGAGGCCGGCCAGAACCGTACCCGATCCGATCTCGACGAACGTGTCGACGCCTTGTTCGATCAGATAGCGTACGCTGTCTTCCCACAACACTGGCGAGTATACCTGTTCCGCGAGCAATTTGCGAATTTCTCCGCTGTCCGTGACCGGCTGGGCCGTTACGTTGGCGATCACCGCGACGGCCGCGTCCTGCATTTCGACGCCGGCCAAGACGTCTTTCAGGCGATCGGCCGCCGGCTTCATGAGCGAGGAGTGGAACGGACCGCTGACCTCGAGCGGGATCACCCGTTTCGCGCCGGCTTCTTTGCCGCGTTCGACAATGGCTTGTACACCGGACGCCGTGCCGGAAACGACGATTTGGCCCGGACAGTTGACGTTCGCGAGCTCGACGGCGCCGGCTTCTGCGGAGGCCGAGGCGCAAAGCGCTGCCAATGCTTCGCGTTCCGCGCCCAATACCGCCGCCATCGCGCCTTGGCCGCTCGGAACGGCTTGTTCCATGAATTCGCCGCGCGCTCGGACCGTGCGCACGGCATCCGCGAAGGAAAGCGTTCCGGCTGCGACGAGCGCGCTGTACTCGCCGAGCGAGTGTCCGGCCACGAAGTCCGGCTTCAGGCCGCTCGTCTTCAGCGCTTCAAGAAACGCGATGCTGACGGCAAGCAGCGCCGGCTGCGTGTTGACCGTTTGCTTCAGCAGCTCTTCCGGCCCTTGAAAAATAATGTCGCTCAATTTAAAACCGAGCGCTTCGTCCGCGGCGTCGATGATGGCGCGCGAAGAAGGGAACGCCTCGTAAATATCTCGGCCCACGCCAACCGCCTGCGCGCCTTGGCCGGGGAAAACGAATGCGGTTTTGCCCATTTGAAACTGCACCTCCGACACGATTACTGTACCTTGAAATTAGAAAGGAAGGATGATTACCACACCAAGACGGAAGCGCCCCAAGTCAAGCCGCCGCCGAAACCGACCAATACGATGCAATCCCCTTCGTTCACGCGGTCCTGCTCTACGGCTTCGGCCAGGGCGATCGGAATGGACGCCGCCGACACGTTGCCGTACTTGTCCAGATTGATCATGCATTTCTCCTGCGGCAGATCCAAGCGGTTCAGCGCGGATTGAATGATCCGGATATTCGCTTGATGCGGGACGAGCAAATCGATGTCCTTCTTGTCCATGCCCGCTTTGCGAAGCGCTTCTTCCGCGGCGTTGCCCATGATGCGCACGGCGAACTTGTATACTTCGTTGCCGGCCATGTAGATGAAATGATCCTTGCCGTCGACGGTGTCCGCCGAAGACGGCTTCCGCGAGCCGCCTCCCTGAATGCGGAGCAACTCGCCGCCCGACCCGTCGGCCCCGAGCTCGAAAGAGCGGAAACCGCGGCCTTCGGGCACTTGGCCAAGGACAACCGCGCCGGCGCCGTCCCCGAAGAGAATGCAAGTGTTGCGGTCCGTATAATCCGTAATCCGGGAGAGGCATTCCGCCCCCACCACCAGAACATGCTTATACATGCCTGTCGCGATCATATTGGATGCCGTCGCGAGCCCGTAGATGAAGCCCGAGCAGGCCGCCGACAAATCGAACGCCGCCGCGCGCTTCGCGCCGAGCTTATCCTGCACCAGGCAGGCCGTCGACGGGAAAAACATATCCGGCGTAATCGTGGCCACGATGATCAGATCGAGATCCTCCGCTGCCAGTCCGGCCGCGGCCAACGCTTTCAGCGACGCCTCGTAGGCCAAATCGGAGGTCGCTTGCTCCGGGGCGGCGATCCGGCGTTCCCGCATGCCGGTCCGCGTCACGATCCACTCGTCGTTCGTTTCCACCATTTGCTCGAGGTCTTTATTCGTCAATATCCGTTCCGGCACGTATTTGCCAGATCCGATTATACCTACGGGATGTAGCTTCATGCTCATGCGCCCACTCACTTCCTGCTAATTTCCGCTGCGATCGAAGAGACCAAATTGCTCTCAATGGCCAATTTGGCTTGCCGCACCGTGCTTTTGATGGCTTTTACGTCGGAGGATCCGTGGCATTTGAACACAAGCCCTTTAATGCCCAGCAGCGGAGCGCCGCCATGCTCGTTGTAATCCATTTTCTTGCGGAGCAGCCGCAGCTTCGGCATTACGACCGCCGCGGCCAGCTTTGAAAGCAGCGAGCTCGTAAATACGTCGCGAATCGTTTTGAACAGCGTACCCGCCGTTCCTTCCATCGCCTTCAGCATGATGTTGCCCGCGAAACCGTCGCATACGAGCACGTCGCAATTGCGCAGCAAGACGTCCCGCGCCTCCACGTTGCCGATGAAATGGATCGGAGCCGTCTCCAGCAGATCGTAGGCCGCCTTCGTCAGCTCGTTTCCTTTCATCGCTTCCGTGCCTACGTTAAGCAGGCCGACGCGCGGATTGTTCTGACCGTTCATCCGGGTCCGGTAAATGCTTCCCATGATGGCGTACTGCAGCAAATGTTCCGGCTTCGCATCCATGTTCGCGCCCAGATCGAGCGCAAGCACCCCTACGTCATCCATCGTCGGCAGCATCGACACGAGCGCCGGGCGCTCGATGCCTTCCAGCCGTCCCACGACGAGAAGTCCCGTCGTCATCAGTGCGCCGGTATTGCCTGCCGACAGCATGGCCTCTGCCTGACCGTCGCGAACCAATTGGCCCGCCATGACCATCGACGAGCCTTTCTTGCGGCGAACCGCCTTCACCGGCTCGTCGTCCGGACCGATGACGTCGTCCGCGTGGACGATCTCGATGTTCGGCGGAACGTTCGCGCCCAAATGCGTCTTGATCTGCTCCGTGTCCCCGACCAGGACGATTGTTACCTCGGGCATATCGATCGCTGCTTCATATGCGCCTTTTACGATGAGCGAAGGAGCATGGTCGCCCCCCATCGCATCAATTGCGATCCGCACCATCCATACCTCCTTCGATGACCGACTCGCCAGCGGAACGATAAATGACAAAGCTGCCTTGAAACACCATTTCATCGCTTACATAAGAAAACACTTCGACCTTCGCCTTGCTGCGCCCGCCGGAGATTGACCTTACATACGCTTTGGCAATGCATTTCTCGCCCAGCTTCACTTGCCGGACGAAGCGAATGTCCGCCGTGGCCGTCAAGGCGATTTCATCGTTGATGACCGCTACCGCGAGCGAGTTCGCCTGCGCGAACACATGATGGCCGCGGGCGATGCCGGTTCTGGAAAATACATGTTCTTCTTTGATTTCAAAAATGGAAATGCCGCTGTGGTCCAGCTGCATATCCACGATATCGCCGATAATCTCGTGCAGCGGCAATGAACGGACCGGATCGTACGAACGCTCGGCCATCAATTTCATGCGTTCCCGCAGTTCGGGAATGCCCAGCTCCAGCCTGTCGAGCCGCACCGTCTGGATGCTGACTTTCAGCTGACGCGTCAGCTCTTGATCCGTAATAAAAGGATTATCTTCAATCAGCGAAGTTAGAAGCTGATGACGTTCTCGTTTTGGAAGCCGTTCGATGGTCCGCACCACCTTTGCCTAGTGTTCTAAGTATATGCTCAGGCAGCCATTCATACGCGGCAATGCCCGCCTTCTGCTCCCCGACATGACAGCTATCTTAAAATCAGCTATTATAACCAGGTACTAACAGTATATAGAAGAACGCCGCCCGGCGCAATGTCGGGCGCCCGTTTCGGCATAAAAATAGCACTTCATCCAGGGATGAAGTGCTATTCGCGCCATTCAAGAAAGAGCATATCATCCGAGATGAAGTGCTATGCGTTCATGCAAACTATTGTTTGATGATCTCTCTCGATTTGTAAGTTCCGCAAACCTTGCATACGCGGTGAGCCAATTTCAATTCTCCGCATTGATCGCACTTCACCATGCCCGGCACCGCCAGTTTGAAATGCGTGCGGCGTTTGTCACGACGCGTCTTGGATGTTCTACGTTGTGGTACTGCCATGTTTCCCACCTCCTTAACAGAATTGCTCGAAGGGCGCTTCGGCAGCGGCCCTTCTTATTGCTGCGAATCTTTAAACAAGTCTTTCAATGCGGCTAGCCTTGGATCGATCCGATCGTTCGAGCACCCGCAACTTTGCTCATTTAGGTTGGTTCCGCATGTGTGGCAAAGTCCCTTGCAGTCTTCGCTGCACAGCGGCACGAATGGCAGCGCAAGCATCAGCATTTCTTCCAGCATCGGCTCGAGCTCCAGCTTGTCCTCGTCGACCGCGATGATCTCTTCCGGCTCCGAACCGTCCATTGTCGAGGCAAGCTTGAACTGCTCATGAAACGGCAATACGACATGCTCGGTCGTCGGATCCAAGCAGCGGGAGCAAGCCAGCTCCACGTCGATGGACAGTTGACCCTCCACATGGGCAACGCCGTCTTCGCCCCAAGCCGTCATGTTCACGTCCATCGGACTCGCGTTCAGGACATCCTTGCGCACTTGCTTCAGCCAATCGGTATTCAAGCTGGACTTGAACGTCGTCGTCGTCGTACCTTTGGCCGCTACTTCTCGTACATGAATCTCCATGGTATCACTCCAAACAAACAAAGTTTATTATATCGATTATTGAATCGTTTTGTCAACATTTTCACGTCGTGATATAGTGAAAACGTAAGCATTGACGTACGGAGGTCAGCCCATGCGCACTGTAGGGATCATTGTCGAGTATAACCCGTTTCACAACGGACATCACTATCATTTGCAGGAATCGCTTAAAATAACGAACAGCGACGCCGTCGTCGCGGTAATGAGCGGGCACTTCCTGCAGCGCGGCGAGCCGGCGCTGCTGAACAAATGGACGCGCGCCGAGATGGCGCTGCGGGGCGGCTGCGACGTGGTCATCGAGCTGCCCGTCGCCTACTCCGCGCAGGCGGCGGAGTGGTTTGCCTATGGCGCCGCGGCCTTGCTCGAGGCGACCGGCGTCGTGGACGCCCTCTGCTTCGGCAGCGAGGCGGGCGATATCGCGCCGCTGCGCCGGGTTGCGCGGCTGCTCGCGCATGAACCGGATGCGTTCGCGGGGCTCATGGCGGATGAGCTTCGGACGGGCGTCAGCTATCCGGCAGCCTACAGCGCCGCCGTCCGGCGCTTCATGGCCGAGGCGGGCGATCCGGAGGCCGCGGCCTTCCCCTTCGGGCAGCCCAACAATACGCTCGGGCTGCATTATCTGCTGGCGCTGGAACGGCTCGGCAGCGCGATCGAACCGTTCTCGCTGCGCCGCGAGAAAGCCGGCTACGCGCAGACGAGCATTACCGACGCGCAGATCGCGAGCGCGACGGCCATTCGCAAGCTCGTGGCGGAATCGGCTTCTCCGGCCAGCGCCTCGCCTTTCGTCCCCGCTTCGACTATGGAGCTGCTCATGCGGGACCACGCGCTCGGCCGCGGGCGCAACGGCTGGGAACAGTATGCGCAGCAGTTGTTCCACAAGCTAGTCACCGAGCACGCGAGCGCGCTCGGACGCTATCACGAGATCAACGAAGGGCTCGAACACCGGATCAAGCGTATGCTTCCGGAATTGGAGACCGCCCGGTTCGAGCCGTTGCTGGAACGCTTGAAAACCAAACGTTACACGCGCACGAAGCTGCAACGCGCCCTGCTGGCCATTCTTCTCGGGCATGACAAAGAATTGTTTTCGTCCGAACGTCTGCGCGCCGGCGTTCAATACATCCGCGTCCTCGGCTATAGTTCCCGGGGCCGCGAACTGCTGAAGCGCATGCGGACATCCGCCGCTCTTCCGATTGTCAATAGCGCGGCTGGAGCGGCCGATGCTTATCCGTACCTCATGCTGGACGTCCAAGCCACGTCGGCCTATGCCCTCGGCTGGCCGAACGCGACGCCGCGGGATCTGTTCCGCGATTATTACGAGAAACCGGTCACGATCGAATAGCGATAGCCGATCATCCCTGGTCTATCCGCGATCAGACAAGCGTAAACATGTAGTGGCCCCGGTTCGTCCAGGCCCTACCTTGTACTTGGAGCGTGGTACGATGATTCGCACCCTTGCGCTTGCCTGTTTATCCATCCTGCTCGTCGCTTCCATCATCATAAAGCCCGACGAAGCCTTCCAGGCTTCGCTGCAAGGCTTGACCGTATGGTGGAATATCGTGTTCCCCGGCCTGCTTCCCTTCTTGACCTTGCTTGAGCTTATGCTGGCCTTCGGTGCCGTTCATGCGCTCGGCGCGCTGCTGCATCCGCTGATGGCAAAGCTGTTCCGCCTGCCGGGCGAAGCCGGCATCGCGCTGGCGCTTGGTTGGACAGGCGGGTTCCCTTGCGGAGCCGAAGCGGCGGCCGCGTTGCGCAAAAGCAGCGCCTTGACCGTCCCGCAAGGCAAGCGATTGCTTGCTTTATCGCATATGCCGAGCCCGATCTTCATGCTCCTCGTCGTCGGCTCCGGCTTTCTTCACCGCCCGGAGCTAGGCGCGGCCATCGTGGTCGTCGTGTGGCTCGCCGCTCTCCTGCCGGCCTTGATCGCCGCGAGATTCGCCAAGCATGAACCGGTCGGCGCGACGGCCGGCTCTTCATCCGGATTGATGCGCCGCGCAGCCGCCGCGATGCGCGAAGCCCGGGCGCGCGACGGCCGCACGTTCGGCAAGCTGCTGGGCGACGCCGTCACGGTCTCCGTCTATAAACTGATGGCCATCGGAGGCTTCATGATGTTCTGCGCCGTGCTCGTTCGGCTGGTCGATCCGTTAATCCCCGATAACGTCCCGTCCTTCGTGCTTCCCGGTCTGATCGAAAGCCATATCGGCGCGTACGCGGCCGCGGCCTCCGCATTCGCGGGCGGCGTGCCATGGAAAGCCGCCGCGGTCTGCGCCGTGCTCAGCTGGGGCGGCTTGAGCGCCCTGCTGCAGGCAGGTACGGCGATCGCGGGTACGGGACTCACCTTGCGTTCGCTCGCCGCTGCCCGCCTCCTTCAAAGCACCATTGCCTTTCTTCTCACGCTTCTGGCCTGGAAGCCGCTTACCGCGTTCATGAGCGGGATCGCGCCCGCTATCGAGACCTTTGCCGGACAGCATGAAGAGACCGGCTACGGCCAGTCCGCCGTCATTCGAGTCGGCGACCTGCACTCGCTTTGGCCTTACGCGCCCGCCCTGCTGGTTGCGTTCGTCGGCGCGCTGCTGCTCCTGACCGTCGTCTCGGTGCTTACGGCCAAGCTGCGTCTGCCCTGATTATTTAAGGTCCCCTATTCCGAAAATTTCGCGATCAGCGCCGTCTGTACCTCCGGTGGAACCAAATCCTGTACGTTGCCATGAAACATGGCGATTTCCTTGACGATGCTGGAGCTTAAATACGAATATTTCGGATTCGTCATCATGAAGATCGTTTCGATGTCGTCGTCCAGTTGATGATTGGTCGATGCCATCTGAATCTCGTACTCGAAATCCGTGACGGAGCGGATGCCCCGAACGATCACATGCGCTTCCCGCGATTTCATGAAATGCACGAGCAGATCCCTGAAGCTGTCGATCGTCACGTTCTGCAAATCCTTCGTCACGTCGGCAAGCAGCGCTTTGCGCTCTTCCACGCTGAACAGCGGTTTTTTGCTCGTGTTGTTCAGTACCGCCACGATCAAGTGATCGAACTGCTTCGCCGCGCGGCGGATAATGTCTAGATGGCCGCAGGTCACAGGATCGAAACTGCCGGGATACACGGCGACGCGCCGACGCGCCAATCCGGATGTGGATGTGGATGATGATGCCATATTCAGTCCTCCGTTATATCTTGCTCGTTCTCCGCTTCGTAGCGGTAAATCGTGACTGCCGTATCGCCGTAATGCGTATGTTTTACCTGCCTATAATTCGCGATCGTTTCGGAATACCGGTGCTCCGCGTCATGCTCGACCACGATCGTTGCCGCTTCCTCAAGCAGCCCGCGCTCCGCAAGCCCCATCATGAGCTCGTCCATATCCTTCATCCGATAGGGCGGGTCCAGGAAGACAAGCGCGAATTTCAGGTTTCGTTTCGCTAACGCTTTGACTGCCCGGGCCGCATCCGTGCGATAGATCTCCGCGCGCTCCGTCAGGCCTGCTGCCTGCACGTTCTGTTTGATCACTTCGATGCTGGTCCCTTCCAGATCGACAAATACGGCGCTCTCCGCTCCGCGGCTCAAGGCCTCGATGCCGAGTCCGCCCGTCCCGGCGAACAGATCAAGCGCAAGCCCGCCATCGAAATAAGGACCGATCATGCTGAAAATCGCTTCTTTCACTTTATCGGTCGTCGGACGCGTGTTTTTGCCCGGCACCGCTTTTAAAGACCGGCCTTTCGCCGTGCCTGCGATCACTCTCAATGCTTCAGTTGCCCCTTTCGCTTTCCCCATTGCCCACACCTTGAATATCGTAACACAATTCTCCCGGCAATTTAAAGATGCGCCTGTGCTTAGGCGTCGGTCCGTCCCTTTGCAAAACAGAAGGATTAGCATAACCCCGTGCTTCTTAGCTTATCGATATTAGCTTCGAAACCCTGCGGATCGTCCCGACGGTTACCGGACAAAAAAAGCGTTTCGCCCGCGGGCGAAACGCTTGTCTTCTATTATATTAGGCGTAGTGGCAGGCAGCCCAGTGGTTCGGCTCCACTTCACGGAATGCCGGCACTTCCGCCGCGCATTTCTCCGTCGCGAACGGACAACGCGTGCGGAAAGGACAGCCGCTCGGCGGGTTGACCGGGCTAGGCAGATCGCCGGACAATACGATGCGTTCCTTATCGTCCACGAGATCGGGATCCGGCACCGGAATCGCCGACATCAACGCTTTGGTATACGGATGCTTCGGGTTGGAATAAAGCTCTTCGCTCTCGGCAAGCTCCACCATTTTACCCAGATACATCACGGCCACGCGGTCGCTGATGTGTTTGACCATGGCCAGGTCATGCGCGATGAACAGGTAAGTCAAACCGAAATCGCGCTGCAAATCCTGAAGCAGGTTGACGACCTGCGCTTGAATGGAAACGTCCAGCGCGGAAATCGGCTCGTCGCAGACGATGAACTTCGGATTCACCGCAAGCGCGCGGGCAATCCCGATCCGCTGACGCTGACCGCCGGAAAATTCATGCGGGTAGCGCGAAGCATGCTCCGATCGAAGACCGACGCGGTCGAGCAGCCGCTCGACTTGCAGTCTGCGGTCTTTGCCGCCGCTCGCCAAACCGTGAATATCCAGCGGCTCGGCGATGATATTCTCGACCGTCCAGCGCGGATTCAGCGAAGCGTAGGGATCTTGGAACACCATTTGCATTTCGCGTCGCAGCGCCTTTAGTTTCGAGCCTTTGGCTTTCATGATGTTTTCGCCTTGGAAGTTTACGGCTCCCGCAGTCGGCTCGTATAACCGAAGAATCGTCCGACCTGCCGTGGATTTGCCGCAGCCGGATTCTCCGACCATCCCAAGCGTCTCGCCTTGGCGGATGCCGAAGCTCAGATCGTTCACGGCTTTGAGCGTTTGATTACCGCCAACCTGAAAATATTTCTTTAAGTGATCGACTTCGATCAACACGTCGCTGTTTTTGCTAATCATGCGCTTGCTCCCTCCTTGCTGGCGGGATCATGCAGCCAACATCTCGCGGTTTGCGTCTCGCTGATCGTGTAATTCACCGGATCGTTGTCGACGCAGATCCGCATCGCCTCGTCGCAGCGCGCGCAGAACGCGCAGCCCTTCGGAGGAGCGGACATGTCCGGCGGCGTACCGAAAATCGGCACGAGCGGCTCGTCCTTCTTATGATCGAGACGCGGCAGGGAACGCAGCAGACCTCTCGTATACGGATGCTGCGGGTTTCTGAAGATTTCCTGCTTCGTGCCGGTTTCCACCACTTTGCCGGCGTACATGACGACGACGCGGTCGCACATCTCGGCGACGATGCCGAGGTCATGCGTGATCAGAATGATGGAAGTCCCCGTTTTCTCCTGCAGTTCCTTCATAAGCTTCATGATTTGCGCTTGAATCGTTACGTCGAGCGCCGTCGTCGGCTCATCGGCAATCAGCAGCGCCGGATTGCAGGCCAGCGCGATCGCGATCATAACCCGTTGACGCATGCCGCCGGAAAATTGATGCGGGTATTGACGCACCCGGTCACTGGCGTTCGGAATGCCGACCAGCGTCAACAGCTCCGCCGCCCGTGCCGTCGCCTGCGATTTCGTCAGCTTCTGATGCTTGATCAGTACTTCGGAGATCTGGCGGCCCACGGTCAGGGTCGGATTTAAGGACGTCATCGGATCTTGGAAGATCATGCCGATCTCATGTCCGCGGATGGCTTCCATCTCTTTCTCGGTCTTCGCCAACAAATTCTGACCCATGAATTCGATGGAACCTTGCTTATATTCGCCCGGAGGCGTAGGAATCAAACGAAGAATCGATTGCGCCGTAACGCTTTTGCCGCTGCCCGATTCACCGACGATCGCTACGGATTCGCCGCGTTTGACATCCAAATTGACGCCGCGCACGGCTTGTACTTCTCCACCGCGCACATGAAACGAGATATGCAAATCGGAAATGCGTAAGATCGGATCGTTCATAGAGCTCACTCCCAGCGCTGTTATTTTTTCATTTTCGGATCGAATGCGTCCTGCAGTCCGTCCCCGAAAATATTAAAGGCAAGCATCGTGATACTGAGCAGCGAAGCCGGAATAAACATCATCCATGGGTATATCGTCCACGAAGACAACGCTTCGCCGATCAACGTACCAAGGGAGGACGCCGGCGACTGCACGCCTAGACCCAAGAAACTGAGGAACGCTTCGGCAAAAATCGCCGATGGCACCGAAAGCGTAACCGTGACGATAATCGGACCAAGCGTATTCGGGATCAAGTGCTTAAACAAAATGCGCGAGCTGCTTGCGCCCATCGACTGGGCCGCGAGCACGTACTCCTGATTTTTCAACTGCAGAATTTGACCGCGGACGATCCACGACATCGTGATCCAGCCCGTGATCGACAAGGCGATGATGATGGTCGTCAGGGACGAGCCCATGACGACGCTAAGCAGGATGACGACAAGCAGATGCGGAATGGCATAGAGCATCTCCGCGATCTTGTTCATCGCCCCGCCTACGCGCGGGCCTGCATAACCCATGATACCGCCGTAGATGATCCCGATGATCAAATCGAACAAGGCGGCCGCGACGCCGACGATCAACGAAATTCGTACGCCCAACCACGTGCGCGTAAACAAATCGCGACCCAGGTTGTCCGTTCCGAACCAGTGCTTGGCCGAAGGAGACGCAAACGTATTGTCAAGGTTGTTGGTATACGAAGTATAGGGCGAAAAGATCGGACAAAAGATGGACAGCAGCGTAATCGCAATCAAAATATACAAACTGGTCATGGCCCAACGATTGCTGCGAAGCCGTGCCCAAGTAATTTGCCAAGTTGATCGGCTCTCGGTTGCGATAACCTCGGCCTCTTGATGCTTGTGTTCCAACTTCTCAAATGGAGACGGAGCAGTTTGACTCATGATTTAACTACACCTCCGCTCAATTTAATACGCGGATCCACGAAAATGTACAGGACGTCCGTAACGAAACGCGCTGCCATCAGAATCACGGCATAGAAAATGGTAATCCCCATGATAAGCGTGTAATCCCGGTTCATGACGCTATCCACGAAATACGCGCCGAGACCAGGAAGACCGAAAATTTGTTCAACGACAACGGAACCGGTAATGATGTTCGCCGTCATCGGTCCCAAATACGTGACGACCGGCAAAATGCCGTTTCGCAAGCCATGCTGCCACAAAATCGCGCGCGGAGTCAGACCTTTCGCTTTAGCGGTGCGGATATAATCGGAAGTCAATACTTCCAACATGGTGGATCGGGTAAGACGGGCAATAAAGGCAATCGGAAGCGTCGACAACGCGATCGTAGGAAGTACGTAATCAATCGGGCTTTCCAGTCCCGCAACGTGAAAAATCTGCAGTTTAACCGACAAAAAATACTGGATCATCGACCCAATAACGAAGTTCGGTACCGATATGCCGATTACGGCAAGAAACATGGCTGAATTATCGACCAGCTTTCGATGCCGGAGCGCGGCCATCATCCCCAGATAAACGCCGATAATGACCGAGATCACGATCGCGAACGCGCCGATCTTCGCCGATGTGCCGAAGGACTGCGAAATAATGCTCGTTACCGTACGGTCCTGGCTCTTCATGGATAAGCCCAAATCGAATTGAACCAGTTTTTTCATATAAATCAAATATTGCTCGCCAATCGGTTTATCCAAGCCGTAATGCGCCATGATGTTCGCTTTAATTTCCGGTGGAATAGCCTTCTCTTGGGTGAAAGGGTCCCCAGGGACTGCTTTCATCAAGAAGAAGGTTGCGGTGGCTAGAATAAGAAGGGAAAACACGATGTTGATAAGTTTACCACCCAAGTACCGAACCATCCTAAGCACTCTCCAATCATAGAGAAGGGATATATATGGGTGTACCACATATATCCCTATGTCCCCTGTATTCGTATTGCGTATTATTTTTCGATCGAGATTCGCGTGTAGTCAAGGTTGCCGCTGTAATCCACGACGTAGTTTTTCACGTATGGTTTAACCAGCTGCGTGGACGAGTAGTAGTAAATCGGCATGACGGCCATGTTGTCCTGGATCAGGATTTTCTCCGCTTTCGCCATCGCGTCTACGCGTTTTTGTTGATCGGCCGTGCTGTAAGCTTCTTTAACGAGCGCATCGTATTCAGGATTCTTGAAGCCGATGTCGTTATTGCCGCTCTTGGACGTATACAAATCGATGAACGTCATCGGATCGTTATAGTCCGCGCCCCATCCAGCGCGAGCGACGTCGTAGTTCAAGCTTTGACGGTTTTTCAGGAAGACTTTCCATTCTTGCAGCTCAAGCTTCACGTCAACGCCGAGGTTTTCTTTCCACATGTTCGCGATCGCTTCCGCAATCGTTTTATGCGGGCCTTCGTTGAACGAAAGCGAGAACTCAGGCATTTTCGTCATGCCTTCTTCCTTCAAGCCTTCGGCGAGCAGTTCTTTTGCTTTCGCGACGTCTTCTTTGAAGTAATCGTCTTTCACTTCGGAACGGTATTCGCCGTTCACGCCGTGGATACCGGTCGAAACGAAGCCGTATGCCGGAGTTTGACCAGCTTTCGTGACTTTGTCGACGATGTCTTGACGGTTGATCGCCATCGAGAGCGCTTCGCGGACCTTCGCGTTGTCGAAAGGTTTCTTCGTGTTATTGAAGTTATAGAAGTACGTGCTTGCAATACCTTTGATAGACAACTCTTTGTTGTTTTCTTGACGCAATTTGTCAAGTTGTGCCGGCGGGATGCTCCCTGTAGGCAAGCCCGACCAGTCAAGTTGACCTGTTTTATACATGCTGAATTCGGTGTTCGCATCTTTGACCATCAAGAATTTTACGTCTTTCAGCTTGATGGAATCCTTGTCCCAGTAGTTTTCGTTCGGAACGAGCTCGATGGAATCGCCGTGTTTCCACGATTTCAGTTTGAAAGGTCCGTTGCCGATATAGCCTTCCGCTTCGCCGAATTTCGCATCTTTCTTAACCGGATAAGCCGTGAAGAAAGCCGCGATGTTCAAGAAGTAAGGCGTTGGGTTTTCAAGATCCACTTCGAGCGTTTTTTCGTCAAGCGCTTTAACGCCGACTTGGCTAGGATCCGAGACATGATCCGGATTGTCCGTAGCGATATTATAGTTTTGACCATTTTTGATGTAATAGAGCTGGTAAGCGTAAGGCGCCGGCGGATTCAGTTTCGGATCAAGCGTGCGTTTCCACGAGTATTCGAAATCTTGCGCCGTTACCGGGTCCCCGTTGGACCATTTTGCATTGTCTCGCAGATGGAAGGTATATTTCTTGCCATCAGCGGAAACATCCCATTTCTCTGCGACGCCCGGCACGATTTCCCCTTTTGCATCCATGCGCGTCAGACCTTCGAACAGACCCGAAAGCACCGTAAAGGACACTTGGTCCTGTGCTTGAGCCACGTCAAGACTAGGCGGTTCGGATGTAAGGTTCATCCGAAACGTTTGATCGGAGCCCGATCCGCTCTTACCGCAGGCTGACAAAATACCTGTCAAGACCAGCGTAAGAGAAACCAAAAGCAGCATTTTTTTCTTCATTCTTCAGAGCCCGCCTCCATGTTTCAAAAAGTGTAATTTTTTAAACCTGATGATTATCATACATCCATTTTTACAATTTGTAAAACATAATTTGAACACTTGTAAAGATTTACTATCCCCCTATGTCACATTAGTTCACATTTATGTAACTGGTAGCGCATTCATCCGCGCCGCAACTCGAGATTTCTATATTAGTATGTCCGCCGAACAGAAAAACACCGCAGCCAAATTATGGCTGCAGTGTTCATTGTTTCGATCAAAGCGTTCGATTACTGACCTGTTGCCGCGTTATTCGTAGCCGGCGGTGCCGCTGGATCTGCGGCTGCCGGATCTGTGGCCGCTGCATCGTCAGCAAGCGTGTTCGTGATTTTCGCTTTCTTCTTCAGATCATCCAGCCACGCGGTCGACAACTCCGATACTTTGGACTGGATCAGCTGTTCTTTGATCTCGTCCTTCTTCTCGGCCAACGTTGCCGCTTTGGCTTCGTGACGGTCCGTCACTTTGATGATGTGATAGCCGTATTGGGATTGCACCGGCGTTTTCGTCGTTTCGCCGACTTTAAGCGCGAACGCCGCTTTCTCGAAAGCCGGATCCATGGCGCCTTTGCCGAAGAAACCGAGGTCGCCGCCATTGTCTTTGCTGCCCGTATCCGTCGATTTTTCTTTCGCCAGCGCCGCGAAGTCAGCGCCTTCGTTAAGCTGCTTTATGATCGCATCGGCTTCTTCTTTCGTCGCGACGAGAATGTGGGATGCCTTGACTTCTTCCGGCGTATCGTATTGCGCTTTGTTTTGGTTGAAGTAATCCTCGACATCCTTGTCCGTTACTTTGGCTTGCGGCTCAAGGATTTTACGGATGCGAAGCTGCATCGGCGTTTGTTTCTTCAGATCGTCCAGCGTCATGCCGCTTTGTTGCAGCGCGCTCTCGAAATCCGCTTCCGTCGGGAACCGTTTCTTGATATTCGCCACTTCCGTATCGACATCCGCATCGCTGATCACGATGTTGGCTTTATCCGCTTCTTGCTTGATGAGCTCGTCTTGGATAAGGTTGTCCATCGTTTGCGCGCCGCCGAGCTCCACCATCGCATCGTAGAGCTGATCTTTCGTGATGGCCGTACCGTTGACGGATCCGATCGCCTTCTTGTCCGAAGTCCCGCCGAACGGAGGCTTGACCAGCACGACGATCAGAATCAGCGCCAGAGCAAGCGAGATATACATCCAGGCTTTGCCGCCTCCGCCTCCGCCGCTTCTGGCCGGCTGCGATATGGGAGCCGCGCCTGAGGTTTCAAGTTCTTCTCGATCGCGTAAGTGTTGCTCCGGTTCGTCTTGATCGCGATCTTCCGCAACCGTATTTTCGTTCTCGGTTACCGGTTCTTCTTGGCCGTTCGCAAGCTCGTGAGTCGTTTCTTCTGTATCGGCACCCGCTTGGTTTTCGTGCTCCAACGATTCATCGTTGCCTTGCTTGAATTCTTTCTCTTTGTCGTTCAACTTGAAATCTCCCTTCCGGCTTTAGCAGTCGTCTTTCCTCTACTGTGTCACTATAGCAGAAAAAATATCGACAAACCTTAAGAAAAGATAAAAGTTGAAAATCATGTTGAAACGGGTCGAAACCGTTTAAACCCGCCTGATTGGAGGACGTTTCGAGAAAGAAATGCAATGCTGTTCGAGCCTGTCGTTCTGTCCGAACCTTAATGACGTCAAAGCAGCCAGGCATGAACCGGAAGCAGCAAGATCGGCGTGAAAACAGCGCAAGCCGCCATCGAAAATCCGCTTAGCCCGCCCTGTTCCTCCGACTCGGCGATCAGCCGCGCGGATCCGATCCCGTGCGCCGCGGCGCCGATCGCGATCGAGGAAGCGATCCGATCCGAGACGCCGCATAATCGGAGCAGCGGCGGTCCCGTTACGCTGCCGAACAATCCGGTAAGCACCGTCAATGCCGCTGTCAAGCCCGGGGATCCGCCAAGCCAGCCGGATAAATCGACCGCTACCGCCGCCGTAACGGACTTCGGAAGCGCCGAGCGCAGGAACTCGGAGGTCCCGCCGAACAGCATGACGCAAGCTCCGTTCACGAGCAGTCCCAATGCGCTGCCCGCCAATGCGCCCAGCAGCAACGACGGCAGCATCTTTCTCAGCCGCATCGCATGCTTGTACAACGGCACCGCCATCGCGACCGTCGCAGGACCCAGAAAAAACGAAACCAAGTCGCCGCCGATATTGTACGTTTCCAACGAGATCCCGCTTATTCGAAGACTGATGTAGACGATGATCGGCGCGCCGATCAGCGGATGCAGCCACGAATACTTTCGGTAAACGAGCACCGCAACCGCATAAGCCGCTAAGGTCAACGTCGTGCCCAGCAGCGGATCGGCAAGGAGACTATCCTTCATCGGCAGCCTTCTCTCTTCGCCGCTTCGCGAGATACTTCGTTACAAGACCGGTCGCGACCATGATCATCGACGTTCCGACGGTAAGGCCGACGGCGGCGGCTAACCAGGATTCGCCGAGCGCGGGCAGAATCGCGGCCGCTCCCGCGAGCAGTGGGACGAAAAAGAGCATCATATGCTTCGTCAGAAACGTAGCACTGTTCTCTACCCATTCCAGTTTGACGACGCGAAGAAACAACGCAGCCGTCAGTAGCAGAAGTCCCAGCACATGAGACGGGAGCGGCACGCCGATGGCTCGATGAAGCAAATAACCGGCCCCGTCGAAGCCCATGATGATGCAAAATCCGCGCATCGGTTCAATTAACCCGGTTGACGGGCCTACCCTGCAGGTAGGCCCCTAAGTTGCCCGACGCGATACCCATCAGGCGACCCCTTGCCTCGACCGTCGCCCAACCGATATGCGGCGTAATCAGGCATTTTGCGGCTGACAGCAGCGGATTATTGGGAGAAGGCGGTTCGGCGCTCAATACGTCCAGTCCCGCCGCCGCGATGACGCCCGCGTTCAAGGCATCCGCCAAATCCTGTTCCACGACATGGCCGCCGCGCGCCGTGTTGATCAGCAGCGCGCTCTTCTTCATCATGGCCAGCGTTGCGGCATTGATAAGTCCTTGCGTATTCGTCGTCAACGGACAATGCAGCGTCACGGCGTCGGCTTCCCGGAACAATTCCTCCCTCGAGACGAAACGAATCTCCTCCAAGCCCGGCACGTTCTTGGCCGATCTGGAATGCACGATGATCCGCATTCCGAAAGCCAGCGCGATCCGCGCGACTTGCTGCCCGATGCTGCCGAAACCCACGATGCCGAGCGTCATGCCGGCGAGCTCGTGCAGCGGGGACAAAGCAAACATGAAATCCGGACCTGCCGCCCAACGTCCGCCCCGAGCTGCCTCGCTATGCGCATCCACGCGGCTGGCATACTGCAGAATAAACGCAAACACCAGCTGCGCAACGGAATTATTGCCGTAGTTCGGAACGTTCGTCACGACGATATCCCGCTTCGCCGCGGCTTCGACGTCCACGATGTTATAGCCTGTTGCCAAAACGCCTATGTATTTGAGCTCGGTCAGTCCTTCGATGAGCTCCGCCGATAACGGCGTCTTGTTCGTAAGCAGGATTTCGGCTCCCGCCGCGCGGGTCGCAATTTCTTCCTTCGGCGTGCGGTCGTACACCGTCAGCTCGCCCAATTCGCCGATCGCCTCCCAATCCAGATCGCCCGGATTAAGGGTATAACCGTCCAACACAACGATTTTCATGTCGATGCTTCTCCTTTCGGCCCCCATGCTTGGTCTGCTTAAGAAGATCATACAACAAGAAAGCCGCGATGTAATGAAATCGGAAGAAAATTGGCATCGACGTATAGAACGACGCATTATGGGCATTCTGAAGATATCGGCGTCGCGAGATGCCGTAGACAACCGCGGAGAAGACTTACGTTTCCCCATAAGCTCTTCGTCCGGTTTCTCCTCTCCCATGAAAGGGGCCCTTCGAAAGAAGGGCCCCGGATTTTTTTATGCCGATTCGCGGCGTAAAGATCCATAGTCAATAATGCAAGGGCTGCTCCGAAACGAGCGGTTCTTTTTTATTTAAACCATTTAAAACAGTTTCAAATCATATAAGGGATTCAATTCCATATATTATCAAAATAAACTCGTGCGTAAACGAATGCCGCTTACGCCGGTCGTTTGTCCGGGAAGCATGCCAGAATCCGATCGGCCCGAAAAATCCGGGGACCCCGCTTCTCCATATCGTAAGCCTTGACCTGACCGTGCTGAATCGCAATGACACGGATGCGCCGCTGGGTAAAGCTGCCCCGCCGGTCCAAATAAACGATCGTAACGACGCTGCCTACATGTTTGGCATTCATCTGAAGCTCCTCCTTCGGAAAGCTGAAGTGTTCGGTGAATTTATTATATACCGGAACACTTGTTCTTATCAAGCGGAATCCAACTTATCCTTACAGGAGGTTTTTGCCAACTCGGTTATCCGTGAATCGAACAACCGTTTGCGCCGCTTATAAAAAAGTTGACCGTTCGCAAGAAACGGCAGACTTTCGATGCAATAGTTAATTCATGACTGGATTTGGAAAAAAAACCAAAATAACAGTCTTTTCAACCCGTTCGACAAAAGAAACGTTAACTCGCCCCTGCAGTTCGACGTACTTTTTATCAAGATCGCGATAATATTCTAATATTGCGACAACAAAACTCTATTACTCTATAGTCAAAAGGAGAATTCAACTTTCCAGATGAAAAAAAGAGATGCTTATTCTCGGGCGACGTTTGAAGCACATGTATCGCGTATGGTAATCACGAGAACGAAGAAGCAAGCGATCGAGAAGGCTGCACATGAATTGAATGCCTCCAACTTCTCGCTGGATCGGATCACGCTAAGGAACGAACTCGGCGAGTCGAAGGTGTTTTCCGTCCTCCAGGCGGAGAGACTTGATTGGTACGACGCGGAAGCAACGGATTCCACGCATCAATTCAAGGCATTCGGCCGGATCCGCTTATCCATCTGCACCGCGGAAGGTGCAATCGATCATCTCGATGCGGCGCGCAGCTTGTATTCGTTACCTCGGACATCGCTGTACGACAAGCCCGTCTTGGTTATCTCGGAAGGATTGGATCACTTTTTTCTGACCGTGCTGCGGCAGGAATTGAACTGGGAAGCAGCCCAGTTCATAGGTGTGACCCCCATAAGCAAGCTCGCATAGCATTAGAAGAAGCCGCACGTGCACACGATAATTTTCATGACACAAGGGAGCTGGAATCATGCGTACGATTTACGAAAATTACAGAGGCTTCAGAGTCTCGCAGCACATGAACAACTACAATGCGATCATCAACAAATCGGAAGAAAATGAAAACGAAGTCGTATTCGATCATTCGCAGCTGCTCGAAATCTTGAACACGATCGATAGATATATCGAACAATAAAACGGCCTGTTTCAAAACAAAAAGCAATCCGTTCCGGTCTTGTGCCGGGACGGGTTGCTTTTTCGTTTCATATAAAGCGCGCGATCCCGGTTTGGCGCTCCTGCAACCGCCTCAGGAATCAGCAAGGGCCGAGGCCAATAAACCGGCAGGCGCATCATCGAGCTTCGCCATTTGCGTCCTCTTTCCCCGCCTGAACCCGCAGGGCCGCCTTGGACCAGTCGCCCTTACCTGACCAATATTCAGAGCAGCTTGGCGCGATGCAGCACGGCCAAAATCCGATAAAAGTCGTAGCTTCCGCCTTCCGGCGTATCGATGACATGCGCCTGCGCCGCGGCGGCTACGGCTTCCTTGGCCCAAGCCGGAATAGCCGCCATCCGGTGAAGCAATTCCAGCGCGTCGGCCCGCTTACGCAGCGATTCCAGGGCTTTGTTTCGATTGTCGAGCTCGAGTTTCAATGCCGCGTTATCCGAGCTCAGCTTGGCGACCGCCGCCTGCAGCGCGGCGAATGCCGCTTTCTCCTCCGTGGTCATGGGCTCCCCCTCCTCTCCTCCAACCTCGTCGTCGGCGATCAGCCCGTTGGCATCTATGATGGCGATGAGTTTATTCGCGTAATCCGGATCGGTCGCATATCCGCTTGCTTGCAGCATCCGCGCCTGCTCCAACGGGCTGACCGCGTTCCTGACGGAGAGATAGCGGCTCCTCGCGAACAATAGATCCTGATCCTTATAGAAGTCGTAAATACTGTCGTAGGCCCGAAAAGAAGCGACGACGTTTACCCGTTTTCCATCGATCACTTCCCACGTGCTTTTGCTCACGACCGCTCCTTTCCAATAGCCGTTCGGCACGCCGCCGCCCGCTTTATACCCGCCGAGGTTATTCCACCCGGGTATGGTTCCGCCGGTTTCCAGCCAGCTCTGGGCCATGCGAACGGAAGGGAAAACCGGCGAGCCCTCGGCATAGAGCAGCCGGGCTAACGGCCGAATCAGCCCGAAAAACGATTGTTTGTCCATCTTCACCCGCCGCCTCCCCGATGTAAACAAGCTCCCTCTGTCCTATGTATATGCCGGAAGCGCGCGCGGCGAAACCGCCGGTGCCCGGCTTGCCCTGAAAGGGACGAACGCCCATGTGATCGCTAAAATGCAGAAAGCGTACGCGAAACCGTCGTTGCCCGGCTACGCCCGGAAGGGACGAACGCCTATATCGAGCCTTGCATATGCTGTAGGGCCACATATTTGTTCGTCTGCGAAAGGAAGGATTCTGGTGGAATTACATCTGGTTCCGCTGCATTGGGTTTACCTCGCTTTTATCGTGCTGATCCTCGGCGTGCTGATCAAGCGCCGGGATACGACGCTCGTGTGCGTCGTCGGCATTTTCGCCCTCGGGCTCATCGCGACCGACAGCCTGAGCGGCTCGGTCAGCGGCATATTCAACAGCTTTATCTATGCGACGCAGCAGCTGCTCGGCACGATTTTCATCATTTCCATCATCGTGGCGATGAGCCGCATCCTCATTCGAACGGGCATTAACGAAATCATGGTCGAGCCGCTGACCCGCTTCATGCGGACGCCGTCGCTTGCGTTCTGGGGCATCGGCCTGATCATGATGGTGACCTCCTGGTTCTTCTGGCCGTCGCCCGGCGTCGCGCTCATCGGCGCCGTGCTGCTGCCCGTCGCGGTCCGCGTCGGGCTGCCGGCGCTCGGCGCGGCCATGGCGATGAACCTGTTCGGACATGGCATCGCGCTCTCCGGCGACTACATCATCCAAGGCGCGCCCAAGCTGACCGCCGACGCCGCCGGACTTCCGGTGACCAGCGTCATGGAAGCGAGCATCCCGCTCGTGATCGTCATGGGCGTCGTCACGACCGTTGCCGCCTTCTGGATGATGCGGAGGGACATCGCCAAAGGAAAATGGCGCGACGGACTCGTCGAGGGCAAGACGCTCGCGGCATCCGCCGACGAAGAGAAAATTCCGCTGCCGACGCGCTGGAAACAAACGCTTGCCGTGTTGATTCCCCTGCTCTTCGTCCTCGACGTCGTCGGCATGTTCGTGCTCGATCTGCAAGGCGGCGACGCGACCGCGCTCGTCGGCGGCACGGCGATCTTCATCCTGCTGCTCGTGACGATGCTCGCGCACCGCAATAAAGGCCTCGAGCAGACGACCGAGTACCTGATCGAAGGCTTCCAATTCGGTTTCAAGGTGTTCGGCCCGGTCATCCCGATCGCCGCCTTCTTCTACTTGGGCGATTCCGCCTTCACGACGCTGTTCGGCAACGCGCTGCCGGAAGGCTCGCAGGGCATCGTCAACGATCTCGGCGTCGCGCTCGCCAACCACGTGCCGCTCAACCAGGCGGTCGCTTCCGTGACGTTGACCGTCACGGGCGCCATTACGGGCCTCGACGGTTCCGGTTTCTCCGGGATCTCGCTCGCGGGCTCCATTGCTCACTTGTTCGCGTCCGCGATCGGTTCCGGAGCCGCGACCCTCACGGCCTTGGGCCAAATCGCCGCGATCTGGGTCGGCGGCGGCACGCTCATTCCGTGGGCGCTGATCCCGGCCGCCGCGATTTGCGGCGTCAGCCCGTTCGAGCTGGCGCGCCGCAATTTGAAGCCCGTACTGATCGGCCTCGCCGTCACGACGGTGTTCGCGATGTTCATCGTGTAATCGCAGAGCCGATTCGGCGGTCGGCGACGGCCTCTTCTCTCCCTCCTCGCACGCCGCGGATCTAACCAAAAAACCCGCCGACAGCATAGCTGAAGCGGGTTTTTTTTACGCGCCGGGAGCGCAAGCGAGAGCCGAATCCGCGGACGGACTGAAGCGGATTTGCATTTCCGGAAAACATGATATATTCATTGACAAAATAATTTTTTTGTGATATAATTATAAATTTTTCGTTTGACTACGACCTTTTGATCATTTAAGATGGTCATCGAGCCTTATCAAGACGTTATCATGGAGGGATTCGATGATCATCGCGAACGGCATCGGCATGTTGGATATCAGCGCCGCCGTCTTGGGACAAACCACCGTCATTCATCCGTCGCTGCTTTGGGACGAGAAGCGCGTCGTCTTGGTCGACACCGGATATCCGGGGCAGCTTCCGCTGTTCCGCGAGGCTTTGGCGGCCGCGGGCAAACCGCTAGAAACCGTCACCGACCTCATCCTCACGCATCAAGACATCGACCATATCGGAGGATTGCCGGCTTGGAACGAGAGTGCAGGTCCGCGACCCGTCACCTGGGCTTCCGAAATCGAGCGGCCCTACATTCAAGGCGATCGGATGCTCGTCAAAATAACGCCGGACGCCGTCGAAAAAGCGCTCGCGGCGCTGCCGAGCGAATGGCCGAAAGAGCGGCGCAGCGCATTCCGGAACGCGCTGCTGAACCCGCCGAAGGGTCCCGTCGACCGACTCATCGGCTTCGGGCACGCAGAAGCGCCGATCGCCGGCATCGCCGTGCTGGACACGCCCGGACATACCCCGGGGCATATCAGCCTCTATCATCGCGCCAGCAAAACGTTGATCGCCGGCGACGCGCTCGTCCTGGCGGACGGACGGCTGCAGCTCCCGGGCGCCGCTTTGAACAGCGACGACGCGCAGGCTTCGCGATCGCTGGAGCAGCTGGAGGCGATGGAGATCGATGCCGTCATCTGCTATCACGGCGACTGCTTCCGAGGCGACGTCCGGACGCAGCTCCGCGAGCTGCTGGCATAAGCGCAGCCGGCATTCGTCCGCTCGGTCCGGCAATTCAAGCGAACGGCATTCGTTTCGACTTCCCGGTTACCGCCCTCTTCGCCGAAGCAGGCATCAAAAAGAGCGCCCTGCCATTCGCATGCGAACGGTCGCGACGCTCTTCTCCGCACCGACAAAACCTATTCCTTCTGGCACGATTCGCATACGCCGAACACTTCGAACCGGTGGTTCATGATCTTGAAATTGCCCGGCAGGTCCAGCTTCTGTTCCATCGGACAATATTCGAACGTCAGCGTCTTCTCGCAGTTGATGCATATCAAGTGATGATGGTGATGATCCAGGCAGCTGGCCCTGAACTTCAAGCCGCCCTCCATGAAATAAAACTGTTCGAGCGCCCCCATCTCGCTCAGCAGCCGCAAATTGCGGTAGACCGTATCGAAGCTCACGCCGGGATAGGCGACCGCCATCTGATCGTACACGTCCTTCGGCGACAAATATCCTTCCGACCGCGAGAAAATCACGGCCATCTCCCGGCGTTGTTCCGTAATCCGCCATCCGTTCGCGGTCATGACCCCGATCATTTGCTTCACGGAATCATGGTTATGCGCATCTGCCATCGTTCCTCGCCCTTTCTCTGCTTATCGTCAGTCGCGGCACGATCGCCGCATGCTCGCATTCATATACAAAGACGCTCTCCGTTGCCCGAAAACGCGACAACCCAGCGACATCATCCGTAAATGCAGCTCGTCATCGGAGCTGTTATGAATCTAGTTTAGCATATTTCGTCGAATATTCATCCTCTTTTGACAGACCGTTTGGAAGCCGAAATAGACCCTTCCCGCAAGGAGAAGAGTCGTATGCCGGCGTCCGCTATCGCAGCCCGTAGAACGTTCTCGCGTTATCCAGCAGCCGCGATTCCGTTTCCGGAACCGGGAGCCCTTTAAGTTCCGCGATGGCTTCGGCCACGCCGCGCACCATGCCCGGTACCGTCGGCAAGCCGGCGAAAGGTCCTTCGAACGGCCACGGCCCGTCCGTCTCGGTCATCGTCAGCTCGAGGGGATACAGCCGGACGAGCTCGCGGATTTCCGCCTCGTAGAGCACGTCGGGCGTGACGGAAACGAAATATCCGTTCGCGACCAAGCGGCGGACCGTACGCTCCGATCCTTTGAACCAGTGAAAATGGGCTCGCTTTACGCCGTGCCGTTCCAACAGTTCGCAAGCCTTGTCGGCATCCTCGTATACCGCATGCAGCACGATCGGCAGATCCAACTCCGCGGCTAACCGCACGAAGCGCTCGAGCAAGGCAAGATAAGGCGCTTCATCGAAAGGCTTGCCTGCCGCGGCGGCCTCCGTTCGCGTGTAATACGGAAGTCCGACTTCCCCGATCGCGAACGCTTCGCCGGCCGCCGCACGCGCGACGATCCAGCCGATCAACGCTTCCAGCTCAGAATCGGATGGCAGCTCCTGTTCGGGATGAAAGCCGTAAGCCGGATGGACGAGCCCCGGAAAGCGCCGGGACAGCTCGTAATTCGCCTTGCAGGACGCCAGGTGCATCGATACGGCCACGACGGCCGAGATGCCGTCTTCCTCAAAAGCCTGCCGAAGGAGCGGAAGCCGCTCCGGCTCCCCGTACAAATCCAGATGGATATGCGCATCGATCCAACGGCGTTGCCTATCGTCGCGATTCATCGTACTGCCTCCTTGAAGGTCGGGTTAGAGCGTTGGATCGGGTCTCAGCATGTCGTACAGTTCCTGCTTAAGGCGGATGAATTCGGCATCGCCCCACAGCGCCTCGGAACGCGGCCGCGGGAACGGAACCTTGACCTCCCGGATAATGGAGGCCGGCGCCGCGGACAGCACCAGAATCCGGTCGGACAACAACAGCGCCTCCTCGATGCTGTGCGTGACGAACAGCACGGAACGGCGGTTGCTTTCCCACAGCGACAACAACCAGGCTTGCATATGCTGCCGCGTCAGCGCGTCCAGAGCGCTGAACGGCTCGTCCAGGCACATCAGCTTCTGCGGGGACAGCAGCGCCCGCAGGAAGGATACCCGCTGCTGCATGCCGCCCGAAAGCACGTCCGGATACTGGTGCGCCGTCGCTTCCAAACCGACCCGCGCCAGCCAGTCGCGCGCCAGCGCGCGCGCCTCGCGTTTGCCGATGCCGGCGATCGTCAACGACAGCTCGATGTTCGCCGTCACCGTCAGCCACGGCATCAGCGAAGCCTGCTGCGGCATGTAGGCGATATGGCCGCGGCTACCGACGGTGCTCGATCCGTGGATGGCGATATCGCCTTCCGTCGGCAGCTCCAGCCCCCCGATCAAGCGAAACAAGGTCGTCTTGCCGCTGCCCGACGGGCCGATCAGCGTCACGAACTCGCCTTCGCCCACCTGGAACGTGACGTCCGCAAGCACTTCTTTGCCGGGCGTCTTGCGCGAGCCGGCGAAGCGTTTGGACAGGTGTCGAACTTCCAGCACATTGCTCATGTGCGGCTTCCCTCCTTCCCGCGGGGAGACGATCCGCGGACGATCAGCCGCTCCGCGAGCGCGATGACGCCGAACAACGCCAGGCTGAGCAGGACGATGACCGCGATGGCCGCGAACACTTTCACGGTCTCGAAGCCGTGTTGGGCGATCAGAATGAAGTAGCCGAGTCCGCTGTCGGAGCCGATCGCCTCCGCGTAGATGGCGCTGATGACGCTGTAGGAAGCCGCGATCTTGAGGCCCGAGAACAGATGAGGCACCGCCCCCGGCAGTTCCAGCCGCCAGAACAGCTGGCTTTGCGACGCGCCGATCATCCGCATATACTCGAACAGCCGTCCGTCGCTCTTCGAGAGCCCCGTCATCATGGCAACCGCCACGGGAAAGAACGTCACGAGCGCGATCAAGATGACGCGCGGCAGCATGCCGAAGCCGAACCAGAGCACGAGCAGCGGACCGATTGCCATGATCGGGACGTTTTGGCTCAGCACGAGCAGCGGATAAAAACCCGATTTCACCCAGGGAATGACGTGCAGCAGCGCGGCGATCAAAAACCCGAGCAGCGCGCCGGCACCGAAGCCGATCAGCGTGATGCGGAGCGTGCCCCACATATGATGCGCCAGCTGCGGCGCGGAATCGTACGCTTGCTTCGCGATGGCGGACGGCGACGGCAGGATGTAAGCGTCGGTTCCGAACAGCCAGACCGCAGCCTGCCAGAGCAGCAGAAAAGCCGCCGTCACGATCAACGGCGGCAGCAGGCGGGCGCGTTTACTGCCCATCCGGATATTTCTCCAGCAGCACGTCCATCGACGCGGTGCCTGCCGGCACGTAGTACACCTTAATCTGCGAGATAACGGACGGACAGCCCATCTCGGCCATCGCGTCGTTCATCTCCTGCACGACCCCGAAAAGCTTGCCGAGATCGCCCTCCATCGTCGTCTCGAGCGGCGCTACGCGGTAAGGCACGCCGGCCGCCTTGATGATCTCGATCGCGCGGTCGACGAACGGAATGACGCTCTCCCCGTTCGGCGTGCGCGGCAATATTTGAATGCTTACGAGTGCGTTGGCCATGGTCGATCAGTTCTCCTTTTTCGGCAGGAAGTCGTTGGTGAACGCCTTCTCGGCGTCGAGCTGCTTGTCGAGCAGCTTATGGTCGTACATCCAGCCGGCGTAGTTGGTCCATACTTCGAGCTTCTGCTCGCCCCATCGCGGCGCGTCCGCTTGGTATTGGGGACTGAGCCATTTCTGGCTGGCGCGAACGAGGTCGGCGTTCAAATCCGGCACGGCCTTGATCAGAACGTCCGCCGCTTCGTCCGGATGGTCGATCGCGAACCGGTAGCCTTCGGATGCCGCCGCCATGAACGCTTCCACCGTATCCTTGTGATCCGCGATCATTTTCTCGTTAGTCGCCAGAACCGGCGTGTAGTAGTCGAGCTTCTTGCTGTAGTCGGTCAAGTAGACCATGTTGATCTTCTCGCCGCGCAGCTCCGCTTCGATCCCGTCCCAACCGTAGTAGATCCAGGCGAAATCGATGTTCTTCTTCGTCGCGGTGAAGAAGTCGGAGTCGCCGATATTGACGATTTTGACTTTCTTGGCGTCGCCGCCGTCTTCCTGCATCAGCGAATCAATGACGGCCGGTTCCGCGGGCGAGCCCCAGCCGCCGTATGTTTTGCCTTCGAACGCTTTCGGCGACGCGATGTTCTTCTCGACCGGCGAAGCGAAGCCGGACGTGTTGTGCTGAATGACCGCGGCGATCGAGACGAGCGGCACCCCTTGAATGCGCGCCTGCGTGACGCCTTCCTGATAGCTGACCCCGAAATCGGCGGCGCCCGTCGCGATCATCGTGTCCGCGCCGGCCTCGCCCGGCTGGATGATGTCGACCTTCAGGCCGTGCTGCTCGAAAAAGCCTTTATCGCGGGCCACGTAGAGGCCCGTATGGTTCGTGTTCGGCGTCCAGTCCAGCACGACCTTGATTTCCTGCAGCTTGTCCGCGTCGGAAGCCGTTCCGCCGTTATCGCCTGCCGCCGTATTCGCGCCGTTGCTGTCGCCGTTAGCGGCTCCGTTCTTGGTTTCGTTCGCGGCATTGCCGTTATCGTTCTTCGCCCCGCAGCCTGCCAATGCCACCGCCAGAATCAGCAGCGCCGCCAGCGCGGATCTCAACCCCGCCTGCCTTAATCTACTTCCCACTTCCGTTCTCTCCCCTCGCATGCTCCTTGCCGGGCTGCGGATAGTTTGCGAGCCGTCAACCGTCCCATACCGTGACCTGATATCCCCTATGTTTCCCCCGCGTTCCTGATTGAATCAGCAGCTGCGGCGCCGGCATGCCAACCGCCTCCTCCCCGTTAACGAACAAAAGGCATCCTCCGGTCGGAGGATGCCTTAATCAGCAGCTAACGGCATGCGGCAACACCTTTCAAAAAGGCGCGCGCATAGCTGTACGCAATTCCTACGCTGGCATTATCCAGATCAGGTCAAGGGTCGAGATCGTTAGGGATCTCCTCTCAGCCGGCCAATTCCAGCTCCCCGTCATGTATTCAATTCGGTCGCAACGTGCCTATTATAGCAGACATTCCGTAAAATGGCACCCCTTAAAGCGGAAAACGCCCGGCAGGGGGCGGAATGCGCGAGTTGGACTGGAGATGGGCGGCGAGAATGGGAACGAGAGCGGCGGAAAACGGAAGTAAACGTGAATGCAGCGTAGAATGGGCCTGGTAACTGCGTAATACGGGAAAAAAAACAGCGCAGAATGCGGGTGGATGCAGCTTAGGACGAGAGTAGAAGCTGCTTAGAACCGAGAGTAGAAGCTGCGTAGAACGTTAGTGAATGCAGTGTAGAGGCGACAGGAAGCAGTGTAGTACACGAGCGAAGCTGCGAAGCTTAACCACTGCTTAGTACATGCTTTCGCCGTTCAGGAGGCGCTCGTAGCGCGCGATCTGCCGCAAGCTCGCTTCGCGCAGCGGCAGCCCTTTCAACCACGCCGCGTACCACTCGGCGGTCCAAGCGACCGCCGCCTCCGCGCCGAGGCGCGGCTGCCAGCCAAGGCGCGCCGCGGCCTTGGCGGTATCGAGCAGGGGCGCCGCGGACGGCTGGCGCCCCCGCTCGCCCTCGCCGGCGGCCGCGTCGCCCGCCGGCGCAGCCCAAGGGCTGCCGAGGCCGGCGCACAGCGCCTCGGCCAGCCAGGCCGGGGTCCGCGCCTCCGATGCGCGCGGACCGAGGTTCCACGCCTCGGCGAAGGCTTCGCCGCCGGGCGGGAACAAACGCTGCGCGAGCGCGAGGCAGCCCGCGAGCGCGTCGAGCACGTGCAGCCAGGGCCGGGCATTCTCCGGCCCTGCGGGCGGCGTCGCCGCGCGCCCCCGCGAGGCGGCGCGCGCGCACTCTGCCGCGAGGCGGCCGGCCGCGAAATCGCCGCCGCCGAGCAGATGGCCCGCGCGCACGGTCGCGACCGCGGGCCCGCCGGCAGCGCCGGCGAAGAACGCGCGGCGGAACGCGGCCGCGGCCAGCTCCGCGCCGGCCTTGCTCGCCTCGGCCGGCGATTCGCCGCCGAGCGGGTCGGTCTCGCGCAAGCCGGCCTCCCCTGCGCGGGGCGCGTAACAATCATCCGACGTCACCGCGACGACGGCGCGAATGGGCACGTCGCGGCCGACGAGCCGCACCGCGTCCAGCAATGCGGCGACGCCGACGACCTCGACGTCGAACAACGCCGCGAGGGTCGGTTCGTCGGTCGATTCTGGCGCAGCGGCACCCGCCAGATGAAAGATCAGATCGGGCTTTGTCTGCTGAAGGGCAGCCATCAGCTGACGCGTATCGCGGATGTCCCCGCGAATCCATGGCAGATGCGGCTCGAGTCCGCAGAGCCGGTACATCGACGAACCGTTCGGCAGATCGTCGCTGAATCCCGTCACGGCGCCGCCGAGACGCTGCAGCCACAGCGTCAGCCAGCTCCCCATGAAGCCGGTCTGTCCCGTAATGAATATTCGTTTTCCTGGCCAAAACGATGATTCCGTCATTGCGGTCGTCTACATCCTCCCCGCTTCGAATGCGAAGCTTCAGAGCCGAAAGCCGCTCTTCGTCCTATCAGCTTATGCACCCTCCGCCTCCGCCGTTTTTGTCCCGCCTCAATCTGGGCGAATGCCCCGCGCCACTCGCCGCGACGCACAAAAAAACCGGGGGCTAAGACCCCCGGCCGTTCCTGAATTTCTGCGTATGCGCCTTTGCCTCGTCGGTGTTCGTCACCCGGTTGCGGCTCCATTCGATCAAGATGCGGTCGATATACCGGAAATGCAGCTTGCCTGCAAAGACCGCTTCCTTGAGCGCGAAGCGGATCAATTCGTCCGGATACCGGTCCTGGTCGACCCAGGCGCTGATCGTCTCGCATTCCATCGGCGACAACGGCCGGCCGAACTCCTGCTCGAACGCGGTGAACAGGTCCCCCGGCCTCGGCCGTTCGCTGCCGGCCTGCTGCGCCGGCGCCGCGGATCGCTCCGGCTGCGGCTCGCGTTCGTTCTCGATGGCGCGTTTGGCTTCGTCCGCCTGCCACTCGGCGCTGCGGATCATGAAGCCCGTCCAGTTATAGCGTTCGAGGCCGATGCCGCTGACGGGATCGACCTCCTCGTCGATCGCGAGCAGCCCTTCCTTCATCAGGCGCCCGAGCAAGCCGTGCGCCGTCTTCGGCACGATGCCGAGCCGTTCGGCCAACTGCTCCGGCGTCGGAAAATCGACGCCTTCCACCTGCCTGAACAGCATCAGCTGCAGCAGCAGGAGCATCTCCGTATCGGACATGCCGATGCCGCGGTACGCGCGCAGCAGACCGGCGGGCACGGCGACGCTGCCGCCGTTCATCGCGGCCGCCATCCCGCGCGCGTAAGACTTCCACATTTCGTTTTTCACCGGTCGGTCCTCCCCCTTGCGCTTGCCAAAACCCCGGCCGCAGCCGGCTTACGGATACAGCCGATACAGCATCCGCGGGAACGGAATCGTCTCGCGAACATGGTCGAGGCCGCAAATCCAGGCAACCGTGCGCTCCAAGCCGAGTCCGAAACCGGAATGCGGCACCGTTCCGTACTTGCGCAGGTCGAGGTACCACTGGTACACCTCGGTCGAGAGCTCATGCTCCCGGAACCGCTCCGCGAGCAGCTCCGGATCGTCGATCCGCTGCGAACCGCCGATGATTTCCCCGTAGCCTTCCGGCGCGATCATGTCCGCGCACAGCACGACCTCCGGACGGTTCGGATCCGGCTTCATGTAGAAGGCTTTGAACGACGCCGGATAATGCGTGATGAATACCGGCCGGTCGTATTTCTCGGCGATGGCCGTCTCGTGCGGCGCGCCGAAATCCTCGCCCCACTGGATCTCTTGCCCCTGCTCCTGCAGGAAAGCGATCGCTTCGTCGTACGTGATGCGCGGGAACGGAGCCTGAATCGCTTCCAGCTTGCTCACGTCGCGGCCGATCGTTTCCAGTTCTTTGCGGCAGTTCGCCAGTACGTTCTGCACGACGAACGCGATGAACTGCTCCTGCACGCGCAAATTTTCTTCATGGTCGACGAACGCCATCTCCGGCTCGATCATCCAGAACTCGATGAGATGGCGCCGCGTCTTCGATTTCTCCGCGCGGAACGTCGGGCCGAACGAGTAAACCTTCCCGAGCGCCATCGCCGCGGCTTCCATGTACAGCTGGCCGCTCTGCGTCAAATACGCGTCTTCTTCGAAGTACTTCGTATGGAACAGGTTCGTCGTGCCTTCGCTCGAGGACGGCGTCAGGATCGGCGGGTCCACCAGCGTGAAGTCCCGATCGTCGAAGAACTGCTGGATCGAACGAATGATCTCCGCGCGAACGACCAGAATCGCGCGCTGCTTCGAAGAACGCAGCCACAGATGGCGGCGGTCCATCAGGAAATCGACGCCGTGCTCTTTCGGCGTGATGGGATAATCCTGCGCGATCTGGATGATCTCGACCTCTTCGACCGTCAGTTCATAACCGGATTGGCTCCGCGGCTCTTCCCTTACGATGCCTTTCACGTAGAGCGAGCTTTCCTGCGTCAGTTCCTTGGCGGCGTTCCATGCCGCTTCCGCTACCTCGCTCTTCACCACGACGCCTTGCACGTAGCCCGTGCCGTCGCGAAGCTGGAGGAACTGAATCTTCCCGCTGGAGCGCTTGCCGTTCAGCCAGCAGCCGATCCATACGGATTGTCCGACGGCTGCCTTCAATTGTCCGATCGTCGTCAATGTTTTCATCGTTATCGTCCCCTATTCTGTAATCTCGGCCGCTTCGGCCTTTACGATCTGATACGCGTCCCTGGCGATCAGCAGTTCCTCGTTCGTCGGCACGACGAGCGCCTTGACGCGGGATTCGTCGGTCGTGATGAAACGCGGTTGCTTGGATCGGACTTCATTGCGCTGCGCGTCGAGCTCGATGCCGAGGAACGACAGATTCTCGCAGACCGCCTTGCGCACCGCGACGGAATTCTCGCCCACGCCCGCCGTGAAGACGACGGCGTCCAAACCGTTCATCCCTGCGGCGTAAGCGCCGATGTATTTGCGCAAGCGGTACGTGTACATGTCGAATGCCAGTTTCGCCTGCTTGTCGCCTGCGTCCATCGCTTCCACGATCTCGCGCATGTCGCTGCCGATGCCGCTGATGGCCAGCAGTCCGCTGTGCTTGTTCAGCATGGAATTGACCTCGTTCAGCGTGAGCTCTTCCTTGTTCATCGTGAACGGAACGATCGCCGGATCGAGGTCTCCGCTCCGCGTGCCCATCATGAGGCCTTCCAGCGGCGTGAGGCCCATGCTCGTGTCGAATGACTTGCCGTTCATAATCGCCGCGCAGCTCGCGCCGTTGCCGATATGGCAGGTGACCATCTTGAGCGACTCCAGCGGCCGGCCGAGCGTCTCGGCAGCCTGCTTGCTGACATAGTCATGCGACGTGCCGTGAAAGCCGTAACGCCTGATTTTGTGGCGGCGGTACAGCACCATCGGAATCGGATACAGGAAGGATTCCTGGGGCATCGATTGATGAAACGCCGTATCGAACACGACGATCTGCGGCACGTTCGGCAAATTGTTTTCCACGGCCGTGATGCCCATCATCGCCGGCGGATTGTGCAGCGGGGCCAGGTCGAACAGCCTGCGGATCTCCCTCTTCACGTCTTCCGTGACGAGCGTCGATTGCTTGAAGCTCTCGCCGCCGTGAACGACCCGGTGGCCGACGGCGTCGATTTCCTTCATGGACATCAGCACGCCGTGCTCCTTGTTCGTCAGCAGCTCGATCAAGCGGCGAACCGCCGTGTTATGGTCCAAGATCTCGCTGACTTCGCTAACCTCCGGCTTCCCCGTCGGCTCGTGCACCACGATCGAAGCGTCCATGCCGATCCGTTCCACGCGGCCTTGCGCCAGCACGGATTCCTCTTCCATGTTGTACAGCTGGTATTTCAGCGAAGAGCTGCCCGCGTTCAGGACAAGAATGATCATACCCTTCCGCCTTCCTTGTCGTATTCGAAGAACCCTCTGCCGCTTTTGACGCCAAGCTGGCCGCCGCGCACCATCTTCTTCAGGATGAACGACGGCCGGTATTTGAGCTCCCCGTAATCGCGGAACATCCGATCGAGCGCGGCCAGCACGGCATCGAGCCCGAAACGGTCCGCCATCTCGAAGGGGCCGTGCTGGAACGCATACCCGATTCGCATCGCGCTGTCGATATCTTCCGCCGAAGCGACGCCCTCTTCCAGCACATGCAGCGCCTCGTTGATGAAGAGGCAGATCAGCCGCGTCGTGACGAATCCGGGGGATTCGAATACCATGACGCCCTTCTTATGTATCGTCGTCTCCACGAACTGCTTCGTCCGTTCGAACACCGCGTCGCTCGTTTTGAGCCCGCGCACGATTTCCACGAGATTCGTTTTATGAACGGGGTACACGAAATGCATGCCGATGACCCGGTCCGGATTGGACGTCACGCTGGCGAGTTCCGTCAAGCTGAGCGTCGACGTGTTGCTGGCCAGGATGACGTCCGGCAGGCATACGGCGTCGAGTTCCTTGAAGATCGCCAGCTTGCTGTCCAACTCTTCCGTAATCGTCTCGATGACCAGCTCGCAGGCTTGCAGCTCGTTCAAGGAGGACTTCGGATGAATGCGCCCCATGATGAGTTTCTTCTCGGCGGACGTCAGCGCCCACCGTTCCATTTGTTTGTCCAAGCTTTGTTCGATCATGCTCATGGCATGGGCAAGACGGTCCTCGCCTTGCTCCGCCATATATACATCAAGTCCGTTTGCGGCAAGCATTTCGCAAATGCTCTGCCCCATCGTTCCGGCGCCTACGACGCCGACTTTACGTACTCCCGTCAACTTTCACACCTCCGAATTTCATCTTTTATTATACCGTTTTTCCGCAAAAATAAGAAGGCGGACAGCTGCTCCGCCTTCCATGCGCGATCAGTGCGCGATCGCTTCGCGCTGCCCGTCCGTCAACTGCCGCAGCAGCTGGCGGAACCGGTCGCCGCTTAACGTCTCTTCCCGGATCAGCACGTCGAGCGCGGACAAGAACACCGCGCGGTGCGCCTCCAGGAGTTCCTTGACGCCGTGCATCAACCCGTTCAGGATGCCGCCCGTCACCGCCGCCCATTTGTCCGGCGTCATCATGGAGCCGTCGACGATGCCAAGCTCCGTGAGTCCCGATTCCACCATGGAACGGACGATGTTCATCGCTTGCTCGAAGTCGCCGCGGGAGCCCGTGCTCCGTTCGCCGTAGAACATTTCCTCCGCGGCGGCGCCCCCCAGCGCGATCATGATTTGTCCTTCGAGAAACTGCTTCGTGTACAAGTATTTGTCCTGCTGCGGATTATGCCGCACGTAGCCGAGCGCTCCGCCGCGCGGGAGCAGCGCCACCTGGGACACGCTCCCCGGCCGCACGAGCTCGGCAGAGATCGCATGGCCCAGCTCATGCAGCGCGACGCGCTCGCGCTCCTCGTTCGTCGCCTCTCGGTCCGTGCGCTCGCCCATCATCACTTTGTCGATGGCCATGGACAGATGCCGCTGGCTGATCGACTCGCCGTCTTCCCGCATCGCGTAGATCGCCGCTTCGTTCATGACGCTCTCGAGCTGCGCCCCGGAGAAGCCGAACGACTCTTCCGCGATTTTCTCCAGGCTGACGTCGCTTTCGTCGATCGGTTTATTGCGCGCATGCAGGTTCAGGATATGTTCGCGGCCCTTCTTGTCCGGCAGATCGACGGCGATATGCCGGTCGAAACGGCCCGGGCGAAGCAGCGCGGCGTCCAGCACTTCCTTGCGGTTCGTCGCGCCGATCAGAAGAATCCGCGGGGTATCCGTGGTATGGATGCCGTCGAGCTCCGTCAACAATTGGTTCAGCGTCTGATCGTATTCGCGCTGCTGCCCGCCGTCGCGCTTGCCGCCGATGACGTCGATCTCGTCGATGAAGATGACGGCGCTGCTCTTGGCCTGCTTGGCGGCTTTCTGTCGCGCTTCCTTGAACAAATCCCGGATCCGGCTCGCGCCGACCCCCACGTACATCTCCACGAATTCCGAGCCCGAGGCGCCCAGATAGACGGAATCCGTATAATTGGCGGCGGCTTTCGCCAGCAGCGTTTTCCCCGTTCCCGGAGGTCCGGTCAACAGAATCCCCTTTAACGGGCGTATGCCGAATTTCGAGATCTGATCGACGTGTACGAGGAAATCAAGCGCCTCGATCAACTCCTGCTTCGCTCTGTCCTGCCCGCCGATCTCCTCGAACGACATCGGCTTCAGCGGACGCGGCTTGCCTTTATGCCCGCCGCCTACCGTTGCCAAATGGCCCCGGGCGCGCGCCATATAGATCAGCCCGCCGACGATGACAGCCAGCAGCACGAACGGAATGACGTTCACGCCCACGGCGAACTGCAGAAACAAAATCAATACCGGCACGAAACCGATCAGCATTTCTTTTCCGTATTTAAGCATTTGGCCACGCCCCCATCGTATTGGCCGTACGAGGCAGGACGATGTATTTGACGGCTTTGTCGTCCTTCAACGTAATGTAAACGTTGGTATCGTCCATCTCCGAATCGGCCTGAATGCCGGCGTTTCCGTTCTGCGCCTGCTTTAGCGCCGCCGGAATTTCCGCGTACTTGCGGTGGTCCATCGCCTGCGCGACCTGGAACAGCATGGATGCCCAAGCATCGTCCAGCTTGACGGACGAATCGGCTTTCTCGATATTCAGCTTCAACTCCCGCGAGCCGATGATGTCGTTGCCTTTCGTCGCGATCGTATCATATATCGTCCGGAGATTCGCATCCCGGTCAAGAGTCAAATTCACGGTAACGGAGCTGCGGCCGATCACGGGCTGGGCGTTCACGACGCCGGGTACGCCTGTCGCGATGCGATCAAGCGGCTTCAGGTCGGCTTCGTTGCGGTACATGAACCAGCCGCCCACCAATAAACCCGCCGAAATAACGGCTGTCAGCACAATCGGCAAAGGACGTATTTTCATGACAAAAAGCTCCCTTCATCCACAGAGTACGCTGCACTCTCATCTAGCTATTACGCTATACGAAAGTATATCATAGACTGTTGATTCCAGGAGCGTGCAATTACAGGGAAGGCTGGATGAACCTGTGCATCGCGTCGGACGCCGCCGTTATTGTGAAGGCAGCTTGTACATCACGATAAGCGAGCCGTCGCGAAAGCGGTAGAAATCGTAGAAATGATTGTTGTCGCCGGCTTGCTTGCGCGAGTAGAAAACTTCCCAGACCGGTTCGCCTCCAAAGATGCCAAGCCGCATATGGGCGATGACGGCATCCGGCTTCTGCTGCAGGAACTGCGATTTGATCTCATCTTTCGTTCGTCCGTCGCTCGCCTTCAGCGTAATGGAGGAATCTTTCTTGAGCCAGACGTAGGTATCCGCGTCTTGGTCGTCTTTTCCCTTCACGACCCAGACCGGCTCGTCCCACACGTAAGAATACGAATCCGTTATCTTCTTCAACCCGCTCTTCTGTTCGGCATCCGCTTCGGCCGTCGCTTGCGCCGCCCAAACCGGCGATTGGACGTAACGGTAATAGAAGTTGAACGCAACGAGCAGCGCCGCCACGACGATCGCGACCAGCAGGATCCATCTGCCCGTCGACATGATCGGGGCTCTTTTGTACCGAATCGCGCGCATCAGCTGGATAACAGCCTTTCAAAGCAGCGCTGCGCTTCCTGACGAATGCGCGCATCGTCCAGAAATACGCACTCGCCGTCCCTTACGACTTGAACGCCGTCGACCCAGACATGCAGCACGTCCCGGCCGGAACCGGAATAGACGAGATGGGACACGATTTCCGTCCGCGGATAGAAATGCGGCTGTTCGGCGTTCAAGGCGATGAAATCGGCTTTCATGCCTTCCTTCAGCTTCCCGATGCGCTCCTCCTGCCAGATCGCGCGCGCGCCGTACACCGTTCCGAGCTTGAGCGCTTCCCAAGCCGGCACCGCCGTCGGATCGCCGGAGACGCCTTTATGTATCAGAGCCGCCAAACGGATCTCGTCGAACAGATCCAAGTTGTTGTTGCTGGCCGCGCTGTCCGTCCCGAGTCCGACGGTAACGCCTGCCGCGAGCATATCCGTCACGCGCGCGATGCCGCTTGCGAGCTTCAGGTTGCTGGCCGGGTTATGCGAGACGCCGACGCCGCGCTCGGCAAGCAGGGCGATCTCGTCGTCCGTCAAATGGACGGCATGCGCCACCAGCGCGGGACGCGAGAAGAAACCGAGCTTATCCAAGTGCTCGACCGGCCGCACGCCATAGTCGTTAACGTTCTGCTGCACTTCCGCGGCGGATTCCGACATATGCGTATGCAGCGGGAGATCCAGCTCATGCGCCGCTTCCACGATGCGGGCAATGTAATCCGGCGGGCAAGTATACGGCGCGTGGGGAGACAGCATCGTCCGAATGCGTCCGTTCGCGCGGCCGTTCCAATCTTTCGCGAACTGCTTCGCTTCGTTCAGCTTCGCGGTTTGAATCTCCGGCGGACACAAGCCGATAACGCCGCGCGTCAGCATGCCGCGCATGCTGGACTGCTCCACCACGTCCGCCACGATGTGCATCCGGTCGTACATATCGACGAACGTCGTCGTGCCGGACCGCAGCATCTCGCTCACCGCGAGCGCCGTTCCCCAGCGGGCGTCTTCATCCGTGTATTTGCCTTCCATCGGCCACATCTTCTGCTCCAGCCATACTTGCAGCGCCTCGTCGTCCGAATAACCGCGCAGCAGCGACATGGCCGCATGGCCGTGCGTATTGATCAGTCCGGGCATGAACACGAGCCCGCGTCCGTCGATGATCTCGGCGCCTTCCGGAGCCGGGTCGGGCATCTCTTCGCTCAGATACAGAATCGTATCGCCCTCGATGACCATATGCCCTTGGAGCACGGGACGCGCATCGTCCATCGTGACGAAGGTGCCTTCTTTAATCCAGATCCGTTTCATTGTGATCCTCTTCTCCTTCTTCGTCCAAATAATACGCGAGACTCATCAATTCGGTCGTGAAATTCGCGTAATGAATCCGTACCTGGTCCTGCACCCGAAGGATCGTCGGCGCGAAGTTCAGGATGCCGTCGACGCCGGCGTCGACGAATTGGTCCGCGACATGCTGCGCTTCGACGGCCGGTACCGTAATGATCCCGATCCGGATATTGCGCGCGACGATCGTTTCCTTCAGCTTATCCATCGGCAGCACGGTCAAGCCGTTGATCGCGCTGCCGATCATCGACGGATGCACGTCGAACACCGCCGTGATTTTCATGTTGTCCTTCAGGTAGGTGTTATAGTTGCACAGCGCGCGGCCGAGATTCCCCGCGCCGACGAGCGCGACGTTAAGCGGCTGGTCGAGCTTGAGGATTTGCCTGATTTTCTCGATTAAATACGTGACGTCGTACCCGATTCCTTTTCGCCCGAAGTCCCCGAAATACGCGAGGTCCTTGCGGATTTGGGCGGGATTCAGATCCAGCCTGTTGCCAAGCTCCTGTGATGAAACCGTCTGGACATCCCGCGCGTTCAAGTCGTTCAATACTTGCAAATACACGGGAAGCCTGCGAACGACCGCTTCGGAAATTTTCATCGGTTTCATGATTCCACTCCTTCTTCGCTTGGTGTCAGCCATTCATGCATCCGCGGCACGATTTGGTCCAAATGCATCGTTTCGATCTTCGGACCCGGAAGCGAGTACAGAAAATATTTGCCGTAATACGTATCGATCACGCGGGTATCGTAGATGAGGACGACGCCGCGGTCTTTCGCCGTGCGAACGAGACGCCCGAAGCCCTGCTTGAACCGAATGACGGCCTGCGGGATAGAGAGCTTCATGAACGGGTTCTGCTTCTGTTCCTGCAGCAATTCCGACTTGGCTTCCACGAGCGGATGGTTCGGCGGCTGAAACGGCAGTCTCACGATCGCGAGGCAGGTCAAGGCGTCGCCCGGTATATCGACGCCTTCCCAGAAGCTGCTCGTGCCGAGCAGCACGGAAGCGGCCTGCTGCTGAAACCTTCGGGTCAGCTTGCTGCGGTTGCTGCTATCGATGCCTTGCCCGAGCACTTGGATGCCTTTCTGCGAAAGCGCCTCTTTCAGCGGCTCGTAAACCTGCTTAAGCATCTTGTACGAGGTAAACAAGACCAGCATTCGCCCATGCGTGCCGATCGCCGCTTCGGTCAACGACTGGACCAGCATCTCGTTGAACATCGGGTCGCCCGCCGCTCCTTTGAGCACCGGAAAGTTGCGCGGTATGATGACGAGCGCCTGATCCCGGTAATTGAATGGCGACGGCAGCTGAACGGTCTTCAATCTGCCCGCTTCTTCTTCGCCGCTCAGGCCGAGCTGCTCGCAGGCGTACTGAAAGGATTTCTGCACCGACAGCGTGGCGGAAGTCAGCACCACGCTGCGCTTCGTCTCGAAGAAATAGGTTCTGAGTTGATTACTGACGTCCGCCGGGACCGCATACATTTGTACCGACTTCGCCCGGGAATTGCTGTTGGCCTCCAGCCAGTACACCGTATCCGTCCGGTCCGCCTTGATGAATTGGCGCAAATCGTCGCGGGCGCGGGCCAGATCCTTCACCGTCCCGCTCAAATCGGTGACGAGCGCGGCGATGCCGGGATCGTCGACGTCCTCTTTGACGGCGGCGAACACTTTCTCGAGCGGCCGGATGATTTGGCTCAAGTAGCCGTGTATCGCCTCTTCCACCAACTGCGCTTCCTTCCAGGGATCCGGCAGCTTGCCGCCGCGCAGACGCAGCACGAACTGTCCCGCTTCCCCGCCGCCCGGACCGTCCTGGGCGGCGTTTCTCGACCCGCTACCCGTGCTCATGATGGCGTACAGGAGCTCGAACAGGCGGTCCCATTCGTCCCGCAGCTCGCCGAATACGGGCACGACTTCGTCGATTTCTTCCCGCCATTTCTGCGTGTTCTCGACGTTCTCGTTCGCCAGCCTGCTGTTCAGCACGATCAGCTGCCCGCTACGCGCGTCCTTGCACAGCCGGAAGACCGGCTGCTGAACGGAATAATACGACAGCTGCGTGCCGAGATGCTTGCCCGCGACTTCTTCCAGATGATGCGCTTCGTCCAGAATCAAGTGCTCGTAGCCAGGCAGCAGGCGATGATCCGCGCGGATGTCGGTGAACAACATGGAATGGTTCGTGATCACGACATCGGCAAGATTGGCTTCCTGCTTGGCACGATGATAGTAGCAGCGCTTGAACCATGGACACGCGCGATTCAGGCAGGAATCGGCGTCGCTTGCCACGACGCTCCAGAAGTCGGCTCCGCGGTTGCCGAAGTTCAATTCCTCTTGGTCGCCGTGCTCGGTCTCGCTCAGCCATACGACCATCTGGGAAGCCGTGATGCGGTCTTCGGCCGGCGCGCCGAAGTCCCTCAGGTTTACTTTTCCCTCGAATTTGCGCAGGCATAAATAATTGCCGCGTCCTTTGAACACGGCGGCCTTGAACGGATACGGCATCACGGCGAGCAACAGGGGCAAATCTCTCGAACGCAACTGCTCCTGCAGATTGATCGTATGCGTGCTGACGACTATCTTTTTATTATGCTGGACACCATAGTAGAGAGCCGGAATGAGATAGCCGAGCGATTTCCCCGTGCCCGTGCCCGCCTCGATCAGCAAGTGCCGTTCCTCGTCCAACGCGTCGATGACTTCCTGGAACATCATGTTCTGCGGTTCGCGCTCTTCGTACCCCGGAACGATCGCGGCTATGCCCGCCTTGATATGCGCGAGGAACGCCGGAAACGTCCAATCCGCCGCCGAAGCGGCTTGCTCTTCTTCGCTTCGCGGATGCTGTTCCTCCGTCCAGTCGCCGGCTTTCATCGCGAATTGGCGGAAGTAGGTGTAAGCATCCAGATCGATCGCGGTTTGCATTTCTTTCTTGAGCGCGAATTGCGAGGTAAACCAGCCCAGATCGTCGATCTCGTCGCCGAGCAGCTGCGTCAAGCGCTGGACTGTAAGCAGGGGCAGGCTGTCAAGCTTTCGGCAGCACGCGACGAACAGCTCCGCCGTTGCCATGGCGTCGCTATCCGCGCGGTGATGCCGATCGTGTTCGATGCCGAAGTGCTCCGTTACCGCGCCCAACTGGTAGGTCGTCAACGCCGGATACAGGATCCGGAGCAGATCGATCGTGTCGAGCCGTCTGCCGTCGAACGCCACGTAGCCGCAGCGGTCGAGCGCCGCGTTCAAAAAGCCCGCGTCGAAGCCGACGTTATGCGCAACAAGCACGGCATCGCCGAGCATCGGAACGACTTCGAGCAGCACTTCTTCGAGCTCCGGCGCGTCCGCGACCATCGCCTCGTCGATTCCTGTCAGCCCCGTGATGAACGCCGGGATCGGAATCGTCGGCTTGACGAACGAACTGTACGTCCGCGCCACCTTCAAATCCTCATCCAGCAGCACGAGGCCGACCTGTATAATATCATCGCCGGCGCCATGGCCGGTCGTTTCCAAATCCAATACGGCATACTTCATCCGGTACGTATCCTCCCCAAACGAGAAACGGGCCGCAACCCGAATTAGGCGGTGCAAGCTTCGCGATTTCCGGCTTGCGCCGCCAAGGTGCAAGCGCGTTTCCTTCTTAGAACGTTCAGCGAGGATCCCTAACTATCCCCATGCTACTCGCTTGCCCGTTTCATTCTATAACTGACCGCTTCCGAAATAAAGCGATAATTGTCCCGCATGCTGCTCGCAGGATCTCATGTTGGCAAGCGGATCGGTAAATTCGGGATCGGCCTCATGCGCCTGCTCGAAATACTTCGCCGCCTGCTCCAGGTTCATCCTTACCGCCTGGATGCAGCCCAGCGCGTTGAGGCCGAGTGCCCGCCACTTCGGATGCTCCGTCACTTCCACCAGAAGTTGGAAATGCCGCTGCGCTTCGTGCCATTCCTGCAGATGCATGAACGTCATGCCCAGAAAGAGCCGCGCTTGGTTGTTCTCGGGCGAACGGGTGACCGCTTCTTCGAAATGCTTCGCCGCGTCGCGGAACATCAGAAGCTTGAAATACCCCTGCCCCTTGCTCATATGCTGCAGTTCCGCGGCTTCCCAGTCGTCGTTTTCGCTCTCCGGTACGAGCGCGCTTGCCGAGGCTTCGGCTGAAGGCGTTACGGCCGCGGCGGCAAGCGGAACGGCGGAAACGATTTTCGGATAAACGGCCTGCTTCGAAGGCTGCTTCGGTTCTGCCGCCATCGAAGGATCGGTGCTCGGCTTGATGCATTGCTGCTGCATGTCGCGAAAATCAGCCATATTTTCCTCGAACTGCAGCCACTCCTCGATAAATCGATCGCTGAATTCCTTTAGCTTGGCTAACTGATCATCCAGTCGTTTGCGTTCGGTGTCGTCGGCATGCGGATAATGGATTATGATGTCTTGAAGAATGTCCTGCATCGTTGCAAATACATGCTTGAACATGGTACGCACCCACCTTCACGCCGTAGTTGTAGAGAATGAAGCGATTTGTTATGCTCATTCTTTGCGCGGGCATCGCTTTTCATACTCCATCCCAACCGTTTCACAGCGCTGGCAGCGCGGATCGGCGCCAACGATCACGAAATCGTCGCGTGCCGTTCCTCGTTTGCCAATTGCACGGGTTTGTTGGCCGCATCCAAAAACACGACCTTCGGTTTGTAGCTTCGCGCTTCTTCTTCCGTCATCGTGCCGTATGAAATAATAATGACATTATCGCCCGGCTGCACCAATCTGGCCGCCGCGCCGTTCAAGCAGATGACGCCAGAGCCGCGCGGACCGGTAATCACGTACGTTTCCAGCCTTGCGCCGTTATAATTGTTAACGATTTGAACCTTCTCGTTCGGCCAGATATCGGCGAGTTCCATCAAGTCTTCATCGATGGTGATGCTGCCGACGTAATTCAAGTTCGCCTCAGTGACTGTAGCTCGGTGAAGCTTTGACTTCATCATCGTTCTGAACATGGGGTTCACCTCCAACCAGTTGAAATAATCGGTTATCGATCAGGCGCGTGCCGCCGAATTTGACGGCTAACGCCAAAATCAGCTGCGCGTCAATTTCGGCAAGTCGTTGATCGGCATCGAGCGGCTTTAGAGAAGGATACTTCAGCACTTCCACGTAATCGATCTCCGCCAGCGGCGCCGTGCGGATCAGCTCGGCTGCTTCGGCGGCCAACCGGTCTGCCGTCATCTCAGGCTCGCGCAGCCGCTTCCCCGCCTCGTCAAGCGTCTTCGACAGGACAAGCGCTTGTTTGCGCTGCTCGGCATCCAGGTAGACGTTGCGGGAGCTCATCGCCAGTCCGTCCGGTTCGCGCACCGTTTCGCACGGGATGATGTCCACCGGTATATTGAGGTCGTCGACCATTTGTTGGACGACGGCCACTTGCTGCGCGTCTTTCATGCCGAAATACGCGCGATTCGGTTGAACCAGGTTGAACAGCTTGCTTACGACCGTACCGACGCCGTCGAAATGGCCGGGTCTGGAAGCGCCGCAAAGCGATTCCGTCACTTCGCTGATCAGCACCCGCGTCAGCGGCTTCGCCGGATACATCTCTGGCACGGAAGGCGCGAACAGAAGCGCCGCCCCGTTTTGCTCGGCCAGCGCCGCATCCCGCTCCAAGTCGCGGGGATAACGTTCGAAGTCTTCGCTGGGTCCGAATTGCAGCGGATTGACGAAAACGGACACGACCGTGAATTCGCACTCGCTGCTCGCGCGCCTTATCAAGCTGGCATGGCCCTCATGCAGGTATCCCATGGTCGGCACCAGGCCGATGAAGCCGTTCGGCGACTTGCTCCGCTGGCGGGCCAGCGCGGCCTTCAGCTCGCTTATTGAATCGACGATCATCATGATTGGCTGCCCCCTTTGACGGAGTCCGGCGAAGCGGCGCTCTCCTGATTCTTCTTCATGCGCGGCTGCTTGCCCGGCTGTCCGGCTTCCGCTTCTTCATGCTCCGGACCGCTGCCGCCGCCGTACAATCTCCGCAGTACTTCCTGCTCCATCGGGAACGCATGCGCCTGCTCCGGAAACGCCCGGGATTTTACGTCGGCCACGTACGCGCCGATGGCGCTGCGGATCGTCGACCCGATATCCGCGTAAGTTTTCACGAACCTTTTCTCATAATACGGAGAAGCATATTGCAAGATATCATGGTAGACGAGCACTTGACCGTCGCAGCCCCGGCCCGCGCCGATGCCGATCGTCGGAATCGACAGCGCCGAGGAGATGGCTTCCGCCAGCGGCTCCGTCACGAGCTCCAGCACGATGCTGAACGCGCCGGCCGCTTCGAGCGCCTTCGCGTCGTCGATCAACCGCTGCGCTTCCTTCTCCAGCTTGCCCTGCACCTTGTAACCGCCGAGCTGATGGACCGACTGCGGCGTGAGGCCGATATGGCCCATAACGGGAATGCCCGCCCTCACGAGCGCAGCCACTTCCTCCGCCACCTCCGCTCCGCCCTCGAGCTTGACGGCATGCGCATGTCCTTCTTGAAGCAATCTTGCCGCATTCCGCAGCGTCGTTTCCTTGCCGAGGTGATAGGTCATGAACGGCAGGTCCGCCACGATGAACGTATTTCTTGCTCCCCGAGCGACTGCCCGGGCATGGTACACCATATCGTCTAGCGTCACGGGAATCGTCGTATCGTATCCAAGCACGACATTGCCAAGCGAGTCCCCGACGAGAATCATATCGAGTTCGGCTTCCTCCGCTAATTTGGCGGAAGGATAATCGTAAGCGGTCAGCATCGAGATCGGCTCGCCGCTCTGTTTCATTTTCTTCAGCTTCGTGATCGTAACGGGTTGTTTCATGGGCTTCGTCCTCCTCAGAATTGGATGGGCGTCCGCGAAGTTCGTCATGCCTAGTCTAAGCTTTCACGATCGGCGTTCGTCCTATGTGATCAACACAAAAAAACCTTCTAGCCGCCGCTAAAAAGGTTCCGATCCGAAAAAGGAACATCCTGGCTAAAGCGGGCTTCCTTCTGTCTCGGTCCCTGACGGCTCAGAGCAGAATACGCACTGCCTTGCTAATGACGTTTATGATGTCATTCCCGCATGCCGCGTCGGTCAAGGGTGCGGTTCGCGATCGGCGATACCGCCCCAATAACGAGCATGGCTGGTAAGGCGAGTATATCAAAAAAACGGCCCCCCGTCTATGAACCGTTATCCCGAGGGAGGTACCTGTTCGGCCGAGAACAACGGAACGATTGCACCGTCGTTCTGGCGCACGAGCAGCGCGCCTTGTTCGTTCAATCCAATCGGCGTCCCGGTCGTTTCCAGTCCGCCGATAATGAGGCGCGCCGGTTTGTGCAGCGTGACGGACAATGCCTCCCATAACGTCTGTATCGGGGCGAATCCCTCCCGCTGGTAGACTGCGTAGAGCTGCTGAAATTGCGAGAAGAAGCCCGCGATGATCTCGGCCCGGTCCAGCGGCCGACCCAGCTGGATCTGCAGGGACGTGGCGATCTCGAGCAGTTCCGGCGGGTAATCGCCATCCGTCAAATTGACGCTGATGCCGACGCCGGCGATCACGTAGCGCAGCCGTTCTTCCTCGGCCGTCGATTCCAGCAGGATGCCGCTGATTTTTTTGCCGCCGATAAGCAGATCGTTCGGCCATTTTATGCCGATATCGAGCGGCGCCGCGGCCGCTCGCAGGGCGCGGCACAAAGCGACTGCCGTTAGCAGCGTCAACTGGGGCGCGAAATGAATCGGCATGCCGGGACGCAGGATGAAGCTCATCCAGATCCCTTTGCCGGATGGCGATACCCACTTGCGCCCCATGCGGCCGCGGCCGTTCGTCTGCTGCTCGGCGACGACCAGCGTGCCTTCCGGGGCTCCGTCTTCGGCAAGGCGCTGCGCGATGTTTTGGGTCGAATCGACCTCGTCGAACAGCCTGATGCCTCCGATCATCGTTACGTTCTTCTCTTGGAACTTGATGCCGAGCTCTTGTGCCGTCAGCTTGGACGGACGCCCGGTCAGACGATAGCCGAGACGACGCGAAGCTTCGATCCGGTAACCGGCCGCTTCCAGCTTCTTGATCTGCTTCCAAATTGCCGTCCGGCTGATTTGAAGTTCTTGGCTGAGCCATTCTCCGGAGACGTAGCCTTCGTTCTCCTTCTCTTGCAGCAGCTCGAGAATGCGATTGTTCATGGTTCGACTCCTCGATTCTTATACGGCATGACTTCGTTATTGTTCAATGCAATGCTAGTATTCAACGATCGTACCAACGATCATTACCGTTAAGCAATTTCTTCGCTTCCGTCAATAAATGGTCCTTCTCGTTCGGCACTTCGCCGAGCGCCGCCGTTTGCAGCAGCTGCTGGAGCAGACGGCCGAGCCAAGGGCCGGACGGTCTTCCGGTCAATCCCAGCAAATCCTTGCCCTTGACGGCAAGATCGCGAATCGCGGCTGCCGGCATCGCTTGAAGGGATGCCTCCAGCACGTTCACGAGGGTATCCAATGCTTTGCGTCGTTCGGCGGAATCCGTATCTTCGGTCAGGACTAGCGAGGGAACGCGGCCGATGATGGCAAGCCAGCTCTGCGCGGCGGCTTGTCCATCGTCCAACACGGACATCATCCACGCCTTGTTCACTGCCGCCGGCAGGAGCTCCACTTGCTTCCCGGAAGGACCATTCGACAATCGACGGATCGTTTCCGCCATCGCGGCGTGAATGCGAATAATCGCGGCAAGGCGCGACGAGCGGACTGCCGCGTATCGGAGCAGTCCGAACAGCTCCGAAGCTTGTTCGGCGTTCAGCGACAACGCGGCACATAGAGCCGCCCATCGATCCTCGGCCTCCCCAACCTCATGCAAGGCGCGAATGCTCGAAGCAATCCGTTTCCGCGATAGGGGACTTGCGGCATCCAACCCGGGTGCTGCGGAGCCGCGCAATTGCGGTACTCCGCGCCATTTAGGATTAACCGAGGCGTACGAGGACGCTGCGGTTACGATCTCCGCTGGGAGCATGTCCTTCGTGCAAGCAAGCAGTCCGCTCGCGGCAAGCAGCGCGGCTGCCCGATGCGGACCGCTGCCCGCGATCATTTTGTCGAATTCCAGCCCGATCCGCTCCATCGCGATATGCGCCAGCAGCGCCTTGTGGCGGCGGATCGCACGCCACGTGCCATGCGCGATGCGCAGCTCGTATGCGGCGGCGAAACGCAGCGCGCGCACGATGCGCAGCGCGTCTTCCTGGAGTCGGGCATCGGCGTCGCCGACGCAGCGCAGGACGCCCCGTTCGATATCACGCCGTCCGCCGAATGGATCGACCAGCGTGCCGTCGGCGCGCATCGCCATGCTGTTGATCGTGAAATCCCTGCGCAGCAAATCCTCGTGCAGGCTTGTGACGAACTCGACATGCGCGGGCCTGCGAAACCGCTCGTATTCCGATTCCGTGCGGAACGTTGTCACCTCGTACGTCTCGCCCTCATGCACGACAGTCACCGTTCCGTGCTGCAGGCCGGTCGGAATGGTATGCGGAAACGCCTCGATCACCTGCTCCGGCGAAGCGGCGGTCGCGATATCCACGTCCTTCAGCGGCTTCCCTAGCAGCGTATCGCGGACGCAGCCCCCCACGAACACGGTCTCGAAGCCGCGTTCCTCCAGAACATAAAGCAAAGGGAGCGCCTTCGTCAGCGCTTCGCTCCTCGACATGGCCCTCCCTCCTTCTATAGGTTTACTCGCAAACCGGTTCCGGAATATCCGCTTCGATTCCGAGCGTTTTGTAATAGATCCGTTCGTATTCGGACGTAATGAGGTCATTGCAGAATTGGTTCGTCGCCCGGTGCAGGCAAGCTTGACGGACCTGGCGATACAAGTCGTCGTTGCGCAACAGCTTGATCGCGTTGTAGGCCATGTCGTCCGTATCGCCGATCTGCGAAAGGAATCCGGTCTCCCCGTGCGTAACCAGCTCCGGAATGCCGCCCGCGACGGATCCGATCGTCGGCACGCCGCATGCCATGGCCTCCAGCGCGACCAACCCGAAACTTTCCTTTTCCGAAGGAAGCAGCATGACGTCCGCGATCGATATTACTTGTGCGACATCGTCTTGCTTCCCCAGGAAATGCACACGGTCCTCCAGACCCAGCTGTCGGATACGCGCCTGTACTTTCGGCAAATCCGGTCCTTCGCCGACAAGCAGGAGACGGCTCGGGACTTCCTTCGCGACTTTGGCGAATACGTCGACGACGTCCTGCAGGCGCTTGACCGGCCGGAAATTGGAGATATGCATCAATATCTTCTCGCCTGGGGAAGCGTAATCGCTGCGCAGCGAGCTGCACTCCCGCGGATAATAGACGCGTTTGTCGACGAAATTATACGTCAGTTCGATATGCTTGTCGATGTCGAGCAGCTCGCGCGTCTCCCGAATAAGATCTTTGGAGACCGCGGTGACGGCATCGCTCTTGTTGATGCCCATCCGAATCAGATCCTTGAGCGACTCGTCCTGCGCCAACACGGTGATGTCCGTCCCGTGGAGAGTCGTCACCGTGCGGAGATTGCCGCCGACCATTTCTTTGGCCAGGTAGGCGCACACCGCGTGAGGTACCGCATAATGCACGTGCAGCACGTCCAGCTGCTGCATTTTCACGACTTGCGCCATCTTGCTCGCCAGCGATAAATCGTAGGGCGGATAACGGAAGACGTAATAATCGTTTACTTCGACTTCGTGATAAAAAATGTTTTTCTGAAACTGTCCCAGCCTGAACGGCACGCTGTGGGTAATAAAATGAATCTCGTGCCCTTTCTCCGCGAGCAGCTTGCCTAGCTCCGTCGCCACGACGCCGGAGCCTCCGAGCGTCGGGTAGCACGTGATTCCGATCTTCAACCGTCTAGCCATGGTGCACCTCCAGTTCGTTCACTCTCTATGCCTATGCCGGCGACAATTGGGCTTTTCATGAATTCGGAAATATAAATGACGCGACAGCCGGGCTGCCGTTAAAACAACGTTACCGCATGAGGCCGGCGAATTGCAAATCCTTCGGCATGCGACCAACCCCGCGTTTGGCCGAGCAGCATGTCTCGCGCTTCGACGCGCTGAACGTAGCGGTCGGTCAGCGGAGTCCGTACCCGGTCCTCGCCCGGGGCCGGCGGCGCGAATTGGGAGCGGTACGCTTGCAGCGCCGCCAGCTTCGTCCCGATGTGTTCGCTGATGTCGGTAACGAGGCTTACGTCGCCGCTGTCGTTTATGTAATAGAAGTACAGCTGCTCCACCTGTACCGGCGGAAGCTCGGGCATATAGTTGCGAAGCTTCGCGTTAAAGACCGCTTCCTCGATCAGCCGGCTGCAGCTGACGTGATCCGGATGGCGGTCGCTCCAATAAGGCGCGAATACGAGGCGCGGCCGCAGCCGCCGGATCTCGCTCACGATGGCCTGCAGCTGGTCGGCCGAGCCGTCCAACCCCCGGTCCGGCAAGCCAAGCACGGAACGGTGCGATAAACCAAGCACCGCGGAAGCTTCGGCGGCTTCCTGCCGCCTCGTCTCCACGGTGCCGTTCGAGGACATTTCCGCCTCGGTCAAATCGCAGACCGCGACTTTGTACCCCTGCGATACATGCTTGGCGATCGTGCCGCCCATGCCGATCTCGACGTCGTCGGGATGGGCGCCGAATGCCAAGATATCGACGGATGCCGTCATTGTTCTTCACCCGGCTTATATTTATGTACGAGCTCCCGCCAGGCAAAATCGCCGCGCTGCAGCGCCCGGACGAGCAGTTCGCCGGTCGCCACGTTCGTCGCCACGGGAATGCCCTGAACGTCGCATAAGCGCAGCAGGGCGATAATATCCGGCTCGTGCGGCTGGGCCATGAGCGGGTCACGCAGGAAAATGATCAAATCCATTTCATTCTGCGCCACGAGCGCGCCGATCTGTTGGTCGCCTCCGAGCGGTCCGGACATGAAGCGATGAATGTTCAATTGGGTCTGCTCCATGATCCTCGTACCGGTCGTACCCGTGGAATAAAGGGCATGCCCCTTGAAAACATGCTCGTATGCGATGACAAAGTTAACCATTTCATCTTTCTTTCGATCATGTGCAATAAACGCGATGTTCAACCTCGCCGCACTCCTCTCCTGGTTGTCCGCAAACCCTTGGCCTGCCGACTGTCGGGACAGCTAGTCCATCAGATGTTCAAAACCGTAAATAAGTCCGCTGTAAGACATTACTTTCTTGCAGGCTACGCTAACGCCTGGCATGTAACCCGCGCGCTCGTACGAATCATGACGGATTTTCAAGGTTTGGCCGTGGCCGCCGAAAACGACTTCCTGCTGGGCGAACACGCCCGGCAGCCGAACGCTATGTATGCGAAAACCGTTGTAATACCCGCCGCGCGCGCCTTCGATAACTTCTTTCTCGCTGGGATTCCCTTGACGCAGCTCCTGCCGCGCCTCCGAGATCAGCTCGGCCGTCTTGATGGACGTTCCGGACGGCGCGTCCATCTTCTGATCGCCATGATATTCGATAATTTCCACATGCGGCATATACTTGGCGGCCTGAGCCGCAAATTTCATCATCAGGATCGCTCCGATCGAAAAGTTCGGCGCAACCAAAGCCCCTATGCCTTTCTCCTTGCAAAGCTCGTCGAGCTCCGTCATCTGTTCCGGCTTCAGACCCGTCGTTCCGATAATCGGACGCACGCCGTAGGCGATGGACAGGCTGGCATTGCCGTATGCGGCATGCGGCACCGTGAAGTCGACCAATACGTCCGCGCCGGCGTCCTTTAGAGCGGTTTCAAGATCGGCTTGTACCAACATCCCGCAAGGCGAAAGTCCGACGAGCGTCCCCGCGTCGACCGGACCTGTGGATGGGCTAATCGCCGCGGCCAGCGTCAGCCCTTCGTCTTGAAGCACCATTTTGACGACTTCGCGCCCCATGCGCCCGCTTGCCCCTGTTACGGCAACTCGAATTAGTTCTGTCGACATCTCTGATCACCTGTTCCTTTTTCGTTTGCTGCGCTGGCCATACGCGCGCAGCGCCCTGCTTTTCCGTTTCAGCTCGGTATACAGTCGCCGCGCCGCCGCGTGTTCCGGATCGAGCCGGACGGCTTCCCGCGCATAGGCCGCGCCTTCGTCGTATCTCCGCAACGACGAATAGACCGAGCCGAGGAGCAACAGTGCTTCCATATTCAGCGGATCCATCCGCGACGCTTCGATCAGCATCGACAACGCTTGCTCGATATCCGCGGGCGATTGCGACAGCTGCTGTTCCGCGTCGCTGACGATCGCCTTTGCTTTCACCGTTTGCAGATGATAGCCGTATTCCTCGTGCTCCGAATCCAGCAGAACGGCCTGTTCCGCGTAGTGGAGCGCCTTTTGCCATTTCCCGCTGCGGGCGCAGGTAATCGAGCATTTATGATATAAAGCTCCATTTTCCGGCTCCAACGCGATCGCTTCCTCGAAGCGCTGGATCGCCTGTTCGTAATCGCCGCTCAGGATGGCTTCGTAAGCTTTCTTTACGCTGTTGTCTACGTCCATCCGCCCATCCTCCTTGTACACAGGTTGATGGTACAGCATATGTAGAAACCCGTATTACGGTTCGACGTTTTTTCGCGTCCAGCGGTTCGCGTCGCGCGTATTGAACTTATGCATAACGCGGTCGTGCGCCTCGGCCAAGTCGATGCCGAGCGAATTCGCGAAGCAGACGACGATGAACAAGACGTCGCCGAGCTCCATCTCGATGGAGTTGTCCGCCTCGTCCGATTTTTTAGGCTTCTCGCCGAAACGATGGTTGACCTCGCGCGCCAGTTCTCCCACTTCTTCGCTCATCCGCGCAAGCATGGAGAGCGGGCTGAAGTAGCCTTCCTTGAACTGCGATATGTATGCGTCTACCTCTTTTTGTATGTCCGCCAGCGACTTTTGAGACACCGTCCAAGCTCCTCTCTGTGCATGAGGTTTCCTTCATATGTTATATCAAACCGTATCTGAAAACAATGCTTTTGACTTTCCAGTAAAAGAGACATACTATGATTAGTGCCTCCATGTTCCAACCACTTTTCCGAAAGGAGCCGAGTTTCCTTTGAAAACGAACACCGCCCAGGTACTCCGCACACTTCTCCCCGTCATGCTGGGAACTGCGATTTACGCGTTTGGCCTTCATTATTTTCTGCTCCCCAACCAGTTGATGGAAGGCGGCGTGACCGGCATCGCGATCTTGCTCAATTACGCGCTCGGCTGGCCGTTATCGATCTCGACGTTCGTGTTGAATATTCCGCTCTTCTTCATCGGTTGGCGCATCCTGGGCCGATCCCATACGGGATATACGATTTTCGGCGCCGTATCGCTGTCCGTGTTTCTCGCGCTAATGGAGAAAATGATCGCACTCGGTTGGATTGTCCCGTTTCGGACGTCAAACGATTACATATTGGCCGTGCTTTATGCGGGCGTAACGCTCGGCATCGGTCTAGGCATCGTGTTCCGGTTCGGCGGCACGACCGGCGGGGTCGACATTATCGCCCGGATCGCCACCAAGCTGAAGGGTTGGAGCATGGGTCAAGTCATCCTGACCTTGGACGTCATCATTATCGGCTTATCGCTGCTGTACATACCGAAGGAAAAGGTGCTTTACACGCTCGTCGCCGTTTTCATCGCGTCCAAGCTGATCGACTTCATTCAAGAGGGCGCCTATGCAGCCAAAGAGTTTTCCGTCATAACGGAACGCGGCGACGAATTGGGACTCAAGATCACGCAGGACATGGACCGCGGCGTCACGCTGTTTCCGGCGAAAGGCGCTTATTCCGGCAAGCCGAAGCAGGTCGTCTACTGCGTCGTCGCGCGGCATGAAGTACGCATGTTGAAAGCGATCATCAACGGCATCGACCCGCGCGCGTTCATCGTGATCAACGACGTGCACGACGTGCTCGGAGAAGGCTTCAAAGCGGAATAAAAAATAACCGGCCCAAAGGCCGGTTATTTTTTATTCGCTTAAGAGGTAACCGCTATCATGACTGCTTATTATGAAGCTGGCATGGAAGAACCTGCATGTCCTGCTACAAAGAGCACCGACTTGCACTACCCTGCCCGTTCAATGGAATTTGTTGCGCGAGAACGGAACGACCTTATCTTGTCCCCGATACTTGCGCCAACCGGCAAAGCCGAGCACGGCCATCACGAAAGCGGCGATGAACATCTCCCCGATCAGCATCGCGCCTTCCCGTTGTTGGCCGACCGTCACGCCTGGCGGAATCGCTTCCGCGACCGCCGCTTCCCCGACATGATCCGGATCGCGGAACAAATCGTTCGCAGCCGCATCCAGGCTTTCGAGCGCGGCCGTAACGGCTTCGGCGCGCAGCTGCCCGGTCTCCGCACCCTGCACGGCACCTTTCACGTACGCGATCCGTTCTTGCACGGCCTCGATTCGGCCAGCGTCGCGCTGCATCAGCGCCGCCACTTCCAATCGGGCAAGATGCTCGCTATAAATGCCGATCGAGGCTTCCGCGGCCATTGCCCGGTCCTCGGATTGGGATTGCCACGTTGCGCGTATTCGCTGCGCATCATCCTTCAACACGCCTTCATATTGGAGCCACAGCGGGGCTTCCGGCCGAAATACGGCATCGCTCGCTAATTTGAGCCGGGCGGTTTCCGTATACCACACCGTCGTCGTCCCCTTTTGCGGCATCGCCTTCTTGGCTGCCTTCACGCTGAGGTCGAAAGCCTGCCAACCGACCGGCGTCCCCGTCTTGCGCACGTTCGGCATCGCGGCAAGTCCTTCGATCCGCTGCAGCAGGAGGTAGGCTTCCTGCCGATGGGATTGATTGGCGGCCGAATAGAGCGCATCCGACCACGTACTGAGCTGTTCCAGCGACGCGTCGGCCTTTGCGCCGTCGACTCCGGCTGGCTCCGTTTGAGCATTCAAGACGGAAAACGGCTTCGAATTCAAGCTGCAGCCCGAAGCGAGAACCAGCACGAAGCCGGCGCAAACGAGCGCGATGATCGATGATAATGCCTTCATGCTCATCCCCCCTACTACATCGTATGGAGGGATGTCCCAACTTAGACCTTACGAAAAGAGATTAACAACCAAGTCAAGAGCAAACTGAACGCCGACAGCCCGATCGTAAAGAGCTGAATCGCTGACAAATCATCATCCAGCACGTCCGGAAGCCATGGAAACACGTAGTACGTATAATCGATCGTATCGTTCAGCAGGAGCCACAGCAGCGCCATGAATGCCATGAAACGCCCGAAGACCATATAACGTACGAACAAGACCGCCTCGATCGCCATCCCTAGATGCGAGACGATCAGCATATAATGCTCCCATTCGAGATGGTCGCCTTGCGCCCCGCCCGCCAAAATCATCGTTACCGCCCATATGCCGTACTTGATGGACGTCACGACGCCAAGCGCTTCAATCAAGGATCGAACGGCAATGCCGATCGGACCGGACTTTGCCAAGCGCGGGAACAGCAAAAACGGCAGCGACAGCGTGAAAAACAAGCTGGCCGTCGGACTATCGGGCACAAATACGATTTGCCAGAGCGCTTGCGTCTCGATGGTATATTCCATCTGCTGGCCATACCAGATGTAACCGTATACAGTGCCCAACGCATTGACGATAAACAGAAGCCACAACATCGTGCGATTCGTCAGCCAATCGCGGCTCCACGGAAGAACGGCTGCTTTCACTTTAAACCTCCCTTAGAGTAGAACTGAGGATACGTTGCAAAAAAACCTGATCGTCGGTTACGATCAGGTTTTGTCTTGAACTGTACGCTTATTTGGCTGGCGCTTTTTGTTTCGAAAGCCAAGTCGTCAATTGATCGATCTCCTCCGCGGACAACTTGTCCTTGAAGGAAGGCATGTTGTTCTTGCCGTTCGTGACGATATCGACGAGCTCTTCTTTGCTGAACTTGTCGCCGATGCCGTGGAACGACGGAATGCCCGAGCTTTCGTTGCCTTTCAAATCCGCGCCGTGACAGGCAACGCACTGTGCCTTTTGCGTAATCGCGACAGCGGGATCCTTCGCGTCGACAAGCGGGATTTCCGGTGCGGGTTGCCCTGCCGGAATGCCTGATTTCGCAGCTTCTTCCGCGGCTTCGCGCGCTTTCTCTTCCCGAAGAATTTGCTCCGGAATCGTATTCGTGATCTTCAGCTCGTGCTGGTAGTGATCCCAGGACTGCTTCGTCAGATAGAATACGGAGATTAGCGACATGAACATCAGAATCGACGTGATCGGGCGTCTGTAGAATCGGCGCTCTTTGCCAGTGTCCAAAAACGGAGCAAGCAAAAGCGAACCGAACGCGATGCCCGGAATTGCGACCGTACCGAGTACGACGTAATCCTTCGACACGTATTGCAATTTCAGGAATTGATACAGGAACAGGAAGTACCAGTCCGGCATCGGAATAAACGAAGCGTTCGTAGGGTCGGCCGGGTATCCGAGCGGAGCCGCTTCCGAAATCGTCAGTACGAGGAACCCGACGAGAACGACGACGCCAACCATCCATTCTTTAAGCAGGAAGTTCGGAATGAACGCTTCCGATTTGCCTGGATAAGCGGAGTAATCCGGCGGCGTGATTGGACCGGTAACCGCTTTTTTACGAACCCGGGAGTCACCGACGAATACGACTTTCTCGTTCGATTTGTGACCGTGTGCCATTCGCAAAATGCCTCCTTTCGGCTTATAGTGGGCCCGAAATACCTTGTTTCCGGATCATAAAGAAGTGAGCCGCGAGAAGCGCAAGCAGAGCGCCCGGCAGGAAGAAGACGTGAATTGCGAAGAAACGCGTCAACGTCTCGGCGCCTACGATCTCTCCGCCTTGCATCAGTTCTTTAATGTATGTACCGATGTACGGCACCGATTCAGCGATTTGAATACCGACCTTCGTCGCGAAGTAGGCTTTGTTATCCCAAGGAAGCAGGTAGCCCGTGAATCCGAGACCGAGCATGATGAAGAAAATCAACATGCCGACAACCCAGTTCATCTCGCGCGGCGCCTTGTAGGAACCGGTGAAAAAGACGCGAAGTGTGTGAAGGAACATCATGACGATAACGAGACTCGCGCCCCAGTGATGCATGCCGCGCACGATGCCGCCGAAAGCGACTTTGTGCTGCAGGAAGTCAACGCTCTTGTAGGCATTGATGATATCCGGCACGAAGTACATCGTCAGGAACATCCCCGACAAAATTTGGATAACCGTGATGAAAAACGTCAGTCCGCCAAAGCAGTACACGAAAGCGGAGAAGTGATGCGCAGGGTTAACGTGTTCCGGCACTTCGTGATCGGCAACGTCCCTCCACATCGGCGTAATATCAAGACGTTCGTCAATCCAGTTATAAATACCTTTCATCATCCGATTTACGCCTCCTTATACCCGTGTATTTGCTTTGATCGGTCCGAGATAGACCCAACCTTTTTCGATCTTCAGATCGTATTCGTCCAACGGCTTCGGCGCGACGACCAAGTTTTTACCGTCCTTGGTGTAGTGGGCGCCGTGGCACGGACAAACATATTCCTCATTCTTTTCGGTGTTCCAGCCGATCGTGCATCCCAGATGCTTACAAACCGGTGAAAGTGCAAACGCTTTACCCTGGTCGTCTTTGGAGATCCATGCCGTCAACTCGGGGTCGCTTACGTACCAACCATCAATCTGGTGGATTTTGAATTTGAATTCTTGCGGTTCAGTAGTAAGTTTCGTTTCCTCGACGACTTTAATCCATGTGCCGGCTTCTTTCTTTTGCAAAATCGGATCAACGGCAAACCGGATCATCGGTAGTGTCATGCCCGCTGCCATGAATGCGCCGGCGCCTCCGAGCGTATACGACAAAAATTGACGCCGGGACATGCCGTTTCGTTTCACAGGACCGTGCGTTTTTTCGTGTTCATGGTTACTCATCTTCTGTTCTACCCCCTTTGCTGAGCCATATCTTGTGTTCTGCCGGAGAAGGCAAAACATACGATGAACTAGGACATTACTTATAATAGCCTAGGTGATTTGGAGCGTCAAGAATATGGCAAACAATTTGCTGGACAGTTCAAAATGGGATTTGACATTTGTTATCATTTTGTCACAATTGACCTTGTCTGGCATTTGTTTTTCCCATTCCGTTGTCACCTTATGCAAATCGATGCAAGCTCTTCCGCTGAAATCAGGCCCGTCCGAGCCAAAGTTTGCGAATCGCCTCGCTTACTTCGCCGGGAATCGGCGCTTGCTGATCCTCGCCGGCGCATACGACAAGATCCGCTCCGGTCCCTTCGGCTGCCGGCAGCACTATCGCCGAAGCGAGCACGACGAATTTGAATCCGGACGACCGCAGATTGGCGCATATTCCGTTCAATTGCCGGACGAGTTCGGGCGACCATTCGCCGTATTGCACAGACGGATATGTAACGGTTCTTCCTTTAAAGGGCTGCTCGATCATGTTCAGCACCTCCCGCAAGCGTTCCAGCCGCAGCGTTGCTTCGTGCGGCATCTCGGCTCCCGTCAGTCCGGTCACCGGCAGCACCGCCGTGTCGAGGTAGGGCTGGAGTTCCGCCCACTGCTCCGCGCTTAATTCGCTGAATTTCATTCTTGTCCTCTCTCCTCCGGTCCTTAGCATATGTCATTTCAGAAAAATCCATTCTATTAATATACCACAGGAATCGCCTATTTATTGAAAGAAAAAATCCGACCGCGTTCGGTCCGGCAGCAAAAATGCCAAGACGGCGGGCTTTCGCCCGTGCATCTTGGCATCCAGTAAGTGATCGGCATCCGCCCGATCGCCGCCGCCGCGACGATTCGCTTGCCTTCATTAAACGTGCAGGGACTTCAGTTCGTCCGTCAACCGCTGAAAGGTATCCTTGTCTCCGGAAGCAAGCGCCGTATCGATCGCGGCATACAGCTTATCCGTTCGAAATTTGAGTACGGCTTCATCCAGGAGCATTTCCGCGGCAAGTCCGAGCATCACTTCGTAAGATACTTTCATTTTGTCCATAGGATACACCTCCACCTGAGCGTTTAAGAGATCCTATATTCCTTTCCTTACGCCACTCGCTTCCTGATCGTCTTCGTTTCTCCAAGCCAATCGTCTATTCTGTCCTTGCCGACGACTCCCGCAGGCGAATAAGTGAAAGCATATAGGTGGTTTCCATGTCGGTGTGTTCATCCCCGTAGGAGAGAACCGGCTCTACTAAATTATATTCATTCAATTAAAAGAAGCTAAGGACGTTGGCCCTATGCCTTGCCGAATGTGCGCGCGCCTATGACTTGCTGGAACGGGTCAACCGTTTAGGACGATAGCCTCGTCATCGATGCTTCTTCCCGCGACGATCGTCTTTCCAAGCGGCGTCATCCGGATGACTTGTCCATGCTCGGCATGCTCGCCGATGCGGAGCAGCCCCAAGTGCAGCATCGTCCCGATCAAGCGCTGTTCCAGTATCGTCTCCGGCTGGTCATAATAGAAAGGTTTCACGTAAGGCGTCAACGTAGCCATGATCGTATCCGCCTTCACCCAGCGGCTGCCGAGCTTATCGATCCAATGTACGAGCGAGCGGATATTCGGTACCGGTCCTTTATACAACCGAAGCCAAAACTGATACAGCTTGTCCGGCGGCTCCGCCGACCGCAGTGCTTGACGTTCTTTGCCCGCGGCAGAAAGCTCCAGCAGCTCGTTATTCTCGACGATCCAGCCCTGGTAGTAACAATAATCGTACAAGAGGGACAGTCGGTTGGGATAATCCTTGATCTTGCGACCGTAGCCGAAGCGCCATTCCCCTTTGGCCGGCAGCGGCTCTTTCACGCCGAACGACTCCAACAGCTGCACGATACTGCGTTTGTACATCGTTCCTTCGCTCGTCAGGGCCACTTCGTTCAGATGAATGTACGTGAGCAGGTGCGTCACGTCTTCGCCCATCAACATCTGTTCGTCCCGGTAAGCATGCGGCTCATCGTCCGCGTACACGACCTCGGAAGCCAGCCTCCGCTCCATCGTTTGCTTGAACCGTTCCTTCAGATCGCTTGGCACCTGAAACAAATATCGCTCCGGCCCCGCGTATCCGTTGAACAGCCAGCCGTACTGCTTGAACCGGGATATCGTTTCGCGCGGCCCGCTCTCCGGCTCCGCCGGTTCTTTGGCCGGCGGTTTTGATTTGGCGACGCGTTTGCTTGCGCTGCCGGCGGCCGATGATTTGGCCGCAGCTTTCTTTGCCGGCGCTCTTTCGACAGCTGCTGGCACTTGCGCCAATGCGGCAGGCAGGCCGAACCTGCTTTGCTGCACCCTCGCGACAAGCTCCTCCAGGCTAAAGGCGTCTCTTGCATCGAACAGCAAGGAAATCATGAACCGCAAATCTTCGAGTTTCAAGGCGCCGATTTGAGCTTCGAACACATCTCTGCGATTCACCGTCGATAATATCGACTGGATCAGCTCGTTTTTGGAATTGCCGTTGCACTCGCATTGATAGGTTGTCGCGATGCGGCTCAGCTGCCCGATATCCGCATAACTGAGCATGTCCGCTAATTTCATCTGCCGCCCTCCGTTCCCGATCCCTCTTGAAGGTTTACTATCATTATGGGAACATTGGCGTTTTTTAAAACTGCTGGTAGAAAAAAAGCCGTCATTCTCGCATGAATGCAAGAATGACGGCTGATCGTCAGAATACAAAATCAATTTTGAAGCTGTTCGAGATGCAGCGTGCAATTGTGAAGCAGCGGCGTCCAACCGGCGCCTTCCCGCTCCATGATCGAGAATGAAAGATTGTGAATCGGTTTGTCGGTCAAATCCGCGCACATCGCCTGCAGCAGCTGCGCAAGCAGGCTGCCGTGGGTGACGACAAGCAGATGGCGGTCCGGATCGATCGCCGCCGCTTCTTCGACGTACGAAAGCGCCCGCGTCCGAACCTGCTCGTCGTTTTCTTGCCCGTTGTCGCGTTTTTTCCAATCCGAACCCCAACGCGCCAGCCGTTCCTGTTCCGTCGTACCCTCCACTTCGCCATAGAACCGTTCGCGCAGCCGCGTGTCCGGATCCAAGAGCGGAATGGAGAGCGCCTCGGCGATGATCTCGGCGGTTTGCTTCGCGCGCCGCAAGTCGCTCGACACGACCGCATCCCATTTCATCGGCTCGCGGGCAAGCCGGCGCGCCAGCGCCTGCGCTTGACGGAAACCCTCTTGATTGAGCGGAATGTCGGTTTGACCTTGGATTTTCCCAAGTTCGTTCCATTCCGTCTGGCCGTGGCGAATGAGTCCGATTCGCAATCCAATTCCCTTCTTTCAACGAAAAATCTCCTGGCCCGGGGCCGGAGTCGTTCAAACGGTCTTCTCGTTTATGTATGCATCAGCTTCGCGTTCGTGAAAACCAGTTCAGGATAAGCAGCGTCATGATGATTCCGAGCAACGATAACGCAACATAGTATTGCGGAACCGTCGGCACGATATTCAGGACGATGGGATCGCTGATGCTGGCTACGGGCACGTCGGCGTAAAATGAGACGGGAATGATATTGTCGCCGCTTGCCGCGTCGGCCGTTTCGATCAATCCGGTCAGCTTGGCCACTTCCACGGAGGAAGCGTCATGGCTGCCGATCGCAACGTAAAACAAGCCTACCACGAACATCGCCAGGCAGCAAGCGATAATGGCGGTCACGTTGCGGCGAAACGTTTTCGTGAAATGATAGCTTTTGCTTGCGACCGGCATGAACCAGGACTGCTCCGCATATATGCGGTCCATCACGCCGTGGTTCACGTGATCAATCGGTCCGATCGCGTCGGACTCCTCGGAGAAGAAGCGAATGAGCTGCTCGCTTTCTTCCCAAATTCGAAACTCCTCGCTGCAGGCTTCGCAGGTGCGGAGATGTTCATCTACTAGTAGGCGTTCGCTGTCGTCTTCGTTTAAATCCCAATAAACACCGAACGATTGCTGCACGTCGTGGCAGTTCATCGCATTTTCATCCCCTCGTACTCTTCCAGCATAGGCGATTCGCCAAAATACGGCTCCAGCTGAATCTTCACGCTGCTGCGCGCACGAAACAAAAGCGATTTTACGGAGCTTACGGTCTGACCGAGGATATTGGCGATTTCTTGATAATCCAATTGCTCGTACTCTCGTAAAATAAGCGCCGAACGCTGTTTCTCCGGCAGGCTGTTAATCGCTTCGCGTACCATCGTCATGCGCTCGTTCTGCAGCAGACGCTGTTCGGGAACGGCTTCCGGCGGCGCGATCGGCGTGAAGCCGACTTCTTCAAAGGAGACGTTGCCCGCCTTTTGCTTGCGCAATTCGCTGAGTACCGTATTTCTTGCAATGGTGTACAGCCAGGTAGAAAAGGAAGCATCCACTTCCCTGAACGAGTGAAGGCTGCGGTACGCTTTGTAAAAAGTTTCCGAGCACAGATCCTCAGCCAACAGCTCGAGCTTGGCGCTCTTCAGCATATGGAAGATAAAGGCAAGGATTTTACGCTGGTAGCGCCGCATCAACTCCGAATACAGCTGTATATTACCATCTTTGATTTCACGGATAAGCTGGGAATCCGTCATCGCGGGCGACCCTCCTTGGCCTGAGGAGTGCTCTCGAATCGGTTATACATTGTACCGAAACGAAAGTAAAAAGTTGCGCGATCATAAAAAAAATGCATACTCCGGCATGTTCTCTAATCATTTCGAGATATCCGCCCAAAATCCTGCTTCTTTCGACATGATTCCAATCCCCACATTTTTACATAAACTACATCGATTGTAACACGGCCGGTTAAGACCTTGGGTAAATATTTCTCAAAGTTCCGTTCGTAGAAGAGCCTGCAATGTATTTCGACGAGCGAAAGACCCGGATTGTTTCATAAACGGCAAAAAAAAGACCGCCCTTATAGGGGGCGGCCCCGCAAAACTCTGCGATGGATTTGGATAGGAGTGGAGAGAAACCATACTGTACCTTTATTATATGTATACGTTTTCATTTTGTCAATAAGCGTTTTCAAAAGCGCTACAATTATTTTTAAAAATGCACGGCGTAGCCGATTTCGCCTAGCCGTTCGACCGCGCAGTCCAAATCCTCCTGCTTTCGGAAGCTGAGCCTGAGCACGCCGGGCACGTCTTCCCTGCTCTCGATGATTTGGATATTGCTCAGGTTGATCGCGCTGTTGCCGAGCTCCGTCGCGACCTTCCCGATGATGCCCGGATGATCGGGCACGTCGATGTAGCATTCGTAGATGGCATGAAGCATGCCCTTGCGGCGTTCCGGCAGCTGGCTCCGGAATTGTCCGGCGTCCTTGAAGGCCGTTTCCACCGCTTCCCCGTTCTCGGCCTCCAGCATGCCCAGGAACGATTCCATGCCTGACTGCCATTCCCGCAAGAGCCGCAGCAGCACTTCCCGGTTGTTGACCAGAATATCGCGCCAGACGACGGGATCGCTCGAGGCGATGCGGGTGATATCCCGGAATCCGCCTGCGGCAAGCTGGCTGTAAAGAGAGTTGTCCTCATTGTAGCCGCGAACGAGATTGACGAGCGCGACCGCGATGATGTGTGGCAGATGGCTGATCGCCCCGACGATTTCGTCATGCTCTTCGGGATGCACGTGAACGATGTTCGCTTTGGTGTAGGCAAGCAGCTGCGTCAGCCGATCGACGTCGCGCTGAGGCGTCGACGCTTCCGGGGTAAGCACGTAGAACGCGTTCTCGAACAAATACAGGGATGCCGCTTCGACGCCGGAGCGCTCGGAACCGGCCATCGGATGGCCCCCGATGAATACCGCTTCGCCAAGGCTGGCCTGCCTGGCGCATGCCGCGACGGACGCCTTGGTGCTGCCCACGTCCGTAATGATGCAGCCCGGCTTCAACGCGAGCCGGCTCAAATCCTGCACGTATTGCTCAAGCGAACCTACCGGCACGCATAGAAAAATAAAATCCGCGCCTTCCGCGGCCTCGCGAAGAGACGTCGTCGCATGATCGACGACGCCCCGCTCGAGGTATTTGGCAGCGGATGATTCGCGTACGGAGTGACCGACGACGGTGATGCCGGGCTTGCCCTTAAAGCAAAGCGCCAGCGAGCCGCCGATCAATCCGACGCCGAATATCGCTATTTTCGTCATGGCGTTAACCTAGCACCGCCGCTTCTGCGAGTACGGACTCCAGCGCCGCGATGAACGCTTCGTTCTGCTCTTGGCTGCCGATCGTAATGCGGATATACGTCGGGTAATGCGTCCACCGCGCGCGGGAAATGACGCCTCGGCGAAGCAGGCCGTCAAATGCTTGACCCGACGGGATCTTCACGTCGACCATGATGAAATTGCCGTGCGCTTCGAAATAATGAAGTCCGAGACGGTCGAATTCGCGGTACATGTAGGCTTTGCCCTCGGCATTGCGCGCCCTGCACGACTGCAGGAATTCGTCGTCGGCGAGCGAAGCCGCCGCCGCGGCCTGCGCCATCCGCGTCGTATTGAACGGTTCGCGGACTTGATTGATCATCCGGATCAAATCGGCATGTCCGGCGCCGTATCCGATGCGAAGCGAAGCCAGGCCGTAGATTTTGGAGAAGGTCCGAAGCAGGATCACGTTATTGAATTCGCGCATGAGTGCAAGGCTGTCCGGGAAATCCTCGTCCATGACGTATTCGATGTACGCCTCATCCAGTACCACGATGACATTCGATGGCACTTGGCGGATAAAGGCGTCCAGTTCGGCGTGCCGGACGATCGTGCCGGTCGGGTTGTTGGGATTGCACACCCAGATGATTTTGGTGCGCTCCGTCACTTTCGCAAGCATGGCAGGCAGGTCGTGCGTACCGTCTCGTAGCGGCACTTCGATGATCGTCGCGCCTTCGATGACCGCGTTATGGCGATATTGCGAGAACGTCTCGTCCGCCGTGATCGTCTCGTCGCCCGGAGAGAGGAACGCGCGCGCGAGCATCAGAATGACTTCGTCGGAGCCGGCGCCGAAAATGATTTGATTGCGTTCGATGCCCAAGTACTCGGCTACCGCCGCCGTCAGCTCCGTGCTGAAGCTGTCCGGATATATGCTGATGTTCTCAAGTTCTTTGATAATGGCCGCTTTCGCGTGTTCAGAGCTGCCGAACGGATTCTCGTTCGAGGCCAGCTTGATGACTTCTTTAAGGCCCAATTCGCGTTTGACTTCTTCGATCGGCTTGCCCGGCTGGTACACCGGAAGACTGACGATACTTTGTTTTGGTTGCATCCTTATCACCTCGTAAAAGTGTTTCATAGCTCAATGGTTATTTCAACATTGTCTCACAAGTTGCGCGCATTTAAAAGAGTCAGGCAGATTTTTCTTTCGCGCTTTTAAGCTTTTATGCATAGAAGCACACAAGAGAACGAACGGATTTCGCTCATCGCGCCATCATTCGATTCGTACGCTTGGGATCCTTGCCGACAAAGTAAAAAACCTTCGAGCGGCCGATGACCGTTCGAAGGTTAAGCCCAGGCAGCGCGGTCAGCCCTTCAGCTCGCTGACAAACGCGCGGATCTGCGCTAGTCCTTCCTGCTTCGTAGCCGGCGATTGCAGCAGCGGCACGACTTCCTCGATCTTGCGCACGATCGCGCTGCCGACGATGACCCCGTCCGCTTGCTTGCCGAACCGAACCACTTGCTCGCGGCTCGAGATGCCGAAGCCTACGGCGATCGGCGTGTTCGTCGCGCTGCGCACCGTAGCCAGGAACTCGTCGATGCCTTGGTGAAAATCGGCCCGCACGCCGGTCACGCCGAGCGAGGACACGCAGTATACGAAACCGCGCGCTTTCGCGGCGATGCGCACGACGCGATCGTTCGATGTCGGCGCGACGAGCGGAATCAGGTGAATATTGGCCGCTTCCGCCATGGCGCGAAGCTCGGCATCTTCTTCGATCGGCAGATCGGGGATGATGAGGCCGCTGATGCCTTTGGCCGTCACGAGCTCGAAAAACCGTTCAAGCCCGAATTGCAGCACGCGATTATAGTAGGAGAACAGTATGAACGGAAGCTTGACGCCCGCGCCGCGCGCATGCTCGGCGACCTGGATGCAGTCCTCGAGCGTAACGCGCCCGTTGCCGAGCGCGCGCTCCGAAGCGCGCTGAATGACCGGCCCGTCCGCCAGCGGGTCCGAATACGGCACCCCGAGTTCGATCATATCCGCGCCGGCCTGCTCCAAGGCTTCGATGATCTCGACCGACGTGCTCAAATCAGGGTCGCCGATGGTCAGAAACGGGATAAGCGCGGTGCGCCCTTCTTCGCGAAGCCGCGCGAACGCGGCATCGATTGCGTTGACTTGGATGTCCATGCGCTTACAAGCCTCCTTCGAGATAACCCATGATCGCTTGGACGTCTTTGTCGCCGCGGCCCGACAGGCTGACGACGATGATCTGGTCGCTTCCCAGCGTCGGCGCCAGCTTCATGACCTGCGCGATCGCATGCGCCGACTCCAGCGCAGGGATGATGCCTTCCGTGCGCGACAGCAGCTGCAGCGCTTCGAGCGCCTCGGCGTCCGTGATCGGCAGGTACGTAGCGCGCTCCGTGTCTTTCAGGTAAGCATGCTCCGGCCCGATGCCCGGATAATCCAGGCCCGCGGATATCGAATGCGCCGGCTGCACTTGTCCGTATTCGTCCTGCAGGACGTAGCTCAGCGAGCCTTGGAACACGCCGTGCCGCCCTTTGGTCATCGTTGCCGCGTGCTCTTCGGTCTCCACGCCGCGGCCCGCCGCCTCCACGCCGATCAGCTTGACGGACGCGTCGCCGATGAACGGATAAAACATGCCGATGGCATTGCTGCCGCCGCCTACCGCCGCCACGACGTAATCCGGCAAGCGTCCGGCTTCCTTCTGGATCTGTTCGCGCGATTCGTCGCCGATGATCCGCTGGAAGTCGCGAACCATCATCGGATAAGGATGCGGCCCCGTCACCGAACCGAGGATGTAATACGTATCGTCGACATGGCTGACCCAATAGCGGAGCGTCTCGTTGCATGCATCCTTCAGCGTGCGCGTGCCGGACGTCACCGGCACGACTTCGGCGCCGAGCAGCTTCATGCGGAACACGTTCAGCTCCTGGCGCTTCGTGTCCTCTTCGCCCATGAACACTTTGCATTCCATGCCGAGCAGCGCCGCGACCGTCGCGGAAGCCACGCCGTGCTGGCCGGCTCCGGTTTCGGCAATGATCTTGGTCTTGCCCATTCGCTTGGCGAGCACGCCTTGGCCGATCGTATTGTTAATTTTGTGCGCGCCGGTATGGTTCAAATCCTCGCGCTTCAAATAGATTTGCGCGCCTCCGAGATGCTCGGACAGCCGCTGCGCATGGTATAACGACGTCGGGCGTCCCGAATATTTCGTCAATAAGTAGCGGACCTCCGCGATGAAATCGGGATCCTTCGAATAATGCTGATAAGCCTCCTCCAGCTCGATCAGCGCGTTCATCAGCGTCTCGGGAACGTAACGTCCGCCGAATTTGCCGAAGCGCCCGTTCTCGTCCGGGACTTGCGTCATAACCCTTGCACCCTTTCCGCGAAAAGTCTGATTTTCGTACTATCCTTCATGCCGTCCGTCTCTACGCCGCTGGATACGTCCACGCCGTCGGGCGAATACCGGGACAACAGCTCTTGCACGTTATCGGGATGCAGTCCTCCCGCGACATAGAGCGGAATGCCGGCCCCCGCCGCCGCATAGCGGTCGATGACCTGCCAAGCAAACGTCCTGCCCGTCCCGCCGCCCGCCGTATCGACCAGAAACGCGTCCACGCTGCCGCGGTACGGCTCCAGCCTGTCAGGTCCGTCCGAGGATGGATCGACGGCGTCGCGTTCCGTCACCGAGAATACCTTCCACACGTCGATGCCGAACGCCTGCTTGACTTCCAAGCAAAATTGCGGCGATTCGTCACCATGCAGTTGGACGACATCAAGCGGCGCTTTGGCCAGCGTGTCGCGAAGCTCGTCCATCGTCGGATCGACGAAGACGCCGGCCGTACGCGGAATGCTTCCATCGCGGTTGCGCAGCGCGCGAACTTCCGCGATCAATTCGCCCGCCAAGGAAGGCGTCACTTGCCGGCGGCTCTTCGCGAACACGAAGCCGACCTCGTCGATCGGCAGGCCGTCCATGGTTCGGATCGTCGCCGCATCGCGCAAACCGCAAATTTTCACTCGCGTTTTGCGCGTGCCCGCTGCCGCTTGTCCGGTAGGTGTCATCATCAGACCGTCACCGGTCCCATCAATCGATCGACTGCCGCGCCGACATCCGCCTGGCGCATAAAGGACTCGCCGATGAGCACGCCCTTGGCACCCGCAGCCTGCACGTACGCGATATCATCCGGCGTCGCGAGCGCGCTCTCGCTGATGACCGTCACGCCCGGAGGAACAAGGCCGATCAGCCGCTCCGTCGTCTTCAAGTCCGTCACGAACGTATGAAGATTCCGGTTGTTGATTCCGACGAGCGTCGCTTTGCCGAGACCGAGCACGTCCGACATTTCCTCTTCGTCGTGGACTTCCACCAATACGTCCAGCCCGACGGATTTGGCGATATCGTAAAATTCCGCGAGCTTGGAGGGGCGGAGGATCGCCGCGATCAGTAAAATCGCATCCGCTCCGATCAAGCGCGCTTCGTAGATTTGGCGATAGTCTACGATGAAATCCTTGCGCAGCAGCGGCAGCTTCACCGCCTCGGATACCGCTGTCAGGTATTCGTTCTTGCCTTGAAAATAATCCTCGTCCGTCAACACGGAAATGCAGTCCGCTCCCGCTTGCTCATAGGTCTTGGCCAAGGTAACCGGATCGAAATCCGGACGGATCAGCCCTTTGGACGGCGAAGCTTTCTTCACCTCGGCGATGAGGCCGAGCGGACGGTTCGTCCGTCCCGCGAGCGCCCGTTCGAACCCGCGGCAGCCCGGAAGCTCCGCGATCCGGCGCTCGGCTTCGGTCAGCGAAAACCGCTCGGCGAGACTATCCACTTCTTTGTTCTTGGAAGCTACGATTTTATCAAGAAACATGGCTCAACTCTCCTGTCGTTTCAATCAATTGCCGCAGCTTGGACGCTGCGAGACCCGAATCGATGACCGTCTTGGCCGTCTCGACGCCTTCGCCCAAGGAGCTTGCCGCACCGCCGACAAAAATGCAGGCGCCGGCGTTGGCGAGCACGATATCCCGGTACGCGCCCCGCTCCGTCCCGTCGAAGACCGAACGGATAATGCGGGCGTTCTCCGCGGAATCGCCGCCGATGATATCGGACAGCGCATGGCTGCGAAGGCCGATATCTTCCGGCGTCAAGGTATAGGTGCGAACCGAGCCGCCGAGCAGCTCGGATATTTGCGTCGGCGACGATATGCTGATCTCGTCCAAGCCGTCGAAGCTGCTCACGACCATCGCCCGCTTCAAGCCAAGATCGCTCAACACGGAGGCGATCGTCTCCGTCTTGGAGCGGTCGTAAATGCCGAGCAGCTGCCTGTCGGCACCCGCCGGGTTCGTCAACGGGCCGAGCATGTTGAAGATGGTGCGAATGCCGAGTTCCCGGCGCGGGCCCGCGGCATGCTTCAGCGAAGGGTGGTACAGCTGGGCGAACATGAAGCAGATGCCGATCGCATCCAGGCAGCGCGACGCTTGCTCCGCGGTCAGCGTAATGTTCACGCCGAGCGCCTCCAGCGTGTCCGCGCTTCCGGATTTGCCGGACATGGCGCGATTTCCGTGCTTCGCGACCCTGACCCCGGCGGCGGCGGCGATAATGGCGGATGCGGTGGAAATATTGAACTTATGAATGCCGGAGCCGCCGGTACCGCAAGTATCCAGCAGGCCGTTGCGTTCCGTGACGACATGGTTGGAATGCGAGCGCATCGCTTCCGCGAAACCCGTGATCTCGTCTCTCGTTTCGCCTTTGATTCGGAGCGCGGTCGCCACGGCGCCGATTTGGGCGCCGGTCGCTTCGCCGCTCATAATGATGTCCATTACGCCGCGAGCTTCCTCGCGGGATAGGCTGGAGCCGCCGATCAACAGATTCAGGGCGCGCTGCATCGTCATGATCTCGTTTGTCACCGTCATCTGTCCGCTCACCCCTTCGCGTCCGCGTAATAGTCCATATTGATCATGCTCGCCGTGCGCTCTTGCGGCGCGAAGGCCGCCTCCGCCACGCGGACCGCTTTCAACAGCGCCATCGCTTTGTTCACCGTCTCCGTGTACTCGTTCTCAGGAATAGAGTCCCATACGATGCCGGCGCCCGATTGGACGTAGGCTTTGCCGTTCTTGAAGATCATCGTCCGAATCGTAATGCAGGTGTTCAAATTGCCGTTAAAGCCGAGGTACCCGATCGCGCCGGCATATGCGCCGCGCGCCTCGTTCTCGAGCTCCGCGATGATTTCCATCGCGCGCAGCTTGGGCGCTCCCGATACGGTGCCCGCCGGCATGCAGGATACGAAGGCATCGAAGAAATCCCGGTCTTCTCTTAATTTGCCGGAAACGTTGGACACGATATGCATGACATGGGAATAGCGTTCGATTTCCATGTACGCATCGCAGCGGACGGTGCCGAATTCGGAGACGCGACCGATATCGTTGCGCCCCAGATCGACCAGCATGAGATGCTCGGCGCGTTCTTTCTCGTCGGCGAGCAGCTCCTTCTCCAACGCCAGATCCTGCTCGGGCGTCTTGCCGCGCGGACGCGTTCCGGCGATCGGCCGCGTCTCGACGCGTTCGCCGTCTACCTTGACGAGCGCTTCCGGCGAGGTGCCGACGATGACCTCGTCGTCCATTTTCAAATAGTACATGTATGGAGACGGATTCATCGTGCGCAGCACGCGGTAGACATGAAGCGGATCGACCTCCGTCTCGATGCTGAAGCGCTGCGACAGCACCACCTGGAAGATGTCGCCGGCGCGAATGTATTCTTTCGATTGCTCGACGTTCGCCAGGAATTGTTCCTTCGTCAGGTTCGAGGCGATTTCCCCCAGCTCCGGATCGGCCGGAATGCTTCCGCCCGTCATCAGCGTCGTCGGCGTCGGCTGCTGCAGGCGCTCGATCGTCGCTTCGATCCGCTTGAGCGTTCCCTCGTACTGCGCTTCGATGACGCTGTCCGTCGCGCCCTCCGGAATATGAATATTGCCGATTACCTGCATCTGCTGCTTGAAATGATCGAACACGATGACCTGGTCGCAGAACATGAACTGCAGGTCGTTCATCTGCAAATCGTCGATCCGGTGAGCCGGCAGCTTCTCGTAATATTGAAGCAGGTCATAACCGAAAAATCCGATCGCGCCCCCGGTGAACGGCGGCAGGTCCGCAACCGCCGGACTGCGGTACGCGCGCAGATGCGCCTTCAGCAGCTCGATCGGCTTCTCGCGCAAGATCGTCTCTTCTCCGTTCTTTTCGATGACCATCTCGCCGTTCTTGCCTCGAATGAGCATGAATGGATCCGTGCCGATAAAGGAATATCTCGCCCACTTGACTCCGCCCTCCACGCTTTCCAAAAGAAACGCGCGGCGCTCGCGGTAAAAATGCTGAAATATCCGAATCGGCGTCTCCGTGTCCGCCATCACATGCCTCACGATCGGTATGAGGTTGTACGTGCCGGCTTGCCGGATGACGCTTTGCAGCTCCTGGTTCATACTCAATCTCCCCTTCTCTAATCAAAATAAAAAACTCCTGCCGCAGCAGGAGTATCGTGGGTTAGAAGATGGTAAATGAGGATGAACGAAATAGGGAAAATAACAGTGCGCAGCGTCTCGCCGCTGCATACCGCTAAGTTCGATTATCGTTGCTGGAATTGCTTTCACTCATCTCGGCTCTACTCATCTCTGCTCACTGTACTGCTGCTCGGCTCATCTCTGTTACTGCATCTAGTATGAACTTACTATACAATAGCGTAATTGCATCCGTCAATCCCGATCTCGGACGATGGTCCTATCCGCTCCCGGGCTATCAGGCCTTCGCCAGATCCGGACGAAGCGCCTTCGCGCCGCCTAAATAAACATGCTCGACCTGCTCCTGCGTTTTCTCCGTATTGACTAATACCATTAAGCGGATGCATTTCTCAAGGCTGCCTTTGACAGGCACTTCCAGCGCGCACATAAGCGGAACCAGGTCCCAGCCTCCCATCGCGCGAATCGCTCTTGCCGGAAACGTCGCATCCAAATCGCCGGTTACCGTCACGAATACGCTCGCGATGTCGGTCGGCACGATGCCGTTCACTTTGACGATGCTGTTCAACAATTCGACGGTCGCTTGCAAAATCGGTTGTTCCTCGTTAACCGCTACCGTAATGGCGCCGCGTATTCCCCGTACATTCATTCTAAACGGCCTCCTGTTTCAATTGTTCCACGATTTCCCTTATAAGCGCGGTGGAAACTGACTTATTGATCTCTACTTTGCCGATCGCGACGGGCACGATGAACGTAATCGCGCCTTCTTGAAATTTCTTGTCGTGCATCATCGCGCGCATGATTTCGTCCGTATCCAGATGCGCAGGCAGCCTGACCGGCAGGCCGACGCGCGAAAGCACGCGCTTCGTGACGCCGTATACTTCCTCCGGCGCGCCAAGCTTTACCGCAAGGCGGGCCGACCCGACCATGCCGATCGATATCGCTTCGCCGTGAAGCAGTTCGCCGTAGCCCGCGACCGCTTCCAGCGCATGGCCGATCGTGTGGCCAAGGTTGAGAATGGCGCGGAGATCGTTCTCCCGTTCGTCCCGCGATACGACCGCCGCTTTCACGCTGCAGCCTTTATACAGCGCGTATCCGAGTGCCTCCGGATCGAGCGCCAGCAGCTTCTCAGCATTGTCGTCGCACCACGAGACAAATTCCGCGTCCCAGATCAGCCCATGCTTGACGACCTCGGAAAGGCCTGCTTTCACGTCGCGTTCCGGGAGCGTTTGGAGCGTGCTCAGATCATACAGCACTAGCTCCGGCTGGTGGAACGCGCCGATGATGTTTTTCGCCAGCGGATGATTGACCGCTACTTTGCCGCCGACGCTGCTGTCGTGCGCGAGAATCGTCGTCGGGATTTGAACGAATTTGATGCCCCTCATGTACGAGGCGGCTACGAAGCCGGCCAGATCGCCGACGACGCCTCCCCCGAGCGCAACGATCGCGGACTTGCGATCGAGTCCGTTCTCGAGCGCGATGCCGATCAGTTTCTCCAACTGGCTCAGCGACTTCGAACCCTCGCCCGCCGGAATGACGGCGCTCGTCACGCCAAATCCGCTTTCGCGCAGAACGGTCTCCAGATGCGCCAAATGCCGCTCGGCGACATTGGCGTCCGTAATGATCAGCAGCGGCGACTTCTTGCTGATCCCATGGTTAGCCAGCAGCTTGCCCGCCTCGTCCAGCAGCCCTTCGCCGATATAGATCGGATACGAACGGTCGCCGAGATCGACGGTCAACTCGCGAACGCCGCTCATTAGTAGCTCCTCACTTGCGCAAGGTAATTGTCGTAGTTCGCGCGGATTTCTTCCATGGAATCGCCGCCGAACTTCTCCAGGAACGCCTTGGCGACTTCCCAAGCCACGACATGCTCCATCACGACGCTTGCCGCGGGAACCGCGCAGCTGTCCGAACGTTCGACCTGCGCCGTAAACGGCTCCTTCGTGTCGATGTCCACGCTTTGGAGCGGCTTATACAGCGTAGGGATCGGTTTCATGACGCCGCGAACGACGATTTGCTCGCCGTTGGTCATGCCGCCTTCGAACCCGCCCAAGCGGTTCGTGCGGCGGTGGTAACCGCGTTCTTCGTCGTATAGAATCTCGTCGTGAACCTGCGAGCCGCGAATCGTGCCCGCTTCGAAGCCGATGCCGATCTCGACGCCTTTGAACGCATTGATCGACACGACGGCCTGCGCGATGCGGCCATCCAGTTTACGGTCGTACTGCACGTGGCTGCCAAGTCCGATCGGCACGCCTTCCACGATGCATTCCACGATGCCGCCGATGGAATCGCCCTCTGCCTTGATCTGATCGATATAGGCGGTCATTTTCGCTTCCGTGTCCTTATCCACGACGCGTACCGGCGATTCTTCCGTCAACGCGATCAACTCGTCGAGCGGGAGATCGTTGGCCGGGGCTTCGATCTCGCCGATGCGAATGACTTGTCCGCCGACCTTGATGCCGAACGCCGCAAGAAATTGGCGGGCCACCGCGCCGACGGCGACGCGCGCCGCCGTCTCTCGCGCGCTCGACCGCTCCAGTACGTTGCGAAGATCCTTCAAGTTGTATTTCAACCCGCCGTTTAAGTCGGCATGACCGGGACGCGGCCGATTGACGCGCCGTTTCTCTTCGTCGCCGCCCTCGATCGGTTCGATATTCATGACGCTCGTCCAATGCTTCCAGTCGTTATTCGCCACGACGAGCGCGACCGGCGCTCCCGTCGTCTTGCCATGACGGACGCCGCCGACGATATTCGCCGTGTCCTTCTCGATCTGCATCCGTCGGCCGCGGCCATGCCCCTTCTGCCTGCGATGCAGTTGGAAATTCAATTCCTCGAAATCAAGCTGCAGGTTGCTCGGCAATCCTTCGATAATCGCCGTCAACTGCGGACCGTGCGTCTCTCCTGCCGTCAAATAGCGTAAACTCACAGTAAAGCTCCTCCTTCATTTCCGAACAACGCGAAGTATGATTTCGGCTAGGCATGTCGGCCTCAAATATCTTTGCTCATTATAGTACAGCGTCAACGCTTTGACAAGAAAATGCAAACCTGTCGAATCGCCGCAGCCCAACGAAAAAACTGCCCGAAACGCCTTGTGCGAAGGCGTTTCGGGCAGCCGGTGAAGAACCCCTTATCCGTTGACGGATTGTTGTCCTCGTAATGTTTGCGGGTCGGCGTTCAAATGGGGGTCGTTCATTAACCCTTTCATTTGACCGGTATCGATGCCAAGAATTTGGGCGCATTCTTGGACGCTGATAAACCCGCGTTTATATGCCGCGATCACTTTTCGTTTGTCCATGCTGCACCTCCTATGCGTAAAAGTTTCCATACGCCTAGTATCGGTGAAGCCCGAAATTCCTATACCTGCCTCCGCTATGCCCGTCGCCGGTAGAAGAACGTCTCGGCCGATTCGAAATCGTACTGGCTCGGCGAGAAGATCTGCTCCGTGCTGCCGACGAACAGCAGCCCGCCGGGTTTGAGCGCATTGGAAAACTTATGGTACAGCATATGCTTCGCGTCTTCGGTGAAATAAATCATGACGTTGCGGCAGACGATGATATCGAATCCGCTCTCGAATGTATCGTGAAGCAGATTTTGCTGCTTGAACGTAATGATTTTCTTCAACGAATCCGTCACGGCGACCTCGTCGCGGCCATGCTGCACGAAATAATCGGTCATATAATCGCGAGGCACGTCGCGGATGGAACGATCCTGGTAGACGCCTTGAATCGCTTTCTGCAGCACCAGCTCGTCCAAATCCGTTGCCAGGATCGATACCCGGTCCTGGGCGCCCAGCGCATGCACGATCATGGAGAGCGTATACGGCTCTTCGCCGGTGGAGCAAGCGGCGCTCCAAATCTTCACCCGTCCGCCGTTCTTCAGCAAATCCGGAAGAAACTTCTTCTCCATGGCCTCCCAACGGCCCGGATTGCGCCAAAACTCGGACACGTTGATCGTCATCCGGTCAAGAAATTCGGTCATCAGCTTACTATCCCGATCCAGATCGCGATAATAGGCTTCGAACGTCTCATAGCCGTATTTCTGCCTGAGCGTCGTCAGCCGGCGCTTCATCTGCGCTTCCTTGTACTGCGACAAGTCGATCGCCGTCTTGTGCTTGATCCGCTCGATAAAGAACGAAAAATCCTTGTCCTCCAAGCTGTTTTCCCCCGCTGCAGCAGACTTAAGGCCGCGAATTAGTTTATATCCATTGCCCCATCGTCTGCGTGTATGACAGCAGCTCGTGCGGCGCGAAGAAAATGCCGATTTCCCTTGCCGCGCTTTCCGCCGAATCGGAGCCGTGAATCAGATTGAAATTCGTATGGACGGCATAATCGGATCGAATCGTTCCCGGCGCTGCCTCCAGGGCATTCGTCTTGCCGATCATCGCGCGCGTCAGACCGATTACGTTATCTCCCTGCCACACCATGGCAAACACCGGACTGGACGTGACAAAGGCTACGAGCGGCGGATAAAAGGGCTTCCCGACATGTTCCGCATAGTGGCGTTCGGCGATTTCAGGCGTAATGCGCATGAATTTCGCGGCGACGAGTTTTAGTCCTTTACGTTCGAAGCGCGAAACGATTTCGCCGATTAAGCCGCGCTGCACGCCGTCTGGCTTGACCATTAGAAAAGTTTGTTCCATTCGAGATCCCTCCTAGGCGCGTTTAGTAGTTTCGTTTCGCTACGAAATACGCGATATCGGTTAAGTTCTTCTTCGCCGTGATGTTCGGCAGACCGCTCAGGGCATCGATCGCTTTGTTCATATAGCGCGTGGCCATTTCCTCCGCGATGCCGATGCCGGCGCTCTTACGTATTATGTTCAACGCACGCTTCGTTTCCCCTGCTCCGTTCGATGCTTGGATTTTGTTAATTTCGTCCTGCAGCTCGCCCGCCTTCGCGGGCTCCTGCATCGCGAGCAGAATGGGCAGCGTGATATTCCCTTGGCGGATATCCGATCCCGGCGGTTTGCCGATCTGCTTCTCGGTGCCGAGCAGATCCAACAGATCGTCGCGAATCTGGAATGCCATGCCGACGTTATAGCCGAAACGATACAGACTGTTCGCCGTTCGCCGGTCCGCTCCCGAAGCGATCGCGCCGAGCTGGCAGCTGATCGCGATCAAGAGCGCGGTCTTGCGGCGGATGCGAAGCAGGTAGTTGCGGATGGATTGCTTCGTATTGAAGAAATCGCGGATCTGCTCCATTTCCCCGATGCACATCTGCACCATGGCCTTGGACAAGATTTGATGGATCTGCGGATTCTCGAGCTCCGTGACGATGGCAAGGGCTTTGCCGTATATGTAATCTCCCGTGTACATCGCGATCCGGTTGTCCCACTTGGACTTGACGGTCAGCTGTCCGCGCCTTGTCTCGGCGTTGTCGATGACGTCGTCGTGCACGAGCGAGGCCATATGGATGAGCTCGAGCGGCACCGCTACTCTCTCGAGCACGTTCAGCTCGTAGCTGCCGAACTTGCCGGAAAGCAGCACGAACACGGGACGGATGCGCTTCCCGCCCGCTTTAAGCAGATGCGTGGAGGTATCGCTTAGCAGCACATGGTCCGACGTAACGCTGCGCGCCAATTTTCCTTCGATCGCATCCAAATCGCCTTTCATTTTGGCGTAAATATCAAGTAGTTTCATTCGTTCTTCACCTTAAGAGCGGCATGGTCCTCGAAAAATCGCATCCGTACCTCGTGCGGCAGCAAACCCAGCCGATGCGCGTATTCGAAGTAGAGCTTCAAGCCCGCCTGCTCGTCCGATCCGAAATTGTAGTGTAGCTCGTGAAAATAACGATTCCAATAGGCCGATTCCCCGCCCAACTGCGCGCAGGCTTTATCCACCAGCGGCTTCAGGTTGCGCAGGCTTCGTTCTTTGCTCGTCGTCAAGGCATGCAGCACATCGGCTACCGCGCCAGGTTCGCGCTCGGCGATTTCCTTGCGGACGGCGACTAGGGCGAACGTCATCCCGTATCCGGTCCAGCTGCGCCACAGCTCTCCCAAGTCGATCACGGCAAGACCTCTGTCCTTGTTGGCCCAAGAAGCCTGAATGGCCGTATCGCCGATCAACAGCGCGGCATCCGCTTCGGCAAGCATATCGTCCAGCGAAGGCTCCATCGTTACGAAGGAAGGCTCGGCATGATAATAAAGCTTCATCAAGATCTTCAGCAAATTCACCGAGGTAGCGGAGGTCGCCGTCATCGCGATCCGGCCTTGCAGCACGTCCTCAAGCGGTTTCTTCAGAAACAACAGGATGGAGTTTACGCGGCCCTTCGCGCTCACGGACAAGTCCGGAAGCAGCAAATAATTGTCGGCGTTCTCGGCATACGCGAAGGAGGACATCGACGTGATATCGATCTCGCCCAGCTTAAGCGCCCGGTTCAGCGCAGCCGGAACCCGCTTCTCGATACGGAAACGCTCCAACGGCAGCTGCTGCTCCGCATAATGAAAAATCGGCCACACATTCGCATAGTCTATGCGGCCGACCGTAATCGGGCGATTAGCTCCCATGCTGATCATCTCCCCATCTTCTGTACAACGCATGCTCGAGCGGAAGCTGATCAAGCACTTTCCCGACCATGAAATCGACCATATCGCCCATGCTCTGCGGTCCGTAATAGAAGGCCGGCATCGCCGGAACGATTTTGACGCCCAGCCTGGCCAGCGTCAGCATGTTCTCCAAATGTATGGCATGCAGCGGCGTCTCGCGCGGAACGATCAGCAGCTTGCGTCCTTCCTTCAGCATAACATCCGCGGCGCGCGTCATCAAATCGTCGGAGATGCCGTGGGATATTGACGCCAACGTGCCCATGGAACACGGCATAATGATCATGCCTTCCACCCGATAGGAACCGCTTGCGATGGATGCCCCGATATCGGCGTTTGGGTGGAGCGTCAGCCGGCCTTCCTCGATCGCTTCGGGGAAATGCGCCGCCAGCGCAGCCGGGCGTTTGGTCGTATCCCATCGCTGCTCTTCCTTCAATACCCGCCAACCCGCTTCCGTGACGACGAGATGCACGTCGACCCCGCCGTCCAGCAGGGAGCGGATCAACCGAATGCCATAAACGGATCCGCTTGCGCCCGTTATTCCGACGACCCACCGTTTGCGCGCGGTACCGCCATTCGTTTCTACCATGGATGCAGCACCACCAAATCAAGCAGCGTAAACGCGAACAAGGTGATGCTGAGCGCGCCGTTCATCGTGAAGAACGCGGTTTGCACCCGGCTGATATCGTTCGGTTTCACAAGCATATGCTCGTACCAGAGAAAACCGACCGAAGCGATCGCCCCGATCAAATAAATCCAGCCTAAATCCGTTAACCAATATAAAGAGATGAATCCGGCCGCGGTCAGAAAATGAAAGCCGCGGGCAATGCGGAGTCCGCCGGCAAGGCCGAAACGCGCCGGGATGGAATAGACGCCTTCGCGGCGGTCGAATTCAATATCCTGGCACGCGTAGATGGTATCGAAGCCGGCCAGCCAGCAGACGACCGAACCGTACAGCACCCAGGCCGCGGGGTTCACATGACCCGTAACCGCAATCCAGCCGCCCAGCGGCGCGAGACCGATCGTAATGCCGAGCACGACGTGGCAGAGCCATGTAAAGCGTTTGGTGTAGGAATACAAGACGAGAAAAAAGACGGCGATCGGCATCAGCATGACGCAGACGGGATCCAGCTGCGAAGCCGCAATAAACAGCACGACAAAGGACACCGCGATGAACACGACGACCTCGCCGGCTTTCAGCAGCCCTGCCGGTATCGCCCGTTTCGCGGTGCGAGGATTTTTGGCGTCCATGACGCGGTCGACGACCCGGTTGAGGCCCATCGCCGCGCTGCGGGCTCCGATCATCGCCAGCAGGATCCAGCCGATCTCCGGCCAGCTCGGCAGCCGATGTTCCATCATGACCGCGCCGATCAGCGCGCCCATAAAAGCGAACGGCAGCGCGAAAACCGTATGTTCAACCTTGATCATTTCCAATATGATGCGAGTTTTGCGTATCATCCTTTGTCCGTTCCCTTCGTCCCCGTGTGTAAAGCCGCGATGCCGCCCGTCAGCGGATAAGCATGCACGTTTCGGAGACCGATGTCACGGAATTTATCCGCCAGCTGATTGGAATCCGGGAATGCCTTGAGCGACTCCGGAAGCCATTTGTACTGCTCGTACCGTTTGGCGAACAGCTTGCCAAGCGCCGGCAAAATACGCTCGAAATAAAAATAATAGATCGATTTGAATGGTTGCCAGAGCGGCTTGGATAACTCCAGGCATACGACTTGCCCGCCCGGTTTGACGACGCGCATCATTTCGCGGAGCACCTGTTCCAGGTCCGGCACGTTCCGAAGCCCGAAGCCGATGGTGGCGAAATCGAAACGGTTGTCCTCGAACGGCAGTTCCATCGCATTGCCCTGATGAAGGGAAATCTGATGGTCAAGCCCCTCCCGGCGTACCTTTTGCTTGCCTACCTCCAGCATATTATGGCTGAAGTCCAGCCCCGCGATGTCGCCGCTGCCGCTCGCGCGGGCGAGCGCGATGGTCCAGTCGCATGTCCCGCAGCACAGATCGACGGCCGACTGTCCCGGTTGCACGTTCATCTTGCGCATCGTGAACGCGCGCCAAGCCTTATGCCTGCGGAAGCTTAGCAGGTCGTTCATCAAATCGTACTTCGGCGCAATGCTTTCAAACACGGCATGCACGTGTTGTTCCTTCGATTTGGATTGCACTGTCTCTGTCACCTTACCTTCTCTCGTTGAGGGCGGAAGCCGCCGGAAGGAGAGGACGCAGGAACGTCTCTCCGATCTGTTGAAGTTCGCGCATGAGCTTGTCGGAATCCAAGCGCCCTACGATCGCTTGCACCTGAGCCACGGACTGTTTCAGCTTCTCGGCCAATTGTCCGCGAATCTCGTACGTCGCGAGCAGCGAGGAGATAAACGACGGCTCGTCATGCTTGTCGGCCAGCTTGCGCTTCTCTTCTTCCGTTCCGACGTTCAGGATATGCCAGTACCCCCAGCTGCCGCTGAAGCGATCCGGCTTATCGCTGCGGTTCCACTCGTCCAGGACGACCTCGCAGCGGCCCAGCCCTTGAAGCAGCTCCGTCCAGACCCGTGCCATCTTCTCGTCCAGTATTTCCGTGAAAACCGAAAAAAGTTCCGTTTTCAGCTGCACGCATTGATTCAGGTATTCTTCGGCGCTCAGCTTCAGCTGCTTCATCTTCATGTAAAAATTGACCTTGAGCTTATTCACTTCGCACACGCCGTCGCTGATCCGGCGAATCATGCCGACTTGTCCGGCTTGCGCGAGCAGTTGATAGAAGCGGCTGCTGTAATAGTCGCCCGCGAGCACCTTCAACTGCCGCGAGCGCATTTCCTTCTCCGCGACGCGTCCCGATTCGTCGATCATGTCATGGGTATCCATGCCGAGCTGCACGAGCGATGCGACCAAGGTGTAGAGCTCGCTGTGCAGCAGCGGCGTACGCTGATTCGAAAGAAACGCAAAGAGCAGCCTGGCCCGCGAATCGGGAAACGCCGGCAGCTCCGTGTGGGCCTGAATCATATCGTATTCGACGTACTTTTTGGCGATCTCGGGAATTTTGTATGGTTTCATGGCCTAGCCTCCGGACAAACAGCACAAGGTTAGCTGCTTTATAATCTAAATAATTATAGCACTATGTTTGCCGTTTCGCTACAACTGCGACGCGGACAAACGCAAGCGCTGACGCCAGATTTCATCCTGAAACGGCTTGGCGGCGCTTAAGTTTGACAGTTCTGTGGACAACCATGCGTCCGTTCTCCTCACGTCCACGGCAGCCAGCAGCCTCAAGTCGCTCCGTCCCCCGTCAGCCTCTGGCCCAAGCGGCGCCACGAAGCGAACGAGCACCCGGCTGACGTTCTCCGTGCGGTTGAAAGCCAATTCGAGCAGCCGCCGCAGATCGTCCATCCATCTGTCCACATCATTCCCATATTCCTCGTTCGATAAATCCACGGACAGCACCGAACCGTTCCATGCTACCTTCTTCACCTTCAGCGACAAATTCAAACCGAGCATGGTATCGACGATGGTGTCGGAGCTGAGGCGTTTGACGGGCACCGGCCGAAATACGGACACGTACCCCGCCCCATCCTTCATCCGGCTGCCGGCCATCGGCAGCACGGACAACGCCAACGTAACGGCAAGCGTCGCGGCACATGCAATGAGAAGCCCTTTCCAATGCGGCATGAAGCATCCGTCCTTCGCGCCAAGAATATCCTGCTTCTCTTAGTGTACAAACTAAAAAAGCAGGCTATGCCTGCTTTTCACTCAACGTCCGTATCGATGGTGCCGTATTTGGTCATCACGGTCGCTTTGCCCCGGATTTTAATGGCCGACGTATGGTCCGTGAATTGGCAAATGAGCACTTCGCCCTTGTCCAGCTTCTCGGTGTGGTGAAATTTCGTATCCTGCCCGCGCGTCAGGCCGATGACCTGCACGCCCTGCGCCTTTGCTTTCACCACGATGTATTCGTCATTCCGTTCCGTCATTTGCGCTGACCTCCTAGTAAGCTGTTGCGTATCCGATCAGGACCACCTATCATCCATGCGCCCCGATATTTAAAAAACTGCCCCCGAACGTCCTCATCGAGATAGCAGCCGTTGCATTGATTATGAGAGAACTGGTCGGGTGTACCGGATTTGAACTGGCGACCTCTACCACCCCAAGGTAGCGCTCTACCAAGCTGAGCTAACACCCGCCATGCGATGTGCGACTCCGAAGACCCAAGAACCGCAAACAACAGTCTACTGGAATTGCTTGTACTTGTCAATAGACGGTAAATCCCGGTATCGGTTCTCCCGGCAAGACGCAAAACGCCCGAATGCGCGATGCATCCGGGCGTCTCGAACGGCAGGGCCGCTTCTTATTTGGAAACCAGATCTTTAAGAGATTTGCCTGCTTTGAAAGACGGGATCTTGCTGGCCGGGATATCGATCTCTTCACCCGTTTGCGGGTTGCGGCCTTTACGCGCTTCGCGGCTTTTCACCTCGAAGTTGCCGAAGCCCACCAATTGTACTTTATCGCCGCCTTGCAGCGAGTCGGAGATGGCATCGAATACGGCATCAACCGCTTTGGAAGCATCTTTCTTGGAAAGGTCAGTCAATTCGGCTACTTTCGCAATCAGTTCCGTTTTGTTCATTTCTTTCACCTCCCCTGACGGCAGTTAAAAGGCACATCATTATCATTCTGTGTTACCGAAACCCCGGAATTTATACCTGCCGGCTCCGGTGAGAAGAAATTCCGGTATGTGCAATTCCTGCATACTGAACCTAGAACAGATTTATAGTAATACAGTTGCCTATACGATTTCAAGAGGCACGATGCGATTTCCGGCTAAGATTCGCCGATTTCGCGCTCTTTTTTGATTTTCCGACGCGTTTCTTCCACCGATATACAGAGATTGGGAGCCTCTCCCTCCATTCCGCAAGCCAACGCAAAAAGGCGCGCCGGCGGCGCGCCTCTGAGCAGCAGCTATAGAATGATGGCAATCAAGCCGCCGGAGCCCTCGTTAATGATCCTGCCCAGCGTCTCTTGCAGCTTGTAGCGGGCGTTGTCCGGCATCATGGCGATCTTGCCTTGGATGCCTTCTCTCACGATGGAATGGAGCGAACGGCCGAAAATATCGGACTCCCAGATCTTGATCGGGTCGTTCTCGAAGTCCTGCATGAGGTAGCGGACGAGTTCCTCGCTCTGCTTCTCCGTGCCGATGATCGGCGCGAACTCGGATTCCACGTCGACGCGGATCATGTGAATGGACGGCGCCGTCGCCTTCAAGCGGACGCCGAAGCGCGAGCCTTGACGGATGAGTTCGGGTTCGTCAAGCGCCATCTCCGCCAGCGTCGGAGCCGCGATGCCGTAACCGGTCGTCTTGACCATCTCGAGCGCTTCCGCGAACCGGTCGTATTCCCGTTTCGCGTGGGAGAAGTCCTGCATCAGCTGGAGGAGATGATCCTTGCCGCGGATCTCGACGCCGACTACTTCCATTAAAATTTGGTCGTACAGTTCATCCGGCGCATAGAGATCGATCTCCGCGACGCCTTGCCCCATGTTCATGCCGCTGAGGCCTGCCCTTGCGATGAACTCGTATTCCATGAACTGCGAGACGACCCGGTCTACGTCGCGGAGGCGGCGGATGTCCTTGACCGTGTCGCGCACGGAGTTCTCGTAGTTGCTGCGCAGCCAGTGGTTGTCGTTCAGCACCATGACCCAGCTCGGAAGATTGACGTTCACTTCGTGCACCGGGAACTCGTAGAGCACCTCGCGCAGCACGGACATGACTTCCTCTTCGCCCATGGAGGCCACGCTGAGCGTGATGACGGGAATATCGTATTTGGCCTGCAGCTCGCTGCGCAGCTGAAGCGCCTCATCGCTCTTCGGACGCGTCGAGTTGACGATCAGCACGAACGGCTTGCCGACTTCTTTCAGCTCGTTCACGACGCGCTCTTCGGCTTCGATATACGAGCTGCGCGGTATTTCAGCGATCGTGCCGTCCGTCGTAACGACGACGCCGAGCGTGGAATGCTCTTGTATGACTTTGCGCGTGCCGATCTCGGCCGCTTCCTGGAACGGAATCGGTTCCTCGAACCACGGCGTCGTGATCATGCGGGGGCCGTTCTCGTCCTCGTAGCCCTTCGCCCCGACGACGGCGTAGCCGACGCAATCGACCAGCCGGATATTGACGTCAAGCCCTTCGGCCACGCGAAGCTGGACCGCTTGATTCGGCACGAATTTCGGTTCTGTCGTCATGATGGTTTTGCCCGCCGCGCTTTGCGGCAGCTCGTCGATAGCTCTCACCCGATCGGCATCGTTCGTGATGTTCGGCAGCACAACCGTCTCCATGAACCGCTTGATGAAGGTTGATTTGCCTGTGCGGACCGCACCAACGACGCCGAGGTAAATATCCCCGCCGGTTCGTTCGGCAATGTCCTTGAAAATGTCCACTTTCTCCACTGAATATCCCCTCCCAATCGTATTTCGCCTGTACATGGACGTACCGTAACTGCTGCTTTCCTCCTGCTGTTTGTCGTCAGGGTTCGCCGCTACCCGCCTGCCGAGAGAGCAATGCAAGCGACGCAACTCGTACATGATTTTGGACTAGTAATAGCTTATTGCGAATGTCTCATGTTTATGACGACCGGGCGGATGAAATCTTTCGATTTCCACGAGCTTCGTTCGGATTGACCTTCCAAGATTGAGATATATGAGAGAAAAGCGCCCGCTATGCCTGAACGACAAAAAAACTCCCGCCATAAGGGGCGGGAGAAAGTAGCGGCGAAGCGATTGCTTGGGCTATTTCAGAACAGCCTGCGGATCGCCGTTTACGAGTCGGTATATCGTCGATTTGACCGGAACGAAGTCCGAGCCGTCGACCAGCAGCGTCCGGAGATCCGCGTCCGCGGCAGGCTTCGAGCCTTCGCCGAGCTTGGAAAGCTGCTGCATGACGTCGGGACCGTAGTCCAGGTAAACATGGCCGGAAGGGTCCATCATCGTCGTCAGCACGCTGCCGGTGAAAACGCTTCGCAGCTCCGGTTCCTTCGCGTCCAGCGCATCGAAATCAATGGCCGCGAACGACGGGTACAGCTGCTGCGCGGCCGGCAATTTGCCTCCATGGGAATCGGAATAAGCTTTTACGGCTGATTCAAGATCGTTGACCTTCTGATAGAGAACGAGATTCATCAGCTTGACTGTAGGATCCTTCTCTTCGTCGATTACGAGATAATAGTAGCTTCCGCCCTTCTCGTAGGCCGATTCCGGTATGGAGGACAGGTAATTCGTCCGCTGCAGTTTGGCAAAATCGAGCTTGAATTTCTCGTAAACCGGCGTATTCTCGTCGCTGTTCTCGATCGGAAGCAGACCGGTATCCTTCTGGTATTGGTCGACGACCGTTTGTACGTTCAGAATCGCGTCTTTCGGCGGCTTCTGGAATTGTCCCATCTGATCCTTCGGATACAGACATCCGGACAACAAGGCAGTCATGCATGCGAGCACGAGGGCTGCCGCCGCGTTTCTAAAGCCTTTCATGATCCGATTATCCTCCTAGGTTGCATAGGCGAGCAGTTCCGCGTCAGCGGAACGACCAGCCTACCATAATTCATCGTCTTCCGCTTGGCGCATCATCTGTTTGCGAACAGCCGCGCGAAACGGATCTTCCGGCACCTCGACGACGGCGCGGCCGAACACTCTCGCCTGACAAGCGAGCCTTGTCCCCGACCGGTCAAGCCCGGCCAGCTTGCGGCGCTCGTTATCGTTCAGCGGCGTCAGCCCCGAAGAGCTATGAGGCATCGTCACCTTGCACATGAGACATGCCGCCTTGCCGTCGCAGCGCGTTCGGATCGGCACGCCGGCTTTTCGCGCGGCGTCGAGCACGGTCGTTCCGGCCCGCACGATGACGCTGCGTCCGGAAGGAAGGAACGTAATTTCCACATTCATCGGGATCCCCTGCTTCCCTCATACTTCTAGTCGATACGCAATAGCTGCGCAACTTGTTCCTGTAAAGCCGCGGACAAGTCGTTCCGGGCAGCGATCAGCCAGAGGGCTTCCTGATGAAGGCCTGGTTCCTTCCGCATGTGCGTGGTGATCAAACTCACCCGGTCTTCCCTTGCCCGAAGCATGTTAAACCAAAGCTCGTGCGCAAGCGGCACGACGCCGGCCTCGAAAGGGCCGATCGCGACCGGCAGCCGCAACGGCTCCAGCACTTCTTCTACTTCAACGGTATAACGGTCCCGTCCGGCGGCGACGACAAAGCCCCCGACAAGCTCGACTTGTACGCCGTGAATGTCATAATGGCTGAGTACCGAACGATATATCGGGCTCACGCTCAGCTGCTGCTCGTCGACGGAGAAAGGACGCAGGGCTGCGTGAAGGGTCCTGGCGGCTTCGTCGTCCGCATACAGATCCAGGTCCCTGGGCGGCGAAGGCAACGCCAGCCCGCGCAGGAGCAGTCCCGTACTGCCGCCGATCAACCATTTCGCTTCCGCTCGCGGAACCGCGCCGGCGATGACCTCGAGCGCTCGGCCGAGCGGTTCGCCGATGCCTGTCGCTGCAAGCCCCTTCATCAGAAATACGGCCGGTTCGCCGCTTTGATGAAGCCTGCCCCGGATTTGACGACAGCTTGGCAGCCCAAACGGTAGCCTTCTTCAAATTCATGGGGCTCCAAACGGTCCCACTCCTCGTCCGTCGCCTCCTCCAGAAACTCCGCGCCTTCTTCGATCAGGCAGCGGCATCTGGCGCAGGTTCCGCGCGTGCAGGAGAAGGCCCAGTCCAAATTATGCTTGATGGCCGCATCGAGCAGGGATAACCCCGCTTCCGCCTCGACCGTTATGCTTTTCGTACGGCTTTTCAATTCCAGCATCGGCAGATCATCCTTTCATTTCTCCATCGTTCCGTTCAAGCTGCGTCATGCAATGGAGATAAGTCCAAGAAATCCGCCGATTACCAGAAACAGAAACGCGGTCAGCGACAATGCCATCCGCAAGAAGCCTTTGGTCTTGAACCGTGCCAGCGAGATCATGACGGCCGCCAGCGCCATCAACCCGATGCCCACGAAGGACACCCACATTTTCATCATTGGATCCATGCCAACTTCTACCACCTTGTACATCCGATATTCGTTTCATTATACACTAGTGTCGATTAATGGGCTACTTCTGGAACGTACGAACGGCGGATAACAAGAAAAGACCCCCGCCAAGGCGCGGCAGCGGCTCCGAAGCTGCAGGCCGGACGCGATATGCGGAAGTCGGAACGGTTACTTCTTCAACATCAGCCGCAGCAACATTTCCATGTTGGTGGAGCTCATGCCGCTTTTTTTGACGGCGCCTACGATGTCGCTGATCGTCTTCTCCGATACGGGGACCTTCGCCATCGCGGAGACGGACAAGATCAATTTGCGCAGCTCGTCTTCGTCCTGCATCGTATTTTCATTCACGCCGCTCGCAAGCTTCTTAACCGCGTTCTCGGTTACCGGCTTGCCGGTTTTTTTGTTCACGGCGCTCAGTACGTCCTTGGATAAATCCTTCTTGCCGGTCATCGTTTCCCTCCTCCACGCTTATAAAGCGCAAGAAATCTAGGTCAGCCACCCGCGCTTCGGGGGGCTGCTAGCATCTTATGAAGGAGGGCCAATGTTGGTGCAGGCTATGATGCATGGGCGAGCAGTACTTTCGATGCAAAAAAGCACCCGCACCTGTATACGACCAGCCTATATGCCCGCTGTTTCTTCCGTCTCGTGCGTGCGGCCTCTGCCCATCAGCGATTCGACCGCGCTGCGCGGCGTCTTCTGCCGGAACAGCACCTGATAGAGCTGATCGGTGATCGGCATCTCCACGCCGTATTGCCGGGAAATTTCCCGCGCCGCGTTCGTCGTCCGCACGCCTTCGACGACCATGCCCATCCGGCTCAGCACTTCGTCGAGCGACAATCCTTCCGCCAGCATGGAACCCGCGCGCCAGTTCCGGCTCAGTTGGCTCGTGCAGGTCACCACGAGATCCCCGACCCCCGCCAAGCCGGCGAATGTCAGCGGATTGGCGCCCATGGCCGTGCCGAGACGGCTGATTTCCGCCAAGCCGCGCGTCAACAGCGCAGCTTTGGCATTGTCGCCGAAGCCCAGTCCGTCGGACAGTCCGGCTCCGAGCGCAATGATGTTCTTGATCGCGCCGGCGACTTCCACCCCGACGACATCCTTGTTGGTGTAGACGCGAAAATGCTGCGTAATGAACGCATCCTGAACCTGCTCGGCAGCCTCAAGGCTGGACGAAGCCACGACGACGGTCGTCGGAAGCCTGCGGACGACCTCCTCGGCATGGCTCGGACCCGACAAGACGACGAGCCGTTCCGCATCGACGGCCAGCTCCTCCGCCAATACCGTCGTCATCCGTTTATAAGTGCCCGATTCAAACCCTTTGGTGGCATGGACGATAAGCGCATCCGCACGGATGAAAGGCGCGGCCTGCTTCGCCACGTCGCGCATAGCCGCAGACGGCGCGACGAACAGCACCAGCTCCGCTCCGCTCACCGCCTGCTCCATATCCGCGGTCGCGACGATCTGCTCGGGCAGCTCCGCATCCTTCAAATACCGGCTGTTCCGGTGGTGCGCATTGATTTCAACGACTTGCGCCTCGTTCCGCGACCATAGGGCAACGTCGAAGCCGTTGTCCGCAAGCACGGCGGCAAGGGCGGTTCCCCAGCTGCCGGCCACGAGCACAGCCGCTTTGCGGCTCTTCATAAGCGTGCCTCCTTAGCCTTTTCTAGCGCCCAGCTTGTTTTCCTTGCCTTGCACCAGCTTTACGATATTCGTGCGATGGCGCACGAAGGCCAGCAGGCAGACGACAAGGCTTGCCCATACGTACGTATGGGGCTTATCCCCGATGTTCCAGATGAAAATGGGCATCAGCAGCGCGAACACGAGGGACCCCAACGAGACGAAACGGGTGATGGCGATGCAAATGATCGCAACCGCTCCGGCGATGAGCGCCGGCACGATGGCAAGGGTAGCCATGACGCCTACCGTCGTCGCGATGCCTTTCCCGCCCTTGAAGCCGAACCAGACCGGCCAATTATGGCCGGCGATCGCCGCAAGGCCGCACAGTACCGGGCCCCAGTCGCCGCCTGCGACGTTGAGGCCGATGATGACGGCAACGACGCCCTTGGCGATATCGAGCAGGAATACCGCGATGCCCGGGCCTTTGCCCAGCACCCGCAGCGTATTCGTCGCGCCGGCGTTGCCGCTGCCGAAATTGCGGATGTCGATGCCTTTTACCCATTTGGCGATCAAAATGCTGAAGGATACCGAGCCTAATAAATAACTGATGAGAACTGTAATTACGGTGACCACGATTTATCACGCCTCTTTCAAAGATGTCCTGGGCGACCTGCCTTTGGGAGACGGCGGCCTGTCCGCAGGTTATGACAGGGAAACTGGTGCCCTCAAGACAAGGGCACCAGCGTTTTTGTCGAAGCATCCTGCCTTTCGCGCGGAGCGCGGCGGACTCAATCTTCGTCTGATTTTTTACGGGAAAAGATGCGTACGGGCGTTCCTTCAAAGTGGAACGCGGCCCTGATTTTGTTTTCCAGGTACCGTTCGTACGAGAAATGCATCATCTCCGGGTCGTTGGCGAACAGGACGATCGTCGGCGGTTTGACCGCAACCTGCGTCGCGTAATTGATGCGGAGGCGCTTGCCTTTGTCCGACGGCGGCGGGTTAATGGCGATGGCGTCGGCTACGACGTCGTTCAGCAGATGCGTCGGAATCCGGAGCGCGTGCTGTTCGGACACATGCACGACGACAGGCAGCAGCTTATGAAGCCGCTGCTTCGTCAGCGCCGAGAGGAAAATGATCGGCGCGTACGTCATGAACAGGAAATGATCCCTGATCTTCTGCTCGAACTGATTCATCGTCTTGTCGTCCTTCTCGACGATATCCCATTTGTTGACGACGAAGATCGCCGCTTTGCCCGCTTCGTGCGCGTAGCCGGCAATGTGCTTGTCCTGCTCGATGATGCCTTCCTCGCCATTGATGAGCACGAGCACGACATCCGCGCGCTCGATCGCCTTCAGCGCGCGCATGACGCTGTATTTCTCCGTCGTTTCGTACACTTTGCCGCGCTTGCGCATGCCGGCGGTATCGATTAGCACGTACTTCTGACCGTCCCGTTCAAAAGGCGTATCGATGGCGTCGCGAGTCGTTCCGGCCACGTTGCTGACGATGACGCGCTCTTCTCCGAGCAGCGCGTTGACGAGAGACGACTTGCCGACGTTCGGCCGCCCGATAAGCGCGACGCGAATCACGTCGTCGTCGTAATGCTCCTCTTCGATCTCGGGCAGCTTTTCGACGGCCGCATCGAGCAAATCGCCGATACCCATGCCGTGCGAACCGGAGATCGCGATCGGATCTCCAAAGCCGAGATTATAGAATTCGTAGATATCGTCTCTTCGATTCAGGTTGTCCACCTTGTTTACGGCGACGACGATCGGTTTGCGGGAGCGCAGCAGCATTTGCGCCACTTCGTCGTCCGCATGGGTCAGACCGGCCTTGGCATCCACCATGAAGATAATGACATCCGCCTCTTCGACGGCCAGCTCCGCCTGCATACGGACGGACTTCATGATCTCGTCCTCGCCGTCGATCTCGATGCCTCCGGTATCCACGATGCTGAACGCTCGGCCGTTCCATTCGCCGGAACCATACAGGCGGTCCCTCGTCACTCCAGGCTTGTCTTCTACGATCGCCAACCGGTCACCGATGACGCGGTTGAATATCGTAGACTTACCCACGTTAGGCCGCCCAACTATGGCGATAATGGGTTTAGACATAGTTTCACTCCTTAATATAGAAACGGTTTCACACCGTTGTAATGAGCGGGACTCCGTCAATCCCTATGAAGCTTCCATGAGTCCATGAAGGGGCTTTCTCCACACTCACGCCTACCATCATAGCAAAAAACTACGGGATTGGCTAACATTTCATTCCGTTCGGTGATCCACCAAAATAAAGTTCCCGTCCTTCATGTCATGCGCGATGGCATCCAAAATTTTTTCCAGGAGGAATGCTGTCGATTCCCGTTTCTCCTTGTCGGGTTCGACGAAAATCGGCGCGCCGCCGCCTACCCGGTCTTGATCCGCCGTCACGATCGCGACGATTTTAGCCATGCTGCTTGCCCTCCCCTTGATTGACGCTGGCTTCGGTCGGCATGCGCACCGCGGATTCCAGGATCGGCACCTTCTGCACGACGACCCGCGCCTTCTCGGCATCTTTCTCCTGAGGAAGCAGGAAAATCGCCAGCCTGCCGTCCTTGATGTCCAGCTTGGCCATCGGAACGAGCGCGGGCTCGCCGTCGTCCCGATATACGCCGAGGATCGTGGACAGATCGAACAGGATTGCCTGCCGCTGTCCCAAATTGCTGAGCGTGGCTTTCCCGTTCGGATTATAAGGCGAAAGAATAATACCGAGACCGCGCTCCGCGATAATCTTCTGATTCGCTGACAATCCCACATTCATGATATAAATATCGCCGACGTACAGATCCGGACCGTTGATGACCACCTCCGCGACCTCCGCTTTCGCGATATGCGAAATGGATTTGCCCGACTTTAGGGCATTGACGAAAAACAGCGTCAGCACGCCCATGATCAGGCCGAACGGCAAGCCAAGCGAGAGCGATGCGAGACTCGTCAGCAGCGACGATAGAATGACCAGGTAATTGCGCCCTTCGAACACCATCGCAATGCCCTCGATGTAGGTCGAACCTCGCGATACCAACTCCATGCTGTCGATCTTGGACAACGTCTGGCGTTCCATGTTGCGCACGTCGCGAAATTGCTGCGCCGCCAGCGTCAGGAACGTGATCGCGGTGAAATCCTTCTTATACAACGCCGGGACCGCAACCGCCCCAAGCGCGGCGGCGATAACCCCCAACGAAATGTGGATGATGCGTCCATGGGGGTATGTCGGATATTGACGGTAGTCCGTTCGAAGCATAAGCAATCGGGAACCTACTCCGAAAGCTACGCCGAGCATGATGCCATACACCACATGGTGAGGCTGTCCGGACTTCAAATGCGTCCATAGATGTTCCCACATCGTTACGAATTTCCCCCTCTTTCGCCGGATTGGTTGTCGAGCATGCTTAACGTTAACTCCTTGATCCATGCTTTTAAGCTGCCGACGACTCTAGCGGCTGTCAACGCGATCGCAAGGCCGTCCCACCAAGCCAACGATCCGATCTCCAGCGGCAAATCATGCGCGGCGGTACCTATGAAATGATACCCAAGCGCGAGTACCCCGCTCAAGACGACGATCGTGAAATGCGATTTGAACCGGTCGGCCAACAGTCCCGCGAACAGTCCCGCAAGCACGGGGCCGTCCCAATGCGGATGGATTATGACGAATACGGGATCCATGCTGTAAATATAGCGCATCCACGTCCACATGAAGCCGGTGAGCAGCGACGAAAACAAGACGAACAGCATGGTGCCCAGCCTGCGGATCGTGAACAGCAGCGTGACGGCCGTAACGATCGCCAGGACGGCGCTGCCCGTCACGACGGCTTCGCCGCGAATGTTGATCGACATCAGATGGAGTACGCACGAAGCGCCGATGAAAGCGCCGATCGACCGAAGGGGAATGCCGTCCGCTACCTGCTCTTCCCAGCCGGTAAAATAAAGGATCGCCGCCATCGATAAGAGCCAAAACACGATAAAGCCATCATTCACGCGCCATCCCTCCTGTATTCCCTTATTATGCGCTTCCGTCCGTTCCTCTTATCCCTTTATCCGCCAACGCAAAAAAGCCGTTCATTCCGCAATGACGCAGCGGAATAAACGGCTTCCAAGTAAGGGTTCGAATTTAATCGGAACCGATTATTTCAATTTGCTCAGCTTGTCGCCGAAACGCTCAGCCAGCGTGAAGCTCATGCTTTCGTTGCTGAGGCTGACGTTCGGATTGTTCAGCTCGACTTTAGGACCGCGCGAACCGCGATCTCCGCGATCGTGACGCTCTCCGCGCTCTCTCTCCGGACGTGCCGGTTGTTCAGGCGCTTCTTCCGTTTCTTTGATGCTGAGGCTGACGCGTTTCTCCGAAGGGTTGAAGTCCAGGATTTTGGCTTTCACTTCTTGGCCTTCTTGTACGACTTCGTTCGGCGTAGCCACGTGGCGATGCGCGAGTTGGGAGATATGCACAAGGCCTTCGACGCCCGGCGCGATTTCAACGAATACGCCGAAGCTTACGATGCGGCGAACCGTACCCGTCACGATGTCGCCGATGTTGAATTGGCCGTTCGCGGATTCCCAAGGACCTGGTTGAGCCGCTTTGATGCTAAGGCTGATTTTGCCTGCAGCCGGATCGACTTTAAGTACTTTTACGCGAACGGATTGGCCTTCGGCTACGACATCCTTCGGATGCGCTACGTGCTGCCAGGACAATTCGGATACGTGAACCAGTCCGTCGATACCGCCGATGTCCACGAATGCGCCGAATGGCGTCAGGCGTTGAACCGTGCCGTCGATTTCTTGACCGACTTGCAGTCCGTTCATGATCGTTACTTTGTTTTGCTCGAACTCTTGATCCAGCACTTCTTTCGCGGAGAGGATCACTTTGTTGTTCTCGCGGTCGATTTCTTTCACTTTTACGCGGATCTTGCGGCCTTTGTAATCGCTGAAATCTTCAACGAAATGACGCTCGACCATCGATGCCGGAATGAAACCGCGAACGCCGATGTCCACGACCAAACCGCCTTTGACGACGTCCGCGATCGTGACTTCGAGTACTTCGCCCGCATCGAATTGCGCTTGCAGTACATCCCAAGCCTTTTCGCTGTCGATCGCTTTTTTCGAAAGAACGAGCTTTTCTTTCTCGTCATCGATGCTAACGACTTTCAATTGCACTTCTTGACCCACTTGCACGGCATCCGCCGCGCTGTCGAGCTGAACGGAGGAAAGTTCACGAAGTGGAATAACGCCGTCATATTTATATCCAAGGCTAACAGTCACTTGGTTATCTTCGATTTTGACGATCGTACCGTTCACGATGTCCCCTTTTTTCAAGGACACGAAATTATCCAAAGCATCCTGGCTGATTGCTTCTGCAGCATCCTGGTTGATTGCTTCCGCGGCTGCGGACTCTTCTTGAACTTTTGTTTCTTCTGACATTTGAAATAACCTCCTCAATTCATACCCCAACTTTATTTAAACGTGAAGCCGCAGTTTGAAACGCAACTGGCCCACCGTTTAAAACATGAATAACGTGAAATAATTACCCTTCCTTCACCATCCTGCGAATATTAAGCATGATGGCTTCCGTCACTCGCTCCAGCACATCGGAAGAAGAATCTTGAATGAAGTCCGACATATCGATGGGCTTGCCATACTTGATGCGCATTTTACGGAAAACTTTGTACTTTCCGATGATCGCGACGGGAATGACCGTCGCTCCGCTTCGCAGTGCAATCATGGCGGCGCCCTTCTTGCCCGCGCTGTCTCCGGCGGATCTGGAACCTTCCGGGAAGATGCCCATCACCTTGCCTTCCTTCAGCAAGCCGATCGCCGTGCGGATGGCTTCCTTGCTCACGCCTCCGCGTTTGACCGGAAAAGCGCCAAGGGAACGGATCAAGGGGCCGAGCAGCGGAACTTTGAACAGCTCCGCTTTCGCCATGTAATGGACGGTACGGTTAACTTTCGTGCCGACGGTCGTCGGATCCAAATTGCTGATATGGTTGCAGCAGAGCACGACGGGACCCGAAGTAGGAATATTCTCCAAACCGCTTGCTTCGAACCGGAATAAGACGGCATAAATGATGCGCAACAGGCTGCGGCAAACGCTATATAGCATAGTTTACTTCGCCTCCACCGTTTTGGTTCGGCATAAGTCTAGAATAAGTGCGACGACTTGGTCGATCGTCAGCTCCGTGCTGTCGATTACTTCCGCGTCTTTCGCACAAATCAATGGCGAAATTTCCCTGCGCTCATCGCTCCGGTCGCGTTCCGCGATCTCCTGTTCCAGTTGTTGAAGCGGTACGGCCTCATTGCCGCTGAGTTCCTGAAACCGTCTCAGCGCGCGCACGTGAACGCTGGCCATGAGGAAAACCTTTACTTCCGCGTCCGGCAGCACATGCGTGCCGATGTCGCGTCCGTCCATGACGATTCCTTTGGATTCCGCCAGCCCTCTTTGCAATTCGACCAATCTCAGCCGAATGGCTTCGTGGGAAGCGATTTGCGAAACGATCAGCGTCACTTCGCGCGTGCGAATGGCCGAGGTGATGTTCTCCCCGTTCAGCCAAACCGTCTGTCCTGCACCGCCGGGCTCCAGCGTGATATTCAACGTTTGAACGAGCTGACCCAGCCTGTCCGAATCGTCAGGGGTGATGCCTGCACCGATTGCCGCATAAGCAACGGCCCTGTACATCGCACCTGTATCAATGTAAATGTAACCAAGTTGTTCAGCGACTTTTCGGGCGACGGTACTTTTCCCGGCGCCTGCCGGGCCGTCGATTGCCACATTTATTCGGCCGCTGATGCTTCCCCCATTCATGCCCAAGCGGTGTTTGACCTCCTTGAAAGTCGGGCAGCGGCTGCCACCATGCTCTAATCGTCATTAAAAAAGCAGGCTTTGCCTGCGATAGTAAAAATTATACCACAGCCGCTCGGGAAGTGCAAAGAACGCAAGACGCGCAAGAAGAAACAGCCGGCGCCGTCCCGCCGGGCCGCGAAGCTGCTCCCGGCTTCGGGAAAACAGCCGAATGCGCGGCGCGATCGCATTAGCTTATCGGTCTAAAAAGGCGTTCCTTCCAAACGGTCCACGCCCGTCACCCACATCCGGACCTGCGGGATTTGCAGCGCCAGTTGACTGGCCGCGATTGCGACAAGCAACGCAATGACGATGATTTTCAATGCTTTCGTCACGTTGTCGGCAAGCGCTAAGTATTCTTTTTGCGACTTATGTAGCAAGGCGATGACCTCCTTATCCGAACCGTCGGCTCTTTTTCGGCAATCGGCCGCCCGCCGAGGGAATCTCGGATAAGGCTAGTTTTTCCACGAATGGAATCCTTATTCATGCCATGGCCGGATTTATCGTTTTCGGAAATCGAGCTGCCTTTCGAAGCAGAATCGAATGATGCGCTGGCGTTCGCCGTCCGAGATTTTCGCGAATTTCGCCATTACCTGATGCTTGCCGTTCTCGAGCGTCTTGACCCTGACGACCTCGGCAACGAATTGGGAGTGGTCGACGGAACCGTTCCGGTAGGGGACGAGCAGCCAGCATTCCAATTCCGTTCCTTGCTTGATCGGCCATTTGGCGTCGGCCACGAAGGAAATGCCTCCGCCTCCCACGTCGTCGGTCACCCCGATAAATCGGACGTTACCCGAGAAGGTGATGGCGATTTCAAGCTCGGCGGCGACTCGCAGGAAATGGCGGCGCTGGATTTTGGTGATGGATTCGATATCGGGTTTGCGGACGCGAATCAGCTTCAGCGTGTCTTCTTTGAACCCGATTACATGCGTATTGAAATAATGCTTGACGCCCTCTTGCGTAATGAAATACGCGGAGAGTTCATCGCCCAGAAACAGGCGTTTGTATCGGCCGGCCCCTTCTAAAATCGGAATTTCGATGAGCAGCTCGTCATCGGTGCTGTCCGCGATCCTGGCCTTATATTCCAACGCGGCCTCTTCTTCGTCGGATGAAGCAACTTGCAAGAACAACACTTGGTTTATCATTGGCAGCATCGGTTTCCCTCCCATTTTTCGATTATAGCACAGCATGTCGAAATATGGGGAGAGAGGGAAATGGGCACAAAAAAACGTGCGCCCAAAGGCGCACGTCAAGGCGGTTATTCCGGCAGCTGCTCGATGGATTCCTCGGCGCCGTTCTCCGCGTTTACATAAATTTTGTACGTCGAGCTGTTAATTTTCCCGACGAATTCGTAGCACAGCACTTCTTGGTCCGCATCGTTGTCGATCAGCGCCATCTGCTCCCGGTTCACTTTGAAGTCGGGATTCAGCACTTTTCTGGCCTCGGCGCTCGTCAGCTTCGCCTTCGGCAGCTTCCGTTTACGGTGCTCGTAGACGTAGTCTGCGGCTTGAATCGCGACGGCGTCGCCATTATCCAGCGCGATCTTGACCGTCAATTTGGCGGGATAGATCAGCACCCCGTTCTGGCTTGCGACAAACGTGAACACTGCCGCGCGGCTGCCGTCATCGTACGCGACGGGTTTCATGCCCGCATAACCGTGATGAGCCAGGAAATCTCCCGCTTTTCGCTTCGCATCGCGGATGCTGACGGTCGGCTTGCCGATATCCCGCGAATTGTCGTACCAAATGAGCTGAGCTCCTTTTTGCGTGTAATCAAGCTGGACCTGATTGTCGGATTTATTCGCCTTGTAGGTTGCCGAGAACGATGAATACTCGGTGCCTTTCCCGTTCTCCACGACCCGAATGTTCTTGGCCTGCGCGGCGTCCAGCCCCATGAATTTCGCGGCCAGGCTCCTCACTTCGTCCGGCGTGCTCATATGGCCGCCGAGCATCTTGATTGTCCGTTTTTGATACATGCTCGCGACCGACGGCCCCCAGTTGATCTCGGGATACTCGCTTACTTTCTTGTCGACCGTCTTGAAGCCGTCGATGATCGTATTGTCGAGCGTCGACTTCTCGGTCGCCAGCGCGGTTTCGACGTCCATCCAGCGCAAATTGTTGGATAGGACTTTTTCCTGCACGCCGGTCAGCGATTTGGAAATGTCGGCCGAATCCGCGTACAGCGTTTTTAACGTCTTGAACTCGTCCGGACTGAGCGGCTGCTTGGTCAAATCGCGGACCGAGGTCTTGTACGAAAAATTGGCGATCTTCGAGAGAAACTCTTCCGTCTTGCTGAACGGCAGCAGGGTAAGCGGCAGTTGATTGATTTCATTCTGCGCTTCGCTCGTCAAGCGCCAGGTATTGACCAGCCCCTTGCGCTGGAAGCCTTGCGACGCGCTATTGACGGCCAGCGTGTTGCCAAGCTGATGATGCAGCTGGTCGACATGGTACGATAAATCGTGAAAGGCGCGCTGGTACTGGTTCTCCGCCTTGATCAGAATCGAATTTTTTTCTTGATGCTCCTGATAGCCCCAGTAAATGGAGCCGATGAAGAACAATGTCATGACCGGAAAAAGCACGGCGCTTAGGCGACGATACATATAGCAAAAGCTCCTTTCGTATGCAAAACCTGGTGTTAGTTTGGTTTGCCGAAAGGAGCTTTATGCATGTTTGGGTAAGATTTGCTACCGCCGCCGTTTGTCAGAGCGCCAGTTCTTCGATATCGAAATCTTGGATGTTATTGCACAGGCACTGCTTGAAGCCGGTATCGATCCGGTCCTTCTCCCTGCGTCCGCGCAGCACGAACTTCTCTCCGCAGCGATTGCAGCGGATGGCCACTTTAATACGCGCCGTTTCCATCGTTTCCTCCTATAATGGTTGCGAGCGAAGCCGGCGCCGACATTCGCGGCGCGCGAAGCGATCCGCTTCGGAAGGCATACGCTCGGCGTTTTCTACCTATTATGGACGAAAATGTCACAGCTTAATCTCTTCTTCGCGGCCAAGCAGCCTGAACGGCGATCGCGCATTCGCCCGGTTGATCCGCCGAACGCCTCTAATCCACAAAAACACCATCAGCGGCACGATGAACCACGCCCAATACGTCGAGCCCGACCCCATGATGTAATCGTACAAGCCGTGTTCCAGCAACGGAACGGCAGCCGCCAGAACCAAGAACCGCCATTTCGGTCTCCGGTCGGAAGCGAATTTGGCTTTGCCCAGATAATATCCCATCGTAACGCCGAACAAAGCATGACCGGAAACCGGAAGCAATGCCCGGATCAGCAGCGAACCCACCGTCATCGGCTGGTAAATGGCGTACAGCACGTTCTCGACGGTCGCAAAGCCGAGCGATATCGCCACCGCGTACACGATGCCGTCATAAGGCTCGTCGAATTCCTTATGCTTGAAAATGATATGGTAGAGCACGAACCATTTCATCAGTTCCTCGACGCCCGCCGAAACGGCGAACGAGAAGACGACCGGCCCGTTTCCGATGCCGAGCTCCAGTCCTCGCTGGATCACCATGATGGGCAGCACGATCAACACGCCCATCAGAAATACCCGAAGCACCATCGAGATCGGCTCCGCTTCGTAACGGTCCTTCAAATAAAAGTAAGTCAACAGCGCGATGCCCGGAGCAACCGCAGCCGTCAAAATCGAAAAAAGCAGCATCGTTTAGAGTCACCTTCCAGAGAGAAGGCAGGTACGCGCGAAAGGAAACATGGCGTTTCCTTTATATCCACCCCCGCAATCGTACCGCCTCCGCCATTTTGCGAACGCCAACCATATAAGCGGCAAGGCGCATGTCGACTTTCTTCATCGCATGCAGCTCATACACGCTGTTAAACCCGCGGACCATCATTTCCCGCAGCTTGAGATCCACTTCGGCTTCCGACCAATAATAGCCTTGATTATTCTGCACCCACTCAAAATACGAGACGATGACGCCGCCCGCGCTCGCAAGCACGTCCGGAATAAGCAAAATGCCGCGGTCCGTTACGATGCGCGTCGCTTCCAGCGTCGTCGGGCCGTTAGCGGCCTCCACAATGATTTTAGCACGAATCCGGTCCGCGTTGCTTGCCGTTATTTGGTTCTCGATCGCGGCCGGCACGAGCACGTCGCATTCCAGCGAGAGCAGCTCGTCGTTGGAGATCGTATCTTTGAATAAATTGGTTACCGTGCCGAACGAATCGCGCCGGTCCATCAAATCTTCGATATCCAGTCCTTGTTCATTATACAATGCGCCGTTCACATCGGAAATAGCGATTACGCGCGCCCCGGCGTCATGCATGAATTTGGCCAGGAAGCTCCCGGCGTTTCCGAAGCCTTGGATGACGACGCGCGCGCCGTTCACGGAGATGTTTTTTTTCGCCATCGCTTCGTCGATCATGATGGCGACGCCTTTCGCGGTTGCGCTTTCGCGACCCATCGACCCGCCGAGCACGAGCGGTTTCCCCGTTATGAAGCCGGGGGAATCGAATTCCCGAATACGGCTGTATTCGTCCATCATCCAGGCCATGATCTGCGCGTTCGTCATGACGTCCGGCGCCGGGATGTCTTTGGTCGGTCCGACGATTTGCGATATAGCCCTGACGTAGCCGCGGCTCAATCGTTCCAGCTCGCGGAACGACATTTTACGCGGATCGCAGATGATTCCGCCCTTCCCTCCGCCGTATGGCAGATTGGCGATGCCGCATTTCAAGCTCATCCAGATCGACAACGCTTTTACTTCGATCTCGTTCACGTCCGGGTGAAACCGGACGCCGCCCTTCGTCGGCCCGACGGCATCGTTATGCTGGGCGCGGAATCCGATGAACACGCGGGTTTTACCGTCATCCATGCGCACCGGAATACGCACGGTCAGCAATCTCATGGGCTCTTTCAGAAATTCGACCATATCATCGCCGTAGCCTAATTTCCGGAGCGCTTCCTCGATGACGATTTGCGTCGAAGTCAATACATTGTTGTCTTCCATTCCAGTCAAAGGAATGTTCACCGCCTTTTCTATCAGTATGAACGGGTGAAACGCCAACTATGCGATCGGTTCGTATCGGCGGATTCAGAAAATAAACAAAAAGCACCAGGCGCGCGGAATTCCGCTGCTGATGCTTTCAGAAACAGTTCGTTCTTAGAAATGAGTGCAAATTTCAAGCACTGCGTTCGCAGGCATGACCACTTTGCCGTATTCTTCGAGAACGGCCGTCGTAATGGAGGTTGCTTCGCCGTATTCTGCCAGCAGGGCGATGATGGCATGGTAACGGGGCAACTCGATGCCGACCGGTTCGAAGGCTAGCATATATTTGCCGTTGTAGGCGTATAGACGTCCGTCTTCAATCAAATCCACTGCCTTAAGCTGTTTGCAGACGGAAATGACATCCTCGATGTCGCGGAACGCATAAAGCACGATATCGCTTTGTTCCAACGTGACTTCCATCTCGTAGACGTCTTCATCATTCTCTTCTTCGTGCAGCTGTTCGTCCGATTTGCCGTTTACTTTGCCACGCGTGACGATGACGACCATGCCCTGGGCGGGAAGCGCGAACACTTCTACGGCCAGCGGACCGCTGGCATCGAAACCCAGCTCGCTGTAGGCTTGATCCATCATTTCACTGAATAGCTCGTGCACCTTCGGAATTTCGCGCCACATGTCTTCCTTCTGGATCCCACGCTCCAGCAAGTCGTCGAACGTCAGGAAGATTCGGATTTTGTCTTGATTGAGCCGTTCGATTTTCATGATAGGATCCTCCTTCTCGAAAAGCATCTGCTTCGTGAATCAAAGCAAAAACCGTCTTCGAAAGCGCGTTGAACGCGGGTAACATTTGTTATACACAGCGTATGTAACTGCTGTGGTTTGGTGAATAAAATGTTCTTATTGCTATGTTAGCATGTCTGGGATCGGAATGCACTAGATGCACAAAAAAAAGAATCGGTTGCGCCCCGCAACTGTATATACGCAGGAGGGGGCGAAACGATTCTTTTTTTGTCCTTATTAGTGCGTTTTCGCATCGGCTTTTATTTCGTCGACCTGTTCCTTGACGCCGGGATCGTTGTTCAGCATCATTTCGATTTGTCCCCAAGCGCCTGCGGAATCTCTAGCGGAAACGCCGGAATGCTTTGGGGACGAATGCACCATCTCGCCGCCGAACTTGCGGCTCACCACCGCTCCCATCGCTTTTCTCGAAACTCCTGTCATGGCTTGGCCCGCCGCGCTGGTCGCCCAAGCAAACATCCCGGGTCTTTTCTTGGCCACGTAAGCCGCCGTCGCGGCGCCGGCCAGACCCCCAAGCAGAAATACAGACCATTTCATCGGTAAAGCCCTCCTCAAAAATGCGGATGCACTCGGATTCGAATATAGTTTTGCCTGGCCGGGGCGAGGTCATCCCAGCACAAATTAAGGAAAGGGGAAAGTTCGGCCGGTTGTTTATAATATGATACAATGAGGGCGTTCTTAGCGCCGCGCGGTTGCCGCGATTACTGGAGGTGGATTGACATGAAACTGCTTCAAGCCTATCTAACGACATTCACGGTCATCGCGAGCTTGACGATCGCGTCCGGATGCGCATCCGGCGGCAACTCCGCTTCACCGGACTCGGCCGAACCGGATCAAACGGCTAACCAGGCGCAATCTTCGGCAATTCCGAACGTGCCGAATTCTCCCCGAATGAACGAATCGACCGCACCTAAGCCGAATGCGGAAACTGCCGCTCCGAGCGACGCGAACGAAGACGACAAACAAACGAACGCGCCGGCGGCCTCCGTTCAAGTCGTGCCGAAGAAATTGTACCGCATGAACAGCGTCTACAGTTTCGTTCCTATTAATAAGGAAGCAACGACCGGCAAGGTCGTGCTGCTGACGTTCGACGACGGCCCGAAAGCCGATAAAACGCTCGGCTCCCTTCTCGATACGCTCGATAAGCACCATGCGAAGGCGATCTTCTTCGTCAACGGCTACCGCGTGAAATCCCATCCGGAGCTGCTCAAAAAAATAGCCGACCGCGGTCAAACGATCGGCAATCATTCCTGGGACCATATCGATCTGAAGAAAGAAAAGGAAGCAACCGTGAAGAAGCAAATCGGGGATGTCCAAGCTGCCGTCAAGAAGATCACCGGCAAGTATCCGCAATTTTTCCGCCCCCCTTTCGGATCGGGCAATGATGCGGTGAAGGGAATCGTACGCGCCGACGGCATGCTGTACATGACGTGGTCCAATGGTTCGCTGGACTGGGACAGCAGCACTAAGAACAAGCCGGATAAAGTCATCGCCAACGTCTTGGATCAGCTTCATCCAGGCGTCAATATCCTCATGCACGAGCTGCCTTGGACAACGGAGGCGCTGGATTCGCTGCTGACGAAGCTCGAAGCGAAAGGTTACGGCTTCATCGATCCGTCTACGATCGAGCTTGGTCTGGAGCCGCCGTCGAAGTCCGCAAAATAATACGGTGCAGCTGCGGTTCCGTCATCAAGCGGATCGGCAGCCTCGAGGTTCCGAAGCCGCAGCTGACGAACATTCTCGTCTTCGGAATCCCTTTGCCTCGCACCGGCAAATCAAACCAGCCCCGCCAATAACCGGAGTCGTCGCTCCCCCGCCATAACGGTCCCGCGATCGGCAGCGCGACCTGCCCGCCGTGCGTATGGCCGGACAAGATAAGGTCGATGCATTCATCGCCTTTCAACCGCTTCGCGATAATGGGATCATGCGCCAACAGAATCGTAAACAATTTGCCGCGCCCGTCTTCCATATCGGCAAGCGCGAGTTCCGGATCTTCATGATCGGTACGCGGATCGTCCACGCCCGCGAGGCGGATTCGGGTCCCGTCTTTCTTCTCCAGGATGACGGACTCGTTCACGAGCAACCGCACCCGTTCTTCGGCCAGCAGCACTTCGTACGGACGCATTTCTTCATCGTAATCATGGTTCCCGTGTACCATATAGATCGGCGCGATCCGCGAAAGGCGCTTGATATTCTCGCGGATGCGCGCGGCCGGAACCGACTTTTCGCGCAAATCCCCTCCGATTAATACCAAGTCAGCGCCGCCTGCAGCTATGAAAGCATCGATCAAATCGAGCGGGATGGCCCGCCTATGTATATCGCTGATGAACAACAGCGCCGTTCCGTCGAATGCTTGCGGCAGCCTATCGAACGCCGCGACTTGTTGATCCAGTCGATATTGATAGGAAAGGCGCACCATATAGGCCAGCGCGAGAACACCAAATGCCGCAATGGCGATAACGATCCACATGACTGCCATTTATTCGTTTCGCACCTCCCGGTTCGTCGCGTAATTTCGCCTGTCTTAATCGAACTGCCTCCCCCACCACAGCATGCCTGCCAGCAGCAGAAGAAACAAAACGATCAGCAGCCGGTAAAACCAGCGCGTCAGCTGCTGTTTGCTTGAAGGATGGGACTGCCTTCTCGGCGGCAGCGGCAGTTTCTCCTGTCCATTCGTCTCCAAGCCCCATTCCGCTTCCAGTGCCGCCGCGGTTTCGTCCATGAAATCCTCGGACGGCGCCCCTTTCCTTTTGCCGAATTTTTGAACTCTGCTCATGCTTCCCTCCGAAAACGAATGACCAACCCCATAACCAAATCAATGACGAAGTGCGCGATAATAGGCGCGAGCAAGGTACCGGTCTTGATGTAAATCCAACCGAGCGCGTAGCTGATCGCGAACACGAGTCCGGTCGGAATCCAATGCTTTAAATATCGGACATGGATGGTCGCGAATATAATACTCGTCCAGTAGGGACCGATATGATATTGGACGGCTCCGCGGAACAACGTCTCCTCGCAGACGGCCACGACGAGCGACAAAACCGCGATATGCCAGATCGGGCGGTGGCGAAAAATCCGATCGTTGACGCCTCCGTCGTCGCTGGCTTCATCGGGCACGAAGCGGGCCGCGAGCATGTCGAGGGCGATGACCGCGGCGGCCAGCCCGATCCCCCAATAAACAAAATTCCAATCGATCCCGGGTTCGAACAAACGAAATGGATTCCGACGCTGAAATAATAGCCAGACGAAGCCGATAATGAAGGTAATCGCCTGCGTGGCGTACAAATTGATGAGCAGCATCCGGTCATCGATTTGGTCGATGTCCATCGTTTTCAGCCTGATTTTGCGGATGTCGAATTTTTTCATGTCCTGCTCCTGCCATGGTAGGTTTATATTTCCTTTTCATAGGTTTTATCCTATACTAGGAGGACAATCGGGAAAAATTTGTCGAAAAATAGTACGAAGGGGATTAACATGGAGAAACGACTAACACGTACTGAAATGCTCTTTAGTCTTGGATTCCTTTTCATGCTCGTTTTCGCGGTCGGCGCGTTTTTCTATGGCGTCAAAATTGGTTCCGAGAAGACAGAAGCGAAGCTGGTGGAAAACGCCAAGCACCTCAGCAGCAGCGGCAAAGGCAGCCCAAGCGCTTACCAGCAGCAAGATCTTGTATCATTCTATCATACCGTATTTTTGCCTTACCGTGAATTTCAAAACGAATGGTTCGACACGATCCGCAAATTGTCGTCCGGCCAGCTGAACGATGCCGGCTCGGCGTTGAAGGGACTATCGGGTTCCGCGAACCAAACTTATAATGAAGCCGAACACGCATCGGTCCCGGCGAGCTCGCCTCTCTTGGAATCCGCGCAGCTCCAACTGCTCAAGAGCCTGCGCATGTTGTCGGAAGCCGCGCAGCGAGCCGCCGGCTCCGCGAAAGAGATGGCCGAAGCCGATCTGATCAAGGCGCTCATGAAAGACGCCTATTACACGGACGGCGTAAAATACGCGCTCGGCGGACAGCAGGACTATTACGGGGCCATGCTGAAATGGAGCGCATCCGTAAATCCCGATATCCCGGGCGAATACGAGGCATCCGCCGGATTGAATATCGCGCAATGGAAGACGCTCCCGCTCACCGTCAAAAACAAGGTCGCGGCCGATCAGCTGAACGCGCGCAAATCACTCGCGCCGTTCTATCCGCAGGATCTGACTTCCCGCGTCGACGAATTCATCCGTTCCGGCCAGGCCGGCTCCATGAAAATGCGCACCGTCGATTCCGTCATCGATCTGCTCGTCAAGACCGAAGCCGTCCGCGCCGGCGACTTCGGAACCAGCAAAGCCCAGCTTTATCCGAAGGAACTGCTCCCGCAGCTCCCCTTCTTCTTCCCGGAAAAGGAATAACCGGGCACCGATTAATCATACTGGAATCCGTCATGCCGGGATACGGCAGCCATTCCGCCGACCACGTTGGCGAGGCTGCCGTATCCTTTTTCGTTCAGGTAGCGGCATGCCGCTTGACTGCGCACGCCGTGCGCGCAGATGATGTACACCGGTTTATCCGCCGGAATCCGATCCCATGTTTCTTGGAAGGACGATAAGGGCATCAGCGTGCTGCTTTCCAAATGGTAATAGTCCCATTCTTCCTGTTCCCGCACATCTATGATTTGCTCCGGCGCAAGCTTGCCTTCCTGCACTAATCGCCAGAAAGCGTCCGGTTGTATTTGACTCCATGATTCCATTGTTTTCGCCTCCCGTTTACGGTCGATCATAACGAAATTTTCACATTTGAGCAAGTTTTAAGCATTGCATTTATAGTTCATCTTGCTATAATAGGAGAAACATTAACGAAGCCCTAAATTGCTGGTTCCACAGGATTCAATCATAGCTCGATGTGTGATCGTGTGAACGGACTCTCGCCTTCGGCGCCGCGCTGTGCGGCGGGATGGACGAGGGTCTTTCACTTCTATACTATACAACCCATCATACAAACGCTCAGGAGGCAATCCAACATGTTTAAAGTATTGGTCTCAGATCCAATCAGCGATTTAGGCATTCAGAAGCTCGCGGATGCGGAGGATGTCACGGTCGACAAGAAGCCGGGACTTAGCGAAGACGAGCTCGTGGCCATCATCGGCGAATACGATGCCCTGCTCGTGCGCAGCCAAACCCGCGTGACCGCCCGCATCATGGACGCCGGGAAATCGCTTAAAGTCGTCGGACGCGCGGGCGTCGGCGTCGACAACATTGATTTGGAAGCAGCTACGGGACGCGGCATTATCGTTATTAATGCGCCGGACGGCAATACCATTACGACTTGCGAGCATACCTTCGCCATGATGATGGCGGTTGCCCGCCATATCCCGCAAGCCTACCTGAAAACGGTCGGCGGCGAATGGGACCGCAAGTCGTTCCTCGGCGTCGAGCTCCGCGGCAAAATCTTGGGCGTGCTCGGCATGGGACGGATCGGAAGCGAAGTTGCCAAACGCGCCAAAGCGTTCGGCATGGTCATCTGGGGCTACGACCCGTTCTTGACGGAAGAGCGCGCGGAGAAACTCGGCATTCGGTTGTCGAGCGTGGACGATATCGTGCGCAATGCGGACTTCATGACGGTTCATACGCCGCTTACGCCTGAAACGCGCCACATGATTTCCCGTCCGCAATTCGAAATCATGAAGAAGGGCATGCGGATCGTCAATTGCGCGCGCGGCGGTATCATCGACGAACTGGCTCTCGTGGAAGCAGCAGATCAAGGCATCGTCGCCGGAGCCGCGTTCGACGTCTTCGAGGTCGAGCCTCCCGAAGCGGATCACCCGTTCCTGAAGCATCCGAAGATCATCGTGACGCCGCATCTCGGTGCCTCTACCGTGGAAGCGCAGGAGAACGTCGCGATCGACGTTTCCGAGCAAGTACTGAACATTTTGCGCGACAAGCCGTTCTTGAACGCCGTGAACATGCCTCCTATTCCAGCCGATGTGCTGAATAAACTGCAGCCGTACTTCAACCTCGGCGAGAAGCTGGGCAGCTTCGTCTCGCAGCTTACGGAAGGCGCCGTGGAAGAAATCACGGTCAGCTATGCCGGCGAGCTGGCTGAAGTCGATACGCAGCCGCTGACCCGTTATATCGTCCGCGGCGTGCTTTCCCATCACTTGGGCGCGGATCAAGTCAATGTCGTCAACTCGATGCACCTGGCGAAAGAACGCCATGTCAACATCGTCGTGAACAAGTCGCATACGGCACGCGACTTCACCAATTCGATTACGGTTCAGCTGCGCTCCAAAGTTGCGACGCGTCTCGTGACGGGCACGATGCTGACCGGATACGGACCGCGGATCGTTCAGATCGACCGCTTCACGGTGGACGTCGCGCCGGAAGGCAACCTGATCCTGATCTCGCACAACGACAAACCGGGCATTATCGGAAGCGTCGGTACGCTGCTCGGCAATAACGGCGTGAATATCGCGGCAATGCAGGTAGGGCGGGAATTGCAAGGCGGCGCGGCCATCATGGTGCTCACCGTCGACAAAGGCGCCTCCAAAGACGTCGTTGCAAAGCTGGTCGAGCTTCCGGATCTGAACAAAGCCAAAGAGATCAACCTGTACTAGAATCAAGGCTTGCAGTCCGGCCAATACGATCAAAAAGCGCTGTCCTCCAGGGGGCAGCGCTTTTTTTATCTCTTTTCGGCGTTTACGCAAAGAAAATGTTTCACGACCAACAAGATTAGTCTACTTCCTTCAACAAGATGCGACTTTAATTCTCGTCTTAGACCTGGTAGCCATGACCACGTTTGGCATGCAAAAAGGCGCTCCGCTCTGCGGAACGCCCTTCACCGATCCGATGGCATTCATCGCGATGGATCGACGGGAAGCAGCAACGTGAATGTCGTGCCGACGCCGACCGTGCTTTCCGCGCGAATCCGCCCTTGATGCGATTCGATGATGTTTTTCACAATAGCCAGGCCTAGGCCCGTACCGCCGCTGGACGCGCCGCGCGTGCGCGCCTTATCGGCCTTGTAGAAACGTTCGAAAATGAAGGGCAGGTCCTCGTTCGGTATCCCTTCGCCCTCGTCTCTTACCTTGATTTCAACGAAAAGCTTGCGATCGACGACGGCTTGCCGCGCGCTCACGGCAATATGCGCTTCCTGCGGCGTATGCCGGATCGCATTGCTGAGCAGATTGGTCAGCACCTGTTCCAACCGGTCCTCGTCCGCTTCCGCGATCACGAGCGGCTCCGAGGGCAACTCGATGTCCAGCTGAATGTTCTGTTCCTTCGCCAGCCCTTGGAATTTTCGGTGCACGCGCTTCAGCAGCACGGTCAAATCCGTCGTCTCGAGTTTCATCTCCATATGGCCCGCTTCCATTCTTGCCAGATCCAGAAGATCCTTCACCAAGCGACCCATTCGAAGCGATTCTTCGTAGATGACATGGGCGAGCTCTTTCCGCTCTTCCGGCGAAGCCGCGATGTCGTCGAGCAGCGCTTCGCTGTAGCCCTGCAGCATCGATAACGGCGTGCGGAGCTCGTGCGAGACATTCGCGACGAAGTCGCGGCGCAGCTTCTCGAGCTTCGTTTCTTCCGTTACGTTGCGCATGACGGCCACCGCTCCGCGAACCGTATCGTTTGACTTGAGCGGCGCCATGACGACGGACCAGACGCCGCTCTGCACATGCACCTTGTCCGTCAAATCGCGCCCTTCCCGCAGCACTTTGCGGTAGAGATCGAATAACGGCTCCGGCACCTGCGAACGGATCCTCGACTCTTCCGTCCACTCCAGCTCGTTCCAACTGTCGATCAGCCGCTGTCCGTGCGGATTCGCCAGAATGACTTGACCCGCCGCGTCGAAGGTGACAACGGCGTCCGCCATGCTGCGGTGAACGCTCGCCAAGTGCTCCTTCTCATGGTTCAAGTCGCGGATCAGCGTGTCGAGCTCGGATGCCATATTGTTGAACGTATTCGCCAGATCGCCGATCTCGTCCGTGGAACGGATCGGCACCCTTGTCCGGTATTCGCCCTGCGAAATAAGATCGGCCGCCTTCTTCATCTGGAGCAGCGGCTGCGTAATCTTCGTGGACAGGAAAAACGCGAAAAACGTGGAAAGCAAGAACCCGATAACCGCCGTATAGACGAAGAGCACCTTGACGGCATGCGAATTATTGAACGCGATATCGATATACTGCAGCAGGAACATGCCGAGGATCAACAGCACCGCCGCCACGAGTGCAATGATGGTTAGCCAAAGTTTGCCGACTACGCTGCGCCAGATCACCACTTATTTGGATACCTCGAGCTTGTAGCCAACGCCCCACACCGTCGTGATCATCATCGCCGCTTCCGGCGAAACCTTGTTCAGTTTCTCGCGCAGCCGTTTGACATGCGTATCGACGGTGCGCAGGTCGCCGAAAAATTCATAGTTCCATACGTCCTTGAGCAGCTCTTCGCGGGAAAATACTTTGTCCGGCGAGATCGCGAGGTAATGCAGCAGTTCGTACTCCTTCGGCGTGAGGCTGACTTCCTGTCCGCCGGCCATGACGCGGTGCGCGTCATGCTCGATAATGAGATGCGGGAATACGATATTGTTGCTCGTCAGCGCTTCCTTCGTCAAGAATGCCGTGGCGGACGAACGGCGGAGAATCGCCTTGACGCGATAGATGACTTCGCGCGGGCTGAACGGCTTCACGACATAATCGTCCGCGCCGACCTCGAAGCCCTGCACGCGGTTCATTTCCTCGCCTTTGGCGGTGAGCATGATCACCGGCGTCGCCTTCACTTGACGCAGGCGCGTACACACCTCGATACCGTCCATGCCGGGCAGCATCACGTCGAGCAGGATGAGATCGAACTCGCCGATCGTCGCCATGCGCAGCGCGGATTCGCCATCCTCCGCTTCCTCGATCACATAGCCTTCCTTCTCCAGGTACATTTTGAGCAGCCTGCGGATTCGTTCTTCGTCGTCGACGACGAGAATGCGATGACGTTCTTCGGACATGCGTCATGTCTCCTCTCAATCGGATTGGACTTCCACTTCCCTAACCGTGCCGCAGGCGCGCGCCCCGAGAGACGCGCGCCTGTTTAAGCGTGCAATTTAGACACCCGCGTACGAGTGCAAGCCGACGAGTACGAGATTGACCCCGATCAGCGTGAACATAACCACCACGAAACCGATGACTGCGAGCCATGCGGACTTGGAACCGTGCCAGCCGCGGGACAAGCGAAGATGCAGGTAAGCCGTGTAATACAGCCAGGTGATGAGCGCCCAGACTTCCTTCGGATCCCAGCCCCAGAAACGCGACCAGGCGATGTACGCCCAGATCATGGCGAAAATCAAAGCGCCGAGCATGAAGATCGGATAGCCGATCGCGATGGCCCGATAGCTGATCTCGTCGATATCGTCTTCGTCGATGCCGTCCATCAGCGGATGGATGGCCGCGCCGATCCGTCTGCGCAGGATCAAACGCAGCAGACCGTAAAGAATCGAACCGTTGATGATCGACCACGTGATCGTGTTGAGCTTGCGCGCCGCATCGACGCCATGCATCCAGTGCGGCGTCTCGAACAGCGGCTTGTCGATGCCGAGGAACGAATCGATCGACACGACTTGGCTGTTATAAGGTTTGAAGATCGGCGGCAACGTGTATTCCACCGTATTGACCGTCGAATTTTCGACGCCGCTATCGTCGATCGTCACCGTCTCCTGCTTGAAGTTCGCTTCATAGCCCGCGCCGCGGAAAGCGAACACGGAGCTGATGAACGCGATGATGACAATGATAACATAGAGCGTGAATTCCACCCAACGCTGCTCGCGTCTGGACTTATCGTCCTTCTTCGTGAAATCGACCGTCCGCAGCAAGTACATGAGCCCGGCGGCGAAACCGACCGCGAAGAACGCCTCTCCCGATGCGGCGGTCGTAACGTGAATCTTCAGCCAGTAGGACTGCAGCGCCGGAATGAGCGGCTGCACTTCCTGCGGAAACACCGCCGCGTACGCGACGATGATGACCACGAGCGGAAGCGTGAACAGTCCGAGCAGCGGCTTGCGGTAGATCGCGTCGACGATGATGAACGCCGCCATGATCGCCATCGCAAGGAACGACATGAACTCGTACATGTTGCTCGTCGGAATGTGGCCGCCGCCCGCCCACCGGGTGAAGAAGAACGTCAGGTGCGCGATAAACCCGAGCAAAGCCACGAAATAAGCGATGCGGCCCCAGCGTTTGGTATGCTCCTCGGGACTGCGTTTGCTCCATTTCTTGCCGAGCGCGGCCACCCCGTAAAATAAAAACCCGAAGCAGTAAAGAAAGAATGCGACGATAAACGCGTCGCTGCTGAAATCAAGCAAACTCACGATTTGTTCCTCCCGTTATCGAGCGACTTCGGCTCTACGACGATGCCTATTCCGCGCAGGGCGGACGCGACCTCGGCACGCATGCCGTAATTGTTCTTGTTCGTATGGGCGCCGAGCGTCACGCGGCCGTTATCGAGTCGCAGCCAAATCCGGCGGTGCTGCCAGTAGGAACCGAGCAGAAGGCCGAACATGGAGATGCCTGCTCCTACCCATATGTAAGGCATGGCGCGGTCGTAACGGATGTTGAGCGAAGTCTCCACCGGCGCGAATTCGACGCCGCCCATCGAAGGCACCTTCAAATCGAAACGTTCGGCCAGTTTTCCGTTAATAACGTCCTGGCTGAAGCGCTCCTTGTCCGTTTGCTTCGGAAAGTACATGTAGGGTTCGCCCTTCTCGTCCAAGCCGGGTCCCTTCAAAACGAAGACGAACGCGGGCGCGTTCGGTTCGCGCGACTTGGTCGTCGGCTGGCCGTCCGAATTGAGCGCGAAATCCATGTACGATTGACGGAGCTCCAACGTATACGGGCCGAGCGCGTAATCGAGCTGCGGATTGCGCATGTCCAGCTTGAACGGTCCATACGTTTTACCCGTTTCCTTGTCGATCAGAACCGGATTGACCGCTTTCAATTTCGGCGTGTCGTCGAATCCGAATTGATAGGCTTTGATACCGTCGTACGACAACGGGTCGTTCACGATGATATTATGACGCGTGGCTTCCGTCAGCTTCGGCGTCTTCGAGGGGTCGTCGCAATCGGCGGAGCAGGAGTACAGAATGGCTTGCGTCTCGTACAGCTTCGCGCGGGCGGTGCCCTTCAATTCCGTCGGAAGCTCGGCGTCGGTGTAGTAATCGATCGTGAACTTCTCGTTCTTGATGTAATACTTCGTCTCCGGAACCTTCACCGTCTGCCCTTCCGGAACGGTCACGTAGTTGTCGATCGACCACCCGGGCAGCGTACGGAGCAGGACGGCGAGCAGGAAGATGATGAGTCCGATGTGATTGACGTAAGGTCCCCAGCGGCTGAACCGGTTTTTCTCCGCCAGCAGCGCGCCGTTCTCCATGTGAACCTTGTAGCGCTTTCGCTTCAATTGAGCAGCCAACCGTTCCGTCCATGCGTCCTCCGGTCCTTCGGCCGAGCCGGTATACACCGTTCTCTGGCGGGTCAGGAATTGCTCGTGCTTGCGGATCTGCTGCTTGTTCAGCGCCCGGTACAGCGGGAGAACCCGGTCCAGGCTGCAGATGACGAGGGATGTGCCGATCATGACGAGCAGACCGATGAACCACCAGGATTCATACGTGTTGGAAAATCCCAGCTTATAATACCATTTGCCGATCCACCCGTACTTGCCTTCATAATAAGTGGACGGATCGAACGAGATAAAAGCGTTTTCCTGCGTGAAGATCGTGCCGATCATCGCCGCGATCAGCGTGATCACGATCAAGCGTACCGCGACCTTCACCGAGGAGAAGAAGTTCCAAACCCGGTCGATCGGGGACGGATTGCTCTTCTGCGAGCGCCGGGCGATGCCATCGTACCGCATCTCGAGCGGAGCGCCGCTGCTCTCTTCCTCCGGATCGAGCGGGTAACCGCAGCTTTCGCATAATACGGTACCGGTAGGATTCTGGTGGCCGCATCTGCATTTCGTATTTTCAAAAGCTGACAATGCAAATAACCTCCTCCGACTAGGACGCCAGTAGTTTCGTGATGCGCTCGTCCATGTCTTGTTTCCCCATCGCTCCGATAAAGACGTCCATTATCGTCCCGTCTGGCTTCACGAAGAAGGTGGTGGGATACGACTTAAGCCCATATGCGCGTTCGACTTGCCGATTGTTGTCCTGCAGCATCGTGTAACTGACGCCGTACTGCTTAATAAAATTGCTAATCGCCAAATTATCCTCGCTCAGGTTAATTCCGACGATCTCAAACGGCTTGTCCCCGTGCTTCTTGTACTGTTCTTCCAAATCCGGCGTCTCCGTCACGCAGCCCGGGCAGAACGTGCCCCAAAAATTGATGACGAGCGCTTTTCCCTTATAGTCCTCGAGCCGGTGCGTCTTGCCGTCCATGTCGAGAAGCGCGAAAGAAGGCGGCGTCTTGCCTTTGCCCGGCAGTCCGCCGCCGCTCGCAAACAGCGAGTGGCCGATGGCATATCCGCCCAGTATGAGAACGCCGAGGAAGATCAGCACTTGAATGAGTCTGCGGTTTGATTTCATGCTGGTTCACCGCCTGTTCGTGAGCTGCATTGCTGCTGTTTTGCGTATTTCCATTATAACGAAAATCGGACGGCAATAGAGATTGCCGCCGCTCGTTATTTTTGAATTTTATGTGTCTTGACGGCCGCGGCGCGAAGCTCTTGAATCTCTTTCGGCGTCAAATGGCGGAACTTGCCGCGGGCCAGCCCGTGAAGGCCCAGCTCGCCGAAGCGAATTCTTCGGAGCAGAATAACGGGATGATTGATGGCGTCGAACATTCGTCGAACTTGCCGGTTGCGGCCCTCGTAAATCGTGATCGTGATCGTGGCCTGATTCTTCTCCGTGTCGACGTCGTGATACTCCACTTCGGCGGGAGCCGTCATGCCGTCCTCGAGCAAAATGCCCTGCTGCAGCCGCTCCAGCGCCGAGCCGTGCGGGACGCCTTTCACGGTTGCCCAATAGGTCTTCGGCACGTGATGGCTGGGATGCGTGAGCAGATTGGCGAACTCCCCGTCGTTCGTCAGGAGCAGCAGTCCTTCGGTATCATAATCCAACCGGCCGACGGGGTATACCCGTTCTTTGATGCCGGGCAAGTAGTCGGAGACGATCTTGCGCCCTTGCGGGTCGCTCGCGCTCGTAATGACGCCCTTCGGTTTATGCAACATCAAGTAAAGCTTGCTTTCGCTTCGGATTCTGCGCCCGTTCACGGTAATGACGTCCACGGCGGGATCGGCTTTGACGCCCAAGGTCGTCACGGTCTCTTCGTTGACCTGGACCTTCCCGGACAGAATAAGCTCCTCGCATTTGCGGCGCGATGCAACGCCGGCCTGCGCTAAAATCTTTTGTAAACGTTCCAATGTTTTCACCTCACCCCCCATCATACCCTAAATCGACATGCGAAAGAAAGTCCGGCATCGGGCTTGCCGTTTCGTCGAATACGCAAAAAGCCCTACTGCGCGCATCCGCCGGCAAGGCATCGCGCCCGATAGGGCTTCGGGAATATGTAAGCTACTCGCCGAAAACGAATAAACAAATGATGATTGCCGCGAAAAACCCGACCAAGTCGGAAAAGAGGCCGACCTTCAGCGCATACTTGCTCTTGCGGATGCCGACCGCGCCGAAGTATACCGTAAGCACGTACAGCGTCGTATCGGTGCTGCCTTGAATGGTGGAAGAAATGCGGCCGATCAACGAATCCGGTCCGTACGTCTTAATTAGCTCCGTCGTGAACGCGAGCGAACCGGCGCCCGTGAGCGGCCGAAGCAGCCCTAACGGCAGCACCTCGCTCGGGATGCCGAGTCCGTCGAACAAGGGGCGGATCAGGCTCGCAAGCATGTCCATCGCCCCGGAGGCCCGGAACATGCTGATGGCCACCATCATGCCGACGAGATGCGGAATGATGTTGATCGCCGTTCCGAACCCGTCCTTCGCGCCGTCGATGAACGTCTCGTAGACGGGGACGCGCTTGAAGGCGGCATAGAGCGGGATAAACACGATCATGAGCGGAATGAGCCAAGCGGATATCATCGTTACCCACTCATACAATGGCCTCACCCTTTCCCTGGTCGAAGCCGCCGGACGCCGCTCCCGGCGGCGCGCCGGGCAGCTCGCGGTCATGCTCTGCCCCTATCGGCCCGTCCCGGCCTATATCTCTCGGCGGCTTGCGGTTATACCGGTGCCGGTACCAGCGGTCCGCCGCGATGGCGGCCGCGGTCGCGACCAGCGTCGCAGCCAGCGTCGTGCCGACGATCTCGGCCGGATTCACCGAGCCGTACGTCATTCGGATCGCGATCAACGTCGTCGGCACGAGCGTAATGCTCGACGTATTCAGCGCAAGCAGCGTGCACATCGCCGCGGACGCCGTTTCTTTATGCGGGTTCAGCTTCTGCAGTTCCTGCATCGCCTTGATGCCCATCGGCGTCGCCGCGTTTCCGAGTCCCAATATATTCGCGCTCATGTTGCTCATGATGTAGCCGAGCGCGGGATGTCCCTTGGGTACGTCGGGAAAAAGGAACCTTACGGCGGGCTGCAGAAGAATGGCGATTTTGCGGAGCAGTCCCGCATCCTCGCCGATGCGCATCAAGCCCAGCCAGAACACCATGACGCTGATCAAACCGAAGCTGACGGTCACGCCGCTTTTGGCGCCTTCGAACGCGGCTTCCGTGAGCGCGTCCATGCGGCCGTTCAATATAGCGGCAACGAAGCTGACCGCGATGAAGAAGAGCCAAATGAAATTCACCATTCCGCTGCCTCCTTCCTAAAAGATGCGTGCTGCGGGTCCCCGCTGCTTACCGGAACGAACCCCGAAGGCTCATTCCCGCGGCAGCCGCCCGCGCTCGCCCGTCGTCCACGCCGGTTTGTCCGGCAGCCCGATCCGCGTGCCATTCGGGTCGTAAACCGGCGTCGCGCCGATTCGTTCGTCGCCGACGAACCATTCCATCGTTCCGCGTTCGCCGAGCAGGTACGCGGAGGAACGCGCGTCCACCAACGTCAGTTTGTTGCGGAGCTGCGCCTTTTCGCCTTCGGCGAACGGATAGCGAAGCGTGCGTCCGACCGCCAGCGGATAACCGCTGACAGGCTGCCCTTTATGCGTCACCTCGCTGAGCGGATAATGGTCGAAGCCGTAGCTCAGCAGCCGCTGATGGTCGTTCCAGTCATCGCTGTCGTTCAGGGTAACGGCAACAAGCTGCTGGCCCCCGCGAGTGGCCGAGCTGACCAGGCAGCGCAGCGATTTCTTGGTGTAACCGGTTTTCACGCCGTCCGCGCCTTCGTACATCGCCAGCAATTTGTTTTTATTTTTCCATAGGTAATTCCAATTGTCGTTGGGGTTCGGAGCCGACTTGCTCTTTGTCTTGACGATTTCCTTGAACACCGGGTTCTTGAGCGCGTAAGCGGTCAGCTTGGCCAAATCGTTCGCGGACGCGTAATGCCCTTCGGCGTCCAATCCGCTCGGATTCATGAACTGCGAATTCGCGAGTCCCAGCATCTCGGCCTTGTCGTTCATGAGATGGACGAACCCTTCCTCGGAGCCGCCGACATGCTCGGCGATCGCGGTTGCCGCGTCATTGCCGGATCTCAGCATGAGCCCGTAGAGCATGTTATGCAGGCTCATCTTCTCCCCGCGCCGCAAATAAATCGACGATCCTTCTTTCCCGGCCGCACGGACGCTCGTCTCGACCATATCGGAAAGTTTTCCGTGCTCGATGGCGACGATGGCCGTCATGATCTTCGTCAAGCTTGCGATCAGCATCGGCTTGTCCCCGTTGTGGCTGTACAAAATCCGGCCGGACTCCACGTCGATCAGCGCGGCGCCCCTGGCTCCCGTCCTTATGGTTCCCGGCGCCGCGTCCGCCGTTCCGGGCAACCCCGGAAGCAGAATCAGCGCGGCAGCGGCAATAACGATCAGTCTGTTCGTGATGCAAGCGAGCCTCATAGATGTCCTGTCCTCCTTGATGTCGGTACTCGTCTTGTACAAGTATATGAAGCGGTTCGGGATATATCCCAACCCGTCCTAAAAAAAAGAACCGCCCCGGAGTGGACGGTCAGTCGGTGAAGCCGAAGCCCACCGTCGGCGCTAACGTACGTCCATGCTGTCGATGAGCACGGAATCGACTTCGGCGCCCATATCAGCGTGGTCTTTTTTGAACATGTTTTGAATTTTGTCGAACACCTGCGGCGCGGAATCGATCACGCGCTCCATCAGATGCGTTTGGTTATCCAGCGGCACGATACGAACGCCGTGCGTGCCGACGACGAGAAACGCGATCGGCGTAATGGAGACGCCGCCGCCGCTGCCGCCGCCGAAGGGCATCTGGACATCGGCGTTATGCATGTCGGCACCGGTCTTGCCATGCTCGCCCATGCGGATATCGCTGCCGCCGGCCACGAAGCCGAAGCCGACTTTGGAGATCGGCATAATGACGCTGCCGTCCGGGGTTTGGACAGGATCTCCAACTATGGTATTAACATCCACCATTTCCTTAATATTCTCCATTGCCGTTTGCATTAACCCTTGAATCGGATGGTCTGTCATCAAATAAAGTCCTCCTCGGATCAAAATCAGAAACTGCTCTTGCCGTTTCTAGCGTTCCCCCGCCCAAAGCGCATTATGTAATCATCCGCGCAGCAATATGCGCTGCCAGCCGACAACGCCGCGCTCCATTCCTTTCGCCGCGCGCTTGAGCTTGACCGAAATGCGGAAGCCGGCATAGATGGCATACGCGAAATTGATCTTGGCGGTGAATTTGCCTTCCGTCGAGAAATGCGGCGCCTGATAAACCGGCTGTACCGCCATGGCAGGATCCGTCTCCAACCGGATCAGCTGGGACAGCACGCCGACCGCCGTCGTTTTCACCGACCAAGCCATTCCCGTCAGCATGGCCGTCCACATCGCATCGTCCGTGCCGATCGCGCTCGTCCATTTCCATTCCGTGATGCGGATATGGCCGAGCGTGCGGCGGACCCAGCCAAGCAGATCGTCCGCATGCCGCAGCAGCGCATGGGACCACTCGATCGATTGCATGATGCTTTTCGCGTTCACGTTCGACGTGTTGACCTTCGACTCGCTTCCGCCGATGTTCTCTGCCGTCAGCTCCCGCTTCAGCTCCATGCCGATGCCCTTCATTTTCATCTCGGGCAGCTTCCAGCGATAGTTCACGATGCCGAGAAGCGCCCGGATGCGCAGCTCGGCATCGTCATCGTCGCCGACCCGCTTGATATGGCCGCGAATAACGACCGGAGAACACGCAATGACGAGCAGCAGCAAAAAAAAGAGACCTGCCGCGATCATCCATCCGAACGGGTAGCCGAGCATGGCGTTTTCCCCCATTTCCCTACTTTGGTCGGATATAGTATGACCTTGCGGACAAATCTCATTCGGCAATTGCTCGTGCAAGTTAATTCTCGGAGACCGTTTCCGGCTCCAGGGCGCCGATCGGCTCTTCGCCAAGCTCGTTATCGAGGTCGGCAAGCGACATATCCTCGATCGTCATTTGGCGTCCTTCCAGCCGTTCGAAGAGCAGCTGCGTCTGGTCTTCCAAATCCTCGTTCGTCATCGCCGAAGGCTCCGGGAGCGCGTCGAGCCCGGACAAGCCGAAGTAATCGAGAAACGATTTGGTCGTGCCGTATAGAATCGGGCGCCCGATCTGTTCCGCGCGGCCGACTTCTTCGATCAGGTCCTTGCTGACCAGCGATTGAAGCGCCCGGTCGCACTTGACGCCGCGGATCTCCTCGATCTCGACGCGCGTGATCGGCTGCCGGTACGCCACGATCGACAAGGTTTCCAGCGCCGCCTGCGACAAGCTGGAACGGGTCGGCGAGTACGCCATCCGTTCGAAATACGCCGCGTGGTCCGGATTCGTCGTCAACCGGTAGGCTCCCGCGATCAGCGACATCTGGATGCCGCGCTTCTTGCTTTTCAAATCCTTCATCAAATCTTTGGCCAGATCCGCCGCCGCCGCCGCGTCCAGCTGGAGAATGTCCGACAGCTGCTTCGCCGTCAGCCCTTCGTCCCCCGCCATGAAAAGCAGTCCCTCAATAATCGACTTCAACTTCGAATAATCCGCCATCAGCCGTTTCTCCCCTCCAATGCACCACGATATCATCAAATAGGCTGTGCTGGAAACAGCGAATATGCTTCATCTTCATAAGTTCAAGCAGCGCCAGGAACGTCACAACGATTTCATGCCGGCTCATATCGTCCCGGATGAGCTTCGAGAAGCGGACGGTTTCGAATTCCCGCAGCACGTCCACGATGTCGCGGATCCGGTCCTTCACGGAGATCTCGTCCCGGTGAATGGTCGCGATCACGTTGCGCCGCGTCGCTCTCCGGAGCGCCTTCTGGAAAGCCGCGATGAGGTCGCCGACGCCGAGTCCCTTGACGGGATTGGCCGGCACGACCTTCATGTACGGCGTCATATCCTCCGGCTCCTTCGAGAACACGAGGCTGCGCTCGAATTCCTGCTCCCGCAGCTGTTCCGCGATTTGCTTGTACTTGCGGTATTCCACGAGCTTCGCGATCAGCTCGTCCCGCGGGTCAAGGCCGTCATCCGGCCATTCCTCGTAATCGTCCTCGATAACCGGCGGTTTCGGGAGCAATTGCTTGCTCTTCATCGCCAGCAGCGTTGCCGCCATGACGAGAAATTCGCTCGTGACGTCCAGCTCCAGCTCCTGCATCGCATTCAAGTAGTCCATGTATTGATCCGTAATCTCGCTGACGGATATTTCATGGATGTCGATTTCGGCCTTGTCGATGAGATGGAGCAGCAGATCGAGCGGTCCTTCGAACGATTCCAGTTTATAGGTCACCGCCATGGTGCACGCCCACTCCTACACAGGTGATTGAAATTGCCTACGTTCGTTTAGCCTTGCAGCACTTTCGTCAGGTTGGCCATCTCGATGGCGGTAACGGCCGCTTCCCAGCCTTTGTTGCCGGCTTTCGTGCCCGCGCGCTCGATCGCCTGCTCGATCGAATCCACCGTCAGCACGCCGAACACGGTCGGCACGCCGGTTTTCAATCCGACGGACGCCACGCCTTTGGCCGCCTCGTTGCATACGTAGTCGAAATGCGGCGTGGATCCCCGGATAACGGCGCCAAGCGTGATCACGGCGTCGTATTTGCCGCTCTCGGCCATTTTCTGCGCGATCAGCGGAATTTCGAACGCGCCCGGTACCCAGGCGATGTCCACTTCGTTGTCTTCCGCGCCATGGCGCTTGAAGGCGTCAAGCGCGCCTCCGAGCAGTTTGCTGGAAATGAATTCGTTGAAACGTCCTACCACGACACCGTATTTAAACCCTTCGGAAATTAAATGTCCTTCGAATACGTTCGGCATGTTCAGTCATCCTCTCTGATTTAACCCGCTCTATGCTGGGATAGTAAAATGTTAAATGTTGTTTTGGATATCGTCAAATTTGAGCATATGGCCCAATTTGTCTTTCTTCGTGTGCAGGTACAGGTCGTTGTCTGCGTTCGCGTCCATTTGAATCGGCACCCGCTCCACCACTTCGAGGCCGTAGCCTTCCAATCCGCGGATTTTGCGGGGATTGTTCGTCAACAGCCGCATTTGGCGGATGCCGAGGTCTTTGAGGATCTGAGCGCCGATACCGTAATCGCGAAGATCCGGGGCAAAGCCAAGTTTAATATTCGCGTCCACGGTGTCCAAACCCTGCTCCTGCAGCTGATAAGCCTTCAATTTGTTGATTAGACCGATACCCCGGCCTTCCTGGCGCATGTACAGCAGCACGCCGCCGCCGGCCTCGTCGATCTGGCGAAGCGCCGCTTCGAGCTGAGGACCGCAATCGCAGCGGTGGGAGTGGAACACGTCGCCGGTCAAGCATTCGGAATGCACGCGCACGAGCGTCGGTTTCGCCGGATCGATCTCGCCCTTCACGAGCGCCACATGTTCCTTGTTGTCGACTTCGTTCGTGTAGGCCACCGCCCGGAAGACGCCGAAGTCAGTCGGAAGCTTCACTTCGACGACCCGCTCCACCAGATTTTCTTTCTCGTTGCGGTAATGAATAAGCGCCTCGATGGAAATCAGCTTCAAATCATGCTTGGCCTTGAACTCGATCAGATCCGGCAGGCGTGCCATGGAGCCGTCTTCCTTGATGATTTCGCAAATAACGCCCGCGGGTTCGGAGCCGCACATGCGGGCGAGATCGATCGCCGCTTCCGTATGGCCGGCCCGGCGAAGGACGCCGCCCTTCTTCGCGATGAGCGGGAAAATATGGCCCGGCCGGCGGAAATCGTCCGCCTTCGTATTCGGATCGATCAGCGCCTTGACGCTGAGCGAACGTTCGTAAGCCGAGATGCCCGTCGAGGTCGATGCATGGTCGACCGACACGGTGAACGCGGTGCCGTGGTAATCGGTGTTGCGCTGCACCATCGGCGGGAGATCGAGCTCCTCCGCGCGCTCCTGCGTAATCGGCACGCACACGAGGCCGCGCGCTTGCGTGATCATGAAATTGATGACTTCCGGCGTCGCCTTGCTCGCGAGCGCGATCAGGTCGCCTTCGTTCTCGCGGTCTTCATCGTCGACGACGATGATGGGCTTTCCGAGAATCAGATCGTATATGGCTTCTTCGATGGTATTGAATACCGGCCGTTCATCCTGCAAGTTCCTGGCACCAAGTTGGTTGCTCATCGCTTTTTCGCTCCTTTTGTAGGCGTGCTTGACTGCCTTTTATATCTCCGAAGCCAAGGCTACCCCGCTTTTCGGCAGCGAGCCGCGCTTGGATCCGGTAATAGCCGAACATGCGGCAAGGCGAACCCTGCTCGTTGCCCGAACATCAGAAAAATCCGTTGTCCGCCAGAAACGCCGCAGTGATCTTGCTGCTGCCGTCCGGTTTGCCCGTTCGGCCGCCTTCGTCCCCGCCGCCTTTGAAATGGAGCAGGTGATCGACGTATTTGCCGAGCACGTCGCACTCCACGTTGATGACCGCGCCCGCGCCTTTGTGCTGCAGCGCCGTCTCCTTCAACGTGTGCGGGATGATGGAGACGGTGAAGCTGTTCCGGTCGGCCAACGCCACGGTGAGGCTGATGCCGTCCAGCGTGACGGAGCCTTGCGGGATGACGTAACGCATCAGCTTCTCGTCATGCGGCCGGATCGTGAAGACGACGGCGTTGGCGTCGCTGCCGCGCGAGACGATGTCGGCGGTGCCGTCGACATGCCCCTGCACGATATGACCGCCGAAGCGCCCGCCCGCCTGCATCGCCCGCTCCAGATTGAGCGGTTCGCCGGCGCGAACGTCCTTCAGGGTGGAATGACGGTACGTCTGCGGCATCACGTCGACCGTAAACGAGCGGCTGTCGTATTCGGTCACGGTCAAGCAAACGCCGTTCACGGAAATGCTGTCGCCGATGGCGACGTCCTTCAAGACGCGATCGGCCCCGATGACGAGCAGCATTGCTTCGCCTTGTTTAAACGACCGCTTCAACGTTCCGATTTCTTCGATAAGACCGGTAAACATGAGTAGGTCCTCCTCTCCTCCCGAATGAATGGCTTGCCGCCATCCCCTTTATGCTCCGCTTGTGCGGTCGCCTGCCCCGTACTCGGGGTAAGCGCTCAGGAAGATATCGCCGCCGATCCGTTCCACTTGAACGTCCCGGAACGGAATGGCATGCGCCATCTTCTCGAAGCCCTCGAACTGGAATACGCCGGGAGCGGCTTGGCCGCCGATGACTTTGGGGGCAACGAACAGCAGCAGCTTGTCGATCAGGCCGAGCTCCAGCATGGCGCCGTTCAGCTTGCCGCCTCCTTCGAGCAGGATCGATCCGATCTCCCGCTCGCCGAGCTTGCGCATGGCGATCGCCAGATCCACGCGGCTTCCGTCGCCGCAATCGACGACTTCCGCGCCGGCGGCTTGCAAGGCGGCACGCTTGCCGGGATCGGCGCCCTCCACCGTCAGTACGATGACGGGCACCGAGAGATCCTGCAGCATGCGCGCTTCGAGCGGCAGGCGAAGCCTCGAATCCACGACGATGCGCACGGGATGAACGGCCGGAACGGACAAGCGCGTCGTCAGTTCCGGGTCGTCGATCAACGCCGTCTCGGCGCCGATCATGATGCCCATATGCCGGTGCCGAAGCGTGTGCACCATCTCTCTGGCCTGCGGCCCGCTGACGTAACGGCTGTCGCCCGTCTTCGCGGCCAGCTTGCCGTCCAGCGTCATCGCCGACTTCATCGTGACGAACGGCAGCCGCGTGACGATGAACTTGTTGAACATTTCGTTCATAAGCAACGATTCGTGCTCCAGCAAGCCGACAGCGACTTCGATGCCCGCCTCGCGAAGACGTTCGATGCCGCGGCCGGCGACCTGCGGATTCGGATCCGTGCAGGCCACCACGACGCGCGCGACCTTCGCTTCGATCAGCCGCTCGCAGCACGGCGGCGTTCGCCCGTGATGGCTGCAAGGCTCGAGCGTGACGTATGCCGTCGCTCCTTCCGCCTCGTCGCCGGCCATCCTCAGCGCGTGAACCTCCGCATGGCCTTCGCCGCGGCGCAGATGCGCGCCTAGCCCGACGATGCGGCCATCCCGGACGACGACGCAGCCGACCACGGGGTTGATATCGGTCTGCCCCTTTGCCTTGGAAGCCATATCGAGCGCCAGGCGCATATACGTTTCGTCGTTCAAAACATCAACCGTTGACATAACAAAAATCACCCCTCGGCTCGTATCGCCAACGGGGTGATCGGAATGAACAGGTTAAAAGGTCGCGTTCGAAGACACATTCAAACAAACTCGGCTTCCTTGTGAAAAAAAGAACAAGGTTGGCGAGACATGAAAAAATGGAATTCACGTGCCTTTTCCTTCTCCCATCCAGACTGTACTGTCGGTCCCGGATTTGCACCAGGTCCACCGTCAAGCAGCCGAGCGGTCCCTGGTGGGATTCGCGCGATTGCGAGCCGGGTCACGGACTGACAAAGGATCGCCGCCGCATAACGCTCAAGCGGACAGCATGCCTCTGATCACCGCCGGTTGGGAATTTCACCCTACCCCGAAGGAAAATAATTTAAAATGTTTGTTACCCATAATAACCGCTAGTGGCTTTATTGTACCCGTTGGAGCCGATTTTACTGGGGTTTCTCGATTTATGCGTTATCCGTGGTTTCCCTTGGTGTACCGCAAGTTTCTTATGATTCCCTACCAAAATCCTACCACGCAACCTACCAGGACCTCAAAGCGTTCGTTGCCATTATATTGATTGAAATAGTACCACTGCAAAATAAAAAAAGCAAGGATTTTCATCCCTGCTTTCTTCCTTCGAGCCACTCGAAAAATGTATCTTTGGACACTTTGATGATACCGCGGCCGCCCATTCGTTCAACGTGAAATGGTGGATCTTTTAGAAATTCGTATGTCTGTCGCCTACCCATATCAAGCAGCACCATGATGTGTTCTGCATTGAGGACAAGCGGAAGTTCTTCTTTGTTTTTCGGGATCGTTGCTTTTGTCATCCCCCTTACCCTCCCTTATTTTCATTTGATATTGATCTATTCGTTTCCGCTTGTACTTTATGTTCGTCAGTCACTTCCCAATAGTCAGTAAGGAACAAGTTATTCCCCAGGTCCTCGCTGACTTTCCGCTGCGCGCGTTCGACGTATTCCTTGACCGACTCTTGGCCGATCCCGAGCATGTTTGCAATGTAGGAGCTCGAAAACCCTTGGCCGTGCTGGAGCTCGTAGCACTCTCGTTCACGCTTGCTCAACCTCCGCAGCGCCTCTTCGAGTTGAAATGTCTGGCCCGGTGTAAGTGTTGAGCTGCTTCGCGAATTATACTGGTTCGAGTATGCCTGCATGATTAGCGGATCTTTGTACCTGTGACGCTGGTACGCAGATCGCCGCTCTATCCCGCGCTTGCTTCCTCCTGGCTGCCGTCCGGTGTGAATCCACATGATGGTCATGTTTACATCGGATATCGCTTCCTTCAAGAACTTCAAATCGGCATGTTCAGCCGGATTTCCGTATTGGTCTACCCTCACCGATTCGGCCTTCTTCAGGGCTCTCCGCAGATCCCAATAGGTTTCGCGATACTTGCGCTTGAGGTCATGCAAATCGACCATAAACCCGCGATCATCCAACTCCGGCAGCTTCGGTTTCTTTGCTTTCTTCTCCCGGCTCACGCGTCCCGCCCCTTGTCGTCATTGGAGTGCCCCGGAGCGAACCGGGGCCGTTATTCTAAAAGAACAGCCGAACAATCAGATCAGTCAGTCCGTACCAGCAGGCTGCGCAAAAGGCAAGCGCGACGATCATTCCCCAGTTCCAGCGGCGCATGATCAAAAGCCCGGCAATTCGTCATTATCGGTGTCGGCCTCTTCGGCCTGCTCCGGTTCATCCGCGTCCGCGTCTTCCGGATCGCTGTCTGCCTCGTCGGCCTCTGCTTCATCCTCGCCGGCGTCATCAGCCGGATCCGCGTCGTCATCATCGTCTTCCAGACCGGGCAGTTTATCGTCTTCATCGACCTCGTCCGCTGGCGGAACATCCTCGAGCGACAACTGCTTGCCCTCTACGTCAGCCGTCCCGTCTTGATGGATTATTCCGCGGATGCCTTCGCGCGGAGCTTCCGGCTCGACGTCTTCCATGTCCAATTGCGAGCTGCTGAAGCTGACGAATGCGACGCCTTGCTTTTTGATCTTCCGCAGGATGGAGACTTGCTCGTCGGTGATGTTGCCGTCGATCGTGAGAGTGATTTGGTCTTCCTTGACACCGAATTTCAGATCCTTGATTTTGGTCGTTACGTTGGTTTTCATTTATGATTGCTCCTCTCGAATTTGGGTTTCTAGCATCCGCTGCAGCTCAGCCGCGCCGGAAGTGATTTTGTTCAGTTCGCGTAATGCGCCTGGGTTCAGTCCACCGGCGAGCGCCGCGCGCAACTCGTCTTGCCAACGGTCGCTCCATCCATTGATCGTCACTCCTCGATCTGCAAGAACCGATCTGAGCTTTTGCAGGAGCTCCGAGTCGGCGCGCCACCGATCCGTTTCCCGGCCGACCTGTTCAGCAGCTTTCTGAAGCTCGCGAATTTCCTTGCCAAGCTTTTCGCCGACCTGGTAACCGAGATCCCGACGATTTGCCTTGTCAGCAATCCACGCTTCGAAATACTCCCGCCGGCTGCTGAAGAAAGGGTGACGATCGGATTCAATTCGTGACATAAGGATGTACATGTACAAGTCCGGCGGGATGTCGACGATTCGATGCTTTGCCGGCCGCTTGCTGACCAGTGTGCCGCTCGGATAGAGCCAGATGAGACCGACTTCGTCCGGCAGCTCATCAGCGGCGATCAGCCCCTTCGGGCAAACAAAGGCGAAACGGTGACAATACGCCATATAGCCCGGCCATTTCTGGTCCTTCAGAAAGTCCCCCCGACTGACCTTGACCTCGTAACCATAGAGGCACGGATTTGCCCAGCTGCGCTTCATGGCGAAGGCGTCGAACTTCAGCAACTCCTTGTTGTCCCATGTTCGGCCGGTCTTGACCTCAGTGAGGAAGAAGTCATCATTGTGCTTCTTCGCGAGCGCGGATTTGATCTGCTCGGCGCGGACGTTCATCGATCTCTCTCCAGCAGCTCCGGGTTGTCGTGGATGTTACCGACAACCTCGCTTTGTCTGAGATCAATATCGTTAGCAAGCACAGAACAAAGGCCAGTCACGCTCTCAAAGCTCCATGCTGCGTCTGCAGGACTCCAAACCACGGCGTCCATATAAATGTCTTCGGAAACTACCGATTTCACCAAATCCCCCTCGAAAATTGGTGATCCATTGGAGGAGGTAATGCCGGTTAACTGCCCGACCGTCTTCGGATCAACAGGTACAAGATCCGTGAAGCCGCCAGGTCCCATGCTGTTCCAAACGATGATGTAATGCTTACCCTCCGGACAACCGCCGTAGCAGTAGTCCACATAATAGCCGCCAGTAATCCAGCTTCCGGCCGGCAACATGCCTTGTTCTTTCAGCGTCTTCCCGCGAAATAGAATTTTGCGCATCGTTTTCATCCTCTCGAATAGCACATATGTTCGGTTTTATGGCAGCAGTTGGCCGCCGGGCGCCGGAGACGACCGGGGGTTACCACCAGCCCGTTGATTGATTTCTGCTCGCATCCTGATCCAACTTTTCAACGACATTCCACACGGCTCCGTATCCGAGCAGCAATTTTCTAAAAACGTGCATTTGATCCGAATCGAGATGCTGAGCGACTTGATTCTCCAATTCGTCCAGCACGGAATCGGGCAGCCGAGATACAGTCAGGTTTCTCGTTTCAGGCACCTTAACCCCTCCAAGTTTCTCAATATTCACGAATAATCGTCGCCGATTTGGAATTTCTCCATCGCTTTCAGCATGAAGTACTCCTCACCAGTCAATTGCTTATAAAGCACCTTGTTGGTCAGATACACTTCCGGAAGCAGCCCTTCTCGCTTATCCTTCGATGTGTCCCAGGCGACCAAATTTCGAGCGATAATTCTGGCGAATTCTTTTTGCGATTTCTTTAATTGGTCGGTCTCCTGCCGGAGCGCTGCGCTTTCGCGTATATGGTAATCGAGGTCAATCTGCTTATCGGCCAACAATTTGCTAAGACGTTGCGTTTCATATTCGTACTTAACTCTCGACACATCACTCATTTCAACCACCTCACGTTCCTCAATATTCATTCAGATACTTCCGCCGAGCAGCGCTCTGCCTCCTCGTTCACTTCGCGGATGCACTTCCCGCAGACGTCCTTCCCGTTCCACTTCCTCAGCAGCTTGACGTGCATCCGGATCCCGCAGACTGCGCATGCCGCGCGTCGCTCGAGCATGATGACCTTCAAATCATCCTTGAGCTGCTGCGACATCGGCCGGCACCTCCGCGGCGCGTTCTGCTTTGATCGTTACTGCAAAGCAGCCGTATCCAACATCCTCCAAGTAGTCATCTAGTTTGCAAATTGGGCAAGCCACTGCAGATTGATCGATAGCCTCGTAATCCTCAACTGAAAATTGAACAAAGCAATCGGTACACTCATAAAGATGCATCATCAATGGAGGTACTTTGGATTCAACTTGAGAATCTTTTACCTCCCGTCGAAGTGGCCATAAGTATGGATCTTTTTTCCGCTCTTGTGAAATAATTGTCTGACAAGATTGCTCAGGAATACCAAGTTCATTTGCTATGGCAGATATCGTCAATCCGCGTGTGAACAATCGATGAAGCTGGTTTCTATCAACTTGTTTTCGCATTACGCCTTCACCTCACACCGATAATTGGAGTTGCCCCGTTTGATTAGCATACCTTTCGAACGTAAGTGCATTGCCCGATCCAGCGCACATCTCCGGGAGATTCGACCGAACCAGAGCTGTCGCCAGCGGCGGGCATACGGAGTTTCCGCAGCGCGCGACCTGCGCCGACTTCGGTACCGGCTTGCCGTCGGCGTACCGATCGATGATGTATTCCGGCGGGAAGCCCTGCGCCGCGAACAGCTCGTGCGGCTCAAGCATCCGCATGCCGATGTCGACGATCTTATATTCCTCTCCTTGCAGCGTGACGAGTCCGAAACGATCCTTGGTCGTAACCGTGTGCAGGGGGCCGTCGAGCGTCTGGCCGTTGTCGGCCGTCCCATAATATTTCAGGAGGAAGGCCCGGACCTCGCCGATATGCGTCCCGCCGGCGGTGATTGTTGGAATTGGATCATCCGTCGCGCTGCCGTAATTCTGCCCGCGAAACTTGATCATGTGGCTCGTGACCAGCGCCGACTTTCCGCCGCCTCCGGCCGTTACCGTTCCGATCGGATCTTCCGCGCTGCTGCCGGTTGATTCTCCGAAGTGCCTAGCGATGTGGGCTGTGACCACTTGGTTCTGCGTCCCGCGCATCGTGATCGTCGGGAATGGTGTGTCCGCCTCGACGCCCGTCATGCCGCCGTAGTGCTTGGCAATGAAAGCTGCAACGAGGGCATGCTTCCGACCGCCGGCAACGACTGTGCCGAGGGGCTTACCGAGTCCTGGAGCTCGGGGGTTCTGTCCCGGCCCTTCGCCGTATCCGATTTCGATTAAGGTTGGGCTGACGACCATGTGATGGCCGCCGGTCGTTATTGTCCTGAGCGGTTCCTCCGGCGAGCTTCCGGGGTGGCCTGTCGTGTTGACTGCCAGAACCGGTGTGACAATTCCCCATCCATTTTTTGCTGTGACGGTCTGCAGCGGCTCGCGAAGATCCTGCCCGCGGAATGCCTCGCCATGATGATTCACCTTGATTACGAATGGCTCGGGATTCTCCAGCACAAACCGTTGAATCCCTCGGGCGATCCGCCGCATTGTGTTCTCAGCTAGCGGCCGCGCTCGCTCGAAGATGCTCGGGCAAGGGATCGACCAGTCGATGATCTCGGCAGCCGTTCTCCACGGTTTCAGTCTGCCGGCGCGGACCCCCTCGCTCGCGGGGTCTCCATGCGTCGGCTCCGGCCATTCAATCTGGCGGCCATCCCGCCGAGCGACCAGGAACAGCCGCTTGCGGATCGTTGGCGCGCCGTAATCGCAGGCCCGCAGCTCCCGCCATTCGACCTTGTACCCAAGCCGGCGGAGAGCATTCACAAAGGAATGAAAGGTAATTCCTTTGCGCTTCGGATCCGGGATATGCAAGCGTTGTTCGTGGGGAACATGCTCGCCGGGTTCAGCAACGACTACCTCGTCATCGTCTTCGTCCTTTGTTGCACTAATTCGTTTAAGCAGTCTTCCAGTCTCAGGATCGCGTTTCGGGATTATTGGCCCCCAGGTCTTGAACTCCTCGACGTTCTCCAGCATGATGACCCGGGGCTGCACCGTCGCCGCCCATCGGACCGCCACCCACGCGAGGCCGCGAATGCTTTTCTCAACCGGCTTGCCGCCCTTTGCCTTCGAGAAGTGTTTACAGTCCGGAGAGAGCCATACCAATCCGACCGGCCGCCCCGCGGCGACCTCGCGCGGATCCACTTCCCAAACAGATTCGCAGTAATGCTTCGTTTCCGGATGATTAGCTTCGTGCATGGCTATCGCATCCGGGTCGTGATTAATGGCGACGTCCACGCTGCGGCCGACGGCGATTTCAATTCCGGTGCTCGCCCCGCCTCCGCCAGCGAAGTTGTCCACGATGATTTCGTTCATACCCCAACCACTTCCCAGCCATGAGTCGCGGCGAGCGCTTGTATGTTCCGGACATGGCACTCGTTGTGGCGTTCAAAAAACAGCTGCATAGTGCGCTCAACTTCTGCCGGCTCAACAAGATCAACGGTGACCGCGTGAACCACGCCGGCAATGACCTGCATAAGATCAAGACCATCGCGAGCCAGGCGAGGGAAATCGATGCCGGTAATATCGAGCGGCTTCCCTTGGACGTCCCCGATGATCTCGAGTGATTTGAGTCTTCCGGCGATACCTGCCTCACCAGTGTTCACGAGTGGGAAGCGAAGAGTGATGAAGCCGGCAGGCGGCGACGCTTGTTCGGTCTCGAGCTGGCGGATAAATACATCGCTTCGCATACCTTCAAGAGCCGCCGTCCGCTGCCACTCGTCTCTTTCGTTCCGGAGCTCGTCGATCTCTGCCCGGAGCAACGAAGTCTCACCAGCAAGTGCGACAATGGCCTCGCGTGCTTCCGCGAGCTCGCGGTGAACATCGTCCTTCCTAACTGTCTCCGGAATGGCTGCTGGTGCTGGGGGCGTCGGTTCGGCCGGCGGCGCCTCGCGCTCCTCGATCATCTCCATGGCCTTCTCCTGCGTTATGCCTTTCAGATTCCACTTACCTAACCAGTAAGGCAGACTCCCTTTGCCTAGCTGCAGCACGCTTTCGATTTCGGCATGCGTTTTGCCTGCGGCTCGCAATTTGAGATATTCATGCTTCGAAGGCTGGTTGCCCATATTCGGTTCCTCACTTTCCGTTTTTCTATAAGCGGTCGACGGGGCCTTTCTCTCCTTGCCGTCGGAGTTGCGTGGCTTGGCTGTTTCGGACCTGTATCGCTCGAGTTCTTCGGGGGCGAGCCTGTACTCCTTGACATCGCTGGCCCCGCGCGAAGCGGACTCCTTCTTACTGCTGGGAATCGGCGTTCCGATCGCGGCCACCTCCCGGGAAGAATTCTGCATTCTCCGTATCCTCGATCGTGATGGTATGCATGCCGTCCCAAAGCGTCCGTATCTCCTCCGCTTTCGCCTCGACGGCTGCCTTCTGCTTTGGAGTCAGAAGAATATCCATAGCCTGGCCGTAATGCTCTTGAGCTTTGGCGTATGCTCGGGTATGCAGAATGTTCAGCGAATCTCTCGCTCGCTGGGTCGGCAGGGATTTTAGCCTCTGGAAGAATCGCTTAAATCTCTCGTCATCCGTCATCCCGCCGCCACCTGCCTTGCGCTCAGACGCTCCCATTCTTCATCAGATAACGACGCCAACAATTCCCAATCTCCTTCTTTACGAAGCTTGCATACCGTGTTCATGATCGTATGTTCAGTCCGGCCGAGTGCGAAACCGATGGAACGCGGCCCGTCGATGTTGTAATACCTGACGATGTATATGAGTTCATCCATCGTCATGGGCTTACGATGATGAGGATGAAAATCAGGGTGATACTGCATACGGCCAAGCTTGTCGAATGAAATACCGTCCTTCAAATCATCTTCGTCTGGTTCAGTACGGCGCGTTTCGCCTCTTGCCGTCAGCTTCATGTCTTTCGCACTCCTCTCTTGGGAACGAAGTGAATGATCTCCGCAGGGGATTGGCCGCGCGGGACCGCCGGGCCGTAGAGCAGCCGTTCTTCCGCCGTCATTTGCCGGGTGGTACACTTGCTGTTCGCCGGCTCCTCGTCGCGCACCGGCCGCGGGATGGGGCGGCGAGGGCCGCGGCCAAGATGTTCATTCATCGCGGGTACCTCGCTTTCTCTTTGCATTGCAACTCGTTCCGCAGCTGCCGTCGGTTCCGGCGCTTCAACTCATCGGCCGCCGCGATCCGTTCCCGGGTTGTTGCCGTGTCGTCGTAATAGGCGACCGTGTAAAGCTCACTTTGTGTAGCGTTTCTCCATCGCGGCTCGAAGGGCATCCTTTCTCACCCTTTCATTTGCAGCAATAACTCGAATCACCACGAGAGCGAAGCTGATTACCAGTACCGATGACAAAACTGCTTCTGGCCAGGTTAAACCCATTTCCCATCCTCCAATCAGATCATATGTTCGGTTTGATGGCAGCGGTAAGCCCTCTGCCGAGCGCGCGCGGCTATTCTGCTTTCTGCATGATGCTCATGACCACTTCTTGATGTAATCGTAGCTGGTCGAGCAATGGTTCATAATTCCGCATCCGATGAAGATTCAGTGCGATCCGAGCGATGATGTAGGCATCGACGACGTTGTGGCTCTTGTGGGTGTAACCGAATTGCGCAAGAACAGCAGCTCCGATTGCATCCTTTTTCTTCTTTTCGGTTTGCCCCTTTTCGACCTTCACATCAACGTACTTCTTCGTCCACATTGGATTGACCACATCGTAATCGAGCTTTTTACGGAACATCATCGTCCGCAATCCGCCATGTATCATCCCGGTAGTAATAGCATTCATCGTTCCGAAAGGCGTATCCTCGATGCAGATTATGTCTCCCGGCTTCAGCAGTTTGTAAAACTGGTTCTCCAGATCGACCAGCTGCTCAATTGAGATACCGCCCTTCTCGGCCTTGCCGGCGCCCTTCAGCTCGTGCTCAACAAGGACATTGCCGTTCTCGTCCAGTGCCACAAACCCCGTCCGGGTCGCCGGATCAATCCCCAGGAACCGCATCGGATGCCTCCTCTTCCAAGAGACGTTTCAACCGTGCATTCTCCGCGCGCAGCTGATCATTCTCTTCGCGGAGCTTCTGGACCTCATCCTTGCCAACGACTTTCATCGCCCGAGGGGATTTAGAGTCCCGCTCAATGTAGCCGTGTTTCTCGAGCCTTTCAAAAAATCCAAGTGCTGTTGACGAGCTTTTCAGGCCAATGCCATTTGCCAGTTCTCTTACCGACGGAGCATAGCCGTTCTTCTCGATGAATGATTTAATAAATGCGAGCGCATCAGCCTGTCGAGATGACAAGCGTTTGAGTTTCACTTCTTCTTGCAACCAGCTTTCCTCCTCTTGGCCGGCGGCGGGAACGTCAACAGAAATATTTCCCCAATCGCCCGGCCGCTTTCATCGTAGATGATCTCCCAAGGGATTTCGCAAAACGGATCGAATGGCGGATCGATCAGCTCTTCCCTCATCGATATCAGCTCCTCGCTTATGCGACATAGCCGTCTTCGTGCAGTTCCTGTTGCCGATCGAGGTTCGCGTACCTGCCGTACTCCTTGATGAACGCGAGCTCCACCGCGCCCACCGGGCCATTCCGCTGCTTTGCGAAAATCACTTCGATGATGTTCTTTTTCTCGGATTCCTTATCGTAGTAGTCATCCCGGTAAAGGAACGCGACAATGTCTGCATCTTGCTCGATCGAACCGGACTCCCGTAGATCGGACATCATCGGCCGCTTGTCCTTCCGCTGTTCCACTCCCCGACTCAGCTGAGATAGCGCAACGACCGGCACTTCCAGTTCGCGAGCGATCTGCTTCAGCGTACGGGAAATTTCGGATACTTCCTGCTGCCGGTTTTCGCCAAGTTTGCCGCGGCCTTGAATCAGCTGCAGGTAATCAATGACAATCAGGCCGAGCCCGCGCTCTTTCTTTAAGCGATGGCATTTCGATCTGATTTCCGAGACGGAGATGCCCGGCGTATCGTCGATGAAGATATTCGCACCGGCCAGCGCGCCGACGGCGTGGCTCATCTTCTCCCAATCTTCGCCCTCAAAATAACCAGTTTTCATTTTGTTGGCTGAAATGTGCCCTTCGGCGGAAATCATCCGGGAGACAAGCTGTTTCGCCGACATTTCAAGAGAGAAAATCGCGACCGTTTCATTCAGCTTCACTCCGATGTTCTGGGCGATGTTCAGTGCAAATGCCGTTTTCCCTACCGATGGTCGGGCCGCGACAATGATCAAGTCCGATTTCTGCAGGCCTGCCGTCATCCGATCCACATCGTCCATCCCCGTCGGTAATCCTGTAACGCCGCGCTGTACGTCCTTAGCGTTGTACTTCTGCTCCGTTTCCTCCCAAACATCCAGGAGCACCTCTTTTAGGATGGCAAACTCCTTCGCCGGTGTCGCTTGATCGACCAAACGGGAAATACCCTGCTCCGCTGCGGAGACGAAGCTTTGAACATCGGACCCATCGGCAGCGTGCTTCAGCATTTCCACCGCAGTTTCTATCGCCTGGCGGCGCAAGAACATTTCATGAATGCGATCGGCGTAATTGCCTGCGCTGGACGAAGACGGGACCCCGCCCGCCAAACTCACTAGGTAGGAAACACCGCCGACGTCGCTTAGTTCCTCGGAGTCTTCCAATGCGGAGCTTAGTGACACGAAATCGATCGGCGTCCCCGCGTTATGAAGCTTCGTCATTGCTCGATAAATCCGTTTATGGCCGTCATTCTTGAATTCCCCGACGCGCAGCCGTTCGTTGACGATTTCATATTCGGAGTTGTCCTTCAGTATGGAGCCGAGAACCGCTTGCTCGGCCAGCTGATCGGAGGGCAACTCGTCTAATCCAACGGCTTCAAGTAGCTTTTGATTCATTCGCCGGCGCCTCCGTTCATGATCCTTGAGCGGACCTTTTCCCAATAATCGTCGGGTGGTGGCTCGGTCGCGCTTCCCCACTTGTCCATCAAGAGGAATCGTTCTTCCGTCTGGAGCCGCAGTTGCTCGTGGGGAAGATTGACGTCCGTTGGCTCCGGCCGGGCAATATCTGCGATGTCTGGGAACCAATTGCTCGACGCTACATGACGCTGATAGTTCTCAAAGGCAAGTTCCCATTGAACTGGCGCCAGTGCCGCCGCCCATTCCTCAAAAATCTGAGGGTTATTCTTCAAATTGGGAGCTTTGTTCGGGTAAGCTGCCGATGCCTTCCCCAGGAGCAATGCTACTTGGCTCCGATCCATAGCCGTCACCGCCGATCTGATCTCGCAGGAAGTCAAGGTTTGAATCGAACTTCGATTGCTGCTCTATTGCAATTCCTTCCGGATCCACGACGGTGTAATCCACATACCGCTTCTGGTTCAAATAGGTTGACGCATGCGGGATGTGCTTTACCCCTGTCTTCAGCAACGTTTGGGTCTTTGCAAAATTATCCGTCAGAAGGATCACAACATCAGCATCGAAGTCCGGCTCTTTGCAAAGTTTGGTCCATGCTTTCAATGCTGCTTGTTTGGACACTCTTCTTGGGTATACAGACCAGAAGAATTCGAATGCATCAACATTGTATTTAAAAGATTTCTTTAAAGATCTTATTTCTTTCTCTGGGGGTAAATTTTTACCCCTCTGAATCGTTACTTGAGGGGTAAATTTTGACCCCTCATCAGGGGTAAAAAATGACCCCTCATCCTGTTGGGTGGGAGGGGTAAAATTTGACCCCTCATTGACTGGTTTACCATTCATCGTCTCACCGCTTTTCGGAATGTCCCATTCCTCATAGTTTTTGTTGAAAGATAACCTGCGCGCCGTCGTTTTTGTTGCCTCTTTGATCACGATTAGCACTCGAGATTGTATCAACGCGTTAACTACCTTCTTGATTGCATCTTCCGGAATTCCCGTATTGCTGTGAAGGAAAGTCAATGAAAATTCATGATCCTTCCGGTTCCATCCGTAGGTATTGCGCCAGACCACCATGATGATCCTGAGCTGGGAGCCATTGAATTTGAAGAATGGGAGTTGATCCAGCAGCTCGTTGGCTATCCTGGTGTGCTGATCTGGTTGCGGATTCGCCATCCCACCTCACCTTCGTTTCAAAACGGCAATGGTCGTTCGACTGCACGCATTTTTTGAAGCAGTTCGGTTTTCCCTCCAAGCCTCTCCAGCACCATTTCAATTGCATCTGCAGCAGCGTCCTGCCCATTACCGAGAAAGTCCAGGTACTGCTCAAAAACGTAATCGTCCGGCGTCTGCTCAACGACGTAGCCGTTGACGAAGAATTCCATGAGACCGAAGGGATTTGCGCTGAAGTGTTTCTTAATGATTCGCGCTGGTTCGATAAGATTGGATGCAGGGGCTGCAAAGATATTACGGGCTGCCCAACCAAGTTCTTCGCGGCCGCCCTTGTACATCATGGCTTCAAACGCCTCGGCTACTTCCCGCGGCACCGGCACCTTCCGGCTATCACGCTCCACATGAAGTCCCTCGACAATCTCAACGCCTTGCCGGACAAGTTCTTCGCCCTCGCTCAGGCGCACGGCGAGTGCTCGACGTTCCCGTTCAATCTGTTTGGCCACTTTTACGAGACATTCGTTCTCCCATTCCACCGCAGCGATATGGTCCATCATCATGATTGCCTTGTCGCGTCCGTAAGACTGGACAGAAGACATGCTGACCGAAACGATCATGGCTTCCCGGACCTCCGGGGTCATCTTCTTCATTTTCAGCCCACTCCTCTCTTTGATTCATAACGATTCGACGTTCCAAAGACTTCCGCATGGGCTGGCGTCCATTTAGGTGGGCCGTATTTGCTTAGGTACCCGAGCCGATTTAACCATGGATCGACCGGCTGCTCCTCGTGCATTGCCTTCAGCAGATTCCAGGTGCCCATTACGTCATTCAGCGCGCGGTGCGCACCGTCAAGCGTGATTCCGTACCGCTCGCACATCGGCTCGAGGCGATGTGGGAATGGATGCCGATCGCGGGCGATGGTCATGGTATCGATGAAGTTGTTGGAGAAGGTTTTTCCCGCCAGCCGCTGCAGTGCATGATGAAGGAATTGAAGATCGAATGCGGCGTTGTGTGCAACCAGGACGCTGCTTCCCATGATCGCCCGCAGGATCCTGAAGGCCGTTTGCTCTTCCATTGCGCCGACGAGCATCTCGGCACGGATACCGGTGAGTTCGGTGATCTTTGGCTCAAGCTGGCGATCCAAACGAACCAGCGTGCTGAATTCTCCGACGATCTCCCCGTCGACCACACGAACCGCGGCCATCTCGATAACTCGTTCTTGCTCTGCTTCCAGGCCGCTTGTTTCAAAATCAAAAACTGTAACGTCGTTCAACAAACCGCTTCCTCCTCATCGTTGGGCCACGTATACCGCGGCGCCCGTAATTTCTTGAATTGATCGTTTAAACAAAGCCTCGTCGCTATTTGTATCGCTGAGATGAAGCAGCCATATCTCCTGGAGGCGGCTGAGGTCGTTGACGCGGAAGAACTCCTTGACGTTTTCCAGGCTGAAGTGCGAGCGGAGCAACCGCCTCTTCATGCTGACCGGCATGCGGCCGTCTGCGATGTTGGCCTCTAAGATGGAAAGGGAGTAATTGCATTCAATCATCATGTGGGTGATGCCGGAGAATCGGTAGCGGATGTAATAGGTGTCGGTCGCGAACAGGAGCTTCTCACCGGCCTGATTCGCAAGAAGGAATCCAAGCGGCTCCTCGACGTCGTGCTCGACTTCGAACGGCAGGACCGTCCAGCTGCCTATGCTGAATTGCTTACGGGCTTCGATCGGGATGGCGCGGTGCCCGTCCAGGCTGGCCGCCTTGATCGTGCCGGCGGATGCGTAGATGTCGATTCCCGCCTTCATTACGTCCGCCGCCGACTTTCGATGGTCCCCGTGCTCGTGGGTCAATAGGCAGCCCGCTATCTCAGATGTGCGGAAGCTGACGCCGCGTTGGATATCGCGAAAGCGGATGCCACATTCCAGAAGCAGCGGCGTCGTCCCGTCCGTGACATGGTAGGCGTTGCCCGCGCTGCTTGATCCGAGCGCCTTTATCTCGATCATCAGAAGCCCGGACCGTCTGCCGGTGGCCCCGCTTGCCCGCCTTCGGCTTCCGTCTCCGCCGGCCGCTCTTCGTCCTCGACGGTATATTCGACATCGATGACGTCGCCGTTCGCATTATCGCGAATCTCTTGAGTAGCCTCGGCTTCAAGTCGATTCGATTCGATTTCTTTCAGCCGCATGTAATCGTCGTCGATTTTCTGGCTATCGATCGTGATGTCGCCATAGGCAGCGCGGCAAATCGTTTTCCAGACCATTTTGTCGTACCAGCCTTCGATCTGCTCGGTACCAACCTTTTTCCCGTCCTTCCACACATCCTTTTCTCCGCCCCAGAACTCCGCGCTCGCATACTGCGGCTTGCGCTTTTCGATGTCCTTCAGGCTCATTACGACGAGCTTATTTTTCTCAGGGGCATTGCTGTAGTAGTGGTAATAGAAGCCGCCGACGACATGGCCGCGATCGAATTCATTCGTGATTTCGAATTCATAGCCTTCGTACTTATTGTTGCGGTCCTTCTTGAATGACTTGAACTTGTCCGTGGAATATACGACCTCGATCGTGACGTGATCGGGCACTTCAAGTCCGTATTTTGTAGCCTTCAGCTCCATGCCGCGGTATCCTTCGACGAACGTGATGTCGTATTTGCCGAGAGCGTTGTTTTTAAACGGCACCATATTGATGTGATTCTTCTGTGCGGGATCGAAACCAATCCGCGCCATCGCTACAACGTCCCGCGAGAGTTTTTCCATGTTGACGTTACCCCAGACAACGGCGAGTTGGTCTTGGTTCTGGCGCTTCTTCAGGCGCTTTTCTTCAGCCATTCTCAAGGCGCTGTCGATCGCGACGAAGTAATTCTGCGCCAGGCGTTTCTGGAAAGTAGTCAATGCTACATCACTCACGCCAGTGCTGAATTCGGAAACGACCTTGTTCATGAAACGTTCCGATTGTGTCAGTTCTCTCTGGGCAACTTGCTGATCCTGTTTACTCAAATGTCAACGCCTCCTGTTTATTTGCAATTTCTACGCGCAGTTGCTTGTCCGGCTTGCTTACGATCAGCCTGATCTGCTGCCCGCCCGTTTCTGCCAGCTCCGTGACGGCCTCCGCGTTGTCAATGAAGATCGGTGCCACGAAGCCATAATGCTCGGAAAGGGTGTTAATGATATCGAGGCCGACGTTCGTCTGCGCTGCCCGGTTCAGTCCGCTGCCATACGGCACGCCGCCGAATGTTGTTTCGCACGTCTCAGTCAGGCCGCCATTGATCTGCGGCTCGAACAGTTTGAATCGGGCGTAGCGGAATTTCGAATTGATCTTCGATTCAAGAAGCAGGACCTTCGTTCGGATGAATTCTTCCGTCAGAAACGCCTCGCGCTCGAGCCGCTCGTATTCGGAAGCCAACGTCTTCTCTTGGCTTTTGAGCTGCTCGATCCGCTGCTGCGCCGCTCTTACTTGGTCGAATTTCGCTTTGTCTCGTTCAAGAACATCGACCTGCAGCCGCATATTGGAAAGCTCTTTCCGGCAGGCTTCCACGCTGCTGAGGGACGAGGACCGGAGTTCTGTAATTGCCTGCTCGACGGCAGCCTTCTCCTGCAGCTTCGAATCATAGAGCGGATTGGCCGTGGATTCTTTGAGACCGGCTTCCAGACTTGCTAATTCGGCAGCGGCTGCTTTGGATATCTCCATTGCCTCGTATTGTTGCTGTCGAAGCTGATATTCCTTAATTGTAAGATCCGCGTTCAGGGCTTCGAGCCGCTCTTTCTCTGCCTTCGCCGCCTTGCCTTTCACTTGAATCGACTCCGCTCGCTCCGACTTGCTCAGGTTAAAAGCGTTCAGGGCCTTGGCATGGGCAGCCTCGATCTGCTCTTCAGGCAGTGCCTGTCCGCACGTCGGGCAATCGGCCGCATGGTTATGGTCGGCGAAAGCCTCAGCATTGACGGCTTTCCATTGATCCCGCAGCCGATCCGCCTCTTTGATTTTGTCAGCGATTATCGACTTGTTCGTTTCGATCTGCCGCTCAACGTTTCCGATTTCATATCCGATGTCGATGGCGCGCTGCTTAAGGGCAGATGCCTCTTTGCGTTTGGCGTCTAACACCTTCATTGAATCCGCCTGGGCATTATTTTTGAGGTCAAGCAGCTCGCCTTCGATCGCCCGCAGTGCCGCCGTCTTCTCCGCGATCTCGCCGCCGGACTGGATTCGCGTCAGCTCCGCTTCCTTCCCGCTGATCCGGCCCTTCAAGGCACCGATCTGCTCGGCAAGCATTTCCTCACTCGAAGCTGTGATGTCCGGCATGCCGCGCTTGGCTTCATCAATGCGCACCGGAAGCTTCTCGAGCTCCTTGTTGATGTCAGCCCGCCGGGCGGCCAGGACTTTCCGATGATCATCGATCGATCTGTCACCCAGGATTGCTGGCAGGTCATGGAGCCCTTCGTTCCCGCTTACGACTTCTTCATCCGATACATCCCCGCACACTTCTAGCAGGATCTGCCTGCGCTTCTTCCAATCGAGCTGCTCGTTGAAATAGGCCGGGTTGGTCAGGAGTTTAAAGACGTCTTCCTTGACAATACTCGAGACGAAAGAATCGAATTCGGCCTTTTTAACGGGGACCGTATCAATGAAATACTCCGTCGTGTGCCCGGTGAATTCTGCTGTCGCGGATCCGCGCTTCTTGGTCCACTTCTCCGCATACACCTTGCGGATTCTCCGAGGTTTGCCGTCGATTAGAAGCACAACTTCGACTTCATGATCGATACCGCTCTCGAGAACTTTACCTGCCGCGTCCAGCGTCTTGATGTCGAAGTCCTTCTTGTTCTGGCTGTCCTTATCGAAGAGGGACCAGGTAAACGCGTCGAAGATCGTTGTCTTGCCTGCAGCATTATCGCCGTAGATGTCGACGTCGGCGCCGCCGGCGGTGTCTAGTGCGAAGCCGCGAACTCCTTTGAAATATCGAAGGGTGAGTTGGAGCACAGCTATTTTGTTCATCGCGGCCGCCTACCTCCCCGCGGTGAAGGCGACGAACGCCTTGCCTGTTCTAACGCCTGAGCGACGCTCTCGACGAGAGACAATCTCCCCGAACACCGCCTTGATCTCGGCCGACACCGCGGAAACGCCGATCGTGCCGGGCTTGTACGGTTTCTTCTCAGAAGCTTGACGGCGGAACTGGCGGCGCGACTTGAATTGTGCGAATTCGCGGGCAACAGCCGCTTGGCGTGCGCAGTTGAGCGCTTGTTTCTTATCTTTGAACATGTGGATTCCCTCCCAAGGAATGAATTCGGTTTACAGTTCCGCGAGCTCAGCTTCGAGCCGGGCAACTTCCTGAGCAATGATCTCAACGACTGAGGAAACAATAGCTTTACGAAGTCGAGGATTGTTCTCAGAAGCGAAGATTGAGGATCCGCTTCTAATGACCACCACTCTTTCGACTTCCTTTCGAACCAAATCATCTGAGGCGTCGGTAAGTCGGCTAATCTCTTTTGCGAGCGCCAGTCCCTTCTTCACGCGCTCGTTCATCCAATCCAGCGTTTTCTTATCCATGGGGTTTCCCTCCCGATTAAATGATGAAGCGTTCGATCTTGATTTCCTTCCGGACCTTCTCCGCGCAGCTGAGGCTGCAGCAATCTTCCCCGGCGACCTTATAGATCGACTGGCCCGCGTAGATCGGCGTTACGCAATCGTCGTTGAAGCATTCGCTGACCTGTTCCGGGCTTGTCTGCTTTTTAGGCATCTCGTCATTGCTCCTTCCAAACAAATAATCGAGTGAGACGTTGTGAAGGTCGGCGAAGGCGACAAGCGTTTCGCAATCCGGCTGCCGGCGGCCAGCTTCATAATGCGAGAGCGCGGCGCGGCGGATTCCAAGGCGGCCAGCTTCGTCATCCTGGGTAAAGCCAGCTTTTAAGCGCAGCACCTGCATGCGGGCGGCGAGGGTGTGGGTGATGGTCATTACTGCATCTCTTTCAGGCAGGCTTTACAGACGTTTTTGCCGTGAACGACACGAGCAACATCCGAGCTGTCACAAAATGTACATCCGGGCTGATACTTCTTCAAAACGATTTTTCCGCCGACGTCCGTGAATATTTCAAGGTGATCTTTATCTTCAATGTTCAGCGACCGTCGCAATTCTGCAGGAACTGAAAAGCGGCCCAGCTGATCCACTTGCCGGATGATACCAGTAGATTTCATTCATAATCACACTCCTCAGGTATATTTTAAGGTTGGTTTGAGTAACATATATTCAGGTAATGGTTATTTAAAATAACCTTTGAGGCATAAAAAATGAACGCCTACGAACATGCATTCCCTTGTGTTATTATAAATAACGTTTTATAATTTTGGTAGTAGATTTGTACTACTTGTATCTATATCCTGATCCACTAAATCAGGGAATAGATTGTACACACTTTCTTTAAAGAAACTTCCAAGTTTAAACATGAATTTTGCACTAGGATCAACATAGCCATTCTCTAAATGCCTAAGGTAAACAGCAGATACTCCTAATTGCTCAGCAACGTTTTCTTGCGTACCACGCTCCTTTCGAAGTTGCTTTAATCTGGTACGTTCGGCTTTGGCTTTTCTTAGCATTGTTACCTCCTTTCGGGTCTGTGTGAAGAATATACCACGTTGTTTTAAACAACGCAATACGTTTTTTTTAATAACTTTTATGCTTATTTTTCTGAGAAGGTAGGTCAAATTAATGGAAACGCTTGGGCAACGCATTAAATTATTGCGTGAAAAAAGGAATCTGACGCAAGAAAATATTGCGTTTCAACTTGGAATGAAACGTCCCAACTTCGCGAATTACGAAGGTGATCGTACCATTCCCCCTAGTGATGTTCTATCTAAAATGGCAGACATATTAAAAACATCTGCTGACTACCTACTTGGTAAAACAAACAATCCTTTGCCACTAACTGTAGAAGACAGGTTCTTAAACAGTTTAGATATTCCCCTCGATGAATTGTTAAAAGGACACAACTTTACTCTTGATGGCAAGACACTCACCAGAGAACAGAGCATCGCAGCAATTACTTTTGTTCGTGCTCTTCAGCAAGCCCAGGATAAGGAGAACGAAAAACAATAGCGCGCAGCTGATCCAAAAGAGCTTCGCGCTCTTTCGTTTTGCACAAGTTGAACAACACCTTATTGAAATCGATTTTTTCTTCGTTTGATGTTGTATCCATGACGAGTGTGGCCCCCTATACTAATGACAAAGGTGAATGTGTTGATGGACATCTCCCGGGGGAGGTGCCGTCTCCAGTATTGGCTCGATAAGCGCGCGATGTCCCAAGCAGATTTTGCTCGGAAGTCGAAATTGTCGGAACGAGTTGTGTCGTACTACTGTACCGATGAGCGAAGAATGAGCCCGGAAGCCATGTACGTTGCATCAAGAATTCTCAATGTACCTATGGAATGGCTTTATGAATGGCTGGAAGACGAATAGCTTAAGCAGCGGATCATTTCCGCCGCCTCCTCCGGATGTCGGAACATTTTGTTCCGAAAAATCCAAAAATAAATTCATTTTCCTCATTACATTCCCCGAAATTCGATTCCATTCTCAGTAGCACAACTCACTAGATACTGTCAACAATATTTCTATTGGTAGAATTGTTATTGCGTTGCTATAAATAGCTTGTATAGTTATTATTAGTTATTCAGCACTATTTGTAAATCCCATCAGACCCCAAATTGAGGATTTTGAAATCAAGGCGGTCGTCGACAAATATTGACACACTTTTCATTTTAGATGTGTTATTATAAACAACCAAAAAAAAGACGCGTTTCCAGTTTGGTTTCTGGATAGCGTCTTTTTAGATAATTTTGAAGGATCGGTTCAGGGCTGTTAAGGCTTCAACTACATCATCGAAGTTAGAAAAAGCAATGGAGCAGCCTTTCTCTTTTTTTCGGTTAACTGGATCAAAAAAGGCTGTGTTCATTTTCTTGTCCAGCAATTCCACCTTCGAAAGATTCATAGCCATTGGCCGATCATACTTCCCCATCTTCAAGCCAGATGCCTCTAAGAAGCTCAGCCAATACTCCAAAGATCCAGGCATGTATCCTGCAGTCTCGAGAGTGTGGAAAAAAACACCCTTCGTTGAGGCATCCTTCTTAAGGAAAATGAGGTCTTCAAGCACAAATTCAAAAATGCTTGTACCCGTATGATCCGTCGATACTGAGAGAGTGCGCGGCTTCATTTATCTCGCCACCGCCCTTAACCCAATAATTCTTCGGGGGTTTCGCCTTGGTGAACATACCAGATGCTCGCCGTCGAAACGAGGACTACTGCTACTAATGCCAAGAATGTGGCAAAGCGGTAGAGGATCTTTTTGGCCATTGTGTAACTACCTCCTTCCCCTAACCGGATTTTTAATTAATGTTAGGCATTGGACAAAAAAAGTTGCTGCTAGTATCGGTGATCCGAATAGGAAGTTTGTACCTACCAAGATTGTAGATGAAATCTTTAGCAAGGGGAAGTATTTGGGCTTAATTCTTGTTTGTTTTTCTATGCCTGAAGGCGCAAACGTTATTGTTAACAACATATTGCAAAGATTTAACAAGAAAACGGCTTGAGTGTTCATTTCGACTAACGACAAAATTGTTACTCCAGTCGTAGAGACTATAACACAGGCAGTCCCGGATTTCAGATGAATTCCACCGGACATCTGACGAAGAACCGCGAAAGCAACCAGGACGATTAATGCATTTATTGTCTCGCCCAGGAAGATCGAGATGATCAGTGAGAACGACACGATGAATACGCCATTGAGGATAGCAGCTAAGGAGAATTTCAGAACACTCTCTGAGGCAGGGTGATTGGGTACAGCCTTTTTTATCTTGCGTGCTAAGCTGCTGGAAAGGGCGTCGATCATCGTTTTCGCTCCTTCTTAAATGAGATGTACAAAAAGAATAGCAGAGCTATTGAAAGTATGAGGATATCCAATATTACTTCTTGTTTGTATAGCACGATCCCGAAGCCAACTAAACTGAATGCAATCGTCAAATTAACAATTAAACGTTCGTGCTTCAAACGTCTTTTGTTAAAGTCGAATGAAAATCCTATTCCTCGAGAATACAGAAACTTGCATACCCCAAAAGCGACTACCGAAAAGACACTTTGAAAAATGTAACCCCTAATTGGATCGTTCTGAATTTCCGATACCGAGAATGCTCCAAATGAAACTTCGACGATTCCTGCCTGGAGTAAAATACATAAGCCATACCCACCTAATGCAGCGAATAACGCCCATTGGAAAGGAACCTCTAAGAATAACGTGAGTAGCAGGGCAACCAGAACTGCATTAATAAATGGGACGAGATTTGCAAGATAAAGCTCTTCTCTTAAGACAAAGCTCTGCAGGTCCATAGCTACCATGACAAACATTGCCGGCCAGAAGCAGTCTGACAGTTTGAAGCGGTACAATGTCAATACCACAACGATTAATGCAAGCGATTCGAAACCTGAGAAAATCATAAATGGGATAAATTCCATGACCCGCACCTCTGCCATTATATTTAGGTTACTGGTTTTTTTCTTCTCTTTCTATGCCCTTCATAATCAAGCACGCTTGCTTTTAGAATTAACAGATAACCGCCTGAAGCTTCTCGATGTTCGAGTTTTCCTAGCTTGCACAATCTTGATATTTGTTTTCTTGAAACCATGAGATGATCGGCGGCTTCTCCTGCAGTTAAAACTTCATCCAAGGGGTTCAATAACTCTCCCTCCTCCTGCAATACGTCTCACTTGTGACCTTATGAATTCATAATAGCACGTCTCAAGTGGGACGTAAATAGCAAATATAAAGCCAGTTGCATCATAGGTGCAACTGGCTTTTTCATGCCCAAAAATCATCCTTGTTAAAGCTCTCACCGGCCAATTTATTGACCGCATCTAAAAGCAACTTCATTACGCCGCGCTTAGGAATGTATTCCTGATCGTTGCATGCCCTTGTGATGGTGTCCTTATTCAATCCAGTTTCCTCGCGGACTCTTTCTTGATGAATTTTCTTTTTGTCTAAGTACGCCCCGAATCTCGTCCTTTGCTTGCCTACACCGAACATATCTCTCTCAGCCCCCTTTAGTCCAAGAGTGGCCAAGACTATGAATATTTATACTAGCTCTGGCAGAAATTTCGGAAACATGACCGAGCCGTACCCATAGGCTAGTGACATAACCAGTGACGTCACGACAGCATCTGCTAAGGTCCAGTGACGTCACGAGTGACGTCAGGAGGCGATTTACTCTATGGGCATTATTGCAATCGACGCCGGTGGTCATGAGACCAAAATCTATGACGGGCAGCGGTTTACACGGTTCCCATCCGTTCTTGGATACGATTGGCGTGAGCGAAACCTGCAGCAGCAACAAGGCGCATTCGATTTCGATTGGGAATACCGGGGGCAGCGCGGCTTTGCAGGCACGTTGGCGCTTTATGAGAGTGAATGCCCGGAAGCGCGGAAAGGCGAAAGCAAGGCGCACCCTGACGCACTACTCCGCGCGCTCATTGCGCTTCACCAATTCGCCGACGGTGTTCAGCATAAGATCGTCGTCGGGCAGCCGATCGGCATGCATAAGCCGGAAGAAAAAGCGCTGATCAAGGAAATGTTCTTAGGAGGCGACGGCCGGCATGAGCTGACGGTCAACGGAGTCAAAAAGGCAGTATGGATTACACGTTGCGAGGTGGCGGCCGAGGGGGTCACCGCCGGCCTACTGGTTACCGGCAGTGGCACGGTCCGCGTCATTGACATCGGCAGCGGCACGGTCAACTTCGGAACGCTGATTGATCGCCGGTTCAATGATCGTGGCAGCTTCACGCTTGCGGGTGGGCTTGAGACGCTGCGCGCGGTCGATCCGGCGGCATTTGCCCGTCAGATTGCGCTCAAGGCGCTCGCGGGCGGCTGGAAGGGGCAAGACGCTGTCTACGTCTGCGGCGGCGGCTGTGAACCGCTGCTTGAGCCGCTGCGGTCCTACTTCCCCAGCGCTCGTGCCATCGACGGCGATCCTGTTTTTGCAAACGTCCGGGCATTCTATCTGATCGCGAGGAAATTGTATGAAGCAAATTAAGAAGGTCCCGGTCTGTTTCAATATTCTCGACCCGGATCAAGTCCGGATGTTCGAGTGGGTGGGCAGCAGAAAAAACCGTTCAGGGTACCTGAAACGGCTGATTCAAAGGGATATGGACGGCGCGGGCTTGAGCAGATCAATGGCAGCGGCGGCACCAGTCAGGCAGGAATCATCGACTGAAGACTTCAATGCGGAGGGATTTATATGAAGGTAACGGTAAACGGGAAAGACGTTGCAGCCATGGCGCGGCGTGAGGAGCACTATTTTGAAGTCATATTAACGGCTGTCCGGATGGTCACAGGACTGGTTGTTCTGCTGATAGGCATAGTCGGCCTAGGACGCTGAGAGGCGGTTTACCCTCAGCTTATGCCGGGCGCCCCCCGGAAAATGCAAGTACATCAGGATTGGGGAGGTTTTATTTTTGGCGACGTTATCTGTCATGCCAACCGGATACCGAGTCAACTTTCGTGCGCCGGCTGCCGCCGTTATTCCGGAAGCTACTCGCCGGGCTATTATTGACCGGTTGCGAGCTGGCGCTATCGTGGTCGTTGAGCATATCGAGCGGCACAAGCTAATTTACCGGATCGGCGCGATCACCTTGACCGTCTTGCTCGGCGGAATTGGTCTCGAAACCGTCCACGCCACGAGCGGGATTGATGCCAGCGCGCAAAAACTATACCAACGTGTCATCGGCATCGGGAAATGGATCATCATCATAAAAGGCGCGTTCGATACGATCAGCTCCACTGTGCAAGGCGACTTCGTTGCTGCGCGGAAGTCTGGTCTTGCTTATATGCTTGTGTATGCCATTCTGCTGGGGCTTCCGTGGGCATTTAGCGAAATCGAAAAACTGTTCCGGGAGATGGGGTCGCCAACATGACAGGCGGCGCGGAGAGGAGTGCATCAATATGCCGATGAAATTTCGTATCTCATCACAATACGGCGTATTCGAGGAGGTCCGCGACGGCCGGATGCACACCGGCGTTGACCTGGCGATGCCGAACGGCACGGAGCTGCATAGCATCGCAGGCGGCACCATTGAACGCGTCGTCCATCACTCTGGCGGGCTTGGCAATGGCGTCTACGTCCGGACAGCTGATGGTGATGTCCATGTATACGGTCACCTGAACAGTGTCAGCGTCCACCAGGGCGACCACGTAGCGGCCGGCGACCTGCTCGGCTTCAGCGGGAACACGGGGCATAGTACCGGCCCGCACCTTCACTTCGGACTGATTCACAACGGCCACGCCGCGGATCCGGCATCCCTAGTCGATGCCGTCCAGCATTTCTCCGGGGAGATCGCCGGCCCCTCTATTCTCGGCGTCAAGGGTCCGGCCACGATGTTCCTCCAGCACACGGCCGCCGGACCGATCACGAAGTACATCGCCCACAGCATGACGAATCACGTCCTCCACTGGCTTCACGATGCCGGCATGATCCTGCTCGACCTGAGCTATGGCATCGGGCTGATCAGCTGCAGCGTGCTTATCATTCTCGGCGTGCTAGGGCTGCGCAGCGGGTACCGCTGGTCTGGACTTGTGTTCGGCGTGTACTCGCTCATACGGCTGCTGGGAGGCGGCGCATCATGAAAGGCATTCCATTGACCAAAGTGCTGCAGGTGACGCAGCCGGAATATGCTTTCCTTCGGATCAAGCCGAACAACGCCGTCCGGAACCAGGGAACCGACAAAATCGCCCGCGCGATTGCCGCGCTCTACAAGACGGCGCTCGCGAACGTCAAGATCGAGGAGCACAAACTGATCCGGGCATTCGGCCGGGAATTCATTCTCGGGACCCGATACCGCTACACGCTGCCGGCCAAGGTCGCCTATTACGTCTACATGGAGCAGCGCAAGGTCGAATTCTATTTCATCGTGCCGCGGCAGCACCTCGGCTTTCTGCGGGAGAAGATGTCGGATGTATGGGGCGCGGTGACGATCGAGGAAGTGCAGGAGTTGCCGCAGTTCGGGCCGCGGGCCGCGCGCTATGAGCTGCTTTATGAGAAAGAAGATCCGCTCAGCTTGGCCGTCGACCGGCGGAGCAACGATCTGCTGAACAGCAATCTAAACGCTGTCGAGTTGCTGGAGGAAGGCGACCGGCTGGGGATCTTCTATAACTTCATCCCCGGCAGCCAGATCAGCTGGCGGCATCTCTACAAGGCGACGATCGACAAGGTGAACCGCCGGCTGCCGGTCGAGCGGAACAAGATGGGCCTCGCCTACGCCGCCAAGTATCTGCTGGCCGCTGGGAACGCCATCTTCCGCGAGATCGCCGAATCTCTCAGCAACGGCCGGAAGTCGGCCGCCGGCGGCAGCGACGTGCTCGAGGGATTAATCGACCGTCTGCACGGCGCCAGCCGGGTCAGCGAGAACACGGCCAAGAAGGCCCGGGCAACCATCATCGACACGCAGATCGTCGTCATGGCCGAGAGCTCCGACGTACTCCGGCAGCGGAACGCGGCGCGCAGCCTGGCACAGTCGTTCGATACGATCAGCGACGACAATCAGCTGCAGTACCGCCCCTTCCGCCGGCAGTTCCTATTCACGGACCGCGACATCCGCGCGAGCCGGAACAAGGTCGGCGATCAGGAGGCGCAAAACTTCATTGCGCTCGCAGGCCGGGATCTGCTCGAGCGGTACAGCTTCATGGACCGGGTCGAGACGCAGGAGACGGAAGTGCCGGACGATCTCAAGGAAGGCGTCATGTGCATCGGAGAAAATATTTACAGGGGGAATGGACAAATGGCATATCTATCCGACGACCGGGAGTTCCGCAACCTAACGACCGTCCTGATCGGCCCAACGCGGGCGGGCAAGTCGACGCTGATCGGCAACCTGAGCCGCGATGGGATCGGCGCCGGCGAGTGCGTGATTATCTTCGATTTCGTCGGACAATGCGAGTTGAGCCGCGAGGTGGCCGCGGCGATCCCGCCGGAGCAGACGCTGATTATTGAGTGCGGCGATATCCGGAAGATTCAGGGGATCGGGTATAACGAGGTTGGCGTCAGCGCGGATCCGTTCGAAGCCTACGACAATGCCAAAAAGCAGACGACGCAGCTGCTAACGCTGGTCAATTCGATTAACGCGGAGGAAACGAAGCTGTCGGCCAAGATGCAGCGGTACCTTGTCAGCGCCTCATTGGTCGCCTTCATCAGCGGCGGCAGCGTGCGGGACGTGTTCGACTGCCTGCAGGACCATGAGGTCCGCGCGCGCCTGATTAGCGCCGTCCCGCGGCCGCAGGCTGACAACCTGCGGAAATACATCCGCTGGCTCGGGGAGATCAACGAACGCGACAACAAAACAGGCGCCATCGTCGGTACCAAGGACACGTACGTCGTCGGGATCATCGATCGGCTCAACCAGCTCGAGCAGAACGCGTATATGGAGCGCATGCTTGATAAGGGCACCGCGGGCAACGTGGACCTCGTCAAAGAGATGCAGAAAAATCAGTTGATCTGTATCCGGATGCCTTCCGACATGTTCGGGACCGATGGGGAGCGCGACGTCTATACGACCTACTGGAGCACAAAGATATGGCTCGCGCTCCAGATGCGCAGCAAGCGGCTGGCCGGCGACCGCTCCAAATACGTCAAGGTCAATCTGGTCGTCGACGAGCTTTATCAGGTCCAGCATACGGAGCAGTTCATGCGCAGCAAGCTGAGCCAGTACGCGAAGTTCGGGCTCAAGCCGATCATCTCCGCGCATTACCTGAACCAGATCAAGCACATCCGCGACGAGCTGCGTTCGGCTAATGCGAGCTATATGCTGATCGCCGGGTGCGACAAGAAGAATTTTGACGAGCTCAAGAGCGAGCTTTATCCGTATCAGGAAGAGGATCTGCTGAAGCTGCCGCGGTACCACAGTCTGAACCTGATTAAGAACAAGGACGGCTATGCGCGGTTCATTACCCGGCTGCCGCGTCCCGTATCGAACGGAGGAAAACCATGAAGCTAAAGTTCAACCCGCCACTCAAACCGTGGCTATATGAAAGGACTTGTGTTATTTGCCATAAGAACTATAATTCGGCCGAAAAGCATAATCATATTTGCGGAATGTGTTCCCAAGATAAATCTCAGAAAATCCGCCCGATGAAGCCAGCTAGCTACTGGCAGAAACGATCGCACGGGGAGTGCGTTCGTCGCGGGAAGCCCCGCAATAAACCGCTGAGGTGATAGCATGAAGCGAGTTGTGATCGGTATGAAAAATGGGCAGCCGTACGTGATCAGCAAGCCGACGAAGGTGGAAGTGGTCTTCCGGCAGGAGAAGAAGCGGAGCTTTCGGAAGGTTGTGCGGACGCTTATGTACCGTATCAAAACAAAAGTCGCGGGTTAACCCCCGCGACTTACATCCTCAGACATCAAAAATGAATTGATTTCGTCGAGCGATTTCAAACTTATAACCTCGATTTCATAGTCGTCGTCAGCCTCATAAGGCAACTTAATAATTTTTACGCTCGTCGAGAAGAGAGTGTAAATATATAGCCACCCTTTAGGTGTTGTTACTTTGTATTTCAGAACCGGGGCATCGCCGATACATTGACTCACATATTTGAAAATGTTGTCTGTCCAGCCCCAATTATCAAAGTGTTCATCTAAGACTTTAAAAAGAATCTCTTTCTTTAATGGATCAATTGAGATCTGTTCTAAACAAGAAGCATGGAAATAATACTTGCCGTCTAACACAATTTCTTCATATCTAACACCGTGACAGTGGTAGCACACTCTGGGGTTAATGTCTTCCAATAGTTTGCCCCGCCCCCGATATTTTTCGGGAATTTCTTCTTCCTGTATATTCGGCATCCAACCTACTCCCCCTGTAATAAAGATGGTCCAATTGTAATATACAGGAAACAAAAACGTCAAACTGGAAATTTCAATTCCCGGTAAGGTATGATCGTGATACACTGGAGAAAATTAGGACATTTGTAGGAGGGGTAATATGTCATTGGAATCTGTTACGAATACCGAAACGAAGAAGGAACAATACGATCGTGAAGATCTGGAATTGCGGCGTGAAATTGCAATGTCCCATCCCACTGGAAAGTTTTTAACGATTGCTGGATTTTGTAGCTTTATCCTCTGCCTTCTACTGACCTTCTTCTTCGACCGCTCTCTTTACCCCTCGGTGTTCTTCAGCTTGATCGTACTTGGACTCGGTGAAATATTGCTGGTTCTGCAGAAAATCCGTGTTGATATGGAGAAGAAAGCATAAGCACATAGAACGACAAAAACCCCGCCAGGCACAAAGCGCCCGCGGGGTTTCGTTTTACTTGTATAGGTATACCTTCTGCGTGAGGCCATCCCACGAAACCAAGCCCCCCAGCAGCTCCGCCGCCGACCGGATGCCGACGTAAGTGCGGCCGTCGATCAATTTGAAGGCCGTAACTACCTTGCCGTCGACGTATGGCGTCGCCTCTGCTGCTCGCCACTCGACCGAGACGCCGAGCGCGTCGCCCAATTGCCGCAGCGGGAGATAGACATGGCCGTCAATCATCCGGCCATACGCGACCAACTTATCGTTGACCACGATCTTGATCGTGTCCTCGGCCGTCGGCTGCGGGATCCCCGGCACCCCGGCATACTTGTCGAAGAAGGCTTTCTCCATTGCATTGACGTCGACATTCCCGACGATGCCGTCAATAGCCCCGCTCGATGTATACTGGAACGCAGCCCACTGCGACCATGTGCTATTCGCCATCGGCGTCGTCGCCCCGTAATGCGCGATCCAGAGCGACCATTTACCGAGCGCCTTGCCCAGGTAGGAGCGCGCGAAACTACCGCCGGAATAGATCATCGCCGGATGCCCCGTAAGCCGCTCGACCTCCTGCAGCCACGCGACGCACCATGTCGTCAGCGCCTCCGCGCCAATCTTCGATGCCTGCCCCTCCACGTCCAACGCATGCGGGAAGTCGGCGTCGAAACCTTTGACCGTTTTGGCGAAGTGCGCCGCCTCCGCCAAGGCGCTGTTCAGTTCCGGATGAGCGTAGTGGTAGAAGCCCATCGCGAGGCCCGCGGCGGGGGCGCCTGTCGCGTTATCGGCGAATTTCAGGTCAATGCCCGTCTTTCCCTCCGTCGCCTTGATAAACGCCCCTGCGACGCCGTCAGCCTTGACCGCGGGCCAATCGATCTTACCGCGGTCGTTCTGGTAATGCGAGACGTCGATGACCTTAAGATTTGTCGGACCCTTTGCCTGCATTGTCGGTCACATCCTTCCCGTCGCCTTTTTCAGCGAGTTGCTGCAAAAAGCTCTTGATTTGACTCGGCAACGGAACGCCAAGTGTCCCCAGGTTCTCGACAACGGACAAACCTTCGCGTCCGCCGTAAAAGTAAATCGCCGCCGTGCGGAAGATAGGCGCACCGGTCTGCATCCAGTCGTCCAGCATGGCAGCCAAGCCCACGACGAAGAGGACGGTGATCTTCCGGATTCCACCCCAGAACATGATATCGCTGTTCAGCGTTTTCGTCTTTACCGCTCCGAGGACGCCCGTTGCGTAATCGGCGAGCATGAGGGCCAGCAGCACTTTGAGCGCCATATCCCAGCCGCCAAGCCACTGAGACAAAACCAATCCGACAGCTGCTGCGGTCGTCCCGAGCGCCGTTTCTTTTCCGGTTGCTCCGATTGCTGCTGTAAAGATCGTCGATCCTGTTTCTTTGATCATCCTGACAATCATCCTTTCTTTGGTCAAATAAAAAAGCCCCGCTTACGCGGAGCCCTCAGCTGCCGGAGCGATGTCCGGCCGTTTCGTGTAGACTTCTGCAAGAACAAGTTCGCGATCAGCTTCCGCCAAGTTGTAGCTGCTGACGATCGAATCGATGTCGCCTTCACTCGCAGTGAATCGTGTAATGCATGCATTCGCGATGATGCGGATCTGGTACATTGGTTTCGCCATGGGTTACTCACCTCCTCCCGCGAAGATGTCGGCAAGCGCGAGCTCAACGTCTGAAAGCCGGGAGGTCAAATCTGCATTATCTGCCTGTAGCTGCTCGATTTGAATCTGCTCTGGCGTCTTCGACGGCTTCGGATATTCGAACCGGTAGAAATCCGTTCCGTCGTACAATACGCCGTAGCCGCTCGGCAGGTCGATTACAGCGGCCGGTAGCTCCTCGACGACGACGAACTCTTTGAGAATCTCGATATCCTCTGTGTAATCAGGAAGGACGCCCACCACCGTACCGTTATCAATCAGAATCGCAAACATATTAACCGCCCCCTACAATGTCATATTGATATGAGATATTCTTAATTCCTGCACCGACCCCAACGCCGTTTCCGTTCGTACCATTCGCCCGAGCTCGAAGCGCCAGATATATTGGCCCAGGCTTGAGCACTCGCATGATGAACGAATAGGAAGAATACCCGTTGCCTGCCGTTTGGACCAAATTGACTTGCGATACCGAGTAATTATTCGTTGCCATGTCGCCGTCGCTCTGATTCCCTAGTCCATCCGCAATGACGTTGCTGTCCGGCATTTCCGTTCCGATAGGCGTCAAAGTGTCCAACGGCAGGATTACGCTACCTGAGCCATTCTTTGAAATGGACGTGTTGACGCTCGGCGCGGCATAGCCCAATGTGCTCGACCCGCCTTTCAACATTTGTCCCGAATCCGCGATAACGTAAAGGCTCGTCGTAGGAGACGACCCGGACGCGACTGGTTTCATGTCGAAGGCGACTCGAATTTCACCCGGATGGGCCGCGAAGAAAATAGAAACTAGCTTGAGTTGTCCCGAGCCGGTCGATAATCGTTCGGTCGCGTCCGTTCTTTGTACCGTGCTGCTTGCTCTGTATAGCAATCCGCCCACTGCCTGCCACCCCGTTCCGTCCCAAAATTCAAGCGCCCCGTTATTTACCCGCGTACGAATCGCATCCGTAATGCCATAGCCGGCCAACGTCGTCGGCTTGCTCGTCAACTCCGAGAAGGCAACGTTCCCCCATGCCGCACTCCCCGCCGTTGACCCCGCCTTCAAAACCTTGGCACTGTTCGTCGTGCCGGTCGCGGGAACGTGCATATTTCCGTCTCCAGAGGGATGCACATAATTGGTCGCGCCAGTGGCGATGCCGTCGAGCTTCGCTTTGTCCGCTGCCGATTGAAAGCCGGCCACTGAAGTTGTGGCGACAGCATGCGCCGTCGTTCCGCTCGAGCCGATATGCGAGTTCAAATCCTCCAACGTTCTGGCCGGCGCGGTGTACCAGTTCGACTTGCCCGTGATTCGCTTGATCATGTTTGCGAGCTTTGACCAGAGGCGCGTCGGGGTATCCGCTCCTGATGCAGCTGAAATCGTGTCATCCACGGACCGATTACCGATGACCGAATCGGTTGCGGCTCCCGGCGTAATCTTATCCGTCGTTACTGCGCTGCCAGAAAGATGCTGCGTCTTAACCGACCCGTCCGGGTGATCGAGCACAGCCGCCGACGTATGCGCCTGAAACTCGTCGATCGTCACGAACACCAGGGACGTATCAATCGTTGCTGTCACGCTGCTGGCATTGCCGATTATCGTAAGGACGTCGATATATTTCTCGATCGCGTCGCTGCCACCGGTACCGGGAGGGATGAAATCAGCGCTTGAACCGGCGTTCCCGTACAGGTACAGAATCTCGCCTTCGTCAGGATCCTGCGCGAAGACACCGAGCTCACGGAAATAGAACCCCGTGCCAATGGCGGCGTTATTCATTTTCACGCCGACAACGGCTTTCCCGCCTGGCAGTGTCGTAACTTTGACGATATTGAGGGTCGCTTTTTGATTGACCATTGCGGTCATCGACTCGATCGGACCGGACAGCGCGCCGTCACCCATCGCCATCCGGTTATAGTGAAGGGTGCCGCCCGCGGCCAGCTTCGCCTGCAGGGCGATACCCTTGTTCGTCAATTTGAGGCCGTTGAATACGCCCATAATCAAGCCCCTTCCTGTTTCAACGTAATGTGATCGCCGGTATGGACCGCGAAGCCGAAATACATCGGCAGCTCCGATGTCTCCGTCAAAATGATAGCCTCCAAATGGGAGCTTTTCCGCTTGACCGAGTCCAGGGCAGCAATGAACTGCTGCGCCTGCGTGTCACTGATCGCCGTGTTGCTCGAGATGACCCGGAACATATTCGGCTCCCCATCGTACTGGAACCATTCCTCGACCTCGCCGTCACCGAAGACGGTCTGAATAAGCTCCTCGACGGCCGCGGGCGTCCCTTTGGTCTGATGCCATCTGCGGCTGTTCTTGATCAGCTCCCGCCGGCGCTCGATCGGCAGCGACTGGTCGTAGAAATCAACGTGGAATTGCCAAGCCAGCTCGTCGGCCTCTTCATCCGTGAGCGAGTCAAGATGGTCGAAGATGCTGAGCTGCGCGATCATGGCCGTCGTTGCCTGATGCTCGGCGTCAATCGCGCGGGCCGCCGCGGCGATTGTCGGATCCGCAGCGAGATTCGGCGGCAACAGATCAAGAAGACTGACATTCGCGAGATTAATCATCGACCAGCCCCCCATATGTGCGCGTAACGGTACCGGCTACCGCGATCTTGGTTTCGTCAACGGCCGTATATGCCGGGCTCGTCAGGTTGACCCGGTATGCCCCGGCCACCATCAGCCTGCGGACCAGCTCCGACGGGTTGATATCGCGTCCCAATTTGTTCTTCTGCCATACAATGAATTCCGCTTCCGCTTGCTGCACCGCGGCTTGGATCGCGGCTTCCTCCGCCGCCCGGCCGCGCTCAATAAAGTACGCATAGGTGATCGTGTACGCCTGCGTCGCTGGCGCGACCACGGTCACATAGTCGTTCATTGGCCGGATTGCGCGATCGGTAAAAATCGCGGCGACGTCACTCAGTATCTCGGCACTTGGAATAACCCCGCCGGCGAGCAGAGGTGATATTTCAATCGTGCCGGGCGATGCCGACAAAACAGCGACGTCGATGATTGCCACGTTTGCCGACTTCGCCCAATATTTGTACGCTCCTTCCGGGCCGGCTACCGAGAAGGACTCCGGCGATTCATAGATCCGCTGGCGGAACGCCTCGTCCGATTCTACGTCCGCGCCTCCGCCGCTCGCCGTCGTATTTACTGCTCCGGAAACGAAGGGAAGGTTGCTGTCGACAAGCTGATTAATCTGGCCGGCAATAAAGCCGTTCCCTGGAACCCCGTCGGTCGTGCATGTCGCGGACACATCCACCGCCGTACCGCCCGCCGCGATCGTAACGGTCTTGTTCGTCGCGAAATACATCTTCGGCTCCGTCTGCGTGCTTACGCGCGTCCCGGCAGGTATTGTGATGACCGAAGACTGCGGAGCGGATAAGGTGAATCGGAGAATCGTGAACGCGGCCTCAGCGGCTAACCGGGTAGTATGGCTGAAAGCGCCGAGATGATCGAGCCAAGGGCCAGCTGCGTATTTGAGCAGCGTCGCTTTGCTGACCTTGTTGATCAGCGCCCGCTGCTGTTCAATTATTGTGGCAAGCGAATTTAAAAATAGGCGCTCTGGATTTCCCGGAGCGATCGTCCGGCCAGTGAGCGCCTCGTATACGGTTATCATATTCGCCAGCGTTTTCGCGACGTCTTCGTCTACCATTTGGATATCGGGTAAATCAACCAGGGCCATCAGAGGATCCCTCGCTTTCTACGGGCTCAAACTTCACTCGCGGTTTCAGCACGCCGTTGAGCTCTTCTTCTGGATCGAACGTCACTTCCGAAACCCGTACGCGCGGTTCGTAGGTTTGCACAGCTTCCAAGACTTGCGCGGCGAGCAGCGCCTTCGCGACCGGAATCGGCTGGTCGACGACCGTGTAGTCGATTCCGAAGTTCCTGTCCAGCGGCACCGAACCCTTCGGCGTAGAGATGATCAACTCCACGTTCTGCACGATCTCGGCCGCGCCATTAGCGCCGATTGTAATGGTCATCGTTTAACCTCCCGTACGTATTCCTCGATCGAAACGTTTGCTGACGCCCTCGCCAAGAATCCGCTACTATCTACCTCTTCCCAGTTTTGGACCACGCTTGTAACGACCCAAAGTCCTACTCCAAGAGGCTTGCCCCCGATGACGAGCGGGACAGCGCGCCCGTCTCGCTCGAGATCAACAAGGGCATCGAGTTCCTTTCGCGGGTTGATTCGGAGCGACCAGTCAAACCGCATATTGAAGCTGATTGTATCCAGCCCCGGGCCGACCCGCTGAGTCAACGGCTTGCTGCCGAGGACGTCGTGTTTTGCCCAACGTCCTGCAGTCGTACGGGAAAGCCCTGAGAAGGTACGAATCGCTTCCTCGCTTACGACAAAAACGATGTTTCCAAGTGCTCCGATCTTGTTCACGGTATGCTCCCTCCCGGATAGGAAATCGAGTCAACCGTCAGCCCGCCGGTAATCTCGACGCCGCCCGCCGCATGAATGCGCAGGACGCCCGCTGAGCGATCGAAATAGACGTGGCTCCCATCCTCCAACCAAACACCGCTTTGCGCCGCATTCGTCGAGGGTGGCGCCTGAGCCGCGTTATAAAACGTGCCGAGGACGAAGCCGGTTCCGAGTCGGTCTCCGAGAAAGACACAAAGCACTCGATCGTTTACCGACGGCATCGAATAGCAGCCATTCTGGACGATCACTGGCAGCTCTGCGCTAACCTGGTCATCGTGGTCGTGAAACGCGACCCGCACGGAGCCGGCGGCCGGGTTGGTCGAGGAAACAACGCCGACGCGAATCAAGTTGTTCACCATCCCAGCACCTTCCTCAATTCGATTCTGGTCCCGTACCCGTTTGGATCCACAGTATGGACCGCGCTATCAATAATGTACTTCCCGTCAAACCGCCCCCAGCCGCTGAGCAGCAGCGTCAGGCTGGTTGACATCCGGGGATCTCCCGGGAGCGTCAGCGAGGCTCGGCCATAATTCTTGTTTTTCTCCCGCAGCTGGTTTCGCGCGATCCGCAACGCCTCTGCCTGCGAAGATGCGCTCTCGCCGTTGAGTTTGAGGACCGGGCCTGCCGACGGCGCCCCGGGAGGCGTATAGAGCACCTGAAGATTCTTATCCGTCTTCGAATCCCAGTACGTCAGCTGACATGCGCGATAAGCCGCGTCTGTAGCGCTCCAATTGAATGAATAAGAGATGACGCCAGCACCGCGGGGAATCGTAAGGGCAGGAGCCTGCTGCTCGTATTCACGTTCGTCAAATAGGATCAGGCTCCCGTGCGCGATCTTCACGGCGACGCCCTCCTGCTGGCATTGCGCGAAGAGGAACGGGAGGTCCGCCTGTTCGGTCTGATCGACCCGTTCATAGGTTGGATTCTCGTCAAACTCGTACAATAGCTTCAGCTTCGCGCGCTTCGCGATGTCTGCGGCAATCGACTTCAACGTAACCTTCTCCCATGACCGCGTGTTCTTCTCCCGGCGCACGCCCGTGCCCGCCGGCAGCGACAAGGCGCCGATCGTGACCTGATCCGGCGGCCCGCTCATTTCAAGCGTGTCAACCTCGAACGTTCCGCATGGGAACAATTCGAATTTATTCGGTCCGAGCCAGTTAATGGTTTTCAGTCGGACATCGATCGTATCGCCTTCCGTCGGACTCCAATCGCCTTGCCAAAGGCGTTCCCGATCTTCCAGTGTGATCTGCAGGTCATCAATATCCCCACTAGGTGCATCCGTGTATGTCAAGGAGAGAAGCGATTGCGCCAGCGACTCCGAGATATCTTTGCCATTGTAGTTCACCTGGAGATCAGCGCGACGAGCAAGCTGTGTCATCTACCATCACCGCGCTTCCATGGCGGCAGGCTCGATGTATATTCGATCGGTGCCGGCGGCGTTTCAAGTAGGATCCCGCTGCTGAACACTGCCGTGTCCGAATAATTCGGATTTGCATTGATGAGAAGCGGCATGAGCGTCTCTTTCCCGTAAACTTTAAAGGCGACACCATCCCAGGTATCGCCTTGAATTGTTCTATAGGTCATTGTGCAAAGCTCACCCTCTTCTTCCGAGCCAAGATTGCTTCTATTCTGCGTTCCAATTCCGCATTGCTTGCATTAAGAGCGGCCTTGATTGATGCTTCGTCTGCATTTCCTTGGATGACAATAGATGGATTATTGTGAATGACAATGGGCTGTCCGCCATCGGAAGAGGGGAGCAACCCCATGTTCCGGCCGGCCGCCGCCCACATTCCACGAGATTGAGATGAATTGTTCTCTGGTATGACCCACTCAGGCGTTCCGCGTTCAGCAATCCAGGACACCTCCGGCGAAGTGACCCGGCCGCCGTCGCCACGCAACCCTATCTTGCCTAACATTTTGTGGGCCCAGCTTCCACCACCGTCGCCATCCCCGCCGCTAAGTGTGGTCTCGCCGAGCAGAGGCTTGTTCGGGTCGGAGTTTTCAGCGCGTTCAATGAAGCTCGAGACGCTGTCCAACTTCTTCTCGCCGTCAATGAATCTTCCGAAAATCGGAATTTTCGAAATCAGGTCCGCCGATCCGTCCTTTATGCCTTGGGCTATGCCTTGCAGAATACCTTGACCAAGCTTAAACCCTATGCTGACGAACGCAGGTGTAGAAGCTTCGAGAGATTTCGTCATAAAGCCAACGACCTCGGATGTAACTCCTCCGACTTGATCCTCGCCACCACCGTCCCACCATGTATCGAACGCATCCCAAAGATCGTTAATGATGAAGTCGACCTTTCCATACAGCGTACGTGAATTAAAATCCTTATTGTTCAAGTAGTGTGTGTCGAAATACTTCTCAACAGCAGCAGATGCCGATTCCATAGAGCTTTGTATTTGAGGAATATTCGATGTAACGAATCTGGATGCGGCGTTGGCCAGTTTACTGATAATCGGCATCGTGGGGAGCAGCGCAGACAATTTCAGTGTGTCGATCGCGCTGGTGAATTGCTCGACTGAGCCCTTTGCGCCATTCATCTTGTCCGTAGCTACCTTGAGCGCAGTGACATTGGACATGTCCCGTTGAAACTGTTTGACTCCCTTAGATCCAGCTTTAAAAAGCGATGATGCCGCTTTGACTCCATCTGTACCGAACATCTCCATCATCTTGTCGGTCATGGTTTGCTCGTCCATACCCGCGAAGGCATCGTGTAACACTTCGGCGATTCCGGCGATGTCCTTGATCTTGCCTTTGTTGAAGAACTTGTTCGCCTTCCCGACCCCGATGCCAAGCTGATTGAAAAGCTTGGCCGCTTTCGCCGTCTGTGGCTGCAAATACATCAACATGCTCTTAAAACTTGTGCCGGCATCCGACCCACTCTTTAATGCATCATTTGACATCAGACCAATGGCGGTATTGAAGTCTCGAAAGGATAGTCCAGCCATATTGGCTACAGCTCCACCTGAAGCAAGAGCATAACCAAGTTCATGTACATCCGTCGCCGCGGCGTTAGCTGTCCCTGCCAAAATGTCAGAAACTTCGGCGGCGGATATTGCGTCCTTCTTAAACGCATTAAGAGAAGTCGCCATCGTCGAGGATGCCTCTGACAAATCTAATCCTGCAGCCGTAGCGAGATTCAGTGCTGCATCTAGTCCGCCTGCTTCCACAGCGGCCGGAGTCAAGCCGGATTTAATTAATTCTTCAATCGCCTGCGCCGTTTCAAGGGCCGTGTACTTCGTTCTCGCGCCTTGTTGTAGAGCGAGCGTCTGCATTCTGGCCATTTCAACAGTTGAAGCCTGGGTCAATGCTTTGATTGACGCCATTTGAGCTTCGAAGTCCATCGCCTTATGAATTGAATCGCTAATCTGTGACCCGGCTACGTAAATCCCACCGGCTATAGCTACCCCGGCGGCAAGACCAGCAGCGCTGCCGATTGATGTAATGCCGCGGATAATGCTCTTGCCAAACCCTCCCGACCCGACTTGTTCAAGATCATGGAGTTTACGCTCTAGGGAGCTGATCTTCTTCTCGGCATCCGTAAACGTCCGCGAAAATTTCGCCTCTAATTCGGCATTGAGCTTAAACGCTAACTCGTAATCTTTCGACATTACTGCTGATCACCTCCACCGACGTTATTCGCAGCAATGTTCCATTCGATCGCCTCGAGGATTGGCATATTGGTGTAGTAGTGCACCGGCGACAACGTCTTTCTGGCTAAAGAGATGAACCATTCTCGGATAGAACGCTCCCGAGAACCGTCCATCCCTAATAGAGCAAAAAACCTTGTGCCGCCAGAGTCAAAGACGTAAAATCTCGCGCCGGTAATGCGCAGATCAGTTCGACAGGAACGCCAGCCGCAGCTGCTACAATGTAAACCTGGTAAGCCTTGGACGTCTCTTTCACCAATCCCTTGATATTCGATTCGGCGACGAAACGGCGCTCAGCTTGGAGAATGTCCTCGCCAGTCAGCCGGTCGAAATCCAATGTCAGCGTCGTGATTTCCCTCTCTTCAAACTTAAAAGGCCGACGCAGGGTATAAACCCTCTCGTCGGCCACTTCTGCTTGCTTGTTTTCTTCGCTCATGTCATCCCTCACATTCCAAGGTTGTTACGGCGCTGCTCTAAATAATTCACGCCGTTGACCTTAAAGATATAATTGAATCTGTCGAATTCAAGGAGAGTCTGTCCATCGATCATGACTTTCACATAGGACACTTCAAATTCATTGGAAGTATCCGAAGTTCCGTTCGTCACAAGCTTTCCGAGATCGAGCTTTTTAGCCATCCCACGAATAGCAATTCGTACTGGAACTTCCTTTATGCTGCCGGAAATATTATCAAACACCTGCATCGAACCACGGAAATCTAGGGCGTGTCTTACGGGAGAAAGCAGGCGTACTGCATTTCGCTCAATTGTCCTCCACGTAAAACCACACGTCAGACTACTGAAGTTACCTGGAGAGATGCTGTCATATTCTCCAGGAATACCGGCACCGGATATAGTCGTCGTTAAAGCTTCGAAGCTTGGAAGTGTTACTTCATCGGAAATACCCAAAAACTCATTTCCGTTCATGTAAGCCGACATTCCATTAAACTTCTCTGAAATCAGAGCGCGGTTCATTTATTTCACACTCCTTTCTTAGGCTGTCGGGAAGAGCCCTTGCAGATATTGCGGATCATATTCGAGAACAAAGCTGATCTCTTGCGCTGGCCCTGGCGGAGTCACGTAGAGATGGAACTTCACCCGACCATCCATCAGATCGGCGTCGTTGTTCTCGCTCTTGTTGAACTCCACCCGGCCGCCGAGGATCGCTCCGGCTGCCTGTAACCCGTTCAGCCATATGTTAATGCTGTCCGTAACCGTCTCGATCAGGCGAGCGTTGAGGGGCGCGTCGACATAGCGCCAGTACGTTAGGATGATCTGATTCGAAATCCAGTTCATCATGCGACGGATGGGAATGAACGCCTTGACCGGGTCCGTCTCGACAGGGTAAGCCGCGGTGCGGTTGCCCCAAGAGCGGAAGTTCCCGACGAAATTGAGCGCCGTCATGATACCGTTGGCATTCAGGTACTGCGCCTGATCCGGCGCCAAGAACAGCGGGATGCCGCCCTTCTGCACAACACCGTCAACCTTCAGCGCCTGGTTCGACGCGGAGACGTATGGAATGCCGTTGTTCGCAGCATCCGTCGCCATGATCGCCGCGGCCAGATGGGAAGAGAAATTGTACACCTTCCCGCCGAAAGACAACCGCGGATAGCCCGGGATCTGGAATTCCGACCCGATGCTGTTGGCGTTCTTCCACGCCGGCGCGTCGGCATAGGAATTGATGTCCTCGACATCGAGGTCCACGAGCGTTTGCGCCTTGAAATGCCCGTTGATATTGCTCCCCTTCGCGGCCATGACGGAAGCGAGGATCGGGTCATTCGTGTATCCAGGCGCAAGCAGCAGCCCGGGAACGAGACCGAAGCGCGGGAAGATCTGATTGATCAATTCCAATCCGGTCGCATTACCGTTCGAGGAATCGACGCCACCGATCAGATCCGCGGTCGTAACGGCATCGGAGCTCACCTTGTCATAGCCGATCTTGAGCGTCGTCACGTTGGTCGGGATGGTTCCGCCGGCCTTTACCGTGACGACCAGTTTGCCCGCGGCGTTGTACCCAAGCGTAAAGTCCGTACCCTCGGTGTAGGTGGTCGTGCCTCCCTGGTTCTTGACAACGATTCCCGCCTTCAGCGCTCCTTCTACATTGATCGCCACGGCTCCCGAGGTGACGGTCATGTCGGCCGGAGCAATCGTAAGCTTATGCACCGAAGGATCGAGCACATTAATCAGTACGGCCGGCGATTGCCCGTACAGGTTGAAAATCGTGTCGATGCTCTCGCAAAGCGTAAAGCTCGACCAATTTTCGCTGTATCCGAACGCGTCAACTGCCTCCTGGCGGTTAAGGACCAGCACCGGCTCATTCACCGGGGCGGAGCTACGTTTGGACAAATGCACCGGCGCGGTTCCGAAGATGACCGGGACCGTCGGGAACGCGCTGGTATTGACGCTGACAGTAGGTGTCGGAGCCTCGGTGATTTCAATTCCGTGTCTTTCCATGATCAGACTCCTTTCATAACCTCATTGGCTTCGTGCTGAGGCGTGCCAACCGTCTCGATCAGCACTCTCGTTTCGTTCAGCTTATCGAGATCCACGATCAGCAGCTCGATTTCGGGATGAGCAGCGAGCAACGTCTTCAGATGCTCCGGAATCCCGTTTTTGAAGACGTGGAATTGCGTCAGCAACCCGTCGCTTAAACTCGGTCCGACATAGATCTGCTGTGTAATCGATGGCGGCTCCTTTTTTGGTTTCGCTTTGGTCAAATCCCTTTCACCTCCTCGAGGATTGACGGGAGAATCCATCTCAACCGGACCTCACCGTACCACTCTGGCTGCGGCTGGCCGACGTCGAAGAATTCCCAGTCGTAATCCTCCAAACGATATCGAGCATCGAGTGTCCGCCGGGTAAGCAAGTCGAGTCGGACCTTTTCCATGAGATGAAATACTTCTTCCGCACCGCCGTTGTCATAACCCTCAGACTGTGCGCCGAATATTACCGATAAATGCGCGCTTGCTCCCTCATCGTCAGCCGAATCATTGCCCTTCGAAGGCACGATGATGACGAAATCAAAACGCGATTCTTGCGCCTTCACAGTGGTCGCTGTCTTCTTCGGCAGTGCAAAGAGATGCACTCCAACGTCGGCTCCGAGCACATCGATCAGCCGACGTTGTAACGCGCGCATAAGCATTACAATCGTCATTTAAATAGGTCCCCCTTCCCCTAGCCTGCGTTTCAACTCGTGCTCAAGCCGTTTGCTCATTTCTTCTTTGGCGATTTCAGTGAGCGAATCAAGGACACCTTGATCATTGATCATTACAGGAGCTGCCGGACCGTAGACCTCCTCGATCGGCAACCTTTTTCGGCCAAGGCGTTTAAATACTCCGATATGCCCGCCGCTGCCTACCTGAGCGACGAATCCGCCCCTTAAAGGCTTCAATCCGTTCTTCCGGACAGCAGCTTTCAAGTATTTCGGCGGCTTCTTCCATCCAATTGGCTTGCTCGGCGATGACCGGAACCGGATCAGCGGAATATTCCCGCTTTTCCACCGGACCTCAGAGCTCGGATTGTTCAAGCTCCCCCGCCGTAATGAGACATTCCGGCTGATATCCTTTGCCTTCGCATAATACTTCTTCCGAACCTCGCGACCAGCCTCGGTCTTTACCCGCTGTGCAACTCGGTTGAGAGCGGAATAATATGCCGTACGAATGGCCTTATCGTCCTTCTTGAGCTCTTGAATAGCGCGACGAAGGGCGGAGGTTTCGAAATGAATCATGTAGCATTCCTCTCGATCGTGACCTTGTAGAGGCCGTCTTCGTCAGCAGCGCCTTTTACCAGGAAGAGCTGCCCGTCAAAGTCCATCTGCTGATCCTCTTCGGGTCGGTACTGTAATTCCAGCGGATCCACATAGAAGATGATTTGACGAACAGAAACCCCCTCCGCATACGAAGGGGGATGAGCGTTGTAGATATGCGTACCTTCCTGGTCGCTCTCCACGACGACCCGGACGCTGCGGCCGTCGATGTTATGAACCGTCGCGAACTCGTCCGGGCAAAGGAAGGTTGATTGAACGTCGAGTGCCATTTGGTCTCGGAAGTTCATCGGCCCTACTCCTTGGCTTCGTCTTTCTCCGGTTTAGCAGCTGCTTTTTCCTCGACCACTTCCAAATCGAGAAGGCGTTGCGCCTCGTCTTTCTTAAGCCCGGAGATTTCATCCCCAGGCTCATAGTTCTTTCCATTGTGGAGGACTCTTTCAAGAGCGATATAGGACATTTCCGTTTTCTCCCTTCGTTTTAGAGGACCTTCGCGACATACCAGCCGCTTACGTTAGCCGGCACGGCCAGGGGACGGGAGAGCAGTTGCAGCCAGCGTTGCGCAGGCTCGACCGTCACCCACGATTGCGGAATGATCTCGCCACGGGCATAAACGAACTGCTCCGTCTTCTGATCCATGATGATATTTGCGCCATAGTGAAACGTGAATTTGTCACGCGTGGACAAAATGGCGATGTAACCAGCTGGGATAAACGGTTGCTCGACGCCGGTGTCGTCCGTATAAGTGCCCGTGTAAGAGTAGATGTCTAGGCCAACATCCCGCAAGCGGCCATGGTAGGTTACGCCGTCTGGCAGCAGGGTTGTGTCGAGGTTGCCGACGTCTACGCCCTCGTTTTTCGCCAACTCGAGGATTTTCGGGTGCCGCATCAGTGCGACAGCTGCATTGTAGTCGCACAGAACGATATTAGGCGTCGGTGCGTTTCCGTCCAAGATCGCTTTCCGTTTGCCTGCAAGGAACGCGATCGGATCGGCAGCGGAATTGCTCCACAGGTCCGTACCGGAAAGCGTGATTTTGTTCGTGAAGTCGTAGTCAATTACGTTGCTGACGCCTTCGCCGATCTGAGTCACCTTGCCGGTAAACATGAGCGTCGCCGCCTGCTCGACTTTCCGGCGTGTAATGGTGTCTTGCAGCTCAATAAGGTCGCGAGCGATCAGCTTACGAGCCCGAGATTCAGCCGACTCCGGATTGATCAGGCTCTCGCCAGCCTGGCGGACCTTCAGGTCGTTCACCGTGATTGGCCGTGCCGGTTTGATCAGGGCCGGCTTGTACTGCTTGGCTTGGAAGCCCGTGCGCAACACAACTTTGCCCGGTTGCAGCTCGGAGACATACGGCGCGATCGGGTGCTTACCCCTCATGGTCTGGATCTCGACCCATTCCGTGTCGAAAGACTCGCCAGTTTGGAAGAACGTGTCCAGGATGTACGTGCTGGAAGCCGGAGCCTGCTCGATGACCTTCAGAAGCGTCGGGACTGCATAAATGTCTTTGTATGCCACTGGTTGGTTCCCCCTTATCCTACTACTCGTTTGGTATAGATCTTCGCGCTGTTGAGGGCGGCTTCATGCGTAGCGATTGTATCGGTGCCGCCGAATGTAAGGGCAGCACGGTTGAATTCGCCTTGTACATATGCGGTCGCCCGAACTGCAACCGAGCGCGCATCGACTTCAGCATCCGCCAAGACCGCTACCGGAACTTTGTCCGGCGTGCCTGCAGCTTGAGAATTGACGATTGTGCAAAGCCAAGTACCGTCGGTGGCGAAGCCAGTACGCGCAAGAACAGCGCCGCGCTGGAATACCGATGGCGCTCCCGTGCTGATGATTACGGACTGGGTGACGACGTCCTGGACCATTCCGGCAATCAGGTTGTCAAATCCATCGACTGTATACGGTTGGATAGGCATGATTACTTACCTCCTCTGATCTTTTTCATTTCAGCTGCGATTGCATCAGCCTCAGCCTGCGATGTGGCTTCCGCGCTAGGCGTCGGCGTCGGACCTTCCGCAGGCACAGCGGCGGCATTGCTGGCGGCAGCATCAGAGGTCCGTGCTGCTGCTTCCGTCACCATGCGTTGTTTCGAAGCCGTGACAATCTCAACGGCAGCTTCGGCGGCCGTCTTACCGTCTGCAATTGCTTTGGCGACGATGTCGGCGGCTCCCGGGGCATCAGCCAGCGCATTCAGCGCCGAGATCCGAGAACGCTCCGCGTTCTCGCCCTCGGAGAATGCAGCCTTGTAAATATCGGGGTATTTCGCTTTCAGTTCTTCCAAATTCACGATATCGTCTCCTTTCGCGCTTGGTTGCGCTGGTTCTTCGTGCTCGTCTTCCGTTTCTTCGTCCTCTGCTTCTTCCGGTAGCTCAGGTATGGAAGCGAAAGCCCGCAGATCGAAGCGGTGGCCGTTGAAAGTCGCGACCCCATTGCTGATGGAAGCCGAAACTTTCAACTTGCGATCCACCTCGTCAGCGAATCCTTTGGTAATAGCGTCGTCGGCCGTCAGCCAGGTCGATGCATCGAGCATTGCCTTCAGCTCGTCACCTTCCTTCCCAGTCCGCTCCTGGTACACCGAGATGAGCGATACCGCGATCTTATCCAGCACATCGGCCGTCTCCCGGAAGTCCTTCGCCTCTCCCATCGCAATGGTCCAAGGGTTATGAATCATGATCATCGCCCCAGTGCCCATAATGATGTTGTCGCCGGCCATGGCGATGATGGACGCTGCTGACGCTGCCAAGCCATCCACTCGGACGGTCACGGTCGCGCTGTGATCTTTCAGGTATTGATAGATCGCCAATCCGGCGAACACACTGCCGCCAGGGCTGTTGATACGGACCGTGATGTCGGAGACGTTCCCCATGCTCTTCAAGGCACGCATGACGCCTTTCGGCGACACGGAGTCGTACCACCAGGACTCCTCGTCCTCGATCGGTGCATAAATCGTCAGCTCAGCGGCGCTATTGCTGACCTTTTTTGCCTGGAATATCGGAGTCGTCTTCTTCATCGCTGTCTTTGCTGTCATTGGCACTTTGTTGTTCACCTCCTTTGCCGAGTATCACTTTACCATCACGGCGCATGCTTTCCTCTCGAACGCGCTGCTCGTGGTTTTGCTCGAAGTCGCCGCCGGTAAGCTCCGCGGTTTCTCGTTCACGCGTGCTGAATCCCTCTTCGACGCGGATCTTCGCCGCTGTCGCCTCTTTAATAGGATCAAGCTGGCCTTGAGACGGTCCGTGCCATTCTGCAGATGTGTAAGCTTTGAATATGAGCGGATCGTCAAAGAGGCCGGGAGCATTGATCCGGCCTTTCAGGACAGCGTCCACGAACCATTCCTCGTAAATTGGCTGGCAGAAGTCCGCCGACATCCACGCGCGTCGCATACGGAACATCTTCCAGGCTTCCAGCAGGGCACCGCGGCTTGCCGAGTACGATGCTGTGAAGTGCCTAATCAGCAGCTCGTAAGGCAGTTCCAATGCGGCGCCGATCTGGCGCACTATCGACATCACAAATCCGTCAAAAGCAGTGTTCGGCCGGCCCGGATTAGCGATCGTCGCCTTCTCGCCCTTTTCGAGAAACTGGACAGCGCCATTACCTAGCCGTAGATCCTGATCCGCAGATGACGGGAGAGGTTCTCCAACGGTGCTTGCGTACTGCTGCTCATAACCTGGCGTCTCAACAGCCAAGCCGAATTGATCCGCATCGTCCGCCTCAGTCTCGATGAAAACAGTGAACATCCCCGAAATCACGGCGGCCATCAGCTCGGCATCCGTATACCGTGCGACCTGCTTTAAGGCTTCAATAACCGGGGCAAGGATCGGAACTCCTCGGCGCTGCTCCGGCCGCTCAGACTCCATCAGATGCAAGAGATTGCGCCGGCCTGATTGGTCACCTACAGCCTGTACACGGGTCCATTTTAGCGGCGTGACATTCAGATGATTGATGCCGCCGGGATGCGTGCTAGAGAACCAGTAGGCGACGACACGACCGGTCGCGCTCGCTTCAACGCCGTATTTGATGTCTTTCCCTTTCACATCCGTTGTCTCCGGCGTGCTGCAGCGGTCCGCCTCGATGAGCTTGATTCGCAAATCATAAACGCTGTGCTTCTCCGGCGTAAGCGGCAGCAGTGCGAAGACGTCGCCCGATACCATCCAAGACAAGAAAGCGAGCTGCTGGAGCTCATAAAAGTTATGGAGTCCAGATGAGTCGCAATATTTTGAATCAGCCCATAGTGCAAATTCAAGTTCGATGTTCCGTTTCAGAGCGGCGGCTTGTTCATCGGAAAGCTTCAAGAGCTTTTTGTCCAGAGTAGGTTTAAGCTTAAGCCCTGTACCTACGACATTTGTCCGAAGCGACTTGATAGCCCCGGTTGCAAGCGGAGCCCCCATGAATAAATCGCGGGTCCGCGGCCGAAGCGTCTCGAGGTTTTCGTGAACGTCGGTGTCGGCATCGCCGGTTCCGGGGTTCCACTCCTTGAGCGACTTCTTCCGCCGACTTGCTCCGTGATCGCCATAGCCCTGATTCCTTACCGGGGCCGGATATCTGCGGCCAACCTTTGCATAACCAGAAGTGCGTTCGCTCATAGATCAAGCGGAAGATACCGACGGACCTTTCGCTTAGCCGGCATCCCGGACGCAGCCCGCTGGCAGGCATCGACCTGAGCTTGCCAATAACGAATCTGGTCCATGACTTCCTTCACGTTAGCCCGGGTCAGCGACCGCGTCCCGATCGTGTATGATTGGCCGGTCGATATTGCCAGGTTGGCGGCGATCCAGGCGTTAAGGTGCTGCTGAGCCTGTTCGAGGGTATATAACGGCAATTTCCTTTTCACCTCCTTCATCGGGTCACAAGCTGCTGTCTGTACCTCGTCGCCTGTTCTTCGGTGGAGCTGGCGGAGGTCCACCTTCACGCATAACCGGCGGCAGCGGTGCATCCAGATTCGGATTCAGCATCTCAATGGCCGCCCGGTTGTACACGGCCAAATCGAGCGGCTCGTTTCGGGCTTTGATTTTGACCCAAACGTAGTAAGGGACGCCCATACGGACCCGCTTCTGCAGCTCTTCCGCCGTCAATCCATCAAAGTACTGCCGCTCGTAGCCCCTGTTCTTCTCTGGCGTTGTAAGAGGAAAATGGCAGTAGCCGCTCACTCGCTGCCCGAATTCGTCCACGAGCGGCACCTTCAGCGAGCTCATCACCTTCGATTTGCCTTCGTCGACGCCGAGTCGCACCACGGTCGCCCGATAGCGATTATTGGTAGAGGTTCCGGCGATCAACGGCGTATACGTGCCGTCACCGGAGCTCTCGCCCTTGATAGCGAAAACTCGGCGCGCCTCACGCTTCTTGCAGAACTGATAGACTTCGTTGGTAAAGTGACCGCCGGAGTCCATGCAGGTCGTCGCAATTCGGAATCTGCGGCCTTCGCCGTCCAGCCAGCTGCGCTGTAGGAACTCGTCGAGGTCCGTCCAGACCTGCGTCTGCTTCAAATCGCCATAGATGACATGGTACTGAATGCGCCAAGACTCATGCCCCGCGCCCCAGCCGGTAACCTCTACCTCAAACCGGTTATCCTGCGTATCGACGGCTGCCGTGAGGATCTTGACGCCTTCCGGCACGTCGGAAAGGTACAATTCCCGCCGATTCATCAGCGCTTCCTCGTCTAGCCGCTCGCCTTTCTCCTCCCAGGTCTCCCCGAGTGAAGTATTGACCCACGCCTTGAGCATTTCCGGGCCGCCGCGGTTCGCCTCTTTGAATTCCTCGATGATGGTCTCCCAATGCTTCCACGGGCTCGCAAGCTCGTTCAGATGGAAGCCGCGGACCTTCCGGTTTTCCTTCCGGGCAATCCACTTGCCGGCGAGCATGCCGGCCTTCCACTCCTGCTCAGAATGAAGGCACCCGCAACCCCGACAGACCATCGATATCGATTCGAACTGAATTCGAGACCACTCAAGCGGCTGCAACTCCTCGCAGCTGGGGCAAGGTAAGCACCACTGTTCCATGCTGCTGTTCTCGTAAGCCGTCTCGATTCGGGAGGCGCCTTTGACGGTCGGCGTGCTGACCATGATGCGCTTTCGGTTATGGAACGTCGTGGTCCGCTTCGTCACGAGCGTAACCGGGTCGCCCTCCGTGCCCGCGGAGACTGGGTAACGGTCCACTTCATCAAGCAGCACGACGCGGATCGGTCGAGACGCCAAAGAAGCCGGAGAGTTGGCCCCGGCCATGGTGACGTGCCCGCCGGGGAACGTCTTGTGCAGCATCGTGTTCCCGGCATCGCGCGACTTGGTGTTCGCCATTTTCTTCTTCAGCGCCGGGCTATCCCGGCACATCGGCGCCAGCCGGTCCTTCGAGAAGGCTTGCGCCATCTCCAGCGTCGGCTGCACGACCATGATCGGCGACGGGTCCTGGTCAATGTAATACCCGAGGGCGTTCAACTCGATCTCCGTCTTTCCGACCTGCGCCGAAGACATGACGACGACCGTCTCCGTCTCGTCATCGTTCAATGCATCCATGATCCCGCGCTGATACGGCGCCCTGTCGGTCCGCCACAGCCCCGGCTCCGCCGATGCCTCCGATGACAGCCGGCGGTGCTCATCGGCCCACTGGGATACGGTCAGCTGCGGCGGCGGTGCGACGGCGCGCGCGATGCGCCTGAACAGGGAAGCCGTTCGTTTTCTACTCTGCGACATCAGGATCAGTCCTTGCGCGCTCCTCCGCGAACCGCTCGGGATCGTAATCGGCCAGTTCGGCGAGCGCTTCGTCTGTCGCGGCAACCAGCTTGCCCTTGATGACGTTCAGCTCGGCAACACCGACGAGTTCAGGGGCAATACGCATCGGAATGGCACGGATCCGCTGCCGGAAGGCTCCGAGCATGTCGTTCATGACGGCCTCGACGTCCTCCGCGTGATGCATTTTACCCTGCATTTCGAGGAGTTCCAGCGAAGCCTTCTCCTTCTTGATGCGCTCGTGCTCCGTTTTCTCGTCCATGAAGCGCGGCCGGTCGTCCTGTTCCTTGCCGCCGGCGACATGCTCGCAGTACGCTTGAACCGCCTCGGCCAATAGGTACTTGCCCCGGGTGCCGGCAATCTGCTTCAGAACCTTATCGCGGGTCAATTGGCGTATCCACTGCGGCGTTTTGCCGACGATTGCGGCCAGCTCGGACGTGGAGACTTCCATGTCCTGCGGCTTCGTACTTGGCGCCGGCGGTTTCGTTTTGGGTTTCGCCAATTGCACCCTCCTCGCTTTCGCTTTAGGCTTCGTCTGCATATAAAGGAAATTTATCGCTTTAATTTGAAGTGAAAAACAAATAAGCCCTCGTCCTGGGCTGACCCAAGCGAAAGCGAAAGTGATTTTTTGAAAATTAATCTAGCCCTATTTCGGGCTCACGCGCACCCGCTTGTCGAAAGAAGCGTCAAAGTACCTTCGGCTTTCATTTTTTCGACATTTGTCGACATGATATCAAGACGATTCAACATGGATTCGACACGATACCGCATTATCATGCCTCTTTCTTAGCCCATTGAGCGAAGCCTGCTTTCGTCATGCTGCTCGTCCGTGAGGGATCGCGGCCTGCTGTTACTTCGTACGAGACGAGGCTGCCGTCGATCTTCGTGATCGTGCGTTCCTGATTCCACTTGCCTGTCGAGCCATTCGTATATGCCTTGCCTGCTACCAGTTCGGATTGTTTCATTGTTCATCGTCTCCTTGTATTCAAATAAATGGGCAATAAAAAAGCCGCTCAATTAAGAGCGACCTTCACTTGCCATCTTGCTCATACGATTGGATTAACTTCGATGCGTTCTCAAGTTTTAATTGAGTAACGGTAAGCTCGTAGATTGTATCGCTATGTTTCTTTTTTTCTCTCTCCAGCTCAGCCAGGAGGAATTTAACATCCTGCAGTTGAAACCACTGAAGTTGCCCTGCTTCGACAACGCGTTGAATACGTGTCAGCTCGTCCAAAGCGAATCCTCCTAGTCAATGAATTGTTCCATTGTCCTATCTCACTTACTCTTCTAAAAAGGAAAGAAGAACATCATTTCAAGTTTCTTTTCTTCATATTTCTTACGAATCCATGCGCGCAGCCATTGCTTCATAATTGGCATCTCCCATTCTACGTACTTAGTTACACAGGCGGTGTTTTAAACCCCACCCCGTAAAGCATGCACGAGGCGCTACGCTGGTGCATTTCTGCGCTGCGCTCTTTAAGATCTTAAAAGCGTACGTTCTAACGAAACTTCGAAGAGAGAAGGACAAGATCATTATACGAACCGCGGTCAAAAGCTGTAAAGCGCCGTTTCGGGCGAAAATCTTTAAACGTTCACGGCAGCTGCTCGCCGGATCGCGAAGTTTTCGCCCGAGGACGCTTTTTCTTAGAAATAGAAGCGGCTTGTGCCGACGATTTCGTTCATGGCGGAATTCGACATGATCGTATACAGGACTTCATTCGCGTGCGTGATATCGAAGAACACGCCCTCAGCCGTCGGTGGGTTCGTCTCGTTCTTGAGATTCGGAAACTTCGCCATTTGGATCGGCGTGTCCGCATAGACGTCGATGAACCGGATGCCAGCCGCTGCGCACCAGTTCTTGATCGCGGTGTTGTAGTCGGATTGGAATTTGCCGATCGTGTTCGCGTAGTCCACGATGCCGCCCGTCTGCGCAGCAATCCGCGGGTACGAGCCGACGACGACTATCATGGCGTTCGGGCACTTCGTCCGCCATGCTTGGATGATCGTCGCCAGGTTCGGAATGGTCTGCGTTTCGATGACGCGACCGCCACCATGCTCGTTCAAGATGCAGCATTCCAAGATGGCGAGCGCCGTGTCGGACGGAATCAGGTCGACCTTATTATCGGATATGAGTTGCCCCATATTGTACCCGGCCCAGCCGCTTTTTGATCCCGTGAAGCCAGAAATCCCGCCCAACTTCGCTAAAGCGCTGGGGACCTGGACCGCCCACGCCAGGTTCGGGTCGACGTTCGCCCCGCTGCCCGCGGTAATGGAACATCCGAGAATGAAGTAACGGCGTGTGCCGCCCCAGCGCCGCAGGAAGGCGAGCGGCGTTTCTTTCTTCAATTTCGGTAGCGGACTTTTAAGCAACGTCATGGTTACTACCTCCTTTGGTACGTCAGGTATAAATCAAAGCTCTCAGACGCTCCACCTGAACCGCCCGTATACTTCACCCATGGCCGTACATACCGCGCATATGGCGGGATGGTCCGCACCGTCGAGTCGATATTCGTAGCGGTGGAGACTACCTTCACGGATTCCGTGATGTAGCGCCCCAGTCCGGATGTGAAGCCCCACTCCAGGCCGTATTCGTACGTCAAACTCTTGTTCGCTGTGGGGAAGGCTGCGACGGCGGCAATGTTGTTGTACCCGAGCGTCGGGTTAAACAGATCAATAATCGAGCCTTTCACGGTCGCGTTGAGCGCGATCAGGCTGCTCGTCATGACCTGCACCTGGTCGGTGCCCAGCATGGTCGGCAACGGCTTGCCCGGGTCGAGTACGTGGTCTTGCATTTGCACGCCGATCATGACGCCGCCCTGATTCCAGATCGCCATGCGAACATTCTTCTTTGTAGGGTCGAGTGGATCGACTTCCAGCGCTTCTGCAGGAATACCGATGAGAGCGCCGCCTGCGAACTGTACATAGACCGGGTCTGATCCGGGGTTGGAGATTCGGACACCATCAGGTGCATAAAACGGGATCGGTTCATCTTCGGTGTTGGAAATCTTCGTCGTTCCGTCGCCGCCACCGCCGCCCGTCTCGTCTGCGATAACCCTCACATTAATCGACCCGTCTTCGTTAACACCGTCAGCAGGATTGACGATAGTATGCTTGTCGGATTTGAGCTGCTTCGATGGTGTCGGAGTGTCATAGATACTCGGCGGTTCAAACGGCGGCATCGTATCGTCTTCATCCGCCTGCCCGTTCGCACTCAACCGGTTATACGCTTGGTTCTCCGCCGTGCCGGATTGGTGAATTGCTGCTGAGACAGCTTGTTGTTGCGTGATGTCCACGAGCAACGTAGCGATGTCCGGCTTCTTCGCGATCAACTGCGTAACATACGCAGGCTGCTCTCCACGAAACGTCGCGTTCTGAGCAAGCCCGTCAATCGATGGTCCCAAATAAATCATTGTCATCCTGATTACCTCCTGATGGTCAATTAATTGTTGCGAATGACGCGCTGCAGCAGGACGTCGAGCGTCACGGTGGTGGCGGCGTTGTTGGTCACCCGCAGCACGCCGCCTGTCAGCGCTAGCGTCACGTTCTGCGCGTCAATCACTTTAATAAAAACACCGCCAAATATGGTGAATTTGGCGGTGTGAGTAACGTTTCCGGATCGATCAATGACATAGCCTTCGACGATGTCGTTCACGTTGAATGTGAATGCGACGTCCTCGCCGGCGTTCGACGCCAGCTGCACGGTACGGTGCCGCTTGGTTATGCCGACATGCGATATGAGATGGTTGATCTGGCTGCTTTGGATGTTATAAACATCAAAGTGAGGGAACGCTTCATAGCCGATGATTGCGCTGGCTGCGCCGAACACCTGACTACCCTCATTGAACTCAAATATCCCTTGCATACGTCCGGTGATCTGTATTCCGGGGCCGGTGCGCTGACCTTCCGTGTTTTCAACGACAGTTCCCTTGAATGATAAGCTTTCAATTACACCGCCTGTCGATGGTCCCGCGATCTTAACGATCGGCTCCGATCCCGCGGCGGCCGCAAACTCGCAATTTCTAAACGCGTAAACGGACATCTTCGCCGCATTGCTTACCGTGCTTTCGTTAATCATCGAAAGCGCGTGCCGCGTCGACAAGCGCGATTCACAGTTATCCATTGTCACTGTGTTGATGAATTTATTCGACCCGCCATCGTTGATATAGAAGGCGAATCCATCTTGACCTGCGCCGTCAACTTTGCAATTTGTGAGCTCCAAATTCTCAATCCAGAAGAAGGAGCTGGTCGATGCGAAGAAATATCCGTTTCCCTTCGGAGTCTCGCAAGCAATTCTCTCTAAAATCACATAATCGCCCTTTTTAACGACCAGCAAGTGCCGACCCAAGGTATGCCCGTTCTGGCGCCCCTTCAGTTTCAGATCAGAGATGTAATTCATCCCCGAGTTCAGCCCCTGAATGATCAGCATGTCCGTGCTGTCATCCGGCGGGTAATGATGCAGCGCCGTACCCCGCGTACCGACAATGGAGACGGCGGACACCGCGGTTACTGAACCTTCTATCCGGAAGTCACCCGCCGGCGCCTTCACCGTCCCTCCGACCAATTGCGCAAGATTCACCGCTGCCTGGAAGGCTGCCGTCGAATCCTTTGTTATGTCCGATACCGCGCCGAACCATTGCGGATAGACCACATCAAACAGCGGCTTGCCGGCGAGCGCCACGGTCCCTGTGAAGATTTGATAAGGCCCGGCTTCTATATGGCAGTTCAGCGTGATGGTCGCCAACCGGTGAATCGACGCGCCGCGCATAAACCGTATCGTAACGTTCTCGGGGAAGGTGATCGGCGCCTCGACGCGATAAGACCCTTCAGGAAACAGAAGTGTTACTTTCCGCGTGCCTATCTGGTCCAGCAGCTGCTGCATGGCCGCCGTTTCATTGGCGACCCCGTCCCCGAATACGCCAGAGAACCGGACGTTGAATTCACCTTCGATACCGCCGTCGCCCCCGACGATACCTACAGGTTTGAACCCGACGCCAGGGACGAACACCCAGCATATTGGATCACCCATTCCTACATCGTAGTTCCACAGGATCTCGCTCGACTCCCACGGCATCGACGGTCCTTCCGGATCGTAATCCGGCGGCGCGGCCGCGTACGACCAGCGCCGGCCGATGTTCACGTAAGAGCCTGCATAGCCGTCGGAGCCGTAGACCATATGCGGCGAGTTGTACGGCAGCATCTGGATCGAGAGGATCTCGAGGTCCAATTCCTCGTACGTCACGAGCCAATGCTCGCTGCGGTGCTTGGCCGGCACCTTCATGAACAAGGTGAATGGCTCCTCCGCGGACGGGATATAGAACGGCTGCGGCTCCGTTCCGTCAACGCCCACGTCGACAAAAAGAAGCTGATTCGCGACGCCCCGGTGATTGATGGCGTGAAGAATCAGCGTATAGTACGGATATTTGTCCAGATCCTCCGAAGTGTTGAATTTCAGCCGGTATTGCGTCCCGACGGTATCCGGCAGTGTCTGCCTGACGCGGCAGCTCGTGCGGTACCCGGAGACCTGTTCAAAAGACCAATTGCCGTTCTCGGTCGTCCACTTCGGCGGAAGGCCGTCGACGGTCGCCGAGCGCAGCGCGGGGTTGATGATGATATTGGCCGCGTTCTGGCCGAGCCGGGTGACGAACCGGCGCTCGTGCGTCCAGTTCAGGTTTTTGAAATCAGTCAGGTCGATGAAATCGTCCACGATCACGCAGCCGACCGGGTCGGAGATAACGTTGCCTGTCGGTGCGTCCTCGTGGTCCGCCTGGATAATCTCGTACCTCGTGACCCGGATATTCCGAGACTCGGTCGATTCCGGATCCACCCGGACGATAAAGCCATGCTGCGTGAGGTACGGTTCGATCCCGTACATGTCGTGCCGGATGCCGTCAATCAAAATGTTGGAGCTATGCTTCTTGATGTCGATGAAAGTCTCGAAAAACGGTTCAACGTGGCAATTCACCATGTTGACCCCGACGCTCTCCGAAATAAGAACCAGCCCGTCGCGGTGATCATTGTTCTCGCGCCGCTCGAATGCGGTGCTCGTAATATTGGCCCCATGAACTCGAATCAGTTCCAGGTGCGCGCCATTCGTGTTCTTGTTCGAGAAGAAACACGATTCAATCTCCGCGCATAGCAGCAAGTCCTCCAACCGAACCCCGGTGCCGCGGTAACCAGTCTCGCTCCAGAACCGGCAATCCTCCATGTGCAGGATGTAGGAGCCGTAACCCGTCTGCGATTGGCCGTTCATCTGATTGCCCTCGATGTAAACGCCCGCTTTGCCTTCCGCGCAGGCACTCGACGAGAAGCGTTCGAAGACTTGATGCGCGCCTTGCGGGAGGTGGATGCCGCCGCCGTTCGCGTGATGCATGTAGAAGTCCTTGAAGATGACCGCGTCCGCATACTCGTGATCCGACGAGATTCCGTACTTGTTCCCTGTATAGATGATCCCGCTATCGTACATCCCAGCGCCGAGAATCTGGAACCCGCTGCCCTGAGTGCCGGCCGTATTCGGCCGGACGATGTTAGGCAGCTTCAGCTCGCCGCGCGCCATGAAACGGCCACGAGGAATGTATAACACGCCATTTTGCGAATCTGCTTTCTCGATAGCTCGCATGATGATGTCCGTGTTGTCCTTGGCCAGAAACGCAACGCCGTTATAATTGCCTTTCGCGCCAAGCGTAGCGATGTTCACCCAGCCGAGCTCGTCGGTCAGCCATTCCGGCAAATCCGGGTAGTCGATCGGCGGGAACACGATGCCACCATTTTGTTGAAACTGAAGCTTCTCCATCGCTTCGTAAGCGTCATACTCCGGCGTCCCCGGCGTCTTGGCCGCGTCGATTGCTCGTATGACATTTTCGACCGGCACCACCAGGACCATCACCTTCGGTTGGGTCTCGGCTATCTCCTGGACCGCATCCGATAGCGCGCCGCGGAAGACCGTGTTCTGCAGCAAGCCGAGACTGGGAAGCGACGGGCCTACGTAGATCATGGATGTTTGTGCCACGCTCTCAGCTCCTTTTACAAAATAAAAAGCACCCCCGAAGGAGTGCTTATTTATTAATATTCGAACTTCGATACTTCCTGAAAATCATACAATACTGAATACTTTTCTTTGATGTACTCGCTGATTTTATCCATCTCACGCAGCGCCGCTCCTCTGCTTGGGAGAGATGCCACATGATTGCCGTCAGCAAGAATCGCCCATTCTCCGCTACTCGGGATTTCTTCAATGGTGATGCTCTTCACAAAGTGAATAACCGCTCCATTTTGAGAACGAATAAACATAAAGTAACCACCTCTAAAATTTTATCTTAAAGTGTAACTCACACTTGATTCAGTAGATCCATCAAGCGGACGTACAACAAGGTCGAATCTTTTCTTCTTTGCATTTAAAACCTTAAGTACCTCGATTTCATTTGGCTCGCCAATTCCATGAGAAATCTCCTGAAGAGTTAAACTAGTCTTTCTTCCCCCAAGCAATTCAATGACTTTATCCAGTATTCCATCTTCTTGCTTCTCCGTTGTGGCTTTTTTGGAAGCCTCATTTCTTTTTTGAGCATCATCCATAAAACCCATTTGTTGCTTTGTAAATTTACTGTGGTATCCTGACTTATTCCAAACCAAGTGCCACCCCTCCTAATTCGATTTCATTCTTATTCGCCAAAAGGAAGGAAATTCCTTCTGTGGTGACGAATAGTGTCAATAGGAGGCGATTCTTATGTTCAGCGTCGGCCAAGAGCTCTACCTCGAAAGCGAACTGAAGCGCGCGAAGCTCATGCAGCTGCCGATCATGGTGAAGTACGATGACGGCGAAATCGCCGACTACGGCGGCCCGATCGAGAAGCTTGACGAGTTCGAAATCAAAATTAATGGTATGTACTACACGAAAGCCGCCTGCCGGTTCTATGTCCGGTAAGGCGGCTTTCGTCATGAATCCGCCCCCGCAGGCACGGTGCGCCAGCACGGTGCCGGAGCGATACCCACGAGGATCTGCATCGCAGCGTACGGTCGTCAGACTGTACGCGAAGCATCACTTCCTGAACCACCGGCGGAGCGGGACATGACCCGCGCGAAATACTCCCCGAACTTAATCGATAGCTGCGTCTTTGCAACGTCGCGCGTCATCCCGAATGTGTCCTCATACCCGCGGCATACGTACCGATATGACAGGATGAAATTTTCCTCGCTCATCCCGTGCTCCCACCATTTGATTTTCGCAAACCGGAACTGCTTCTTTATCGCAATGATATCGGCATTGATCAGGTCAATCAGCCGGTCCGTCGCCATCAGGAAGAGCGGCTTGAGGGTGTTGAACGAGCCCTCCAACTGCTTCCGGTTATAGTCGATCATATCGAGCATCATCAGAAGAATGATGTTGTCCCTCAGCATCTCGCGCTCCTCGTTTGTTATCATCGCCTTCACTCTATCCGGCTGCATGTCTATTCACCAACTCGAACGCCAAGACATTCTCGACCGCGAACACCCGCGGCCCTTTCGATTTGAAGCAGTGCGCCCGGATATGCCCGTCGACCACCGCCTTGATCTCGATCTTGCGCTGGGTGATCTGGCCTTTCTTGTCGATGTAGACGATGTTCACGACGCGGCCAACATACCGATCGATTGTCATGTGCCTTCCCTCCGATGCGAACGTATGGTCTCATTATAACCCGAACACCCGTTCGTTATGCAAGAGGTAAATTTACGCTAATCGATGATGCCGATGTGGTCATGGGCCACTCTCCCATGAATTGATTTTTTCCTCGCATTAGGTCTAAGGAGTTCCGTCCGGAGCTGTATGCGGGCGTTGTAATCGTAACCCGTACCACAGCGTAACGCGGGATTTTATCGTCTCTCTTCCGCCACCAACTCGGCAGCATCGATTAAGGTGCGACGATTATTGACGCTCGTCGCGGTGCGTCTGCGATCCGAACCTTATCCGCTGCAGTCACGGACCAGAGGGAGGGTGGAAAGGGCAATGCCAAGCCCCAGGATCGGAGTGTATACGAAAAGAGCGCCCGCAATGGACGCTCCCAGGAATAAGTGCTATAGGATGAATTCTTCGAACACCGGAGACCGCAGCATGCCGTTGCGGGTCCAGTTCCGCGTTTTGACCCGCGCGCGGATCAGAGGCTTGAAGTGTACCGCGAATCGGTCTTCCTTGTAAACGAGTTGGCTTTGCACACTCCGCAGCGCCCGCTTGTGGTCCTCGTTAATCCCGAACTCGATGATCCCCGCCGGACGGATCCGGCCGTCCTCTTCCAGCACGGATGTAAGCCAGCCGAGCTGCTCGCGCCGAATGCCGGTAATGAAGACCTCGGCCCGCGTCCAATTGATGACCTTTTGCCAGGACCACGATCGCGTGCCGACCGTGTACCGCGAGCGGAGATCCTTGATCACGACGCCTTCCAGCCCGTGCGTGCTGACCGTGTCAAAGTATTGAATTGCGCTGCCCTTCGCCGGCATGACTTTCGTGTAACGCTCCGTCTCCGTGAACGCCTCGTCCAGCAACTCCTTGCGCCTGGACAGCGGCAGGCCGGTGACGTCGATGCCCTTGTACCGGATGATATCGAAGGCACAGAAGGTTGCCCGCACACGGCTGCCTCGTGATTGAAAGCGGCTCATCATCGCCTCGAAGTCTGGTTTGCCATGATGATCAGTAACGATGAGCTCGCCGTCCAATATGGTACCCGGCGGAAGCGGAGAATTATGCAGCTCAGGAAATTTATTCGTGACGTCGTTCTCGTGCCGCGTGTAAAGCCGCAGCCCGTCCATCGTCGAAACGATCAACCGGATGCCGTCAAGCTTCAGCTCTGCGACGTGATGTTCCTTGTCGAATGGCTGATTGCCGGCCGCATATTGCAATAACATTGGAGATACAAACATTTTCATCACCCAACATCATTATAAACCTGCTTTGACAAGGAACTCTGTGGTAAATCATTCAAGCCCTGCTCTTTCTGGAACCGGAGGCGCGCATACAACGAAGGGAAGGAGTTTCGTACAATCGCAACGATACTCTGAACGGCGCTGATCACTCGACGCTTATACCAGGGAAAATGGAGTTCGACTTTGCGAATAATGTCCTGCTCCCTCTTCCCCCGCTTTTGATGCACGAACGATGTTCCGCCTCGCTCGAATATACAGACCGGCATATCAAGATACAAAGCGCCATATCCATGCCTGATAATGTTAGCCGTTAGCGCGTAGTCCGCTCCGATCGTGTACTCTAGGACATAACGATAATTTTTCAGGACGCTCGTCCGATAAATGATCGCCTGATGATGTGTGAACATGCCGTACCAGTACTTCGTATGAGAGCGCGCGTGTTTGTAATACAACTCGCCTGTTTCGCTCTCTTCATAAGCATCGCCATAAAAAATGGCGTGTTCATCCGTGAACAATCGAGAAATGGTATTGAGCAGAAATTGTCCGGCGAGCACGTCGCCGGCATTGAGGAAAATAACATACTCCCCGGTCACGCGTTCAATGCCTTTGTTCATCGCATCATAGATCCCTTTGTCCCTCTCCGACGTCCAGGCGATTCTCGGATCGGCTAAAGACTCCAGAAACGATACTGTTTCATCCTCTGAACCACCATCGACAACAATCCATTCAAAATCACAGTGCTGCTGATTGATGACGTTCGTGTATGTAGAGACTAGTCCAGCGTAGTTATTGAAACACACTGTGATGATCGAAAACTTCGGCTTTCCCATAAAAGTTTTCCCCATCCCCTATTTATTTTCCTAACTGTACCATTCGACGATTCGTTTGAATTTGTTTTAATTATTAATTCATGGTTGCCCACCTCTACTGGACCAAGTGAAACTTGACCGTAACCGCAGAGGCAGGCTCGTTGAGCGGTAATTTATATCGATGCGCCTACCGCGAATGCGCCGTGCCCGGGATGGGCCGCTAAACGCACACCTTTAAAGCTCCGGGGTATTCCCCCTCTGTGTGCCGCTTGAATTAGGTGTCCGCAAGCTGTCATTCAGGATGAGATGAAGCTCACCCCACCTTTCTACTGGTGCCCACCAGGGAGTGCGGAACAGGGCTTCCGGCTCCAATTACACCCGGAACATACGTTCCGGTCGTAGAACCATTGGTTATGCCCGTCTGATGACGGCGTGAAGGGGTGATGATTGGTACATCACAGCTCCTTACACTTATAGGTGGCTTTCGGGGGACAAAAAAACGCATTTTTTAAGAACGAGAGAAATCGATGGCAGCACTGGCAGCTGAAAGATCGATCGAAGACGTGAGTCGTTCACGTCCCGAATCATGATACTTCGTAAATTCCATCACTTGATAAATATGCTTCCGACCAATTCCAATTCGCAAAGATGTAGTACCTCCAAGTTGAATACCACGTGCCGTCTCGAATGGGACATTACAATAAAGCTCAGACTTCAGAATGGTATACTCTGTTCTTCTGCGTTCAGACGTATTTCGTTCCAGCCACGATTCCACCTCTTGCTCGACCAGCTTTGCAAACGAATCCGAGATCAACGTCAGATCCCATTCCAACCCAAGCATTTTTACCATCTCCCCCCAGATGTTTGATTTCCTGTACTTAAAGTATCACTAATAATATCAATTGTCAAACAATAAATTTGACTATCTGTATTTTTAGTTTTACTATAAGGATATATCAAGCATGAGGAGAGATATTCGCACATGCCATTTACTTATAAGCCCTTATTTCATCTGCTGGTGGAAAATGACATGAAGAAGACTGACTTAAAAAAAACGATTGGGATAGGACCATCCACATTAGCAAAATTCGAAAAAGGCGAGAACGTGTCACTGGAGGTTATTGATAAGCTCTGTGCTTATTTTAAAGTACAGCCTAATCAAATCATCTCGCATGTAGAGGAGGAGATTAAGGTTGCCGATCTATGAGTACATGAAAAGCGGCAAAACGCACTACTATTACGCGTTTGAGGTTCAAGACAAAAACGGTAAGCGGAAAACTATAAAGAAGCGCGGATTCACTGGTAAGACAGCAGCCAGAGAAGCTGAGCGTCTTGCTCGGGTAAAATGGGATAGCGGCCTGCATATCGATCCTTCGAAACTATCCTTCGGAGAATTCATAACGGACTGGCTGGAACACAAACAGGATATCTCCCCGGAAACTCGTGAAACGAACAAAGGACATCTGGACAACCACATCATCCCCGCGATCGGCCACATCCCTTTGCAGAAGGTCACCGTTGCGGATCTCAAGGATCTGCTTAAAACATTGCAGAGCACAGTGGTCAAAGGCAAAGATAAGACGTTGGGTGCCGGCACAGTTAAGAAAATGTTCAACCTTGTTCAGACATGTTTCACGACGGCCATGCTCGAAGAGATGATCACGAAGAACCCATTTGATTTGATGGATAAGAGTTCGAAGCCGAAGGCAAGTAAAGCCAAGGTGGACTTCTGGTCGAAAGATGAGGTTAAGCAATTTTTCAGCAAGCTTGAGCATAGGCAGAAAATAATGTTCGTGCTTGCGATTTACACCGGCATGCGAAGAGGTGAAATATTAGGGCTTCGATGGAAAGATGTCGATCTCGAGAATTCGCAAATAAGAATCACGCAGACACTCAAGCCGCGGCGCAGAATAAAGGACGGCGGCAAGAATACAAATGCCGAACGTTCGATCACCATCTCCCCGCACGTTATGAATGAACTGAAGAAGCACCGAGCATTATGCATTCAAGAACGATGGGGAGCGCAAGAACGGTATAAGGATGATCCGGAACTCCTCGCACAAGCGCAAGATAACTACAAGAAGCTCGACCTTGTCCTGTGCCAACCAGATGGGAATCCGGTCAGCCTGGGGAATTTCAACAAGTTTTGGAAGTTAATTTTGAAGAAGACAGGAATGCGCGAGATTCGTTTTCACGATCTCCGGCATACATGCGCGTCGCTGCTGCTCAGCACCGGAACTCACCCGAAAGTCGTTCAAGAATTGCTCGGACATGCCTCCATCTCCATTACCTTAGACACCTACTCGCATATGCTGCCAAACATGCAGGAGGATGCTGTCAAAGCATTGGACGAGCTTCTAGAGTGATGTTTGATGATCGATGATCACCCCCTTATTATTTTTGATTTCCTACCAAACGCCCTACCAAAGCCATAAAAACGCAAAAAGAAAATCGCCAAAACCCTTGATACGTAAGGGGAATTGGCGATTTTCTTAGTTGAAGGAAGTTATTCCTACCCCGAAGGAAAATCGTAAATACGTTTGTGGAAATGTTACCACTTCATCTTCGAAAATGCAACCTGTTTCATTGGAATAAATGTCGAATGCGCTCCCAAGGGCCGCCGCTCCAACAAAAAACGCGGCAGACGGATCACTCCGCCTTACGCGCTCGCATATTAAACTTCGACGATTTCGACTTTCTCCATCTTGTCGCGGCCTTGAAGCGCATCGACATCTTCTGGGACATATTTTAGGCAACAAAAAAACGGTACCCCGTCGGGTACCCCTTTATGACTACTCTTCCCAGACCGTAACTTCTTTCATCTTGTCGCCTTGTTGCAAAGCGTCAACATGCTCCATGCCTTGCGTTACTTTGCCAAACACCGTATGCACCTTGTCCAAGTGCGGTTGTGGCTGGTACACGATGAAGAACTGCGAGCCACCTGTATTTTTACCAGCGTGGGCCATAGACAGGACGCCTCTGCCATGCTTAGTGGTGTTCGTTGCAGTCTCACAGTCGATCGTGTACCCGGGTCCACCAGTGCCGTTTCCGTTGGGATCTCCACCTTGGGCAACGAAACCCGGGATGATGCGATGGAATTTAAGACCATTGTAGAAGCCTTGAGTGGCCAGCTTTTCGAAGTTTGCTACCGTGTTTGGTGCTTCTTCCGGCAGGAAGTCGATTAGAACCTCTGCACCGTTTTCAAGCGTGATCTTGCCCTTTTTCATCTTAGCCACCATCACTTTTACTAAATTCGATGACCAGAGCTTTTGCTTTCTCCAGCCCTCGTTTGACCTCTTCATTTTCCTCTATGGCAATCTGCTTGTCAAATTTCAGCAGCAGTAAACTGCCTCCTGCCGAAACTGTTATTTAACGGCGGATGTCTGCAACCGCGCCGGAATGACGTCATTGCCGACGATATCGTCGAGCGATTCCCGTTTGACGGCGACGTCCGCCGCGCCGTCCTTGACGAAGACGACGGCCGGCCGGCGGATGCGGTTGTAATTGCTCGCCATGGCATAATTGTACGCGCCCGTGCAGAAGACGGCAAGCAGGTCGCCGCTGCTGGCTTTCGGAAGCTCCAAATCGATGATGAGTTTATCGCCGCTTTCGCAGCATTTGCCCGCCACGGTAACGGTTTCTTCGAGCGCGTCGTTCGCGCGGTTGGCCAGTACCGCCTCGTATCTGGATTCGTACAAAGCCGGGCGGGGGTTGTCCGTCATGCCGCCGTCGACCGCGATGTATTTGCGCACGCCCGGAATGTCTTTGCTTGTCCCGACGGTGTACAGCGTCGTGCCGGCGTCGCCGACCATGCTGCGGCCCGGTTCGACCCAGATCTCGGGCAGCGGATAGCCGGCCGCGGAGAAATTCGATTTGATCGCATCCGTGATGGCTTTCACGTATTGCGCGATCGGAAGCGGCGTGTCGCCTTCCACGTACCGGATGCCGAAGCCTCCGCCGAGGTTGATGACGCGGAACGTCACGTCCAGCTCGTTCTTGACTTGCATGGCGAAGCCAGCCACCTTGGCGGCCGCCATCGCGAAGCCTTCGACTTCGAAGATTTGCGAGCCGATGTGGGAGTGGACGCCGAGCAATTCCAGGTTCGGTTGTGCGGACGCTTCTTGGATCGCCTTGTACGCCGTGCCGTTACCGAGGTCGAAGCCGAATTTGGAGTCGGTTTGACCCGTGGAAATATAATCATGCGTATGCGCTTCTACCCCCGGCGTGATGCGCAGCAGGATGTTGACCCGCTTGCCTTTGTCGGCCGCGAGGGCGTTCAGCAGATACAGCTCGTTGAAATTGTCGACGACGAAGCAGCCGATGTTGGCGTCGAGTGCCATGTTGATCTCGTCCGGCGTCTTGTTGTTGCCGTGGAAATGAATGCGCGCAGCCGGAAAGCCGGCTTTCAGCGCCGTGTAAAGTTCGCCGTCGGATACGACGTCGAGCGACAGGCCTTCTTGTTCCGCGATGGAGCACATCGCCATGACGCTGAACGCTTTGCTCGCGTAAGCGACTTGGAATTTCAAGCCGGACGCGCGGAAAGATTCCACGTATTCGCGGGCTCTCTGGCGCACGAGCGCCTCGTCCACGATGTATAGCGGCGTGCCGAACTGCTTCGCCAATTCCGTCGTGTCGACGCCTCCGATTTCCAAATGTCCTTGCGAGTTAACTTTGCTGGTACCGTGTAAGTACATCCGTTTCCCCTCCGCTTTCTCCATCAAAAATTTCCCAATCGTGTTGTTTGCACCATTTAACATCAGTATAGCGCATTCGGTTCCCCGCCGAAATGGATAATTCCACATTTCATTTGCATTTTTCGCGAAGGTGCTAGCGCGATTCCCTGCCGTTCGGCATTCTGTCCCGCTGCTGCGGCTTCAGGTAGTTCGGGCGCTTGCGGTTCTGCAGGACCGGCGTCCGCAGGAGAATGCTCAGCATGCCCTTCAGATCGAACGGAATGAGCGGCCACATGTAGGGACGGTTGAACGACCGCTCCATGCAGAGCAGGATGAAGAAGGCGGTCGTCGCGATCACGAACCCCTCCACCTTGAACGAAGCGACCGCGACGATGAGGACGAGCCGAATGATCCGGTTGGCCAAGCCAAGCTCGTAGCTCGGCGTCGCGAACATGCCGATGGCCGCGACCGCCATGTACAGCACGACCTCGTTCACGAACAGCCCGGTCTTCACCGCGATATCGCCGATCAGGATGGCGGCGATCAGCGACATCGCGGTCGCGAGCGGCGTCGGCGTATGGATGGCCGCCATGCGCAGCAGGTCGACCCCGATCTCGGCGATCAGGAACTGGGCGACCATCGGCAGGCGGCCGGCTTTCTGCGCGCCGATGAAGTCGAGCGCCGGCGGCTTCAGCTCCGGCTTCAGCGTAAAGAGGAACCAGAGCGGCAGCAGAAACAGCGACGCGGCCATCCCGATGAACCGCACCCACCGCAGGTAGGTGCCGATGAACGGCGTTTGGCGGTTCTCCTCCGCATGCTGCAGCAGGTCGAAGTAGGTCGTCGGCAATATCATGACGCTCGGCGTCGTATCCACGAAGACGGCGATATTGCCTTCCATGAGGTGGACGGCGACGGTATCGGGCCGCTCTGAATAACGGACGAGCGGAAACGGATTCCAGCCCCGCTTCACCGTCGCTTCCTCCAGCTGCTTGTCGGCCAGCGGCAGGCCGTCGATCTTGACCTCTTTGATTTTGTCGCGGATGGATTCCAGCATCTCCCTGTCGACGATATCGTCGATGTACGCGATGCAGACATCCGTCTGCGTACGCTCCCCGACCCTCAGGATCTCGTACCGGAGATGCTTGTCGCGCAGCCGCCGCCGCACGAGGGTAACGTTGACGAGCATCGTCTCCACGAATCCGTCGCGCGCGCCCCGGACGACCCGTTCGAGCGTGGGTTCCTCGGGGTTGCGGCCCGGGAAAGCCTTGGCGTCGATCAGGAGCACCTTGGCTTCGCCTTCCACGTACATCGCCGTGCCGCCGGAGAGCACGTTCGTCATCATATTATCCCAGTTCTCTTCCTCCACGACCTGGATCGCCGGGACGTACAGCCGGAAAAAATCATGGAACGACGCAGAGTGGAAATCCTCCGCGTCCAGATAGGTCAGCCGTTTCAGCACCTCGGTCAGAATCGTGTCCTTGGCGAAGCCGTTGAAGAAAAACAGCGCCACGCGCCTGTCGCCGAACGTCATCTCGCGCAGGACGATGTCGAAGCTGGTCTTGTAGCCGATCTCTTCCTCCAGCCTGTCCTTGAAGCCTTCCAGCGTATCCGGAATCGGAGCGGGCTTGTGCTCCTCCGCCCCCTGCTTACGGTGGCCGATGATCGGACGGTGCCCGGTACCGGGACCAGGCGCCGCATGATCCGCCGAACCCGTCTCGGCCTCCTCGCCCTTTGAAACCGCTGCGGCCGCCGATCGCGATCCGTTTACAGCAGATATGTCGGCAGCTTCAGCGTGCTCCGATACGGCATCGCTTTCCACCCGATCCTCCGAGCCATCGATTTCGCCTGCGTCCGATGCAATCGAACTTGCTTCCCGCGCATTCGTCCTTATTTCGCCCGTATCGCCTTCGTCCTCCTCGACTTCAGCCTTGAAGTCCTCCTCGTTCCCGTGCCAGAATACATGAACCGGCTTCTTGAACTCCGTGGAGCCCCGTTCTTTGCCGCCTTCGTTATCTCGCATCTATAGCCCCTCTTTCTTCGTCATCGTCCCCTGCTACTACGGGTCCATGTATTGAAACACTAGCCAATCGAACAACGAGCCCGTCACTTTGCCGATGACCATGGCGACCACGAGCGTGACGAGATAGCGGCTGAGCCTGACCCGCTTCGCCAAGATCGGCAGCACGTTCATTACCTCCGTCAGCGCGGCGCCGAGCATGCCCACGAAGATGCCGTCGAACGTGCCGATGACGATCATGGCCGCGATCTTCGGCAGCCACAGCCGCCACTCGAGGAAATCCGCCAGCGACCAGAACACCGCGCCGCCGACGACGGCCGTCTCGAACCAGATGGACTTGCGGTACGCAAAGGCCAGCTGCGCGAGCCTGGGAATGATATCCAGTACGATGAGAAGCGCCGCCAGCGCGCTGCCGACGCCCAAGCCGCCCGCAAAGCCCAGCAGCGCCAAAAACGACCCGGCCGCGATGTTAGCCATCGTCTATCCCCGTTTCGGGACGGTCCCGCTTCGGATGCGCGGCGGCGGCTTCGCCCGGCTCGTTCTTCTTGCGCATCTCGTCGGCGATGACGTAGGCGTTGACGTTCTCCTCGTACATATAAAGCTCCACTTCAAGCGGATTGGGCTCCTCGTTGAACCGTTTCCGGAACAAATGGTTGAAAAAAACGAGCATGCCGATTCCGATGCCGAGGGAATACGGCACCTGAAACCATAGCGGATGCTCCGTTTTCTTGCCGGTGACGAGCTCCGTGATCCGTTCGTGCACGTCCTTCATGTTGACGTCGGTATGGAAGTTCATGATCGCGAGCCCGGATCCGAAGAACAGCAGCAGCCACGTGACGAACAGCACGATTTTGCGCGGCTCCCGCGGCGCGTCGGCGACGATGACGAGCACCTGCGGATCGCCGTAGGCGTCGATGACGGCTCCCGGCGCTTCCTCCCGGATCAAGCGGACGATCTGCAGCAGGTCGATTACGACGCGGTTGCCGTCCTTCAACGAATGACGGTGCAGCGCGAGCGATTCCAGCCTCGCTTCGAGCGCGGGATCGCTCGCGAACAAACGGGCGGCCTGCCCGAGCGTTACGATGCCCTCGGGCCGGATGCCGATCCGCTTGCGCAGGCGCAGATACACGCTTGGCGGCATGTCGGGATTCATCGCGCACTCCTCCTTATCGTCATGATCTCCCTGTTAGTATGAGATAAGGAGACGTAGGATAATCAGAGCAAACAAAGCAAAAAAAGCCAATTGCCCCGGTCGGGCAATCGGCCTTTTGCTAGCGCGCGCATGTCGCGCTCATTGCGCGATCTGGTCGCGGATGAGCTGCAAAATCTTTTTCTCCAGCCGCGATACCTGGACCTGGGAGATGCCGAGGCGGGCGGCCACCTCCGACTGCGTCTGGTCGCGGTAGTAGCGGAGGAAGACGATGAGGCGCTCGCGTTCCGACAGCCCGCCGATCGCTTCGTTCAGCGCGAGCTTGTCGAACCAGCGCTCCTGCGAATCGTCCGCGATCTGATCCATCAGCGTGATGGGATCGCCGTCGTTCTCGAAGACCGTCTCGTGAATGGAGGTCGGCGGCTTGTTCGCTTCCTGCGCGAACACGACGTCCTCGGGGGTGATCCCGAGCCGTTCGGCGACCTCCTTGATCGTCGGCAGGCGTCCCAGCACCTTCGACAGTTCGTCCTTCGTCTTGCGCACCTTGTTGGCCGTTTCCTTCAGGGAGCGGCTGACCTTGAGCGTGCCGTCGTCGCGGAGAAAGCGCTGAATCTCGCCGATGATCATCGGCACCGCATAGGTGGAGAATTTGACCTCGTAGGACAGATCGAACTTATCGACCGACTTCAGCAGGCCGATGCAGCCGATTTGGAACAAGTCCTCCGGCTCGTAGCCGCGTCCCATGAAACGCTGGACGACGGACCAGACGAGACGAATGTTGCACTGCACCAACGTATCGCGCGCAAGCGTGTCCCCGGCTTGGCTCAAGGCGATCAGCCGCTTCACCTCGGAATCATCCAAATAAGGCTGCGCCGTTTGTTTCATATCGACATCCATGCGGTCCAACCCCTATGCGCCTAATTGAAAAGCGCTTTTTTCGATTCAATGCGCTTCGTCATCGCGATGGCTGTCCCGTTGCCCGGCTCGCTCGATACGTCGAAGCCATCCATGAAGTTCTCCATGATCGTAAAGCCCATGCCGGAACGTTCCATCTCCGGCTTGGAGGTGTACAGCGGCTGGCGGGCAAGATCGAGATCTTCGATGCCGCTGCCGTTGTCCTTCACGATCAGCCGCACGACGTCGCCTTCGATCAGGCCTTCGATCGTGACCTTGCCGTTCGGATCGCCGTCGTAGCCGTGAATGATCGCGTTGGTGACCGCTTCGGAGATCGCCGTCTTCAGATCGTTCAGCTCCTCGAGCGTCGGATCCAGCTGCGAGACGAACGCCGCGACCGCGACGCGGGCGAACGCCTCGTTCTCCGACCTGGCGGAGAAGGTAAGTGTCATCTCATTTCTCTCGTTCATGAAACGACCTCCAGACTCGTGAGCGCAAGCCGCTCGTTATCGTGAATCGGCAATATTTTGAACAAGCCCGACAATTCGAACAGCCGGTAAACGCTCTGGTTCACGTCGCACACGACCATTTTCCCGCCTCGCGCCTTCAGCTGCTTGTAGCGGCCGAGAATGACGCCGAGACCGGAGCTGTCCATGAACAGCAGCTCCTTCAGGCTGAGAATGACGTGGTCGCTGTTGCCGCGAAGAATCGCTTCCTCCATTTTGAACCGGACGACATCGGCGGTGTGATGATCCAGCTCGCCGCGCAGCCTGACGATAAGCACGTTTCGGTAATGCTCCAACTCGACCTGCAAGCTCATCCTCTCGTTCACTCCTATGCTCAAATTTGCGGAGCACGAGCCAATCCCGAACCTCTTGCCCGGCGATCGCTTTCGTGTTGAAGGAGGATTCTACGCCGCGGCCTTCGTTTCCTGCCCCCCGACAAAACTAGAAGCAGAGCGCTAAAGCCAGACAAATTGCGCGCCGCGGGACGCGGATTGCGCCGCGTTCGGGCAAGCTTAGCCGAACAGGCTGCCCATGGAGCGCTTGAACAAGGTCCACCAGCCCGCGCGCTCGATGGATGCCGGCGCGTCGACGGCGAATTCCGTCAAGACCTGATCGCCTTGGAACACGACCAGCTTGCCGATCGGCTGATTGATTGTCACGGGCGCTTTCAGCGGGTTCAGCTTAAGCTCGTAACGGATATCCTTCACGGAGCTGCCTTTCTTCAACAGCACGCTGTAGGAATGCTTCGCGGTCAGCGTCAGTTCGGGCATCATGCCCTTCTCGACCTTCACGCTGCCCATCGCGTCGCCTTTCTTGAAGATCGTGTGATTCATGTATTGGGCGAACGAGTAGTCGAGCATCTGTGACACCTCGGCGTTGCGCGTCTTCGTGTTCGGCTCGCCCATGACGACGGCGATCACGCGCAGGTTGTCCCTGTGCGCCGTAGCCGTCAGGCAGAACTTCGCTTCGCTCGTGAAGCCGGTCTTCAGCCCGTCCGCGCCCGTATAGAACCGGACCAGCTTGTTCGTGTTGACGAGCCAGAACGGCTTCTCGCTCGATTTGCGCAGGTAATCCTGGTACACGCCGGTATATTTCGTGATCTCGCTATGCTTCAGCAGCTCTCTCGACATGACGGCGATGTCATGCGCGGACGAGTAATGCTCCGCCGCGGGAAGGCCGTTGCAATTGGCGAAATGGGTATTCTTGAGCCCGAGTTCCGCCGCGCGCTTATTCATCATGTCGACGAAAGCCGACTCCGTGCCGGCGATCTTCTCCGCCATGGCGACCGAGGCGTCGTTGCCCGACGCCATCGCGATGCCCTTCAGCATCTCGTCGACGGTCATTTGCTCGCCCGGCTCCAGAAAAATCTGCGATCCGCCCATCGAGGCGGCATACTCGCTCGTCGGTACTTTGTCCGTCAGTTTGATGCGTCCTTCGTCGATCGCTTCCATGATGAGCAGCATCGTCATGACCTTCGTAATGCTTGCCGGCGGCAGCTTCGCATGGCTGTTCTTCTCGTAAATGATCGTTCCGCTGTCCGCGTCCATCAGAATGGACGACCGCGCGGACGGCGCCAAATCGGCCGTGCCGGCGCCTTGCGAGGCTTGCCCCTTCTCCTCCGCCCAGGCAGATACAGGTACGGAAAGCGCTAATATCATCGTCAATCCGGCGACGACGAGCTGTTTCAAGTTGTTTTTCATCGAAGTTCTCCTCCTGAGTGGTGCCCGCGGCAAAGCAAGTCCGCAAAACGGCTAAAATCTCATTCCTAGTGTGCACCGTTCAGGAGTAAAATATTCCAATTCTTCCAGTAAAAAAAGAAAGGCACCCGATAAAAACCGGATGCCTTTCGAGCGGTCTGGAACGACCTTTGTTAAAGACGCGTCACGCCTTGTTCCGTCACGATGGACAACAGCAGCGGGGACGGCGCGAGCTGCTCTTCGCCGATGGCGTACGCCTCCTGGACCCGCTTCAGCACGGTCCGAACGGCGGCGTTGTCTTCCCGCACGTGGAGCAGCGCGAGCGTCTCGCCCTCGCGGACGTTCTCGCCGACCTTGCGCTGCAGCGTGATCCCGACCGCATGGTCGATGACGGAGTCCTTCGTCTCCCGGCCCGCGCCGAGCAGCATGGCCGCCAGGCCAAGCTCCTCCGCCTGGATGGCGTGCACGCAGCCGCTCTTCGGAGCGGGCACTTCCACGAGCAGCGGCGCTTGGGGCAGCAGGGACGGGTCGTCCCCGACCGCGGGATCGGCCCCTTGGGCGGCCACGAACTGCTTGAACTTGGCCAGCGCTTCGCCGGAGCGCAGCTTCTCGCGCAGCAGCGCTTCCGCTGCCTCCAGATCGGCGGCTTGTCCGCCGAGAACGACCATGTGCGAGGCCAGCGCGATGCATAGCGCCGTCAGATCGTCCGGTCCGCGGCCATGCAGCGTCTCGATCGCTTCGCGGACCTCCAGCGCGTTGCCGATGGCGAAGCCGAGCGGCTGATCCATGTCGCTGATGAGCGCCGCCGTCCGCCGGCCGACCTGCGTGCCGATCTCGACCATCGCCCGCGCGAGCTTCTCGGAGTCTTCCAGCGTCTTCATGAAGGCGCCGCTGCCGGTCTTCACGTCCAGCACGATGGCATCCGCGCCGGCCGCGATCTTCTTGCTCATGACGGAGCTCGCGATGAGCGGGATGGATTCCACCGTCGCGGTCACGTCCCGCAGCGCGTAAAGCTTCTTGTCGGCCGGCGCCATGTTGCCGCTCTGGCCGATGATGGCGACGCCGATGCCGTTCACCTGCGCGATGAAATCCTCGCGCGTCAGCTCCGTCCGGAAACCTGGCATCGATTCCATCTTGTCGATCGTGCCGCCGGTGTGGCCGAGTCCTCTGCCGGACATCTTGGCGACGGGAACGCCGCAGGAGGCGACGAGCGGCCCGATGATGAGGCTCGTCTTGTCGCCGACGCCTCCCGTGCTGTGCTTGTCCACTTTAATGCCACGGATCGGGGACAAATCGACCTGATCGCCGGATTCGGCCATCGCCGTCGTCAGAGAGGCGGTTTCTTCCGCGCTCATGCCTTGAAAAAAAACGGCCATCGCCCAGGCGGACATTTGATAGTCCGGAATTTCCCCGCGGCTATAGCCTGTTATAAGAAACGACAGCTCTTCGTTCGTCAATGCGCCGCCGTTTCGTTTCTTATGGATAATGTCGACCGCTCGCAAGTCTGATGACCTCCACTGTTTTGACCAGGATGCGTGTTTCGAGGCGTTCAGCCTTGAGCCGATCCCGGATTCCGCTTTTTTTCCCGCTGCGCTTTCACGATCAGCTGGTCGAGCGTCTGGCTGAGCAGCAGGACGTCGCGATTCAAGAAGGATCCCTTTCCCATTGCGGCGGATACCATCTGCCCGCGCAGACGCTCTAGTAAATGATAGCTATGCTTGTCCATGAAAAAAATTCCCCACTTTTTGAAAGATGGTGTATTGATATCACGGACATTATACGACGATGAATCAAGAAAGAATGTCACAATGCGTCGAGCCGATTATTACATTTTTGTTACAGCCTATATCAAAGGAATCAGGCCGCCCACGAGACCAAGGAACCGGGATTTCACGCGTTCTGTCGTTTCCATGACTTCATTATGGGACAGCGGCTGATCCAATATACCCGAGGCCATGTTGCTTATACAGGAAATGCCAACAACTTCCATGCCGGAATGATTCGCCGCGATGACCTCGGAGACCGTCGACATGCCGACAGCATCCGCTCCAAGGACGCGCATCATGCGGATTTCCGCTGGCGTCTCGTAGGACGGGCCGAGCACGGCGATATAGACGCCTTCCTGCAACGAGAAGCCCTGTTCCTTGGCCACGTCCGCAGCCAATTCGCGCAGCCGCTTGCTGTACGGCTGCGACATGTCGGGAAATCGCACGCCGAGCTCTTCGTCGTTCGGGCCGACGAGCGGATTATGGCCTTGGAAATTGATATGGTCGCTAATCAACATCAAATCTCCCGGACTGTAATTCGTGTTGACCCCGCCCGCCGCGTTAGTGACGATCAGCTTGGACGCGCCGATCGCTTTCATGACGCGCACGGGAAACGCGGTCAAATCGGGACCGTAGCCCTCGTACATATGGAACCGCCCGCGCATGAGCACGACCGGACGTCCGGACAGCGTGCCGATCATCAATTCCCCCGCATGGCCTTCGACCGTCGAGACCGGAAAATGCGGGATATCCGCGTAAGGAATCACGACGGCGTTCTCGATATGGTCCCCGAGAATGCCGAGACCCGAACCCATGATCAAGCCGATCTCCGGCTTGACGCCGGTTTTCCCGAGAATGTAGTCCGCCGCTTCGCGGACTTGCGCTGCTTTCAACATATTCATGTCTTGTTCCTCCTTAATGGTTCTTGCCGGCCTTGCCTTCCGGCGATGAAAGCTGCCGCGTCCCGCTCGCCGCTATTGCAGCTCGTCGAGGAAAGACATGCCGTTGCCGGGACGCTTCACGCCGAAATTGTCGGCGATCGTGGCGGCGACGTCCGCGAAGGTGGCGCGAACGCCTAGCGAGCCCGGCTTCGCCAGCGCCGGGCTGAACGCGAGCAGCGGCACGTACTCGCGCGTGTGGTCGGTCCCGGCATATGTAGGGTCGTTGCCGTGATCGGCCGTTACGATCAGCAGATCGCGCTCGCCGAGCCGCTTCTCCAATTCGGGCACGGCCCGGTCGAATTCCTCCAGCGCGCCGGCGTAGCCCTGCGGGTCGCGCCGGTGGCCGAACAGCGAATCGAAATCGACCAGATTCGTGAACAGCATGCCGCGAAACGGCTTGTCCAGCGTCTCCAGCGTCTTCGCGATGCCGTCCGCGTTGTTCTTCGTCGGCAGCGACGCCGTGATGCCTTCGCCGCAGAAAATATCGTTGATCTTGCCGACGGCGATCACGTCGAACCCGCCGTCCTGCAGCGCGTTCAGCACGGTCGGCTCCGGCGGCTTGACGGCGTAATCATGCCGGTTCGGCGTCCGCTTGAAGGCGCCGGGCTTCCCGACGAAAGGCCGCGCGATGACCCGGCCGACCGCGAAGCGCTCGTCCATCGTCAGCTCGCGCGCGATCTCGCAGGCGCGGTACAACTCTTCGAGCGGAATCAGCTCTTCGTTCGCGGCGATCTGGAACACGCTGTCGGCGGACGTGTAGACGATCCATTTGCCCGTCTTCAGCTGCTCTTCGCCGAGCTCGTCCATGATTTCCGTACCGCTCGCGGATTTGTTGCCGAGCACGCCGCGGCCGGTCCGCTGCTCGAACGCTTCGATCAGCTCCGCCGGAAATCCGTCCGCGAACGTCTGGAACGGCACGGTGATTTTAAGCCCCGCGATCTCCCAATGTCCGGTCATCGTATCTTTGCCCGACGAAACTTCGGCCATTTTCCCGTAATAAGCGGCCGGTTCGCCCTCGGGTTGCCAGCTGCCCAGGCGCTCGATCCGGTCAAGCCCCCAGCGCCGCATGTTCGGCAAGTCCATGGCGGGCACTTCCCGCAAGATATGTCCCAACGTGTGGGAATTCGCATCGCCGAAAGCCGGCGCATCGGGCAATTCGCCGATTCCGACGCTGTCGAGCACGATAACGCCAATTCGATCAAAACGCATAGGGTCACTCCATTCTCGTCTAGTTGTCGCGGCCGTTCACGGATTGCGCTTGGCGCGCGGATGGGCCTGATGATATACGTCCTTGATCCGCGGCTTGGCCTGCTGCACGTACAGCTGCGTCGTCTGCAGATCGGCGTGTCCCATCATCTCCTGGACGGACCGGAGATCCGCGCCGTTCTGCAGCAGATGCGACGCGAACGCGTGGCGCAGCGAATGAGGCGTCAGGCCGCTCCCGATGCCGGCTTCCTGCGCCGTCCGCTTCAGGATCTTCCAGAAGCCCTGACGCGTCATGCGGCTTCCCTGCAGATTGAGAAAGAGGGCTTGTCCGCCGTTCTTCGCCAGCTTGGGGCGGACACGTTCCAAATAGGCGGCCAACGCTTCCGCCGCCGCGCCGCCAAGCGGTATGATCCGTTCCTGTTCCTTCGCGTTGATGCAGCGGATGAAGCCCAGCGTCAACTGGGCATGTTCAAGATCCAATGAAATAAGTTCGGAAACCCGCATGCCCGTCGCATAGAGCACTTCCAGCATCGCGGTATCGCGCAAGCCCGCGTCGGTCGCCCGATCGGGAGCCGTCAGCAGCCGATCGACCTCTTCCGTCGCCAGCGCTTGCGGCTGGCGCTTCTCCAGCTTGGGCGCCTCCAAATGCAGTGCCGGGTTGGACGGCACCGCGCCGCGGGCAAGCAAATACTGAAAAAAAGCGCGGACGGATACCATTTGCCTGGAGATGGTCGCGGCCGCCCGCCCCTGCTGCTTCAATTGACGGAAATACAGCGACAGGTGATGCTTCTGCACGTCCTCCGCGCGGCCGATTCCTTCGCCCGCCAGATAATCGAGCACCTGCAGCAAATCCCTTTCATACGATTGAAGGGTGTACGGGGAACGTTTGCGTTCCCCCTCCCGCAGCGAGCCGATAAAAGACTTCACATGCTCATTCATAAGCGTTCCTTTCCGGGATATCCGGCAGTCGTCCATCCTCATGCTCTACTTCCACGGCCTGCCGCCGATTTCCTGCAAAAGGCGCCGATTTTGTCGAATCCGGACGCTCGCGCGAGCGCTATTTATTCGCCGTACCAATAAAACAGCCGAAGCCGCTCGGCGATGCTGCCGTTCTCCCCCTGCTGCTGGTCGCCCGCCTTGAATACCTTGAGCGCTTGGCCCTGCGGCACGCGGTACGGGTCGTCCGGCGCGATCCAGACCGCGAGCAGCCTGCAGCCGCCGTACATCGTGATCGTGAAGAAGCAGAGCAGCAGCACGAACAACAGCCGCCGTATCCAACTGCGCACCGATACCACCATCGGTCAACGTCCCCTCTCATAAGAAAACGGACATCGGCCGCGGCATGCGCAGACATGCCGAGGTTGTCCTTTACTTCACCTTATGAGCGGGGCGGCCGATTCATGCCTGGGCGGCTGCCCGCAGCGGCGATCGCCTAATTCAGTTTTTCGAAAGGGATGCTTTGGAGCAGCTGTTCCAGCCCGACATAGGGCATGCCGACCGATTCGGCCACCTGCGGATGCGTGATGCGGCCCTTAAACGTGTTGACGCCTTTGCGGAGCGCTTCATGCTGGCGGACCGCTTCTTCGAGGCCTTTGCCCGCCAGTTCCAACGCATACGGCATCGTGACGTTCGTCAGCGCGAGCGTCGACGTTCGCGGCACGGCTCCCGGCATGTTCGCCACCGCGTAATGCAGCACGCCGTGCTTCTCGTAGACGGGATCCTTATGCGTCGTCACGCGGTCGATCGTCGCGATCGTCCCGCCTTGATCCACGGCCACGTCGACGATGACGGCGCCTTTCTTCATCGTTCTGACCATGTCCTCCGTCACGAGATGCGGCGCGCGGGCGCCCGGAATAAGGACGGCGCCGATCAGGAGATCCGCCTTCTTCACGGCGTTCGCGATGTTGTACGCATTCGACATGAGCGTCCGGATGCGGCCTCCGAACAGTTCGTCGATATAGCGCATCCGTTCGGCGCTTCGTTCCAGGATCACGACGCTCGCGCCCATCCCGAGCGCGATTCTCGCCGCGTTCGTGCCGACGATGCCTCCGCCGAGAATGATCACCTCTGCCGGCGGAACGCCCGGCACGCCGCCGAGCAGGATGCCGCGGCCGCCGTAGAACGCCTCCAGGAACTGCGATCCGACCTGCACGGCCATCCGTCCGGCTACCTCGCTCATCGGCGTCAGCAGCGGGAGACTGCCGTTTGCCGATTGGATCGTCTCGTACGCGACGCCCGACACGCCCGCGCCCAGGAGCGCTTTCGTCAATTCCGGCGCGGCGGCAAGATGCAGATAGGTGAACAGCAGCAGTCCTTCGCGAAAAAAGCCGAATTCCCCGGGCAGCGGCTCCTTCACCTTCATAATCATGTCCGCGCGCGCCCAGACGTCCTTGGCCTCGCCGACGATAACCGCGCCTTCGGCCGCGTAAGCGTCATCCGCGAAGCTGCTCCCGCTTCCGGCGCCGCTTTGCACGACGACTTCATGGCCGGCTGCCTTCAGCATCGCGGCCCCGGCAGGCGTAAGCGCGACGCGGTATTCGCTTGCTTTGATTTCTTTCGGCACGCCGATGATCATATGCATCTCCCTCTCCTGTTCTCCTTGCTCCATCATATACACGAGGCGGACGGGTTGACAGTCCTCGCTGATACGATTTCCTCGGCTGACATAAAATATGTACCCGCTCAGGCGGATGCCCAAGCCCCCGTGCGGATGTCTCCATACACTGCAGTAACGGCTCCGCTCATCTTCGCCCAAGTTTGCCCATTGCTAAAGGAGGAACAGCCTTGCCTAAGGTGGAGAAGCTGCTGCTCAGCTGCTCGACGGCCCGATCATCCACGCACACGTCGCGAAAGCTGATCAGCTTCAAGCGGCGTGACCACTACGTAAAATGCCTCAACCAGCTGGCCAATTTCGGCATCAAACCGGTGAAAAGCATCCGTCGCGGCCGGGTTATCGTCTGCCATGTCGACAGCCGCCGCGCCGATAAGCTGCAAACGCTCGCCCATCATCCCGACGTCAATTACGTCGAGCCGGATTTCAAGGTGCACGCGCACGGCTTCGTTCCGGTTTCCGGCGCGAAGACCGGCAGCGGGCGGACGCGAATCCGCAACCGCAAACCTTCATTGCCGTACGTGAAACGGAATCTCCGCCCCAAAACCAATAAAGCTTCGATTCGTTCGGAATCCACCTCCAGTTCGGCGCCTTGGAACATCAAGCAGGTGCAGGCGCACAGCGTATGGTCCGCGTCGCGCGGAGGCGGCGTAGGCATCGGCATCATCGACACCGGCATCGGCAAAAATGCCGATTTGTACGTGTCCGGCGGCGTCAACACGATGGGCGGCTCCTCGTACGCCGACGACAACGGCCATGGCACGCATGTCGCGGGCATCGCGGCCGGGCTCGGCAAGAACGGCATGCAGCCGGGCGTTGCGCCAAGCGCCAAGCTGTATGCCGTCAAGGCGCTCGACGCCAGCGGCGCCGGTTACGTCTCCGATCTCATCAAAGGCATCGAATGGTGCATCAAGAAGAAAATCCCGGTCATCAACATGAGCCTCGGCCTCGAGGGCGAAACGAGCTCCGCTTTGAAAGAAGCGGTCCAGCGCGCGCGAAAGAAAGGCATCGTCGTCGTCGCGTCGGCCGGCAACAGCGGGCCCTCGAACACGGGCAGCATCGACCAACCGGCGAGATATTCCGATACCATAGCCGTAGCCGCCTCCACGCAGGGAGGCAAGGTCGCCGATTATAGCAGCCGGGGATCCGGCATCGACGTGACCGCGCCCGGAAGCTTCATCAAGTCGACGAAGCCCGGCGGCGGATACGAGATCATGTCCGGCACCAGCATGTCTTGCCCGCATGTCGCCGGCGGCGCGGCGCTCCTGAAATCGCTGCAGCCGAGCCTTACGCCCTACGGCATCAAGAAGCGGCTGCGCGCGACGGCGAAGAAGATCTCCGGCTCCAGCAGCCGTTCGCAGGGCTACGGCCTCGCGCAGTTCTTCGATGCTTCCGGCAGCAGCATCGGCGACGGCGACGAGACCGAAGCCGCAAGCAAGCGGGGCCGCAGCCGGAAAAGCCGTCGCCGCCGCAAGAAATAGCGGCGGACGACGGCCATCGTTTCTCGCCGAAGGGCAGGTCGAATCGGGCAATAAAAAACTCCCTTTACAGTGGCGCGCAGTCCATGGACCGTGCACCCTGCGGAAGGGAGTTATTGTTGTTCCGGTTTGGCCAGGTTGTTCTTCGCCCGGCAGTTTTTGCATACGCCCTGAAAATCAAGGCGGTGATCCAAAACCGTAAAGCCGTATTCTTGCTCCAAACGTTCCTCAAGCGGTCCAAGCCAATCCTCTAATATTTCGCTCATCGTGCCGCATTGCACGCAGATAAGATGATGGTGATGATGTTTGTTATTATCAGTCCGCAGGTCGTACCGCGCTACGCCGTCTCCGAAATTCAGCTTCTCCACGACATGCAATTCGCTTAGCAGCTCCAGCGTCCGGTAAACGGTAGCCAGCCCGATCTCGGGCGCTTTATCCTTCACGAGCATGAACACGTCTTCGGCGCTCAGATGATCCTCTTCGTTCTCCAGTAGCACGCGAACTGTAGCTTCCCGCTGCGGAGTAAGCTTGTACCCCTGCGACTGCAGCTGCTGCTTGATTTTATCAATCCGGGATTCCATGGCTTTCCCCCTCGCAACTCGACTTCGGCCGGAACCGGTGTGGTTTCAGCTTTAATTATAGGTGCTTCTATCGAGGAAAGTCAATTATTTTAGAATGATTCCAATTCACCGCGAACGCCGCTCACGAGCGGGACCGCCCATTTTAAAAGGATCGGCGTCAAATACGACTCCACCAGCGCCGCGCCGACCAGTAAAATCAGCATGACGGCGGCCGTCGCCGTGAACGAAAGCAGCGGGCGGCCAAGCGGGCCGAAGCGGCCGAACAAGCGGCTTTTGACGACATGGACGGCGAAGGTGACCGCGGAGACGCTGGCGATCAGAAAAGCCGGCACGGCGATCAGATTGACCGGCGCCACGGAAGCCAGCGCGAACAGCAGCCCTTTCCACGCGAATTCCCGCACGAGCATGCCGATCGCGAAGCCGACGAGCACGCCCTTCAGAAAATCGAGCGCCAGCACGAACGGCATGCCTACGACGGTCAGCCCCAGCACCCAGACGAGCAGCAGCCATTTGGCCTGGAACCAGGCCCGGTCCATGAAAGCGGCGCCGCCCTGCTGCGCCGTGCCGTTCTGAATATGCAAAATGAACTGCCCGATGTCGTCGGACAGGTCCTGCTGCTGGCCCAGCGTCAGCGCATTGATCATCAGCGCGCCGAACACGACGCCGACGACGAAAAGCACGAAAACGAAAACGTAAAGCGACAATTGATCCTTCACGGTCGATTGCAGCGCGGATGTTCGCATGGCACACTCCTCCAAACCGGGTTGGTACAGTGTATGTCCAAGCTTCCCGCGCTATGACGATCAAGCGGCGCTAGCCGCCTTGAATGACCTTGCCGTACTTGCCGCCTCCGCCTGCCTGCAGCCGAAGGGACCCGAGACGGGCGGAGGCGATCATGGCCGCCGCGGGTTCGCCGGCGATCGCGGCGAGATCGGCTTCCGGCACGTCGTGCAGGATGTTCATTTCGGTGCCGAACCGCTCGAGCAGCTTATCCAGCGTCTTCCGGCCGATCCCGGGAACGAATTCAAGCGGCACCTGATAGACGTAGCGCGGCCGGTCGGCCGGTACGACAGGCGTCCCGCGGCCGGCTTGCTCTGCCAGCTCCATGATCCGGTCCAGCACGCCCCGTACCTGCTTGGCGCTGCCGCATTGGGCGCAGCGCTCCCCGTCCTCCCGCGCTTCGGCGAGCGAGCCGCAGTTCAGGCAGTAGGTCCGGTGGTATTTTCCCAATACCGGATTGAGCCCGTAATTGGCCGTGATCTCCCGTCCTTCGGCGCCGCGAAGCGCAAGCGCGAGCTCCCGGAAGGAGGGCTCCGCCAGCTTCAGCTCGTTGTATTCGCGCCCGATCTTGGCCAGCGAATGGGCATCGGAATTGGTTAAATACGCATAGCCGTCCAGATCCGGAATGAAGCCCGCCATCCGGCTGTCCGCGCTCAAGCCAAGCTCGACGGCATCCACCATTTCGGGATCCAGCGTGTCGGCCAGCCGGTCGGAGCAGCTGCCGAACAGGCTCTTATGCGGCGTGAAGATATGGGCGGGCACGAACAACCCGCCTCTTCCCTTGACCTCGGCCTGCAGCTCCCGGCTCGGCACGTACAGCCGCTGCGAGCTGAGCTGGACGTTGCGCATATGCTTCGAGAGCCACTGCGTGAAGTCCCGCATCGCGCCGAGATCCGGCAGATAGGCCAGGTGATGCGCCGGGCCGAACCCGGCATCCCTGACCTCGATCTCCGCGCCGAGCAGGATGACGGTGTCCCTGTACAGGATGCCTCCGCCGTCGGCTTCCGTCATCTCGCCGCTCTGCAGCAGCTGTTCGATGTCCCGCTGCACGCCCGGGGAGTGGCAGTCGATGACGCCGAGCAGGCGGATGCCTTTGCGGACGGCCGCTTCATGCGCGATATTCCGGAAGGTCAGATCGCGGCTGCCGCTGATCTTTACCGGCTCCCCCCGCTCCGTGCGGCCGATATGCAGATGAAGATCGGCGAATACCCGCTTCGGCTCGGCTGCTCCGGCGGCGCGGCCGCTCATTAAATCTCTCCCGTCAGCCGGTAAATCTGCCAGGCGTACACCGCCAGGATCGTCTTCGCGTCGCCGATGCGCTCTTCCTTGATATACTGCTGCGCCTGCTCATACGTGATCGCTTCCACGGCCAGGAATTCGTCGTCGTCGGGCGCGCTTTCGCCTTTCGTCAGCTCCTCCGCGATATACAGATACAGCTTCTCGTCCGCGAACCCCGGCGACGTATAGAACGCGCTCAGCGGACGCAGCCTCCCCGCGCGGTAGCCCGTTTCTTCCTCCAGCTCGCGCGCCGCAGCCGTCATCGGGTCTTCTCCGGCGTCCAGCTTGCCGGCCGGAATCTCGATTTGAAACTTCTCCATCGGCTTGCGGTACTGCTCGACAACGAGCATCTTGCCGTCGATCAGCGCCAATACCGCCGCTGCGCCGGGATGGCGGACGATCTCGCGCGTCGCCGTGCCTCCGTTCGGCAGTTGGATCGTATCCACCTGCAGCGATATGATTTTACCTTGAAAAATCGGTTCCGACTTTACGGTTACTTCCTGGAATTGTTCGGTTTTCTCCAGCACGGTCCATCTCTCCTCGGATATCGGTTGGTGGCAAAGCATAACTTGTCCCGCTGCGGCATATTCTCTAACAGAATAGCAAAAGGGGTGCGGGATGATGAAGCAATATATCGTTAACGGCCAATTGACGCTTGTGGGCAAGGCTTGGGAAATCAGGCATCAGCTGAAGCTGCTCAGCAAATCCGGCACGAAATTCACCGCCGCGCACGGCCGTCCGGCGCATACGCTGAGCGAGTTTTTGCAATCCTCCATCCGTTCGACCTGATGCGGACACCAGGCGCGGCGCAATCGATCGAACCGGAAAAGGGGCACCCGAACGCAGAAGAAATTCTCCCTGCGCTGGGGCGCCCCTTTGTCATGCGGTCGCAAGCCTGCGTTTACGCCTGGCGCTGCGCAGTCAGGGAAATAATCGCCACGACCAGCTCCGCCGTCTTCGCCAAGTCCGAAGCTTTGATCTGCTCGTTGGTGGTGTGGATATGCTCGTAACCGACGGCCAAATTCACGGTCGGCACGCCGAAGCCGTTGAAGATATTCGCGTCGCTGCCGCCGCCGGAATGGAACGTGCGCGGCGTCGCGCCGATCTTCGCGATCGCTTCCATCGCGAGCTTGACGACCGGCTCGTCGTCGCCGTGCATGTAGGCGGGATAAGCAAGCTTGCTTTCGAATTCCGCTTTCGCGCCGAACTCCTGCGTCACGGATTCCACGGCCTCCCGCATCGCCTCGACCTGCTTGGCCAGCTTCTCGTTCACGATGCTGCGCGCTTCGGAGTCGAGCTTCACGTAGTCGCAGACGATGTTGGTCGCGCCGCCGCCCTCGAAACGCCCGATGTTCGCCGTCGTTTCGTGGTCGACGCGTCCGAGCGGCATGCGCGAGACCGCTCTGCTCGCCACTTGTATGGCGCTGATACCGTCCTCCGGATTGACGCCCGCATGCGCGGATTTTCCGAAGATCTTGATCGTGATTTTCGCCTGCGCGGGAGCCGCGACGGCAATGGCGCCGATCTCGCCGTTGGAGTCGAGCGCATAGCCGTACTTGGCTTCCAGCTTCGAACGGTCGAGCGCCGCCGCTCCGACCAGGCCGCTCTCTTCGCCGACCGTAATGACGAATTGCACCGGTCCATGCGGCAGGTCGTTTTCCTTCAGCACGCGGATCGCCTCGAACATCGCCGCAAGCCCCGCCTTGTCGTCGCTGCCCAGTATCGTCGTGCCGTCGCTTCGAATATAGCCGTCGTCATCCAGGCGCGGCTGAATGCCCTTGCCCGGCGTCACCGTGTCCATATGCGAAGTGAAGAATATCGGCGGCGCCTGCTCCGCGCCCTTCGCCTCCAGCTTCACGATCAGATTGCCCGCGCCATGGCCCGTAACGGCAGCCGCTCCATCCTCTTCGACAGCCAAGCCCAAATCGGTGAATTTCTTCGTCAGCACGTCGCAAATGTTCCGCTCGTTCTTCGTTTCGCTGTCCACCCGGACAAGCGACATGAACTCCTCTATCAATCGGTTCCGGTCGATCATCGGCTTTCCTCCGTCCATCGTTATCGTTTACAATAGGGACAGGCCTTAGGTTATCTTGTACGAAAGGAGCATCCTGCCATGCGTCCCAATGCCATGATGAAAGTGTTTATTTGGGTGCTAATCGCTGCCATGCTGATCTCCACGCTGCTGATCGGCGTCGGCTGGATTTTCGAATAGCCCCTCCCGCGCGGCGACCTCATAGCCGAACTGCTTGCAGAAATACGGCAGCAGCTCCGCCGCGACGTGTTCCACGCTAAGATCTATGCCCGTCACGTCCGCGAAAGACGTCACCGCGTAATCTTGAATGCCGCACGGAATGATTCCCCGAAAGCCGTCCTCCGCAATGCCCGCCTTCACGTTCAGCGCAAAGCCATGACTCGTTATGAATCCCCGGCGAGTCCTGGCTTTATTGAATTTCACGCCGATCGCCGCGATTTTCTCGTTGCCGACCCATACGCCCGTATATTCGGGTTTGCGTCCGCCCTCGATGTTGTAGCTGGCTAACCAGTCGATGATCACCTGCTCCAAGTCGCGCAAGTACCGGTGCAGATCCAGGTTGGCCCCGTCCAAATAAAGCAGCGGGTAACCGACGAGTTGCCCGGGACCATGGTAGGTAATATCGCCTCCGCGGTCGATCTGGAACACGCCGATGCCGCGCTGCGCCAGCTCTTCCTCGGAATACAGCAAATGCTCGGGATGCTTCTGCGAACCGACCGTATACGTCGGCGGATGCTGAAGAAGGAGCAGCGACTCGCGCCGCTCCTCCTTGTCGATCTCTTTGACGCAGGCTTTCTGCAGGTCCCAAGCTTCGGCATACCCCATCATGGGCGTATATCGCACATCGATCGCCTTCACGTTCGTTGTCATCGCTTGTTCGCCTCGTTTCGTTTCAATACAGTTTCGTGTCCAACGTGAAGCCTTCCAAATTCTCTTTCACGCGCTGCAAAAACCGTCCGCAGATGACGCCGTCCAGGATCCGGTGATCCAGCGACAAACAAAGATTCGCCATCGAACGGACCGCGATCATATCGTTGATGACCACGGGGCGCTTGACGATGGATTCGAACGTCACGATCGCCGCCTGCGGGTAATTGATGATGGGATAAGACAAAATGGAGCCGAACGATCCGGTATTGTTGACCGTGAACGTGCCGCCTTCCATATCGGCCAGCGTCAGCTTGCCCTCGCGCGTTTTGCGGGCCAAATCCTCGATTTCGCGCGCAAGCCCGGCGATGTTCTTCTGATCCGCGTTCTTGATGACCGGCACCTTCACCGCATCCTCCGTGCCGACGGCCAATCCGATATGGATATCGCGCTTCACGATGATTTTATCGACGGCCCAGACGGAGTTCATGATCGGGAAATCCTTGATCGCGTTCACGACGGCCTTCACCCAGAACGCCATATACGTCAGGTTGACGCCTTCGCGCTTCATGAAATCTTCCTTCAGCTTGTTCCGCAAGCTGACGAGATTGGTCACGTCGACCTCCATCATCATCCAGGCATGCGGAATTTCCGTCACGCTCTGGCGCATATTGCGCGCGATCGCGTTGCGCACCGGCGTCACGTCGATGAAATACTCGCTGCGGCCGGGCAGCTGCTGTCCTTCGATCTCGATCTTCGGAATCCGCGGCGTTTCCGACAAATGCAGGCCCGTCGAGCGGACCGGTTCTCTGGAGTTCAGGTTCGGCATGCCCGCCGATGCGGCCGACGCTCCGCCGGATGCCGACGAGCCGGCATTGCGGCTGCCCGCTTCCACGTAAGCCAGCACGTCCTTGCGGGTGATGCGGCCGCCAAGGCCGGTTCCTTCCACGTACGTCAGGTTGACGTTGTGCTGGCCGGCCAGCTGCTGCACCGCCGGAGAGAAACGGTGGCGCATGCTGTCGTCGCCGTCCGCGTTCCCCGCCGACGGCTGGCTCGACGCCTGCGCGCGCACGGCGGCCCGTTCGCTGGCGCTTGCGTTGCTCGCTGCAGGCGCAGGGCTGGCGGAGCCTCTGTTCGCCGTTGCCGCAACCTGCGGTTCGTCGGCCTCTTCGCTTTCTTCGATCAAGCAGACCGGCGTGCCGACCGGTACCGTCTCGCCCGCCCCGACGAGAATCTTGGCGAGCGTTCCTTGGATGGTTGAAGGCAGCTCCGCGTTTACTTTATCCGTCAAGATCTCGCAGATCGGCTCGTACATCTCGATGGCGTCGCCGGGCTGCTTCAGCCATTTATCAATTGTCGCGGAAACAAGTGATTCAGCGAGCTGCGGCATGACGATTTCCGTCATTTTTTTCATTCCGACCACTCCTAAACTTTATGCTTTTGAGACGCCTTGGTATCGGAAAGGACAGGCTTTCGCCGCCTTAGTAAACCGCCAGGCGCTTCATGGCTTCCTTCACTTTGTCCTTGTTCAGCATGAAAAATTTCTCGCCCGGCGGGTTGATCGGCATGGCCGGCACGTCGGGGCCGCACAGCCGCATGATCGGCGCGTCGAGCTCGTATAGCATTTCTTCCGCGATGATCGCGGACACTTCGCCGCCGATGCCGCCGAATTTGTTGTCTTCGTGGACGATCAATACTTTGCCCGTGCGGCGTGCGGCCGCAAGCAAGCCTTCCTTGTCCAGCGGCTGCAGGGAACGCAGGTCGAGCACATGCGCCGTGATGCCTTCTTGTTCCAGCTCCGCCGCGGCTTCCATGATGAAATGCAGCGGCAGGCTGTAGCTGATGACGGTAATGTCGTCGCCCTCGCGCAGCACGTTCGCCTTGCCGATCGGAACCGTGTAGTCGTCTTCCGGCACATCGCCGTTCACGAGCTTGTAGCACTTCTTGTTCTCGAAGTAGATGACGGGATCCGGATCGCGCACGGCCGCTTTCAACAGTCCCTTCGCGTCGTACGGCGTAAAAGGAGCCACGATCTTCAGACCTGGCGTGCCGAAAAACACCGATTCCGGGCACTGCGAGTGATACAAGCCCCCGAAGATTCCGCCGCCGATCGGCGCGCGGATGACGAGCGGACAATTCCAGTCGTTATTGGAGCGGTAACGGATTTTCGCCGCTTCGCTGATGATTTGGTTCGTTGCCGGGAACATGAAGTCCGAATACTGCATTTCGGCGATCGGCTTCATGCCGTACATCGCGGCGCCGATGGCCGCCCCCACGATCGCGGACTCCGCAAGCGGCGTATCGAGCACTCGCTCTTCGCCGAACTGGTCGATCAGCCCCTTGGTCGTCGTGAAGACGCCGCCTTTGTAGCCGACATCCTCGCCGAGCACGAAGACGTCCTCGTCGCGTTCCATTTCTTCCTTCATCGCCAGGCGGATCGCATCAATATAGTCCATTTTCGGCATATCAGTGTCCCCCTCTGCCTTGATCGTCGCCGGCGTAGACATGGTACAGAATGTCTTCCGGTTCGGGGAACGGCGCTTGTTCGCCGAATTTCGTCGCATCGTCGAGCGCCGCCTTGATCTCCTGCAGCATGTCCGCTTCTCGTTCCTCGTTCCATATGCCGCAGTCGATCAGGTACTGCCTGAATTTCGGAATGCCATCCTTGTCCCGGTTCGCGTCGACCTCTTCCTTCGTCCGGTAAGCGAGATCCTCGTCCGACGTGGAATGCGGGGACAAGCGATACATGACGGTTTCGACCAGCGTCGGACCTTCGCCCTTCGCGGCGCGCGCGCGCGCTTCCTTCATGACGCGGTACACTTCGAGCGGATCGTTCCCGTCGACCGCCACCCCCGGGAAGCCATATCCGATAGCGCGGTCGGCGATTTGGCCGCCGACCTGCTTGTGCAGCGGCACGGATATCGCGTATTGGTTGTTCTCGCACATGAAGATCACCGGCAGCTTATGAACGCCCGCCATATTGGTTCCTTCGTGGAAGTCGCCTTGATTGCTCGAACCGTCGCCGAACGTGACGAACGTGACGAAATCTTTCCGCTTCATCTTGGCGGCGAGCGCGAAGCCGACGGCATGGGGAACCTGTGTCGTCACCGGACTGGAGCCCGTGACGATGCGCAGCCGCTTGGAACCGAAGTGACCCGGCATTTGACGGCCGCCGCTGTTGGGATCGTCTATTTTTGAAAACAAGCAGAGCATCAGCTCGCGCAGCGTCATGCCGACGGATAATACGAATGCGTAATCGCGGTAGTAGGGCAAATAATAATCTTGCTCGCGGTCAAGCGCGAAGGCAGCGCCGACCTGGGCAGCCTCCTGCCCGATGCCGGAGACGTGAAATTTAATTTTACCTGCGCGTTGGAGCAGCAGACATCGTTCGTCGTAGCGCCTTGCAGTAACCATCACCTTATACATTTCAAGCACTTGTTCATCCGTAAGTCCAAGAGCCGCATGCTTGGTTTGCTGTACGGCCGATTCGGATTGGGACATGAGGATCACCCTCCTTTTAGCTACTATTATAACCAGGTACTAAGACTTGCCTATACCCATTATAACCGAACTGCTCTGGAAAAGGAAATGCTCCCTGTAATTGCCGCGACGACTCCCGCCGCCGTTAGAACGCCAGCGATCGGCCGTCGATGGCGAGCATCGCTTCGCCGATGACTTCCGACAGCGTCGGGTGGGGATGGATGACCTGCGATACCTCCCAGGGCGTAGCATTCAGCAGCATGGCAAGCGAAGCTTCGGACAATAGATCCGTCGCATGCGGGCCGACGATATGGACGCCGAGCACGTCGTTCGTCTTCGCGTCCGCGATGACTTTGGCGAAACCCTCCGGCTCGCCGAGCACCTGCGCTTTGCCGATCGCCTGGAACGGCACTTTCCCGATTTTGACGGAATGGCCCTGCTTGCTTGCTTCGTCCTCCGTCAAGCCGATCGAAGCGATCTCCGGCTTAGAATAAATCGCCCGCGGGATGCGGGCATGATCCGGCGCCTGCTCCTTGCCGCCGAGGATATGATCGACCGCGACGAGCGCTTCGTGCGCCGCCGCGTGCGCCAACTGCAGTCCGCCGTTCACGTCGCCGATCGCGTAAATATGCGGTTCGTTCGTCTGGAAATACGCGTTGACCTTAATCGCGCCTTTCTCGATGCGAACATCCGTGTTTTCGAGGCCGATATTCTCGACGTTGCCCTGGCGGCCGACGGATACGAGCACGCGCTCCGCGTTCAAAATAACGGGACCGTCAGCCGTATCCGCCGTGATGGCGGCTTGTCCGTCATTGTAGGTATACGTCTCGGGCTTCAATTGAATGCCGGTTAATATCCGAACGCCTCTGCGGCGCAGCTGCTTGGTCAGCTCGGCGGACGCGTCGACGTCTTCTCCCGGCAGCAGCCGCGAAGCCGATTCGACCAAGGTCACTTCGATGCCGAAGTCGATCAGCATGGACGCCCACTCCACGCCGATGACGCCCCCGCCGATAATCAGCATCGATGTCGGCAATTGATTCATTTCGAGCGCTTCGTCGCTGGACATGATCTGACCGGCCAGCGGTTCGAGCCCCTTCAGCATGCGCGGCCGCGAACCGGTCGCGATGATCAGTTGCGCCGGCACGACCGTATCCATCTCGCCGTCGGGAAATTCCACGGCCACGCTGCCGCTCTTCGGCGAAAAAATCGAAGGACCGATGACGGTGCCGGTTCCCTGCACGACCGTGATGTCATGCTTGCGCATCAAATATTGCAGGCCTTTATACAAACTTTCCACCGTGCTGTTTTTGCGCTGCTGCACCTTCGGGAAATCCAAGGAAACCGTTCCGTCCACGCGGACGCCGAACATCTCCGCTTTGCGCATCGTGGCATAGACGTCCGCGCTGCGCAGCAGCGCCTTGCTTGGGATGCAGCCTCTATGTAAACAAGTTCCTCCGAGCTTCTCTCTTTCCACAATCACGACTTTCTTCCCAGCCTGGGCTGCCCTGATGGCTGCCGTATATCCCGCGATCCCTCCGCCGATGATGGCAATATCGCATCCAATCGTCATGGTCGTTCCCCTCTCCCTTTCAAGAAGCTAATCCATTTCTATTGTACCTTTTTTCGAGGCCAAGTGAAAACATCGCCGGGTTTGCAAATGGACAGGCTTGCGCGGAAATAGTAAAATGGTACCGTAGAAGCGTTTTCTTTCAGGCTGCGGGAGGTTCAAACATAGGTTATGAAGCAGATATTCATTCGATTCATCGCGGTTCTGCTGCTCGTGATTCCGGGTCTCGGGGCCACGTACGGTTTTCTTCTCATGAAAGACGCCATTTTTCATTTCTTCGCTTCCTTCGGGGACGATGCGTCCGTGCATTCGTTCGAATGGTGGCGTTTCATTGCAGGACTCGCGCTGTTCTTGCTCGGCGTCGGCTTCATCGGCGGGTGGACGTTCTTCCGCGACCGGAAACGCAATTACGTCGCGCCTCGCTTTAAGAAGAAGCGGCCCCGGCCGCCTCGGCCGGAGTCTTGACTTTGGCGAAAGCGACGGGCTGAGCCGATTCCTCAATCGCAAGCAAAGGTTTCGCCATCCAGCACAAAAAGGTTGTCCCAGAATCGTTCGCGCGACGCGTGAAGTCCGATGGACAAACGAAAGGACCTCTATTCCCGCTCCAAAGCGGAAAATGAGGTCCTTTTTAGCCCTATTTTATATTCCGGCCGGTCCAGAGGTGTTTGCACCCTCGCCCGATGAAGAGTTAGACAATGATTTTATCCACGATCCCATAAGCCACGGCATCCTCCGCGCTCATGAATCGATCCCGGTCGGAGTCCCGCTCGATCTGTTCCGCGGATTGGCCCGTGTGATGCGCCAGCAACGCGTTGATCTTCTCCCGCGTCTTCAATATCCAGCTGGCGTGGATTTGAATATCGCTCGCCTGCCCTCTTGCGCCGCCAAGCGGCTGATGGATCATGACCTCGCTGTTCGGCAGCACGAACCGTTTGCCTTTTGCGCCGCCGGCCAGCAAAATCGCCCCGAAGCTCGCGGCGAAGCCGGTGCAGATCGTCGACACGTCGGGCTTGATGAACTGCATCGTATCGAAGATGGAAAAGCCCGCCGTCACGGAGCCTCCCGGACTGTTGATATACAACTGGATATCTTTCTCCGGATCGTCGGCCGCCAGAAACAACAGCTGCGCCACGATCGCATTGGCCATATGATCCTCGATTTCCCCGCTGACCATGACGATGCGATCCTTCAGCAATCGCGAATAAATGTCATAGCTGCGCTCTCCCCGATTGGTCGTTTCGATCACGTAAGGCGTCAAATTCATGCGTATTCCCTCCTCATTCGCTTAAGCAGCAAACAGCATGCTGATGGATGAGGAGCCGGTGCCCGTCGCAGCATGCCGCTGACACAGCTGGCCTACGGCTTGAACGGCATCGACGATCTGCGCTTCCGCGTTCGCCAGTATGACCAGCGCCTGGGGATCGCTATGCCGAACCGCGTTCACATAGGCATGCAGCAGGCTCTCGCTGGCTTCGTCCGTCCCGCCGGCCTGCGACTCCGGATTACGGTAGCGATCGCCCAGTTTCAGCTTGTCGATGGAGACTCTTGCCCGGTGGAGCGCCGCTTTCACCGCTCCCTCCGTCGTCGTCAGCTTCGCGGCGAGCTCTGCGTTCTTGTAGCCGAACAACTCTTTCAGCAGAAAGACCGTACGCTGCATCGGCGACAAATGCTGAATGAGCAATTGCAGCATATCCTCCATTTCCGGGGGGTCGTCATACAGGCGGTTCAGCACGGCTTCGTTCTGCTCCATAAGCAGCAGCATGCGCTCTGCGCGTTTCTGACGCCTGGATTGATCGACCGCGATATTTTTGGCGGTTCGCAGCAAATACGCTGTCGGGTTGGGATGCTCCAGCGCGCCGTTCATGACCGGCAGCGCCCGAAGGCAGGTTTCCTGCACCAGATCTTCCGCGTCCCAGACGGAACGCGTCAGCGATCGGCAATACCGGTACAATACGAACCGCATTTCCTCAACGGCGGCCGGGTGTGGTTTCGTCATTTGATTTAGCACCTCCTCATCCATTTCGTTTGCTTTCACTCCGTAAACGAACGGCCTCGCTAAAAGGATACGCTGCGGAGATAAATTATACGAATACCCTCGTAAAAAGGATAAGTTTGGACAGCGGCGACTTATATAACCGTGTTCGATTGGTCCGCCTCGGCTCCCTTGGCATGCTTGAACAACAAACCAGCGGCGGAAAACAACGTGAAGGCGCCACCGAGCAAATAAAACATGCTGGACGCGGATACATATTGTATGCAGTACCCGCCGACGCTGGGACCGAGCAAGCTGCCTAAGCTGAAGTGAATGGAGGCGATGACGTTCGCCGAAGGCAGCACGTTTCGCGGAAGCAGATCCGCCGCATAGGCGAGGCCAAGGGAGAAAAAGGAACCGACCAAGCCGCCGATAAGCGCCAAGAGCGCAAACAAGAGGATCTTGTGATCCCCTGCGAGAGGCACTCCCATAAACAATAACCCCGCAGAAAACGCGCAAAACATGAGCACCCGTTTTCTCCCGAGCCGGTCGCTCGCGCTGCCAAGCGGGAACATGAGCAGCAGACTGCCGATCCCGAGCGCCGGCAGCAGCATCGAGATGGTTTCCTTGCTCAGGTGGATTCGCAGGCCGTACAATGGGAAATTGCTATTCATGGTCGCCTCGAGCAAACCATACAGAATCGCCGGCAAGAGCGCAAACCATGCCGTGCGGTACGTGAACCAATACCGGTTCCCATGCTCAGCCGCCGGTCTGGCGGAATCCGGATATTCCGACTTTAACGACAGCACGAATGTCAGAACCAGCAGGAATAGCAGCGTGTTCAAGGCAAAAGGAAGCCAATGTCCGACATCGACCAGGTTAATGCCGATCGGACCGAGACTGAACCCGATTCCGTAAGACATGCCGTAAAGCGATATGAACCGGCCTCTTCGCGCCGGCGGGCTGCTGCTGACCACCCACAGTTGGGTGCAATAATGCAGCGCGCTGTCGCCGATGCCCACGGCAATTCGCAATGCAAACCAAACCCAGAGATAAGGAAGCAGCGGAAACAGCAGCGTTGCCGTTCCTGCGAGCGTAATTCCCGTAATGATGCCGGCTTTGTAGCCGAATCGGCGAATCGGCTTCTCGATGAAAAACATCATGCTGAACGTGCCGACATACAAAGCCATGGAATTGATGCCGTTCATGTCCGAAGATACGCCTCGCTGATCCAACAGGATGGCGAGAAGCGGCAGGAGCAACCCTTGATTAAATCCCGAAATGAGCGTAACGGACAGCAATATGGTTAATCGTTTCCATGAAGGAACGGAAGTAAGCGTCGATGTTGTCAAAACAATCCTCCTAAATATGCGCACAACAAACACGAAACGCCACGTCCCATGGCAAGGGAGTGGCGTTCCATTCGAATCCGTTGCATTTACATTCGTGCGTTATCCTTATGATACCTTATGTTCGATCCGCAGCTTGTCGGCGACCATGGCGATAAACTCGCTGTTCGTCGGCTTCGATTTGCTGATATTAATGGTATAACCAAACAGGTGGCTGATGCTGTCGATGTTGCCGCGCGTCCAAGCGACCTCGATCGCGTGGCGGATAGCGCGTTCGACGCGCGAAGGCGTCGTCTTGAACTTCTCGGCGATCGCGGGATAAAGCGTCTTCGTAATGGCGCCTAAAATTTCAATGTTATTGTACACCATCGTGATGGCTTCGCGTAAGTACTGATATCCTTTAATATGGGCGGGTACACCGATTTCATGAATGATGCTCGTGATGTTCGCATCAAGGTTCTTGCCTTTGGCGATCGGCACGACATTGGATTTGGATGTCATCATGGAAGACGAGGAATTGGAATAAGAAGACGAAATTACCGTAGGATTCCCGACGAGCTGACGAATGCGGTTCGCAAGAATCTCCATGTCGAACGGCTTTAATATGTAGTAAGAAGCACCGAGTTGAACAGCCTTCTGGGTAATATTCTCTTGACCGAATGCCGTCAACATAATGATTTTCGGCATGGATGGCAGATTCATTTCGCGGAGGCGTTCAAGAACGCCAAGTCCGTCGAGATGAGGCATGATGATATCGAGAATCAAGATATCGGGACGCGTTTCTTCAAGCAGCCGCAGAACTTCCTCCCCGTTATAAGCGACACCGGTAACCACCATATCGTTTTGTTCTGAAATGTACTCGGAAAGCAGCGTCGTAAATTCACGGTTGTCATCAGCCAACAATACTTCAATTCTTTGCAAGGTATAATCCTCCTTAGACTCAATTCCGTCAATTTAATAGTTATGACGCAGTATGCTTCTGTCTTTCCTGCTATTTAACATTTTCGACACAAGGGATTAAATTCCTTCTGTCGAATAATATTTTTCTTTATTTTTAATTCATTGTGTTTTATAATAAATAATTTGTTACATGAACCATCATCGTTCGTATATTTTCGACAAACAAGCCTTGAAAACGGTCTCTTCCGTTTTTTATTATACAGGCTGGCTTCCCCTTTGTAACCCCTGTTGCCTCCTGAAAACAAAAATCTTAAGGGGGCTTATGCCGCCTTAAGATTTAAGCTAGCCGGTTTCAGAAGAACTCCCGCATCCTGAAGCATCCATTCGATAAAGCAGCCATAACCCGACGTCGGATCATTAACGAACACATGCGTTACGGCGCCAATCAGTTTGCCGTCTTGAATAATCGGACTGCCCGACATCCCTTGAACGATGCCGCCTGTCTGTTCCAGCAATCGGCGGTCCGTAATTTTGATGACCATTCCTTTGGTTGCGGGAGATTGCTGCCGCGTAACATGCACGACCTCGACGTTAAAGCGTTCCACCTTCTGGCCATTTACGACCGTGAGCAGTTGAGCGGGTCCTTCTTTTACTTCCTCGGCAAACGCTACCGGAATCGATTGTTGATTGTAGCTGTGCGCAGGAAGCTCCTTCATTTTACCGAAGATGCCAAAAGAGGTATTCCGCTCGATATTGCCGAGCACCTTGCTTTCTTTTATGAAATGCGCCCTTTTTTCGCCAGGCTCGCCGTTTTGGCTTTTATTGATGGACGTTACGTTGGACTGCAGGATTTGCCCTTCGCCGACTTCGATCGGCGTTTGGGTGTCCATGTCCGTAATTACATGTCCGAGGGCTCCGTAGACGCCTTGATCCGGCGCGTAGAACGTTAACGTACCGACGCCCGCTGCGGAGTCGCGAATATATAATCCAAGCCGCCAGGCTCGATCTTCCGAATCGAATACGGGTAAGAGCTTCGTTTCGAACATCTTCGTGCCGCGTTTGACAGTCAGGTGAAGCGGGCGTTTGGCCGATCCGGCTTCTTCCGCCAGCTTGGCGACCTTATAAACTTCATTGACATAAGTGCCGTTGATGCGAACGATCAGATCGCCCAGCTGCAATTTTGCCGCTTCTCCCGGCGAAACCTTCATTCCCTTCTCGCTAACGACTTGATGATGTCCGACGACCATAATTCCCGCTGATTTCACCTTGACTCCGATGGTTTGTCCACCAGGAATGACCCGCAGATCAGGCACGACATTCACTTTCACCGTCTTGAATGGAATTTTGCCGAATAATTTCAATTTCAATGTCGTCTCGCCGCTATGGGAAGACTGAATCGTTACCGGCTTGTTAAGATTAATGGATGTGGATCTGTCGTACGAACCGTTAATCTGCAGCGATTGCGAATCGGACGTGACTTGCGCATGAACGGGCATGCCGTAATCTAATTGCTTCAATTGGCCCGAGAACAATCGAACTTCATTCGGAAATGCGGCGAAATGTTGAATCGGAGAGGAAAGACCAAGCATGCAGACGATGATGACGAGGAATAGACCCAGCCACCGCTTCCGCTGATAGGCATTCAATGACTTCACGCTCCCTGCTGCTGAATCGCTTGACGAGAAAGGTGGTTCGCCATTTGCGTACCTTTAAGGTATCCCTGCCCTTATTGTTTTATGTCGCCAAAAACATTCCCTGAATGGGTTCCATTATGCTCCCTTCTGTTTGTAAGCCAAGTCAAGCATTTCTTGTGCGTGATGCCGAGTTTTTTCCGTGACTTCCACGCCGCCGAGCATGCGCGCAAGCTCTTCGATGCGGTTCATGTGGTTAAGCTCCAAGACCCGCGTGGAAGTCCGTTCGGCCACGATCGATTTTTTGATTTCGTAATGATGCTCCGCCATGCAAGCCACCTGCGGCAAATGCGTGATGGAGAACACTTGGCATTGGCCGGACAGCCTGGCCATTTTTTCGGCGATGGCCTGGGCGGCGCGACCGCTGACGCCCGTATCGACTTCGTCGAAGATAAGGACGGGAATTTCGTCAATGGATGCGAATATCGTCTTCAACGCCAACATGATCCGCGACATCTCGCCGCCCGATGCGATTTTGCTGATCGGCTTGAGCGGCTCGCCCGGATTGGGAGCGATCAGAAAAGCCGCTTCGTCGATGCCGTTGGCAAGCAGCTTGAAGCTGTCGCCTTTCTGGTGCCGTTCCAATTGAACCTGGAACGTCGTCCGTTCCATTTGAAGCTGGCGCAGCTCGCTTTCGATTGCGGCTGCAAGACGGTCTGCGGCTTTGCGGCGCAAAGCCGACAGTTGAAGCCCCAGCGCCGTGCAATCGGTCAACAGCTTCGTGAGTTCCTGTTGAAGCCGCGCCAAATGCTCGTCACGGTTCTCGATTTTATCCGCTTCGGATTGAATGCTGCTCAGATAGGCTATAATATCCGGGATGTTCTCTCCGTACTTGCGTTTCAAGCTGTTGATGAGATCGATGCGGTCGTCGATAAGCGTCAGTCTCTCGGGATCGGATTCCACGCCGTCCCGATAATCCCTCAGCTGGAACACGGCATCTTCCAGTTGATAAAAGGCCGATTGCAGCTGCTCTAGCAGCGGATCGATCACCTGCGGGTCGAAATCCCGAATATCGGTCACTTTGCCGACCGCTTTACTGATGGCGTCAAGACCCTTATTACCGTTTAGCAAGCTGTAAGCCTCTGCCGCGGAATCCCGGCGTTTGACGGCAGACATCAGCTTCTGCCGCTCTTCGGCGAGGTCTTCGTCTTCGCCAGGCTTCAATCGTGCGGACGCGATTTCTTCGATTTGAAAACGATACAGGTCGAGCATCTGCATGTTTTGCCTGGAGGACTCTTCCAAATCCTTCAACTCCGCCCGCACCTTCTCGTATTTCTTGTAGACGATACGGTACGACTCGAGCGTCCCGAGTACGGCATCGCCGGCATAAGAATCCAGCCAATCCAAATGCTTCTCTGTCCGAAGAAGCGATTGATGTTCGTGCTGTCCGTGGATGTTAACGAGTGATTCCCCTGCTTCGCGGAGCATGGATAACGTTACGATATGCCCATTGACGCGGCTGATGCTCTTGCCCTGCGAAGAAAGCTCGCGCCGGATGACAAGCCCTTCCTCGGGCGAAGCTTGTATCCCGAAAGCATTCAGGATGTTCCATACGGGATGCGAGGCCGACAATTCGAACATGGCTTCGATTTCGGCTTTATCGCAGCCGTAGCGAACCATATCCGTGGCGCCCCTCCCGCCGACGACAAGGCTGAGCGCGTCGATCAAAATCGATTTGCCGGCACCCGTCTCACCCGTCAGGACATGAAACCCATCATGAAATTTCACAGATACTTGTTCAATGACAGCCAAATTGCGTATAGACAGCTCGCGAAGCATAGTACCTCTCCTCCTTAACATATTCATTCATCCGCCACAGCTTAGATTGGAAACATCAAAGCATTAAAGATCAAAGCATTAATTCATTAAACCAAGCAAACGGTCCACGATTTCCCCGCTAAGCGTCCTCGTTCTGCAAATGATGAGTATGGTATCATCACCGCATATCGTCCCCATCACTTCGACCCATTCCATATTATCGATCATGGCGCCGATCGCATTCGCCGTTCCCGGCAAACATTTCATGACGACCAGATTATCCGAAAAATCGATATGCAGGAAATGATCGGACAACGTGCGCTTTAATTTGGAGATCGAATGCGTGCGGGTTTCTTGCGGAATGGAATATTTGTACCTTCCGTCTTCAATCGGAACTTTGACGAGCTGCATTTCCTTTATATCGCGGGACACGGTTGCCTGCGTCACTTGAAGTCCCGCCGTTCTAAGCGATTCGACAAGATCGTCCTGGGTCTCGATGATTTGGCCCGTAATCAGTTCGCGAATCTTCATTTGCCGAACGCTCTTCATATTCTCCTCCTCGGTTAGGAACCGATCCGGAACGTAATCGTCCGAATAACGGATTCCTTGTGATCCACGAACAATACCCCTTCGCAATTCGGCATCAAGAGCGCGTAGACGAGCAACCTGTCTCTTACGCCGCTGCCTGTCCAATCAATGGGCATCCGCTCGCGCGCAGTCTTGACAATATAATGTTTGCCGTCTTTCTCGGCAATTAAATCTATAAATAATCGGCTCTGCAAGGTTGTCCCGTCCAAATCGATCATCAGCGGAACGCGGTACTTGCCGTGCGTGACTTCATAACCGGCCTTCTCGAGAAACTCCACGTTCACGTCGTCTTCCCGGACTTCCTCCGCTTTGCTTAAAAGCAGCTTCGTATTCAAGCCCGGCGGTTCATGCAGCCAACGGTAAAACGCCCGATATATCCAAAGCACCAACAGTCCGCCGGCCACGATCATAACCAGCCAATCACCGAAGTCTCCCATGGCATACCTCCCGCGAATCGATCAGTATATCCTTTATCATTTCGCGCCAAGCGGAGTATTTCCTTTCGCGGACACTACGAACATTTGTTTGCTTTCGTTCTTATCTTAGCAAATTATTCGCCGTCTGCAAAGGGGGCAAACCGCGCAATGATCAAAAAAAGCCTTTCATGCGGCTTCATAGCCTCACGAAAGACTTAATTATGTGTCGGCATTATCGGATCCCCGATACGCCAAGGAAATCATGTGAACGCAGCCGAAGACTCCGCGACAACCGCTGAGATCGCCTCATCGCTTGGTCCGATCAACGGGGCGCCAGGCTCCCAGATCCAGTACGCCAAAAACTCAATGTTGCCTTCGCCGCCCGTAATCGGGGAAAAGGTAAGCCGCTTCAAGTCGAAGCCGTGACCCGCAGCGAATCCAAGCACCTGCTGCAGCACTTCGCGATGCGTCGCCGATTCGCGCACGACGCCTGACTTGCCCACTTTCTCGCGGCCTGCTTCGAACTGCGGCTTGATCAGCGCGACGACGCCGGCACCACGCTTCAACAACGTGCCCAAGGTCGGCAAAATCAATTTCAATGAAATAAAGGAAACGTCGATAGTCGCGAAGGTCGGCTCCGGCCCCTTCAAATCCTCCGGCACCGTGTACCGAAAATTGGTACGCTCCATGACGTTGACGCGCTCATGCTGCCTTAACGACCAATCCAGCTGGTTGTATCCGACATCCAGCGCATAGACGTAAGCGGCCCCGTTCTGAAGCGCGCAATCGGTAAACCCGCCGGTCGAAGCGCCGATATCCAGCATCACCGCGCCTTCGAGCTTCAGACCGAACTGCTTGATCGCTTTCTCCAGCTTCAGTCCACCGCGGCTGACATAAGGATGAAGCGCGCCTTTCACGACGATGGAGGCGGTACGCGGCACCTTCATGCCGCTCTTCTCGATGCGCTCGCCATCCACGATGACGAGACCCGCCATCAGCGCAGCTTTGGCTTTGACGCGGCTATCGTAGTAGCCCTGCTCGACGAGTAGGATATCTATGCGTTCTTTTGCAATCGTCATCGGTTCCGAATCTCCTGTTTCTTAAGCCTGGCCGGGCACGCGCTTGCGAATCCGCGGGAGCAGCGTATTCAATTCCGCGGCAGCGTGCTCGGCGGTCAATCCCACTTCGAGGCGCTGCTCCTTCACGGAGCCGTGTTCGACGAAGACGTCCGGCACGCCCATGATGCGGATATGCATGCCGTCCCTATGGTGCAAGGAATAAAACTCCAACACCGCGCTTCCGAGACCACCTAATTCCGAGCCCTCTTCCAGCACGAGCATCGGCAAGCCTTCATCCGCGAGTTGCAGCAGCATGGCTTCGTCGAGCGGTTTAACGAACCTCGCGTTGACCACGCGAATGTTCAAGCCTTCCCGCTTGAGCAGTTCCGCCGCTTCCTCGGCTACCGGAATCATCGGGCCGATCGCCGCGATCACCGCGGACTCGCCCTCCCGCAGCACTTCCCACGTGCCGATCGGAATCGGCTTCATTTCCTTCTCGATCGCCACGCCAAGCCCGTTGATCCGCGGATAGCGGACGGCGATCGGTCCGTCGTCGTAATCGATGGCCGTCTTCATCATACGGCGAAGCTCGTTCTCGTCCTTCGGCATCATCAGCACCATGTTCGGAACATGGCGAAGAAACGGAATATCGTACACGCCTTGATGGGTCTCGCCGTCGCCGCCGACGAAGCCGGCACGGTCGATCGCGAAGATGACGTTCGTGTTTTGCCGGCAAATATCATGGACGACTTGGTCGTACGCCCGCTGCAGGAACGTTGAATATACCGCGAAGATCGGTTTGAGTCCCTCCATAGCTAGCGCCGCGCACATCGTCGCCGCATGCTGCTCCGCAATCCCGACGTCGATCATGCGGTCGGGGTAGCGTTCCGCGAATTTGAGCAAGCCCGAACCGCCCGGCATTGCGGGCGTAACGGCTATGATCCGCTTATCCTGTTCGGCTAAGTCCATCAATGCGTCGCTGAACACCTCGGTGTACATCGGCGGTCCGACGACCTTCAGCATTTGGCCGGAATCGATTTTGTACGGCGTGGAAACGCCATGCCATTTGAACGAATCCGCTTCGGCGGGGGAATATCCTTTGCCTTTGACGGTAATGACGTGCACGAGCACCGGACCCGGCATGCGGCTCGCCTGATCGAGCAGCTCGGTCAGCTGCGCCAGATCGTGTCCGTCCACGGGACCTAAGTACGTGAAACCGAATTGCTCGAACAAGATGCCGCTCATCAGTAAATATTTCACGCTGTCCTTCAGCCGTTCCACGGTTTTGGCCAGCTTGCCGCCGATCGCGGGAATTTTGTTCAGCAGTTGGTTGAGCTCATCCTTCGCCTTCTGGTAGTGGCGGTCCGTCCGGATTTTGCCCAAATAATGGTGCAATGCCCCAACGTTCGGCGCGATCGACATTTCATTGTCGTTCAGGATGACCATCAGGTTCTTCTTCTCATGGCCGATATGATTGAGCGCTTCCAGCGCCATTCCGCCCGTGAGCGCGCCGTCGCCGATGACGGCGATGACTTTGTTCTTCTCGCCTTTCAAATCGCGGGCGAGCGCCATGCCCATCGCCGCGGACAGGGAGGTGCTGCTGTGTCCCGCTTCCCACACGTCGTGCGGGCTTTCGGAGCGTTTCACGAAACCGCAAAGTCCCTTGTATTGGCGCAATGTATCGAATTGGTCCCTGCGCCCGGTCAATATTTTATGGACGTATGACTGATGCCCCACATCAAAAATAAACTTATCCTTCGGGCTGTCGAATAAATAATGCAGCGCCAAGGTAAGTTCGACGACCCCCAAATTGGGAGCAAGATGTCCGCCCGTCGCCGACAGCTTCTCGATAAGGAAGTTGCGGATTTCTTCCGCAAGCTCCTCCAGCTGCGCGATCGACAAGGACTTCAAATCATTGGGCTCATTTATATGTTCCAGCAACACGATAATTCCTCGCTTTCCCGGCTTACAGCCCTCGTTGGCCAACAATCGTCAAACGTGGCTAAATTATATCATAGTTCGCGTCAGAAGCCCATGATCAGGGAGATCTAATGGTCCCTGCCCATCAGGTAATCGGCAATCGCGTGAAGCGTCTCCGGCTGCGCGAGCTTTGCTTCGTCGAGCGCCTGCTTCGCTTCTTGCGTCAGGCGAACGACGAGCGCTTCGCTCTCTTCCATGCCGATCAGAAACGGATACGTTACCTTCCGTTCTTCCACGTCGCTCTGCACGGGTTTGCCCAGCTTCGCTTCGTCGCCGACCAAATCCAGAATGTCGTCTTGAATTTGAAATGCCAACCCAAGATTGCGCGCGAACCGCTGCAAGGCTTCCAGCTGAGATTGCGTCGCTCCCCCGATGCGCGCGCCCGCGAGCACGGAGAAGACCAAGAGATCGCTGGTTTTGTGCAGATGGATATACTCCAGCTCCTCGAGCGATGTAACGCCTTGTTCGCCATGTATGTCGGCTACTTGACCGCCGACCATGCCGGGCACGCCTGCAAGCCGGGCCAAATCCGAAACGATCGCAAGCGCCGCTTCGGGCGGTGCGCCGAGCGCCGCCGAGCGCGTAACGGAATAGAAGGCATGCGTGAGCAGACCATCGCCGGCCAAGATCGCCATCGCCTCGCCGAACACTTTATGATTGGTCGGCTTGCCCCGCCGAAAATCATCGTTGTCCATCGCGGGCAGGTCGTCGTGGATGAGCGAATACGTATGGATCATCTCGACCGCGCAGGCGACCGGCATCGCGATCTTCCGCGCGTTCTCGGTGCGGCCCACGGCTTCCGACGCGCTCAGCACGAGAATCGGCCGCAGCCGCTTGCCGCCGGCTTCCAGGGAGTACATCATCGCTTCCCGCAACGCAGGCGGAATATCCCACTCTTGCGGAAGGATAGCCTGCAGCGCTTCTTCGATTTCCAATACGGAACGATTCAAATAGTCTGTAAGAGAAAGAGAGGTTTTCACGCTTAGTCTCCTCGGTCTTCGTTCGCCGGGGCAAACGGTTTTCGCTGCAAGCCGTTCTCCGACTCGATCAGCATCTCGATCTTGCGCTCGACTTGATCCAGCTTGGAGCCGCAGAGCTGCGACAGCTTCATGCCTTCCTGGAACAGCTCGATCGCCGTTTCGAGCGGAACATCGCCGCTTTCGAGCTTCCCGACGATCGTTTCAAGGCGCTCCATGGCCGCTTCGAAGCTGATCTCGTCCTTCTCTTTTTCTTTCTCTTTTTCCTTCGCCGCCATCGTTTACGCCTCCCCTTTCAATCCCCATACCTGGCATTCCAGCTGGCCGTCCGTTACGTTCACCCGGACCAGGTCGCCTAGCTGGACGTCGGATACCGACTTGACCAGTTTCTTGCCTTGCTCGTCATATACTAAGCTATACCCTCTAGACATAACTTTAAGCGGGCTTAGCGCATCTAATTGCCGAACGGAGGCGACCAGCTGCAGCCGTTTCGCCTTTAATCCCGCAGCCATGCCGGCTTCCAGCCGGGCGCCGGCCTGCTGCAGCTGCTTCGAAGCCGAAGCGAGCTTGGCGCCGGGATGCGCCCTGTTCAGCGCATGATTCAAATTCGCGTACTTCTCGCGATTGCGCTCCGCCAGCCTTAACGCCCGCTGCTTCAGGCGTTCCCGCATCACGTCGAGGAGCTGCGACTGCTGCAGCACGTATTTGCGCGGATTGAGGAAGACGGGCGATTTCCGCAGGCGGTTCAACCGTTCCTTGCGCCCTTGAAGCGTCATGCGCAGCATCTGAACAAGCCTTGATTCGGTCTGCGCGAGCTGCGCCTTCAGCTCGTGGACGCTCGTGACCGCCAGCTCGGCCGCCGCCGTTGGGGTCGCGGCGCGCAGGTCGGCGACGAAATCCGCGATCGTGAAATCGGTCTCGTGGCCGACGGCCGAGATGACCGGAATCAGCGAAGCGGCGATGCTTCTGGCAACGGCCTCCTCGTTGAACGCCCATAACTCTTCCAAGGATCCGCCGCCCCGGCCAATTATTAATACGTCAACCTCCGCCAAACGGTTCATGCTTTCGATCGCCTTGACGATCGAAGGCGCCGCCGACGCCCCCTGCACGGAAACAGGAAAAAGCAGCACCGGCACGGAAGGGTGGCGGCGCTGCAGCGTAATGAGTATATCCCGTACAGCCGCGCCGGTCGCCGACGTAATGACCCCGATCGCTTTCGGAAACGCCGGTATCGGGCGCTTGCGCGCAGGGTCGAACAGCCCTTCGTCCTGGAGCTTTCGCTTGAGCTGCTCGTAAGCCAGATAGAGACTCCCGATTCCGTCCGGCTGCATCGCCGTGCAATAGAACTGATAATTGCCGTCGCGCTCATAGACGGCTATATTGCCGCGCGCCAGCACCTTCGCGCCTTCCTTCGGCATAAAAGGGAGCCTTTGATTATGCGAAGCGAACATGATGCATTTCAGCCGGCTGTCCTTGTCCTTCAACGTAAAATACATATGTCCGCTCGAATGATGCGTGAAATTGGATATTTCGCCGCGCAGCCAAACATCGCTCAGAAGATCGTCCGATTCCAGCTTCATCCCGATGTAGCGGTTTATTTCTTTGATCGAAAATATACGCGTTCGGTCCGCCATGGTTCGGAAGTCACTCCTTTACTGCGTGTTGCTGCTTCGCCGCTTTGAGCGTGTTTTGCATCAGCATCGTGATCGTCATCGGGCCCACGCCGCCCGGAACCGGCGTGATGTAACCGGCAGTCTCCAGCACGTCTTCATAATCCACGTCGCCTGCCAGCTTGCCGCTCTCAAGACGGTTGATGCCGACGTCGACAATTACGGCCCCAGGCTTGACGAATTCGCGGCCGATGGCGTTGGCCTTGCCGATCGCGACGACCAGAATATCCGCCGTTCTCGCAATATCCGCCATATTAGCCGTGCGCGAATGACAGATCGTTACGGTCGCATGCTCGCGAAGCAGCAGCATGGAAACGGGTTTGCCGACGATATTGCTGCGGCCGATGACAACGGCATGCTTGCCCGCGATGTCAATGCCCGTCCGCTTGATCAGCTCGATGACGCCTGCTGGCGTGCAGGGCAGCAAGCTGTCGTCTCCGATGACCAGGTTGCCTACGCTGACCGGGTGAAAACCGTCCACGTCCTTGGCCGCGCTGATGGCATCGATGACCGCTTTCTCGTCGATATGCTTCGGCAGCGGCAGTTGCACGAGAATGCCGTGAATGCTGCTTTGGCCGTTAAGCCGGTCAATCAGCGCAAGAAGATCTTCTTGCGTCGTCGCAGCCGGAAGCTTATGGACTTCGGAATAAAAGCCCAGCTGTTGGCATGCCTTTTCTTTGCTTCCCACGTACACTTTCGACGCCGGATCTTCACCGACAAGCACGACGGCAAGGCCCGGAACGATGCCCTTCGCAACCAGCTTCGCCGATTCCTCGGCGATTTCCGTCCGGATGGCGTCGGAAATTGCTTTCCCTTCAATACGTAGTGCGGTCACTTCGATCACTCCTAGTTATAAACGCCTCGAGGGGCTTAATTATCGGAAGCCCCTTACGCCTGTGGCTGCAAGGGGCTTATCGGAATCGCGTTGTAAATTAACCTATGCTTTCGGTTTGAGCTCGTCCAGCGCCTGCAATAGCCGTCCGAGCACGCCATTGACGAATTTGCCGGAATCGTCGGTGCCGAAATGCTTCGCCAGCTCGATCGCTTCGTTGATGATCGCCTTCGGCGGCGCATCGTCCCGGAAAACCAGCTCGTAGCAGGCAAGCCGCAATATCTGACGATCCACGCGCGAGAGGCGATCCACCTGCCAGCCCGTCAAATAGTGCTGCAGCATGTCGTCGATCGCCGCTTTATGTTCCACGACGCCTTGCAGAAGGCTCCGGATATACTCGTCAATCTTGCCGACGTCCGCCGCGTCCGCTTCGATCTCGTTCTCCGCGTGCACCTCGTCCACCAGCATGTCGACCGCGGACGCCGTCGTCGCTTCTTCGTTCATTTCCATTTGGTACAAGCTTTGTACCACGATTTCCCGTGCTAGCCTTCGTTTCATGTGTCCTCCTGACCGTTCCTCGAAAATTCCTATATCAAGCGAATCGGCTTGCCCCTGCTCGGGAGCAACCCGATTCATTCCGGAGAAATCCAAACTCGGCATAAGGAACGCTTATCCGATACTGGATTTCAAAAAATATGATCTCCTCCCTGCCCCGAACAGATGCCGCGTTGTCCGGGGTACGGAGGAGACCATAGTGCTATTTGAACGGCCGCCAGCGCTCCGTCAGCCATTCCAGCAGCTGCTGCCAGGGAATGATCGGGCCCTTTTGCTCATCCTTCATTTTACCGATCGCGTAGCCGACCCAAAGCAATAAACCGAAAAACAGCATATCCCAAAATCCTACGATGAAGTAAAGAAGGCCCAAAATGATACCCACCGAGATACCGGCGATCCGTCCACCGTAGGTCGTCCAGATTTCCCTCCACATCGGCATCACCCCTATTCTACACGGCTTTTAAAGTTCGCGGTTTGGATGATGTTGGCCACGAAGACGGAAACGTTCGCGACGGGAATGCCCGTAATTTCCTCCACGTGGGACTTGACCGCGCGCTGAATGTCCTCGGTCAGCGTAGGAATGGAGCTCTCGCCGTCCGCAATGGCGCGCAGCGATACTTCGATACCCGATTCGCCGATGCGGATCCGCGCCTTAAGATCCTTCACGCCGCGCTGTCGTGCGGCCGCCTTAAGCGCCAAATTCTCGACCGTATCCAGCGAGATGCGAATGTCGCCGAACTCCGTGCGTTGGTCGATGGAAGGAGCGGACGCGTTGCTCCGCCGAAGCGAAACGTAGAAGAAACGCAAGCTGATCAAGAAAACGACTGCCGCTACCGTCACGACGGTCAGCTGCAGCCAGCGCATGTCGCCGCTGTACAAATTATGTACGAGATTGTCCAGCCACTCTTCCGGGAACCAATAAACCCCCGCGCAGAACGCGATGGCCGCCGCCACCCCGATCGCCAGGCTATATAGGAATAACAGCAGCTTGTCCAACATTCTAATCAACGACAGATGCCTCCTTGGGACGATTACGAAGATACGGCTCATGCCGTTCAAACGTTGGGCAGAGCAAGTTAAGCGTATCGTGAAACTAAACCGATTTTTTCTGGTATTCCTAGATAAAACCCCCTAGCGCCGAGCGGCAAGCCCAACCACTAGGGGGTATGAGTCATTCATTTCCACGAGGATTATTTTACCCGAAACTGAGCCTCTTCCAATTCCTGCTTCTCCGTCAGTTTGAAATGAACGTCATGGATATGAACGTTTACTTCGACGACATGAAGACCGGTCATGGTTTCGATAGAGCGCTTGACGTTGCGTTGAATGTCCGAAGCAATCTCCGGAATCCGGTTGCCGTATTCCACGATAATGGAAACGTCTACGGCCGCTTCGCGCTGCCCGACTTCGACTTTAACGCCCTTCGATAAGTTTTTGCGACCCAGAAGCTCGGCAATGCCGCCGGCCAAACCGCCGCTCATGCCCGCTACGCCTTGTACCTCGATTGTCGCAAGACCAGCAATGATTTCGATGACTTCGGGTGCGATTTGAATAGTGCCCATGTCCGTTCTCTCATAGTCCGCTGCCAGCGTACTCATGGTTATCCTACACCTCCCGTAAAGTAGCGTGCCTTCAGCCGCCAGCCGATAGCTTATCCGCTTCTTATTCCTATACTATAGCATTCTGGCGGAAATATGACAAACGGTGCAGGACTTGTTTCCCTCTACTCCAGAACGTATTCCTCAGGGTTGTTGATATCGTGTTCCTCAAGGAATTTGATATCGAAATTGCCCTTCAGGAACATCGGATGATTGAGCAGCTTTATATGAAACGGAATGGTGGTGCGGATCCCGTCGACCGCGAATTCCGAGAGCGCCCGCTTCATGCGCGCGATGGCGTCATCCCGCGTGGCTCCCCATACGATCAGCTTCGCGATCATAGAATCATAGTGCGGCGAAATCGTGTAGCCGGGATAAGCCCCGCTGTCCACGCGAACGCCCAAACCGCCCGGTGCCAGATAAAAGTCGATCTTCCCCGGCGACGGCATGAAGCCGCGTTCGGAATCCTCGGCGTTGATCCGGCACTCGATCGCCCAGCCGTTGATCTTCAGATCCTCCTGCGCGAAGGACAACGGATTGCCCTCGGCCACGGAAATCATTTCTTTGATCAAATCGACGTTCGTGATCATCTCGGTGACGGGATGCTCGACCTGAATCCGCGTGTTCATCTCCATAAAGTAGAAATTGCCGTCCGGACCGAGCAAAAATTCGAGCGTGCCCGCGCCGGAATAATTCACGGCCTGCGCGGCGCGGACCGCCGCCTGTCCCATACGCTCGCGGAGCGCCGGGCTGAGAACCGGGCAAGGCGCTTCTTCCAGCAGCTTCTGTCTGCGGCGCTGGATGGAGCAGTCGCGCTCGAACAGATGGACGGCATTGCCATGCTTGTCGGCCATGATTTGAATCTCGACGTGCTTCATGCCGGTCAGGTATTTCTCGAGATAGACGCCGGCGTTGCCGAACGCTTTCTGCGCTTCCTGCTGCGCCGTCGATATCTGGGAAACCAGCGATTCCTCGTTCTCGGCGATCCGAATTCCCTTGCCGCCGCCGCCGGCCGTCGCTTTGATGATAACCGGATAGCCGATCTCGCGCGCGACGCGGATCGCGTCGTCCATGTCCTCGACCAAGCCATCGGAGCCCGGAATGATCGGCACGTCGGCTTCTTTCATCGTCGATTTGGCGACGGATTTATCGCCCATTTTGCTGATCGCTTGCGGCGACGGACCGATGAAGGTCACGCCGCACGATTCGCAAATTTCCGCGAAGTCGGCGTTCTCCGCCAAGAAACCGTAGCCGGGGTGAATCGCGTCACAGTTGGTCAGCGTGGCCACGCTCATGATATTCGTCAGGTTCAAATAGCTGTCCTTGGAAGCGACTGGACCGATGCAATAGGCTTCGTCCGCAAGGCGAACGTGAAGCGATTCGCGGTCGGCTTCGGAGTAGACGGCTACCGTCTCGATGCCGAGCTCGCGGCAGGCGCGTATGATTCGAACGGCGATTTCGCCGCGGTTCGCGATCAGAATTTTATTGAATTTCACGGTTAAAAGCTCCTCTCGTGTCCGTTGTTTCCGGTTCGTTCCGCAGCGGGCGGATTATTCCGGCTTGACAAGGAACAACGGCTGCCCGAACTCGACCAGTTGTCCATTCTCGACGAGAATCTCGACGATCTCGCCGCGCACTTCCGCTTCCAGTTCGTTCATCAGCTTCATCGCTTCGAGAATGCAAACGATCGACTTGTCGTTGATGCGGTCGCCCACGTTCACGAACGGAGGCTTGTCGGGCGAGGACGCGCGGTAGAACGTGCCGACCATCGGCGACTTGATCTCGTGATAGTTGTTTGCCGGAGCCGCTTGCGGCGCCGGAGCGGCCGGAACCTGCGTCTCCGCCTGGGTTTGGGGAGCCTGCGTATATGTAGTAACGAAAGGCGCGCTTTGCGAGACGTTCACCACTTCCGTCTTGCCGGGCTTGCGGATCATTAGACGAGCGCCGTCGTTTTCAATTTCGAGCTCATGGACCGAAGTCCCGTCGACCAGCTTGATCAATTCTTTAATCTCGCTCAGTTTAAACATCGTTTCACTCCTATAAGTTTTTGCATCCTCACTGCGGGACGCTGCGTGATCGCTTGAATGTAAGCGCTGTGTTTGCAACCGCGAAAAAGCGGTGCAAATTTCCAAACCTGCACATAGCAGACCTTATTATAGCATAAATGCGCCAGAACACGAAGACCATTTTTGCCCCCTCGAATTGGAAAAAAGCCCCGGCGCCGCGAATTCCGGCACCGGGGCCCGCCATGGCGGCTTACTTCACGTACTGGATCGTCAATTGATCCGGCGACAGGCCCAGCTCCTCGATCGCCATCGTCAGGATGCTGTCCGCCTGACTCCGTTCGAGCTTGTCGCTTTGCACGACGATCTTGTAGTTGTCGCCGCCGGCATCCGGCACGATGGCCGCGTTGCCGAACTGATTGGACAGCTCTTCTTCCAGCCCCGTGATCTTCGTGTTCTTGTCCTCGAGCAGATCGAGCTGTTCGAGCACCGAGGTTGCTTCATCCTTGTCGCTTAGCTTCGTATCGGACACTTTGCCCATCAACGAATTGTATTCTTCATTGTACGATTCGTCGCGCTGCTCCTGAAGCTGGCTGAACACGCTGGTTGCCACGCCGCCGGCCTCTTCGAGTTCCTTCAATACTTCATCGTCCGTCTTGGCCGCGTCCGCATTGCCGGCCGCAGCGTCCACTCCGTTGTCCGCGGCATTTGCCGCATCCGCCGACGCGTTGCCGGCTCCGTCCGCAGCGGCGTTGCCGGAAGCGTTGCCCGCGCCGTCGCCGGTCACTTCGTCCGCGATGATCGCGTCGTCGCCAGCTTCCGTTCCGGAAGCTTCGGTGGCATCGCTCGCCGCGCCCTGCTGCTTCGTGCCGTCCGTCGTCACGATATCGTTCGACGGCGTGCTTACGTCTTCCGTGAAGAGGTAGTATGCCGACAAAACCACCATCAAACTGAGCATCGAAACGAGCCAAATCGTTTGCCTTTTGTTATTCATTCTTGTACAGCCTCCCTTTTCATTATCCCAGTGGGTTTATTGTTGCTTGCGGGGAATAACCGAGATTCGGTTGACCGCAACGTTGAGACCCTTCTCCACGGCGTCGATGATAAGCCTGCGCACCGTTCCGTTCTCCGCGCCTTGCGCCACGATGAGCACGCCTCTGATTTTGGGTTGAATCCGTTTGACGATGATCGGCGCGCTGTCGCCATTCGTATCGTAAAGGACGACGTGTCCTTCTTTCGTAATCGACGTGATGCTTCGCTTGCCGCCGTTCTTGTCCGTTTCGTTCGTGATCTGCTGCGCTTCCTTCTCGTCGATTTGAACGATGGACTCTTCCGTGGAATCGACCATGACCATGACCTCCACCGGCCCGACGCCCACGATGGTTTCCAGGATCTCCTTCAGCCGGCTCTCGAGCGGCTGCTCGATGGCATCGAAGGGGCTGCCCCCGGATTTGATCCCCCCCGAGGCGGGCTGGTCGCCTGAACCGCCCGGCTGCGCTTGCCCCTGATCCTGCCCTTGCGTCGTCTGCTCCTGCGGAACCTCCTGAAAATGAAGGAACGAATTCATCAGCATCAGCGCGGCCCCGATGCCGCCGATGACAAGCAGCCAGCGCAGCGTGCGCACCCGCTTCGGGCCTCCGTTTCCTTTGCCGAGCGTCGACTCCAGCCCGTCCAGCCATTTGGCCAACGTCGTTCTCCCCTTTCCCTATCGCGCGGAAGCCGCGGCCGGAGCCGGCTCCAGAACTTCTACCGCGGCCGGATTGACGGACCAGCCTTCCCGCAGCACCGATTTGACCGCGCCCGCGATCGTTGCCGTCGCGGGCCGGAACGCGTCCCCGTCCCCATCGTCCGGTGTCGCATCCGAGGAAGGCGTTACGTCGACCTGCACGGCTTGCACGTCGTCTACCGGCGCCGCGTTCGGTCCGGTGCCGCCGTCGGCGTCAGTCCCTTCGTCCGGCGGCGCTTGTTCCGCCGGGGCAAGCGTGACGCTGACGCCGCTCAATTGGGCGGGCTGTCCGTTCCGGTCCGCCTTCATCTTCACGTCGACGGCCGCCACCTTAAGACCGGTGGACTGCTCGATGCCCGCCTTCATCGCTTCGGCAATCCGTTGCTCGGCAAGCGCGGAAGCGGAAGCCGCTTCCTTCTGCTTCAGCGCTTTGGCATCCTCTTCGATGTCCTGCAGCGTCGGCATGCGGAGGTCCTTCGACGAATCGGCGTTGATCCAATCCTCGACCTGCGCGTCGAGCTTGGCGCTGAAATCGCCTTGCAGCACCCGGATGATCGGCGTAAGAATCGTCAGCAGAATGATCAAGCCCGCGACCAGCCGGACGTACCGCTGCATCCCCTTGTTCGGCAGGAGGAGATCGATGAACCCCGCCAGCAGCACCACCGCTATGATTTGCTGCAACCAGACGGCCAGCCAATTCAACATGTCATCGCCTCCGCGTACTCCGCTACTTCATCATCACCGCCGCGTTGCCGGCCGTTATGATGATCGTGATGGCCAGGAAGAACATGAGTCCGACCGCGGCCAGCGCGGCGAAGACGTAGATGAGCGTTTTGCCGATCGTTTGCAGGCAGCCCACGATCGGACTGTCGCCGAGCGGCTGCATGACGGCCGCGGCCACGTTGTAGATCAAAGCCAGCGTGATGATCTTAATGGCGGGAAAGGCGCATAGGAACAAGATGATGACGACGCCCGAGAGACCAATGGCGTTCTTCACGAGCAGCGATGCCGACATGACCGTGTCCGCCGCGTCGGAGAAGGTTCGGCCGATAACCGGCACGAAGTTGCCCGTCACGAACTTGGCCGTCCGCATCGTCACGCCGTCCGTTACCGAGCCCGTGGCTCCCTGCACCGAGATCACGCCCAGGAAGACCGTCAGCATGACGCCCATCAGCCCGACCGCGAAATTCCGAAGCACGTTTGCCAGCTGGGTGACTTTGAACCTGTCCGACAATGAGCTGGCGATATGAAGCACGGCCGAGAAGAATAACAGCGGGAAGACCAGCGTGTAAATGACGGTGCCGACGGCGTGGATCATAAACACGATCAGCGGATGCAGCACCGATACCGTGACGACGCTCCCCATGGTCGCCAGCAGCGTCAGCAGCAGCGGCACCATCGCCATCATGAATTGGATCATGCCGGTAATGGCATCTTTCGCGTAGCCGATGGCGACGTTGAAGCTGTTGACCGCCAGCACGATCATCACCATGTACGTGATGCTGTAGGCCACTTTGCTGACGGTATTGCGCTCGAAGGCCGTCTGCATCGTCTCCAGCATCAGGCTGAACACCGTCAAGATGACGATCGTGACCAGCAGCTTTCCGTTGTAAAGCACTTCATGGAGCACGTATTTCAGCAATCCCGACAGCACCGTCGTCAGCTTCAAGCCTTTGCCGCCGGGCATGATCATCTCCACGAAGCTCGGCACGTCGTTGTCGGGAAAAAAACCGCCGTAATCGCTCACCAGCTTGTTCCAGTAAGTTTCCACCGCATCCGTGTCGATGCCGTTCAGCTGCTCGTCCGATAATTGCTTGTCGACGGCGACCGTGCCGTCCTCCGCGACCGGCTCGGATGCGGCAGCATCCGCCTGCTGTCCGGCGCCCGGAGCCGAGCTGCCGGAAGGCTCCGCCGACGCGACCGCGGGGAGGAACAGCAGCAGTCCCCAGCAAAGCAGGGCCGGCAGGACCAAACAACGCATGACGCGCTGCCGCATAATCTTCAACTCCCCATCGGCAGTAAGCCTAGTACGGTTTCGACGATGACGCTGATGATGGGCACGGCCAGGACAAGAATCAGAATTTTGCCGGCGAATTCGATCTTGGACGCGATGCTCTCCTGGCCGGCGTCCCGGACGATCTGGGAGCCGAATTCCGCGATGTACGCGATGCCGATGATTTTGAGCACCGTCTTCAAGTAGATCGAGGGGATGCCTGACCGGTCCGCGAGCTGCTCCAGTACGCCGATGACGGTTTCGATTTTCCCGATGACGAACAGGAAGATGAACAATCCCGTGAACGCCGCGAGCAGAAAAGCGAACATCGGCTTCTGTTCGCGCACGACGAGCACGAGCACGGTGGAGACGAGTCCAAGGCCGACAATCTGGATGATTTCCAATCCTTACTCACCCGCCTCGCGATCGATCGTATGCGCCGTCTTCATTGAAACAAGAAGATCGTTTTGATTTCCGTGAACAGATCGTTCAAGAGCCGAATGACCATGAACAAGACGACGACAAAGCCGATCAGCGTAACCCAATGCGCCATGTCTTCCTTGCCCATCTGCTTCAGAACGGTATGAATCATAGCCGTAATGATGCCGATTCCGGCGATTTGAAATATGGCGCTGACATCAATGTTCATGCATACGGCACCCCACTAAAGAATCAAAATGACGATAAGCGCCGCCGTGAGAACGCCTAAGCTTCGCCACATTTTCACGTACCGCACGCCATCGAGCCGCGCCGCGTCCTCTTCGAAATGCAGCTGCTGCACGGCAAGCTTCAGATGCTTCATCTGATCCTCGCGGTCGCTGATGCCCAGATTATGGCCCAGGCGAATCAGCGCCGTTTGTTCCGGCTGCCGCATCGCCGTATGCGGCCAAGCGTCCACTACCGCGGCTTCCCAGCTCTCCCGGAAGGTGAGCTCTCCCCCGCCCGACAGCCTGCCGTTCACCGCCCGCAGCAGCGAGGCCGCCGGCTCGGGCACATGCGCTGCGCACCTGGCGATCGCTTCCGGCAGCGGCGTGAAGCCGTAGCCGATCTCGGTTTCCAATCGCTGGAGCGCATGGATCAGCTGGCGGATCTGATTCGGGCGGGCGACGTAACGCGCCGCTTGCAACCAGCCGATCATGGCGCCGGCGAACAGGATAAGCGCCGCCCCGATGAGCTTAACCATGGCCTCCGCCCCCTTTCGACGCTGTCGGCTCGCGGGCCGCCGGCAACCGGAATGCCGCCGATACCGGGAAGACCCGCGCGGTTAGCCCGCCTCCGCCGCGCTGCAGCTGCGCGCAGAGCTGAAAGGCGCCGGCCTCCAGCAGCTTCCCGAGAACGGGACGGGCACGGGCGTCTTCGAGATCCAGCGCATGGGCCGTGGCGATGACCGCGACCCCGGCATGGCTGGCATCCAGGATTGCCGCGGCATCCTCGTCGCGGCCGATCTCGTCCACGATGAGGATGTCCGGCGACAGGGAGCGAAGCATCATCATCATGCCTTCCGCCTTGGGACAAGCGTCCAGCACGTCGGTGCGCGGACCGACGTCGAAGGTCGGCACTCCCCTGACGCACGCCGCGATTTCGGAGCGCTCGTCGATGATCCCGACTTTCCTGCCGGGCCAGCCGTTCGCCGACGGATGACCCCAGTCTCCGCTGCTGGCCGCCCGTGCCAGATCCCGAACGAACGTCGTTTTCCCTTGCTGAGGCGGGGCGACGACGAGCGTGGACAACAGCGTCTGCCGCTTATGGTCCAACAGCTTCGGCAGCAGCCCGGCCGCCGCGCCGACCACTTCCCGCGCGATCCGCACGTTGAACGCCGCAATATCGCGGATGCCGCGGACGCTGCCGCCTTCGAGCACGGTTCGGCCGGCCAGTCCGATCCGATGGCCGCCGGCGACGGTGATGTACCCGCGCCGCAGTTCTTCCTCCATCGCGTACAAGGAATGGTTCGTGACCCGCTCCAGCAGCTTGCGGCAGACCTCCGCGGACGGCTTGTACGCTCCTTCCGGATGCGCGAGCGGTTGACCGGTCCGCGACAGAAACCAGAATCCCCGCGACGTGCCGATTTCCAGTGGCCGGTTCTCCCGGATGCGGATCTCTTCTACTTCTTCTTTCAATGATTCCGGTAATCGGCTCACCACTTCGGCAAGCTCGGCAGGCAGTAAATGCTGCACTCCTGTAAGCATTCGGCATTCCCTCCCGGCTTTCGATCTTGGCTGCCTTGCGGCTTTCCTGCTAGATTGCTAGAGTGATGGACTGTCCATCTTTGTTCCCATTGTATGCGGACAAGCCGCCGCATATGCCTAATCTACTTTTTGAGCGCGCCTATCAAAATGCACGCCACGCCGCCGACGATCCAGAGCATTTTGCCGAACGACAGTTTATCCGACAGACCGACAAGCCCGATCGTCGTCGTCGAAATCAAGACGAGCGGCCCCACCAGCGCCAGGGAAGAGTTCACCACGAGCGCCTTGTCGATCTGATTCAGACGCAGCATGAGTAGCGCCGCCATGATTTCGAGCGTCCCGGAGAACATGCGAATCGTCGCCATGCTGAGTACGATTTTGTTAAGCATGCCAATCCCTCTTTTCCAATTTGATGCTGAACCGACGCGGCTGCCATAGCAATTCCGCTCTATTACAATCTATGCGGGCCTGTCTCTCTTTCATTCGTATAAAATGGGCGCATCCCGGACACCCTTCGCACCGTCTCTGGGCGCACTGCATATATTGCTCGGGTGGCAAGAAGAAAGGGCTGGCGCCTTCCTTGCAAAAGGCGGAGCGAGCTTCTTCCCTCATGAATCTCGGGCAAAGCAGCCGAACTTATCCGCTTGCCGGAATTCAAGGATACGAATGGATAGCGAGGAGATCGAATGAAATCAATTTCTCAGGCGGCTTGGCCTGCCGCATTGCAGGATCCGAGCGGCCAACGCGAAACGTCGGGCGGACCGGAAGCGCAGCGAATAACCGGCCGCGGACAGACGATGGTCATCGACAAAGGACTGGGACGACATGCGTTCGCCGATCTGATGGAAACGGCAGCCGGTTATATCGATTGCGTTAAATTCGGCTTCGGAACGGCGCCGCTCTATCCAACGGACCTGCTGCTTGCCAAAATCGAGCTGGCCAAACGCTGCGGGCTGACCGTCATGCCCGGGGGAACGCTGCTCGAAACGGCGGTCCAACAGAACGTCGTGCCCGCGTTTTTCAACACGGTGTGCCGACTCGGCTTTAACGGAATCGAAGTCTCCGACGGCACGATCGAGCTCGATCGTAAGCTCCGCACCGAGCTTATTCAGGAAGGCATCCGCAACGGCCTGAAGGTCGTCACGGAGTATGGGAAGAAGCTGACGGGCTCGCTCGTCGACGCCAACGAGCTGCTGCTCACGGCGGAAGTGGATTGGTGGGCCGGCGCGGACATGGTGACGATCGAAGCCAGGGAATCCGGCGTCGGGGTCGGCCTGTTCGACCGCAACGGCGACTGCGCGCAAAACGCGCTTGAATCCGTCAGCGCCACGCTCGGCGATATCAGCCGGATCATGTGGGAGACGCCGCTGAAGCAGCAGCAGGTTCAAATGTTGAAGACGTTCGGCGCCGATGCGAATCTCGGCAACATTCAGCCGTCGGAGGTCCTCTCCCTGGAGACGATGCGCCGCGGCCTCCGTTCGGATACGTTTCATTTCGGCGAGCGGGTCGAACCGTTCGTGTATATGATTTAAAGCTTGGCGCAAAGCAGGCTGCGCAACGGAAACGTCTTCCGATCGCTGTTGTACCCCTGAATTTTTTGAACTTGGATTGCTTACATGTGAAATTCGGGGTACAAAAGCGAACGCTAACGCTTCTTCAGACTGTTTCCGTCTGCTCCGCCGCTTCCAAGCCAAGCTTTTAAATCCGTGGGGATAGCAATTAGGAAGGAAGCGTTAAAAGCATGCAAATCGAAGTCATTTCCAGCGTCAACGAAGCGCAGGCCGACCGGTTCGCGCACCGGACGGTCATCGTCATCGACGTGCTCCGCGCCACGAGCACGATCGTCGCCGCGCTCGAAGCGGGAGCCGCCGGGATCATGCCCGTCGAAACCGTGTTGGAAGCGCGGGCGCTGCAGTGCAGCGGCCATCTGCTGGCGGGCGAGCGGTTTTGCCGCAAGATCCCCGGGTTCGACCTCGGCAATTCGCCGGAAGAATTCACGGCGGACCTCGTGCGCGGCCAGCGCATCGTGCTGACGACCACGAACGGAACCCGGGCGCTGCACAAGGCGATGCGCGCCGATTACGTGCTTGCCGGCTGCCTGAACAACGCCGCCGCCTGCGCGCAGTCCGCCGCCGAGCTTCGCCGCGACATCGTGCTTCTCTGCGCCGGCAGCCATAATGAATTCGCGCTGGAAGACGGCCTGTGCGCCGGCCTGATCATTGGCGAGCTTCAGGGAATCAGTCCCTCCGCGGTCGAGATGAACGATCTCGGCGCCGCGATGCTCGGCTTGTACAAAAGCAGCGACGGCAAGCTCCGCGAGCTGCTGCTCGGCAGTACGACCGGCCGCAGGCTGATGAAGAACGGCAGCGTCCGGGACGTGGATCACTGCTGCCGGGTCAGCGTCAGCGCCATCGTGCCGCGGCTGCAGGGCGACATGCTCGCCTAACGATAGACATAACGGGAAGGCTTGTTCCATACAATGGAGTATGGACGCTCCATCAACTGCATGGAGGCGGTGACAACGATTGAAGGGGTCAACAAGCATGAGCGGGGAAGTCGTACTAGTCGTGCTGATCATTATCGGGTTAATCGGCCGCTCCCCGATTATTTCGACGGCAGCCTGCGTGTTATTGGTTGTGAAGCTGATTCATCTGGAGCGGTTCTTGCCGACTATCGAACGAAGAGGCTTGGAGCTCGGCCTGCTGTTTTTGACCTTCAGCGTGCTCGTCCCCTTCGCATCGGAAAAGATCAGCACCAAGGATATACTCGGCGTCGTCACCTCTTGGCCGGGCATACTTGCCCTGACGGGCGGCGCCATCGCCACCTTCGTCAACGGGAAGGGACTCGAGATGCTGAAGCTCGATCCGCAGCTGATCGTCGGACTCGTGATCGGTTCGATCTTCGGGATCGTCTTTCTTCGGGGCATTCCGGTCGGCCCGCTGATGGCGGCCGGCATCACCGCGATTTTGTTCAAGCTGTTCAGCTTTATCGGCGGCCGGTTCTTTTAAGGCTGCAGCTGCTTGGCGCCGCGCAAACACAAAGAAGCCTCCGTCCGCGTTGAGCGCGGGCCGGAGGCTTCTTTAATGCTTATATTCCAAATGCGTATCTTAGACAGACATCGAGATCGGGCGAAAGGATTAACGTCGATCCTGCGGGCCGCCGACGAAGACTTGCTCCGCCGTATCCAATCCGTAGGCGCTGTGAAGCGCGCGCACGACTTCCTGCGCGGGTTCCGCGGCAATGATCACGGACAGGCGAATCTCGGAGGTGGTCACCATTTTGATGCTGATGCCGAGGTCGTAAATCGCTTTGAACATTTTCGCGGCGACGCCGGGGTTGCTGACCATGCCCGCGCCCACGATGGAGACTTTCACCAGGTTCTCCTCCGAGGTGACTTCGCGGTAAGGCACTTCCTCGCGAATGCTTTCGACGACGGCGATCGCTTTTTCCTTGTCCGTCAACGAGATCGTAAAGGCAAAGTCGGCTTTGCCTTCCTGCGTGCCGCTTTGCACGATGATGTCGACGTCGATGCCGTTCGACGCCAACGCGCCGAATACTTTGGCAAGCACGCCGGGGATGTCTTCCACACCCAGAATACTGATGCGCGCCACGTTTTTGTCATAGGCGATGCCGCGAACGACCATTCCTTGTTCCATAACCGCTTCCTCCTTTACGATCGTGCCTTCGTTTTGCGTAAAACTGGAACGTACGACGAGCTTCACGTTGTAGTTTTTGGCATATTCGACCGCGCGCGGGTGAAGCACGGCCGCACCCAAATTCGCCAATTCGAGCATCTCGTCGTACGAAATCTCGTCGAGCTTCCGCGCGCACTTCACGATTCGGGGATCGGTGGAGTAGATGCCGTCCACGTCGGTATAAATTTCGCAAACGTCCGCATTGATCGCGGCCGCGAGCGCCACCGCCGTCGTGTCGGAGCCGCCGCGGCCGAGCGTCGTGATCTCGCCCTCTTCCGTCGCGCCCTGGAAGCCGGCGACGATCACGGCATGCCCGCTCGCGATCGCATCGAAGATCCGCTTCGGCTGAATGTCGGTAATGCGGGCTTTGCCGTGCACGGACTCCGTCTCGATGCCCGCCTGCCAGCCGGTCAGCGACGTCGCTTTATAGCCGAGCGCGTCGATCGTCATCGACAACAGCGCGACCGATATTTGTTCGCCTACCGTCAGCAGCATATCCATTTCGCGTGCCGGAGGATTGGCGTTCAGAAGCTTTGATTGATCGATCAAATCGTCCGTCGTATCTCCCATGGCCGAAACGACGACAACGACATCGTGACCAGCCTCTTTATTATCGGCAATTCGCCTTGCAACCCGCTGCATCCGCTCTGTCGAGCCTACGGAGCTGCCGCCGAACTTCATTACTATCAACGACACCGCTCATCCACTCCCACGAAAGTTCTAGTGTAAAAGTCATAGGTTGTAATGTTTCATCAAAACAAGATTATAGCATACCCGCACTGTTTTGAATACGACAAAAACCGCCCAGCCTAGGCGGCCAAGCGGTTTTCGGGCGATGCTGCACGCTGTCCGAGCCTAGGCGCGGGAGATATAATGTCCGTCGCGCGTATCGATCAGCAGCACGTCGCCTTCGTTGATGAAGAGCGGAACTTGCACGTTCAGCCCGGTTTCGAGCGTTGCGTTTTTCGTTGCGCCTTGCGCCGTGTTTCCTTTGACGCCCGGCTCGGTTTCCGTTACTTTCAGATCGACGCTGTTCGGCAGCTGGATGCCGAGGATTTCGCTGTTGTAGCTGGAAATGTTCACGGTCATGTTTTCTTTCAGGAAGTTGATCTCCCATTCCAGTTGATCCTTGTCGAGCGTGAATTGGTCGTAGGTTTCGTTATCCATGAAGGAGTACTCCGCGCCGGAGTTGTACAGATATTGAACGGCACGGTTCTCGATGTTCGCTTTGCCGATGTTTTCGCCGGCGCGGAACGTTCTTTCGACCGTGTTGCCGTTGCGGAGGTTCTTCAGCTTGGAACGCACGAATGCCGCGCCTTTGCCCGGTTTAACGTGCTGGAAATCGATAACGGTAAAAATATCGCCGTCCACTTCGACGGTTACGCCTGTTTTAAAATCATTTACTGAAATCACTGCAGATTCCTCCTAGAATTGGTTGCCAAGCGCTCGTTTGCGGCCGGCAGGTCAGATTTGATTTAAGTTTAACTCATTCCAAAATGAACAAGGTCTTCGGAGATGAGGTTAACAACGAAATTCCGTCGGCGGTGATGACGATGTCGTCCTCGATGCGGACGCCGCCGAAGCCCGGCAGGTAAATGCCCGGCTCGACCGTCACGGTCATGCCGGGTTCGAGCACGGTCGTGCCCGCCATCGAAACGCGCGGCGCCTCGTGAATTTCCATGCCGAGACCGTGCCCCGTGCCATGGCCGAATTTGTCGCCGTAGCCGTGTCGCGTGATGATGTCGCGCGCGATCGCGTCGGCTTCCTTGCCCGTCATGCCGGGTTTGATGCCGGCCAGCGTCGCAAGCTGGGCTTCCAGGACGATGGCGTAGATTTCGCGGTGGCGGTCCGTCGGCTTGCCGACGACGATCGTCCGCGTAATGTCCGAGCAATAGCCGTTGTAGTAGGCGCCGAAATCAAGCTTCACGAATTCGTTCGAGCCGATGACGCGATCGCTCGCGACGCCATGCGGCAGCGCGGAACGCTCACCCGACGCGACGATCGTATCGAACGATGTCGAGGTCGCGCCTTTGCGGCGCATGAACGTTTCCAGCTCGAGCGCCACGTCGCTCTCGCGCAGGCCGGGCTTAATAAAGGAAAGCATGTGCTCGAACGTCTCGTCCGCCAATCGGCAGGCGTCCCGCATAATCGCAAGCTCTGATTCATCCTTGTACATCCGCAGTCCTTCGATCACGCCCGATACCGGCACGAGCTTGATCTCGTCGCCTAATGCCGTGCTCCAAGCGGTATACTCGCTGAACACGACGGTGTCTTGCTCGAAGGCCAGCTTCTTGACGCCTGCCGATACGGCAAGCTCCTTCACGGTTTCGATCCATTTGGCCGCGTGCTCCACGACGGTAAAATCCACCGCCTGTTGCGGCGCCTGCGTCATATACCGAAAATCGGTCAACAGCCAGCTGTCGCTCTGCGAAAGCAGCAGGACGCCGGAAGAACCGGTAAATCCGCTTATGTATCTGCGGTTAACGGCGTTCGTGACGAGAATCGCGTCCGCGCCGAGATGCCCCAGTTTCTCTCTCAAGCCCGCTATGCGTGCAGCCGTCATTCCATCACCCTTTTTCATTATCGTTGAGATGCTGTACGAGCGCAGTCAGTCCAAGCACGTAGCTTTGCGGCCCGAATCCGGCGATTTGGCCAAGCGCCGCCGGCGCGATGACCGATACGTGGCGGAACGCTTCGCGTTTATGGATGTTCGAGATATGCACTTCGACGACCGGCAAGCCTACGCTGCCGAACGCATCGCGCAGCGCGTAGCTGTAATGCGTGAACGCGCCCGGATTGATGACGATGCCGTCTTCCGTCCCGTATGCCTCATGAATGCGGTCGATAAGCGCGCCTTCGTGGTTGGACTGGAAGAACGAAACGCGAATGCCTAATTCGTCTGCCTTCCGCTGCACCAGCGCTTCGATGGCCGGCAGCGTCATCGAGCCGTAAACGCCAGGCTCGCGGATGCCGAGCATGTTGAGATTCGGCCCGTTCAATACAAGAATCGAAGTCATGAGATGCCCTCCCGGCGCATAGATCATTAGCCATTCTACCACAAAAACCTATGCTTTGAGAAGTGCCGGGGCGGCCGGCCCTCTTAGTGCGCGCCAGCCGGTTCGCGGGACGCTTCGTCGGTATATTCGAAGGCGATCGTGTAGCCGATAAACAAGCCCCAGACGAGAAACAACGCGCATTCCGTGAAGATCGTATCATACCCGATCTTGTTGATGGGCTGGAACAATCCCAGCGCCGGACCCGCCAGAAGGAACAGCACCGCCCACCAGAACAAGCCGTAAAACAAGCCCGGCCACGGTCCGGCGATCCGGCCGAGCAGCAGCTTGTACAGCAGCGCGGCTAGAATCGAAAATACGATAAAAAAGCCGATGCCGAGCAGATGTCCCCAACTCGTCTTCAGGAACGACTGCCGGAAGAACGGATCCGCCAGAAATCCCGGCAGCACTTTCGTGAAATGAATGATGTACAGCAGCCAGCGCACCAGTCCCCAAATCAAACCGGCAAAAAAGCCCAGCTGCAGGCAGTACGCGAAAGGATTCGTATCGGTCGTTCCGTTGTACTCGGTGCGTTTTCCTTGCTGTTCGCGGTCCTTCGGCGAGTTGCGCATCGACATTCCTCCGTTGATCATACATCAGTTTAGGGAGCCAGCATTTAGTATGCGCAGCGGAACGATCTCCAAAACCATCCGGGCGCGTCCGGTAAAGGATCCCGCTCGCAATGTCGTGTAGAATCAAGTACAATGAGAGAGAAATCGATTTTACTAGAGAACCTACGTCAATCTAAAGGATGGTGATTCGCCCTTGTCGCAAAGCACGCAAAACATTTATGGCGGACAGGCCGTCATTGAAGGCGTCATGTTTGCGGGAAAAAACGCGAACGTTACCGCAGTGCGCCGCAAAAATAACGAAATCAAGTTCTACGAAGTCCCGCGCAAAATCACGCCTTGGATACAAAGGCTGAAAAAAATCCCGCTCGTCCGCGGCGTTGTCGCCATTCTCGAATCGAGCGCGAAGGGTTCGCAGCATCTGAATTTCTCCATGGAATCGTACGCGGAGGACGAGCTCGAAGACGATAAGGACGGAACGATCGCCAAATCGCAAGAAAAAGAAAAAAAAGGCTGGAGCCTGAGCATGATCGTCGGCGTGGCCGTCGCGGGGATCATTTCCTTCATCGTCGGTAAATTAGTATTTACCGTCGTGCCCGCTTTGATCGAACAATTGATCTTTGGACATGCGTTCAAGAATATAATAGTACACAACCTGTTGGAAGGAATCATCAAGATCCTGTTCCTTCTCTCGTATCTATACATCATCTCGCTTACGCCGTTGATCAAACGTCTCTTCCAATATCACGGCGCCGAGCATAAAGTAATAAGCGCTTACGAAGCGGGAGCGGAGCTTACCGTCTCGAACGTGCAACGCTTTACCCGGCTTCATTATCGCTGCGGAAGCAGCTTCATCGTATTTTCCGTGCTCGTCGGCATCGTCGTGTATTCTTTCTTTCACTGGGATTCGCTATGGGAACGGGTTTACTTGCGCGTTCTTCTGCTGCCGGTCGTCCTCGGATTCTCCTATGAAGCGCTTCGCTTCACGAACGCGCTTCGGGATCTGCCGGTGCTTCGCTTCCTCGGCTATCCCGGCCTGTGGCTGCAGAAGCTGACGACGAAAGAGCCGACGGACGAACAAGTAGCGGTCTCCATCGCATCGTTCAACCGCGTGCTCGAATTGGATCGTCAGCATTCCTAATCGCTTTAAGCATCAAGCTTCAAACAACCTTGATTCGGGAAGGAAGGGTGAGCGCGTCATGCCTCGTAAACTGAGTCTGCCAACCATCATCATCCTATCGCTTGTCGTCATCGGCCTTGTCTCGCAAACGATCAGCAATCCCTATCAGCTTCTTATTCCGGTCGCGGTCTTCGGCGTAATTTACTTGCTCTACAAGTTTCCGCCGGGGGTTGCGGCCGCCAAAGCGAAGCCGCAGCAGCGGTATAAAGCAAGCGCTCGCAAAGACCAGCAGCAGGCCAACCGGACAAAAACCCGCAAGAACATGCCATTCCGCGTGATCGAAGGCGGCAAGGACGACGATGACTTGCCTAAGTATCATTGAAAGGCGTTAAAGACGAAGAAGGGGCTTTCCAAGTACCGCATGGCGACATGCGTTTTGGAAAGCCCCTTCTTCTTTGTCATGCTTCTTCGGTGTTCAGTTCGGAGTGGATGGATTTAAACGCTTCCAGTCTCTCTGGTTCTCTCCGGAAAAACTCCACCAACGTCTCGATGCACGTAATGGAATCCCAACTCAAGTGATGCTCGATTCCTTCGACATCCTTGTAGATGTTCTCTTCCTGCACGCCGATCACGGTCAGGAACGATTCCAGCAGATGATGGCGCTCCATCAGCCGCTTGCCCATTTTTTTCCCCTTGTTGGTCAGTACGAGACCGCGGTACTTCTCGTAGATCAAGTACTGGTCCTTATCCAGCTTCTGGATCATCTTCGTGACGGAAGACGGATGCACTTCCAGTCCTTCCGCGATATCGGAGACACGGGCATAGCCCTTCTCATCGATCAATTTATAAATGCGTTCCAGATAATCCTCCATACTCGGAGTCGGCATTGAACAACCTCCATTTCACCAGCATCCCGTACGAACGGATTCCTTTCGCGCGTCGGGTCTGCCGGCAGCTTCGCCGTCCGCGCTCACTCTTAGTATCATACACTGCCTGCCCCCATGCCGCAACCCGCGCCGGCCCACTTAACTTTCCATGTTTGCGGCCGCGCTTCTTTTCCCAAACTACCCGTATCCCGAACGAACCCAAGGAGGCCTGCAGCCATGAGCATCATGACGCCCGAGCATTCGACACGGCAAAAACGCGTTCACGAATCGTTCATACCTGAACTCGTTTATTTCGAACCGGCATCCCTCGACTATCCAAAAGGAAAGAAAATCATGGAATGGGTCAAGGCCATGAATATCCCTTACCTGATGACCTCCTCCCACAACCGAATCCTGAATTTCCCAGGCGAGACGGAGTCGGAGCAATACAAGATCGCCAAACGAACCTTGGTCGTCGGCATCCGCAAAACGCTGAAATTCGATACGTCGAAGCCGTCGGCGGAATACGCCATTCCGATCGCGACCGGCTGCATGGGCCATTGCCATTATTGCTACCTGCAAACGACGCTCGGCGCGAAGCCCTATATTCGCGTCTATGTCAACATGGACGATATCCTGGCGGCTGCCCAAGGCTATATCGACGAACGGATTCCGGAAATCACCCGGTTCGAAGCCGCCTGCACGTCCGATCCCGTCGGTTTGGAGCCGATATCCGGCAGCCTGAAGGAGCTGATCGCGTTCATGGCGGATCAGGAATACGGCCGGCTCCGATTCGTGACCAAATTCCATTATGTCGACTCTCTGCTCGATATCAAGCACAACGGGCATACGCGGATTCGTTTCAGCGTCAACGCCAAGTACGTGATCAAGCATTTCGAGCCGGCTACCTCGCCATTCGAGGAACGGATAGCAGCGGCGGCCAAAATCGCCGGCGCCGGGTACCCGCTCGGCTTCATCATCGCCCCCATTATCTGGCACGAGGGCTGGCAGGAAGGCTACGCCGAGCTGCTGGACTCGCTCGCCAAGGCGCTGCCGAAGGAAGCCTCGTCCAATCTCACGTTCGAGCTGATCCAGCATCGGTTCACGAAGACGGCGAAGAACGTCATCGAGAAGCGTTATCCCCGGACGAAGCTCGAGATGGACATCGAGAAGCGCAAATACAAATGGGGCCGTTGGGGACAGGGCAAATACGTTTACCCCGATGAACAAGCAGAAGCGCTCCGCATGTTTATCTCGGAGCGCATCTTTGAGCATTTCGAGGATGCGAAGATCGAATACTTCACTTAGATGCTAAAAGCATACTGCGTATGCGAAAACATCTTCCGATCGCTGTTGTACTTCCGAATTTCTCAATTTGGAAACCTTTATCGTTGAAATTCGGGGTACGAAGGCGAACGCTAACGCTTCTTCAGACTGTTTTCGCCTACTCCGTCAAAACTTCGCCCGCATCTAAAACTTCATGAACTCAGGGGTCACGGAGTTCAGCCAAATGGTGATTTTGGTCATTTGGTCCGTGAAGAGCAGGATGCCCATCAGGAGCATGACGGCTCCGCCGATTTTCATCATGAGGTTGGAATAGCGCACGATCCAGCGCGTGGATCCGATGAAAAACGCCAGGACGAAGAACGGAATGGCGAAGCCGAGCGCGTAGGCGGTCGTCAGCTCGAACCAAGTGCCCGGCTCGGATGCCGCGAGCAGCAGGATGCTTGCCAGGATCGGTCCCGTGCAGGGCGACCAGCCCGCGGAGAAGCCGATGCCGAAGATGAACGAAGCCAGGTATCCGGACTTTTTCATGCGCAACGGCATCTTCATCTCGCGGAGAAGCACTTTAGGCTGAATCAATCCCACCAGGATCAAACCCATCAAAATAATAAACACGGCCGACAGCTGGCGGATCAGATCCGAGTACTTCGAGAACTGCTCCGCAAAGGCGTTCGTGCCGTAGCCGAGCGTATAGTATACGATCGAGAATCCGAGTATAAAGAACAGCGTGTGGCTCATCGTGCGAATTCGCACTTCCCTGCCGGGATGCTCGCTCTTGAGGTCGGCGACGGATACGCCGGTTATGTACGACAGATAAGACGGGTAAAGCGGCAGGCAGCACGGCGAGATGAATGATGCGATCCCGGCCCCGAACGCCGCCCATACCGTTACGTCAGACATGAATGATTCCTCCGCTTCTAGCCTGCGCTGAACTTTCTTCTGAAGGAGAGCAGCACCAGCAAAATGACGATCAGCAGCATGACGACCGTGCCGCCCGGAGCCAAATTCCATAGACCGGCCGTCATTAACCCGGCGACGACCGCCAATTCGGCCACCACGACGACCGTCACGATGGACTGACGGAAGCTCCTGGCGATGACGAGACTGCATGCGGCCGGAATCGTGAGCAGCGCCGATACGAGCAGCGCCCCGACGATCTTGATGGAGACGCTGATGACGAGCGCCGTAAGAATGCTGATCATGAAATTGAAATACCGCGTCGGCAGCCCGCTGACCGCCGCCGCATCCTCGTCGAACGTGAGCAGGAACAACTCCTTGGCATGCAGTCCGATCGCCAGGAGCACGACGACCGTCACGATGCCGATCAGCAGCAGATCGATCGTATCGAGCGTGTAGATGCTGCCGAACAAATAACCGGTCACGCTGACATTGAAGCCCTTCCCGAGCGAGAATAGCAGCGATGCCAGCGCCACGCCGCCGGACATGATAATCGCGATCGACAGCTCCGCGTACGTTTTGTATGCCTTGCGCAGCTTCTCGATGGCGAACGTCGCGGCGATCGCGAACACGAGCCCGACCGCTACGGGGTATACCCCGATGAGAAATCCCAGCGCTACGCCCGCAATCGATACATGCGACAGCGTATCGCCGATCATCGACAGTCGCCGCAGCACGAGAAACAGCCCCATAAGCGGCGCCGTGATGCCGATCAGAACGCCTCCGATCAGCGCCCTCTGAAAAAATTCAAGCGTTAATATATCCAACAACTATACGCCTACTTTCCCTCTCTCCATGGAATGACGCAGCTCGCGAAGGCTGTGCGTCAGGTTCGTTTCCACACAATCCTCGAGATCGTGGGAATGCTTCACGTAAAATTTGATCTTGCCGCTCTGCTGCTTCGGCTCGTGCCCCAGATAGGAACGAATCATCTCCATGTCATGCGACACCATCAGGAACGTAATGTTATGGTGCTGATGCATGTGCTTGATCAGATGAAAGAAGCCCTCCTGCGTTTCCGCGTCGATGCCCACGGTCGGCTCGTCCAGAATGAGCAGCGCCGGGTTATTGATGAGCGCCCGCGCCAAAAACGCGCGCTGCTGCTGGCCGCCCGACAGCTGACCGATGCGCTTGCCGGCCAAATCCTCGATTTTCATGGCATGCAGCGCTTCCTCGCATTTGACCGCATCGGCCTTCGTCACCCGCTTGAACAGCTTGCCGCGGTTGTATAAACCAGACAGCACGACCTCCCGCACCGTTGCCGGAAACAACGGATTGAACGAATTCTTTTGCGGCACGTAGCCGATCCGATCCCAGTCGCGGAACTCGCCGATCGGTTTGCCGAAGAGCTTGATGGAGCCGCCCGTCGGCTTGAGCAGTCCGACGATCATGCGCATCAGCGTCGTCTTGCCCGCGCCGTTCGAGCCGATCACGCCGACGAAGTCGCGTTCCTGCACGGCAAAGCAGACATCGTCGATGACCGCCCGCTGCTCGTAAGCGAACGAAACGTTATCCAGCTCGATGATCGGCTCGTGGCAATCCAACCGCGACGGCCCTTCTTGTATCCACATACAGCTTCACTCCCGATTCCGTACACGCTATATCTATTGTAAGGCCTGCACTAGATTTTGCAAATTCGCTTCCATCAGCGAGAAGTAATCTTCTCCCTTGGACGCCTGCTTCGGCGTCAGGCCTTCCAACGGATTCAGCACCATCGTCTCGACATGCGCTTCATGGGCGAGCGTCTTGGCAATCTCGTCGGAGACCAGCTCTTCGAAAAAGATATATTTGATGCCGTTCGCCTTCACGAATTTGGATATCCGCAGCAAATCCTGCGCTTTCGGCTCCGCATCCGGCGACAACCCCATTATCGCCACTTGTTTCAGCCCGTAATCACGCGCCAGATACGCGAACGCTTGATGGGACGCGACGATGTCCTTATGCTTGAGGGGCGACAGCGTCTCCGTATACTTCTTGTCGAGCGCCTTGAGTCTCTGCTCCAGCAACGCGTAATTCGCTTCGTACCCGGCCTTGTTCGCCGGATCCGTTGCCTCGAAATTCCGCAGCACCGTATCCGCCATGACCAGCATCGACTTGGGGCTGACCCACGTATGCGGATCGACATGGCCCGCATCCGTGCTGCCGCCGTCCGGATTCCCGGACAGCTTCGCGATGCCCTGGCACGCTTCCACCGTGACCAGCTTGGAATCGCCGGGCAATCCTTCGAGAAAATCGTCGACCCAGCCTTCCAAGCCAGCGCCGTTATATAGAAACAGCTGCGCGTTCGAGGCCGTGTCCAGATCCCGGCTCTTCGGGCTCCAGTCATGCGGCTCGACGCCCGCCGGAATCATGTTGATGACGTTGGCTTCCGGGCCGCCGATCTGCTGGGCAAGGAAGTAGAGCGGATAGAAGCTCGTGACCACGTTCAGCTTGCCTTCCACGAGCTTGCCTTGGCCGGAAGAGCCGCAGCCCGCGGCGAATGCCGCCAATACTACGAGCAAAGCCGCCGCGGCAGCTTTGCGAAACCTGAATTTTCCTGACATTGCAGCACCTCGGTCTATCTATCTTCGTTCATAGCTAGGATCATAATCGTAAACATTACTATGACGATTATATAGACGGGCATGCGCCCTGTCAATAAACAAACCGCCGGAGCGTCGGGCTCCGGCGGTCATGATTCACGCTTATTTCACAATTGCGCCGTTCGGCATATCGTCCGGCACGGTGGCCAGCGTCAGCTGATCGCCGTGCGAAGCGGCAAGGATCATCCCCTGCGACATCTCCCCGCGCAGCTTTACCGGCTTCAAGTTCACCACGCAGATGACTTTGCGCCCGACGAGCTCCTCCGGCTTATAAAACTTGGCGATGCCCGAGACGACCTGGCGCTGTTCAAAGCCGAGATCCAGCTGCAGCTTCAGCAGCTTGTCGGCTTTCGGGATCGGTTCGGCGGCGAGCACCTGCGCCACGCGAAGTTCGACTTTGACGAATTCGTCGATGCCGATTTCTTCTTTGGCTTCCGGTGACGGGGCTGTCTCGGCCTGCGCGGCAGCGGTTGCGTCCGCCGCGGCAGCCGGAGCATCCTGCGCAGCTTCCGGCTCGGAAGGCGCCGCTCCGCCGTTCATGGATACGGCGATGAACGCCGTTTCTTCCGCGACGTCAAGACGCGGGAAGATCGGATCGCCCTTCGCGACGCGCGTGCCCCCGGGCAGGCTGCCGAAGCGCTTCGTGCTGTCCCAGACGGTAAGCTCGCCTTCGGCGATGCCCAGCTGCGCGCGAATCTTGAGCGGCGCGTTCGTCAGGAACGGTTGAAGCAGGATCGAGATGATGCGCAGCGATTCCGCCAGATGGTGCATGACGGAAGCGAGCTCGCCGCGCTTTTCTTCGCTCTTGGCCAGCGTCCACGGCTGCGTTTCGTCGATGTATTTGTTCGTCCGGCTGACGAGCTGCCAGATGGCGGTCAGCGCGACCGAGAACTCCATCCGTTCCATCGCCGCCTCCACCTGCTCCGCCGTGCCTTGGGCCAGCGCCGAGAGCTTCTCGTCGAACGCCGTGACCGGTCCTTCGTAAGCAGGCACTTCGCCGGCGAAATACTTGTCGATCATCGCGACCGTCCGGTTGAGCAAGTTGCCCAGGTCGTTGGCGAGGTCGAAATTGATTCGTTCCACGAAGTTTTCCGGCGTGAACGTGCCGTCCGCGCCGAACGGCACTTCGCGCAGCAAATAATAACGGAGCGCGTCGAGGCCGTATCGGTCGATCAACGTCACGGGGTCCACGACATTGCCTTTGGATTTGGACATTTTGCCGTCCTTCATCAACAGCCAGCCGTGGGCGAATACTTTCTTCGGCAGCGGCACGTCCAGCGCCATCAGCATGATCGGCCAATAAATCGTATGGAACCGGACGATTTCCTTGCCTACGAGATGGACGTCCGCCGGCCAGAACTTGTCGAACCGTCCGCTCTCGTCCGTACCGTAGCCAAGCGCCGTGATATAGTTGGACAGCGCGTCGATCCAGACGTACACGACATGCTTCGGATCGCCCTTGACCTTGACGCCCCAGTCGAAGGTCGTGCGGGATACCGCCAGATCTTCCAACCCAGGCTTGATAAAGTTGTTGATCATCTCGTTCTTGCGGGATTCCGGCTGGATGAAATCCGGGTTTTCTTCATAGAATTGCAGCAGCCGGTCGGCGTATTTGCTCATCCGGAAGAAATAGCTCTCTTCCTTGACCAGCTCCACGGGACGTCCGCAGTCCGGACAGTTGCCGCCCTCGAGCTGGCGTTCCAGGAAGAACGACTCGCACGGCGTGCAGTACCAGCCTTCGTAATGGCCTTTATAAATATCGCCCTGCTCCAGCAGCCGGTCGAAGATCCGCTCGACGACGACCTTGTGCCGCTCTTCCGTCGTCCGGATGAAATCGTCGTTGGAGATGTCGAGCTTCTTCCATAGATCCTTGATCAGCACGACGATATCGTCGACGAATTGCTGCGGCGTCTTGCCCTTCTCGGCGGCTTTGCGTTCGATCTTCTGTCCGTGCTCGTCCGTGCCCGTCAGGTACCAGACGTCGTAACCGCGAAGGCGCTTGTAGCGCGCCATGGCATCGCCCGCCACGGTCGTGTAGGCATGTCCGATGTGCAGCTTGTCGCTGGGATAATAAATCGGTGTCGTGATGTAAAAGGTTGGTTTCGTTTCGCTCATCGGTAACACTCCCTCTTGCCTGCCGGAGCAAGCATGCATCGTTTTCGAAAAACAAAAAAAGCCCCCGTCCGCCATGGGACGAAAGCTGTCGCTAACGTGGTACCACCCAAATTCCTCTCTTCCGTTCGGCGGCGTTCATGCGAGGTCGCGATAAAGGAAGAAAGCTTCATTCGGCTCACCCGTTATCGGATGAGCAGCAGACCGTTAACGAGGTCAGTCGCCGCAGCCTTGCCGCAGCCAGTCGCGCGCTGCTGCTCGAAAGCGGTTCTCCCGGACCATTTTCCTTAAGGCTGCACCCTGCCGGTTTCCAGCTGCCCCGGCTCTCTGGTAAGGTCGTCGCATAAGTACTTATCCGTTCATCGAAAAATGGTATGCGTTTATTGGAAGGAATGCTCTTGTTGAAACTATACCGAATCCCCCGAGGGGCTGTCAAGCGGGGCGGAAGTTCTGCGCGCGAGCTCCTCGCGGGTAGGCGGCACGTAATCGATGCCGCCGGGATGAAACGGGTGGCATCGGCAGATGCGCTTGGCCGCGAGCCAGCTGCCGCGCAAGGGCCCGTGCTTGTCGATCGCCTCCAGCGCGTAGGCGGAGCAGCTCGGATAGAACCGGCACGTCGGCGGCTTGATCGGCGATATGAAACGGCGGTAAACGTGAATCGGCGCTTTGATGAGGGTCCTCATGGCGGCTGCTCCTTTCGGCGGCGTAACGGCGCATTGGCCGCGCTGGCGCGCGAGGCTTGTCTGCTTCTATCATGACGCAATTCGGCGTCTGCGTCAATTTGCGGCCGGCTTATGAATTGACGACAGGCGATTTGTCGCAATTTTGTAGTTTTATTGTCATGGAAACATATTATAGCGCGATTTTATTTGTGTTACCGTATACATGTGTCGCATAATTAGAGCATATAAAACTCTAATCGCGCGCCAAATCCAAGGCAAACCGGCCTTGACCCACTATTAGGAGGAATAAATCAATGATTCGCATCGCAATGCTCAGCTACTGGCATGTTCACGCTTGGGATTACACGAAAGACGTGCAAAACAATCCGAATTCCGAGGTCGTCGCCGTCTGGGACGAAATTCCGGCCCGCGGCCAGGAAGCCGCCGCCAAGCTCGGCGTGCCTTTCATTGCCGATCTGGATGAGTTGCTCGCCCGCACTGACATCGATGCGGTCGTTGTCGATACGCCGACGAACATTCACCGCGACGTCATGGTGAAGGCCGCACGCGCCGGCAAGCATATATTCACGGAGAAAGTCATCGCTCCGACGACGCAAGAAGTGAACGAAATCATCGCGGCCGTCCGCGAAGCCGGCGTAAAGCTGACGGTTTCCCTGCCGCGCCTTAACGACCGCTATACGCTGGCTGCCCAAGAAGTGCTGAGCCAAGGACTGCTTGGCGAGCTGACGCAGGCTCGCGTTCGCCTCTCCCACAACGGCGCGATCGCCAACTGGCTGCCGGAGCATTTCTACAACCTCGAGCAATGCGGCGGCGGCGCCTTGATCGACCTTGGCTGCCACCCGATGTACCTGACCCGCCTCTTCCTCGGCCTGCCTGCCAGCGTGAACGCAACGTTCGGCTACGTGACCGGCAAGGAAGTCGAAGACAACGCGGTCGCGACGCTTCGCTACGAGAACGGCGCGATCGGTATCGTCGAAGCTGGCTTCGTCAACGCGCACTCCCCGTTCAGCGTGGAAATCCACGGCACGGAAGGCTCGCTGCTGTACGGCACGCCGGATGAAGTCGTCCGCGTGCGCAGCAACAAACTGGATGCGCAGGAATGGGTCACGATCGAACAGCCGGAGAAACGGATTTCCGCCTTCGATCAATGGGTCGGCCATGTGCTGAACGGCACGGAAGCAACGGAAAACGTCGGCCTTGCCATCGATCTGACGAAGCTGATGGAAGCCGCGACGATCTCGAACGCGGAGAAACGCGCGGTCTCCCTGTCCGAGCTGTAAAACTAAGGTCCGTTTCACGAAACGGGGAGAGGAGGAGTACAACATGGCCAAGCCGTTTGCTTATTCATTGATGGCCGAACGCAACGACGCGATCGACCGACTCGATATCCAATTCCGCTGGGGAGGCTACGGGTTTCGCGTGCTGCGCTGCCACTTGACCTCCTTTTCTCCCGGCAAGATCGTCCGTTTCCACAAGCACTCGGAATACGAGTTTCACTTCATTCCGCGCGGCAAAGGAACCGTCGTGCTGGAGGAAAGCGTCTATCCGCTCCACGAGGGTCTCTTCTACCTGACCGGACCGAACGTGATCCATCAGCAGGAAGCCGATTCGCGCGAAGCGATGGACGAGCTCTGCCTGCATATCGACATCGTGCCGATCAAGGAAACGGACCAGGAAGGGAACTGGGGCGATCCGTGGGAACGGCACGAAGCGGAAGCCTGCATCCGGGCGCTGGATACGCTGCCGATGAAGCCGCATGTCGATCAGTACAACGCGATGGCCTGGTTCCTGACCGCCTATCGCGCTTGGAACGAAGGACAGCCCGGCGCGTTCTCGACGATCAAGCAGGCGATCATTCAAATCCTGCTGCGTTCGGCGCGGATGTCCGCCATTCCGAACGTGACGTTCGAGCCGCCCTCGCGCAATATCAACGAGCACCGGTTCCGGATCGCCACGCAGTTCATTCACGACAACTACGCCCAGCCGCTGACGCTGCAGGAGGTCGCCGAACGGATCCCGATCAGCGCCAGGCAGCTGCAGCGGGTGTTCCGCGAGCAGGGCGAGGATTCGTTCACGGCTTACCTGGAGAACTACCGGCTCTCCCAGATCTGTTCCGCCATCGTCGAAGGCAGCCGCCCGATCGAGCAGATCGCGCTGGAGCACGGCTTCGCGAGCAGCAATTATTTGTACTACGTCTTCAAGAAGCGGTTCAACATGACGCCGAAGCAGTTCCGCAAGCAGCATGCGGGAGCGGACGCCGAGGCGGCTCCCTTCGTTGCCGCCGCTCAAAGCCGGCGCTAGCGAGCGGCGCTCGAAGACGAATCGTTCGCAAACGCGAAAAGCACCTTCTCGATCCGCAGCAGTCGCGGCCCGTGAAAGGTGCTTTTCTATTTGTGCGCCGGAGAGCGATTTCGGCAATCCGCTGCAGCCCGACGCGGAGGCTGCTACAAACCGCATGTATAGCGCCTGCGGTCCTTGAACCATACGGCCTCCGTATAGCCGATCCGCTTGGCCAGCTCGACCGCCTCGTCGATCATCGTGCCGAGATCGTCGGGAAAATGCGCGTCCGAGGAAAACGTAACCGGTACGCCGCATGCGTGCATCGCGGCGAGCAGCGCCGGACTCGGGCACATCTCCTTCACCGGGTACCGGTAAGCGAGGCCCGTGTTCACTTCCGTCGCGACGCCCGCTTCCGCGAACGCGCGCGCCGTCTCTCGGTACAGCTCCGCCAAACGCTCTTCATCCGGCCGGTAGCCGAACACTTTGAGGTTATCGGGATGCGCGATCATATCGAACAGCCCGCTGCGGGCCGCACGCTGAACGAGCGCGAAATGCCGCGCGTACAACGACTCCAGGTCCTCGCCTGCGAACCGGTCCGCCGTCTCCGGATTGTCGAAGCCCCAGCCGTCGATGAAATGGACGGAACCGATCACGTAATCCAAGTCCAGCGTGCCGAGCAGCGCGGCCAGCTCCGCCTCCCCGCCGGCGAAATAATCGGCCTCGACGCCGACCGACAGCGCTCCGTCGCGGCCCGCGGCGTCTCTGGCCGCTTCGATGAACGCGGCCGCCGACGTCACGCATACCCGGTCCAGCCATTCCCCCTGGAGGATGCCGAGCGGCGTATCGTCGACGCGGATATGCTTCAGATAATACGGCTTGAACTCCTCGAACCGGTATAAATGATCGACCAGTCCGAAGCGTTCGATCCCCTTCCGCCTTCCCTCGGCCATATACCGTCCGATCCAATCGGGGCTGAACGGCCCCTGTTCGATCCGCCGACCCAACGTTTCGCTGACGCCGCCGACCCACGACAGGGAATGGACCGCGGAAGATTCCGCCTCCGCTCCCCGCCCGTCCCCGGGCGCCGTTGCCGCGAGCGCTCTCGCCGTCCGCTCCAGCCAGCGAAGCGAATACGGTCCTTCTTCCAGGTGAAAATGAAAATCGACCTTCATTCCCCGGTCCCGCCTTCGCGCGCAAGCTGCAGCGAGCAGCCCGGCAGCGCCGCGGGTCTCATCGCGGGCGGGGCGGGGATGCCGAGCAGGCCGCACACGAGCGGGGCCACCGCCAGCTGAGGGATAGGCGCTTCGTAGACGCCGGGCGTGAATTCCGGCCCGATGGCGTAGAACGGAACATCCCGTTCGCCCCGGCCGGTGCCGCCATGCTGGCCGAATTCGTTCATCCCGTGGTCGGCCGTAACGATGACGCGGTAACCTTGTTCCAGCCACGCGGGAAGCACGCCGGCGAGAATCGCGTCCGCCGTGCCGGCCGCTTGCCGGTACTGGGCCGAATCCGAGCCGTGCTTATGCCCGATATCGTCGATGTTCATCGGATGGATGTAGAGAAAATCCGGCGAATAGGCCTGGCGGAGAAACTCCGCGTCGGCGAACAGATGCGAATCCGGATACGTGTCGTCGAAATAAAACAGCCCGTTTTGGATCGGCGACGTCCCGTCCAACTGAATCCGGTCGGTCAACGGATTGAAAGGCGCGCGGTTGTACAACTCGCTTACCCAATGGTAAGCTGCTGCCGCGGTCGTGAGCCCCTGCTCGACCGCAAGATGAAAGACGCTTCGCTGATTCGACAGCCTCACCGTGTGATTTGCCGTTATGCCGTTCTCGGCGGGCGGCGTTCCGGTGAGCAGCACCTCGTACAGCGGCCGCGACAGGCTCGGCAGCTCCGAGCTGACGCGGTAGCAGGCGGCGCGCTCCTTCTCGACCAGATGCTCCATATAACCCATGACGGCGCGCGCCGTATCGTAGCGCAAGCCGTCCAGCACGACCATGATCGCTTTCCGCATGCGTTATTCCTCCTTCTTGTTATCGGACATGGCCTTGATCCACTGCACGCCGGAGCGGTCCACGGCATGCTTCCATTCGTCCGGGCAATCGACGTCGCAGATGATCGCCTCGACCCCGTCGAACGGCAATATGCGCGCGAACGTCGTCATGCCGAGCTTCGAACGGTCGGCCAGCACGACGACCCGCTGCGCGCAGCGGGCGAACAGCTGCGACATCGAGGCTTCGTTCGCGTCGTAATCGGTGATGCCGTCGACGAGCGATACGCCGCCGACCGACAGGAACGCCAGATCCACCCGGAACTGCTCCATCATCCGCTCGCACAACGGTCCGCTGATCGATTGCTGCTCCGGATTGAGCTCGCCGCCGAGCAGGGTCACCTTGCCGCGAAACCGGCCGTGATTCAGCGAATCCGACAAGACCGCGGCGACGGCGACGGAGTTCGTAATGACTTTCAGCTGCTGCTTGTCCTGGATGGCCTTCGCCAATTCCATGGCCGTCGTGCCGACGTCGATCACGATCGTGCTGCCGTCCTCGATCCAGTCCGCGGCGGCCCGGCCGATGGCCCGCTTCTCCTCCGCGCGCTGGCTCTGCCGCAGCGCATACGGCGGCTCCAAGGGACTGTAGGCGGCATGCTTGACGGCTCCGCCGTATACCCGCCGCAGCTGGCCTTCCCGCTCTAACGCGTCAAGATCGCGGCGGATCGTCTCCGAAGACACCATGAACCGGTTGGCGAGCGGAAGCACGTTCACTTTGCCTTCGCTCTCGAGGAGCTGCAGAATGCATTCTTTACGCTGTTCGGACGAAACTGACAATTGCGCGTCACCTCTGCTATGTTCGCTTGCGATATTCGTTTGCACTTAGTTCGCTTGCTGGTTTGTTGTTTCGACCCGGTCTCGCATTCCTGCGCCGCGAAGGCCTACAGCCCGTTGTTCCGCCTCTACCCTTGAAGCGGGACGCACGCGTCGCGGTCGACTTCGAGCCGCACCCGGGCGCCCGCCGCATAGCGGCTGCTCGCCGGCGCGTTCAATTCATCCGTCGTAATGCTCAGATTCCCGACTTGCACCGTATAGCGCAGCAGGGCTCCGAGCGACGTGCAGTCCGACACGGTGCCGTCCATCGAATAAGCGTCCGCCGGAATGTCCCCGCTTCCGCCGTCCGCGGCGGATATCCGCACGGCTTCCGGCCGGATCGCGTACGCTTCCGGTTCGAAGCCGACTGCCGCCGCAGCCCCGGCCTGGCCGATAACGGCCATTTCCTCGGCGCTCAGCACGTTATAATTGCCGATAAACCGCGCGACGAAAGCCGTTTTGGGTCTGGCGTAAATCTCCTCCGGCGTTCCCGTCTGCTCGATCCGTCCCTGATTCATGATGCAGATCCGGTCGGACATCGTCAGCGCCTCTTCCTGGTCGTGCGTGACGAACAGCGTCGTCATGCCCAGCTCCTGCTGGATGCGGCGGATCTCCACCCGAAGCATCTTGCGGATCTTCGCATCGAGCGCGCTCAGCGGCTCGTCCATCATCATCAGCTTCGGCTGGACGGCGAGCGACCGCGCGAGCGCCACCCGCTGCTGCTGGCCGCCGGACAGCCGGTGCGGATATTGGCCGCTTTTCTCGGACATGTCGATGATCTCCAGCATCCGTTTGACCGTTCGCTCGATTTCGGCGCGTGCCATGCCTTTCATTTTCAAGCCGAAAGCCACGTTATCGTAAACCGTCATGTTCGGGAACAGCGCATAGGATTGAAACACCATCCCGACGTTGCGCTTCTTCGGCGCCATGTTCGTCAGGTCGACCCCGTCCAGCCGGACGCGGCCCTCGTCGATCTCCGTCAACCCGGCCACGCAGCGCAGCAACGTGCTCTTCCCGCAGCCGCTCGGACCCAGCAAGGTAACGAATTCGCCCTTCTCCACGCCAAGCGACAACGCATCCAGCACCGGCGCTCCGCCGGCATTTCCGAAATATTTCGATACCCGTTCGAATTCAACATAGCTCATCTACGATTCCTGACCTCCTTGCAGCGTGATTCCCGGCGCGGCGGCGCTTCCCGGGCTCGATCCTCTGCCCTTCTTGTTCCCCGCCGCCGCCGGCTTGTCGTCGTCCGCGGGACTCGGCGCGTTCAGCACGCGCTTGCCCAATTTGAGCATGACGCCCGAGATGATGGCCACCAGCACGAAATACGTAATCGATACCGCGCTCGACAGATGCCCGCTCTCTCCTTGGCGGCGGTACAAATAAATCTGGATCGTCTCGTATTGACCGCCGACCAACAGGTTCGCCAGCACGAATTCGCCGAACAGTACCGCGAACGACAGCAGCAGCGACACGGTCAAGCCCGGCATGACGTTCGGCAGCAGCACGTAACGGAACGCCTGCCAGCGTCCGGCGCCCAGCAGCATGGCCGCGTCCTGAAGCATGACGGCATTGACCGAGCGCAAGCTGTTGCGGATGCCTTGGTACATGAACGGCAGCACCACGATGAAATACGCGCCGCAAAGCAGCCAGATCGTACCCGAGATGGCGAGCGGTCCGGAGGAATAGAGCCGGATCAATCCGACGGCGGCGACGACGCCCGGCACCGCATAAGGGATCAGGGCCAGCATGTTCAACACCTTTTCCCACTTGGGGAACTCCAGTACGACGATGATGACCGTCGGCACCATGACGGCGGTGCTGACGGTCAGGCTGATCCCGCACACGACGATCGACCGGACGAACGCCTCCGTGAACCGGCTGTCGTGCAGCAGATCCTGGAACCACTTCAGCGTCCACGATTCGGGCAGGATCGTCGTCTGCCAATTGCCGGCCAGCGCGTACAATAGCGTCGCTACCAGCGGGAGGACCAGATAAATGATCAGGATCGCCCAGACGATGCGATGAAACCGGCCCGCGCTCCGCCGTCCCCGCGGTTTATTGCTTCTCAACATGAACGCCTCCTTCCGCATTGCTTTCCGCATGGCTGGCTCATCCGTTCGTCTGCTCCTTGCGCAGTCCGCGCATCAGACGGGCGTTCACCGCGAGCGCCGCCATCATCATCAGGCCGAGCAGCACGGCGAGCGCGCTTCCGAGCTGCGGTTTGGTCACGACGTCGCCGGCGACGAGGGACCCGATCCGGATCGCCAGCAGGTTGAAGTTGCCTCCGACGAGCGCGTAGGCCGTCGCATAAGCCCCCATGGAATTGGCGAACAGAATGATGAACGTGCCGGCAAGCCCCGGCAGGATGACCGGAAGCCCGATTTTCCGCCAAAACGCGAACGAGCCGGCACCGAGCAGCGCCGCGGCTTCCTTCCATTGCTCCGAGATGCCGAAGTACACGGGATACAGCAGCAGCGTGGCGAGCGGAATTTGGAAATACACGTACACCAGCATCAGACCGGTCCAGGAATACAAATCGGGACTGAAGGCGTCGAGGCCCCACGAGTCCAGCAAAATCGTGAAGATCCCGTTGTTGCCGAGCAAAATGATGTAGGCGAACGCCAGCGGAACGCCGGCGAAGTTGGAGGACATGTTCGAGATGGTCAGCAGCCGCTCCCTGGCCGCCCCGGACAGCTTCGTGAGCGAATACGCGGCGAACAGCGACACGACGAGGCCGATGACGCTTGAACCAAGCGAGATCGTGACGCTGTTCGTGATCGCTTTCAGGTAATACGGACTGGTCAGCGCCGTCGCGTACTGGGCCAACGTATAATGCGTTTCGTCGTCGGACAGCAGGCTGGTCATGACCAGATAGATGAGCGGCAGCACTTCAAACGCGACGATCAACACGGCAAACGGAATCAGCGCGAGCGCGACCGGCTTGAAACGAAAACGGCGCGCGGGTTTCTTGGCAAGCGTCAACTGTTGGCTCATCCTCTATCCCTTCCTTGTGAAGGCTCGATTGTCGTCGGCCCCGCGACAGGCGAACGCGGGCGGCGCTTGTCTGCGCCGCCCGCGTTCGGGCCGCATCGGCCGGGTTCGATTAGCTTAAATGAATCAGGACGTTATCCTGCCACAACTGAGGCAGTTTCTTGGCGGTCTCGTCCCAAGCGCTGTAGTCGGAGATCGGCTTGGCGTTCTTGTATTGATCCAGCGGAATCAGCTTGGCGGACACGTCGTCCGGCAATTTGACGCTGTCGCGGATCGGACGGGCGAAGCCCTTCGCCAGGTTGATCTGGCCGGCATCGCTGAGAATGTATTCGCGGGTCAGCTTGGCCGCTTCCGGATGCGGAGCGAATTTGTTGATGATCGTGGCATAACCGCTCACGACGCTGCCTTCCGAAGGAATCACGACCTCGAATTGGTCCGGATTAATCTGATCGCGGTAACCGAGGGCGTTGAAATCCCATAATAGGCCGACCGGGATTTCGCCTTTCTCGAAGTTGGCCGTCGTCACGTCGGCGCTGCTGATCCGTTTTTGTTCCGCGAGCTTTTTGAAGAAGTCGACGCCCGGTTGGATGTTCGTCTCGTCGCCGCCCATCGCGATCGACGCGGCCAGGACGGCCATTTGCGCCTGCGCCGCCTTGGTCACGTCGCCGACGGCGATTTTATAATCGCCCTTGAGCAGGTCGTCCCAGCTTTTCGGTACGTCCTTCACGAGGTCTTTGTTGACCATGAACGCGATCGTGCCTTGATAGCCGACGACCCAGTTGCCGTCCGCGTCTTTGGCCCACGAAGGGATTTCGTCCCAGTAGGACGTTTTGTACGGTTGCGTAACGCCTTTTTCGGCCGCTACCGGACCGAACGCGATTCCGACGTCGCCGATATCGGCGGTCGCCTTGTCCTTCTCGGCTTCGAACTTGGCGATTTCCTCGGCGCTCGACATATCCGTATCGGTATGCTTCAGGCCGTACTTGCTGTCCATGTCCGCCCAAGTGTCTTTCCAGTTCGCCCAAGAATCCGGCATGCCGACGCTGACGACTTCCCCTTGTTCCTTCGCTTTGCTTGCCAGCTCGTCCACCGAAAGTTCGGCCGGCGCCTCCGCGTTGGCGTTCGTTTGCGCATTGCCTCCGTTGCCGGTTGCCTCCGCGTTCGAGCCGTTGTCGTTCGCTTTCGTGCATGCCGCCAAACTTACCGTCGTCAGCATGACAGCCAAAAGCATGATGCCTTTCGCGAGTTGCTTTTTCATGGTTTCTCGTCCTCCTTTTGTGAGTTGTTGAGACATGATGACTGTTTCTATCTGGTTTTACTTTAACAGCCTTATGTTTTCGGTTTTTCAACCCAGCATGTTTCATTTGTAAAAGCGCTCGAAATCAGGAAAGGTTGCGCAGAATAGGCAATTCGCATGTTCGAGTCCTGATCTGCCCGAACCGAAAACCAACATTAAATTCAAAACCCAACATTGAATCCAAAGATGAACGTCGGAATCCAACACCGATCCAACATCGCGAGCCGACGCCGGGAACTAACAAAAAATCCCCCGATCCATCGCGAGATGGATTGGGGGATACAAATTGCGGTGCGGCTACGGGCCGCGTCCGGTTATCGGCGGTTATCGTGATTCCTTGAGGTCCGCCGTTACCAGCGAAGCTCCGGCAGCGGCAGGAACGTCATCGCGATCGGCAGGTTGCTGCCGGCCGCGAGCGTGAAGACGATGTCGACCGATTCTTCCGTTACTCCGGTCCGGTACAGCGCCGTTGCCTGGGTGTTGTTCATCATCGACGTCGGCACCACTTGGCCGTTGACCATGAACGCCCCGATGTACAGGCCGCCTCTCGCATTGAGCGCGATCAGCGTGCGCGGCGCCACATGCGGCAGATGCATGCGGTACAGCGTGCCGAAGTTGCCCGTGTTGTACTGCAGCTGGCCGGTCGTGTCGTCGATGCCGTCCAGGTATTTGTCGATCGTTTTGTCGCCCAGCACGATGCGCTGCTCCGTGTTGCCGAGCGTATCGTTGATCTCGATGGAACGGTCGGCGTTGTAGAACGTGCCGCGCACGTGAATGCCGTCCCGCGGGATGACCGTCATGTTCGGCAGCTCCGCGAGCGGATCCTTGCCGGCTGCCACGACGACGATATGGAACTGCAGCTCTTGATCGCTGAAGATATCCGCGTAAGCAGTCAGTACTTCATTCGCCTTCATCGGCGTCTTCGATAGCTCCGGCAGGATTTCGATCGTTTGATGCGGACGCACCGTCATCCATTTCGGAGCGGGATTGCTTTGGTAGGCGTTCAAGTAACGCACGACCGCCATCTTGCCCGTGTTTCCGACGACCGGATCGGGTCCGCCGACGCCGATCGAGCTCGTGTTCACGTTCGCGACCGTGCTGTTGTTGTTCGTGGCCAGCAGGTACATGCGAACCGGGTAGCCGATTTTGTTCACGTTATGGAACATGAAGCGGACTTGGCCGGTCAACTGCGCCTCGTACGCGATGCCTTCCTGCGTCAGCGTCTCCGGGCTGTTGCTGCGCACCAGCTGGGACGTTTCGGAATTGACCGCGTACGTGATCGTCGGCATTTTCGGCACCGAGTCGGGATCGATCGGGAAATTCTCGCCCGGTCTCGTATTCAAGCGGTAATACTCGTCCTTGGTATACAGGACGTCGTTCGTGACCGTTACCGTTCTCGTCACCGTCGACGTCAAGCCGTGCTTATCCTCGACGACCAGCGTGACCGTCTTGTCCCCGGGTTCGAAGAATACGTTGTCGTTGCCGGTAAACGTGCTCTTGACGATGGCGTTCTCGTCATCCGTGCTCATATCGATATAACGGACTTGCTCGCCGATGCGGTATTGCGATTTCTCGGTGGTGAAGTCCGCGACGGGCGGTTGGTTCGGCGCTTTGACCACGACGGTGACGGCGTACGGATCGCTCCACGTGCCGTTGCTGTCCTGCACCTGCCGCGAAACGACGTACGTGCCCGGTTCCGGGAAGACGTCCATCCGGCCGTCCCACCGTTCGTCGATGAACGGCATGCCCGTCGGATTCGCCGCATGATCGATATACGTCACCTGCGTCTGACCCGCGTAAATCTCGGACGGCTGCACCTCGAAATTCGCCGTCGGCTTCGGCGGGATGACGACGGTCGACCACGTCAGCGTGATCGTCTTGCCGTTCACCGCGACCGTGCTGTCCGCCATCTCGCCCCACGAACGAAGCGGCACCATGAGATAACCGTTCGAGATGTACGCGGCGCCGGTCAGCTTCGTCAGGACGCCGTCCCGGTAAGCGAAGCCGCTGCCGATCTTGAACACCAGCTCGTGCTTGTCGTTCCTGGCGATCGATTCTTTCTTCTGGGCGTCGTACGAAATCGTGTATCCGTAGCGCTTGGCGATCGAGCTGAACGGAATAAAGGTCCGGCTCTCGATGTTCGCGACGGGCTGCGCGGATTGATACGCCGTCCCGTTATGCAGCATCTTGGCGCTCCCCATCGTCAGTACTAGCTGATTCGCAGCCGTGGCGTACCCTGCCGAGTCGAAACCCTCCGCGTAAACGTTCTTCGTCGCCGCATGCGTGAAAGGCACGAATAAGAACGATAAAATCAATAACCATTTGAGCGACTTCATGCTGTGTCTCCTTTTCTTACTCCTTTGTGGCTCTGCGCGAGAAGCGTCATGGCCGGCTGTTCTGCAGCCTACTCTGACATCATTGACGCAAATTTAACATTAAAGTTGCGAAGGAGTTGTAAAGAGACAAGTTTTGACACTTGTTGCGAAGCGATCAACCGTTCACGCGCATGTTGATCAGGAAGAACGTAACCATGACGATAAACGAAGCCGAAGCAAGCACGCCGAACGCCAGCCGGGTCTTCTTCCGCTTCGCCACCAGCGGCGCATCCGCCTCCTGGCGGGCGGCGGTCACCGAGCGGTGCATGAACAGAAACACGATCGCGAGCGTCACGAACACCATATTCGATAAGAACCATAATTGCTGCCAAAACATGAATGACCTCTCCCAACCTCAGGTTTACAACCATACTAAAGTAGACTAACGGAATAGCCGCGAGATTGCAAACGCGAACCTATGCTATAATAGACGAACCAAACCTGCGTTTCCCCGCGAAAGAAAGGATGAATCATCGCCATGACCCTGACGACTGAACCGGCAAACCGGGCATTCGCCGGATTTGCCCCCGACGACTTCGACGTCTTCGCGGTTCCGGGCCTCGAACCTCGCATGGATGCGCTCATCTCCCGCATCCGTCCCAAATTGAACGAGCTCGGCGAGCGATTGTCGCCGTTCCTGACGGAATTGTGCGGCGAGCCGATGTTCCCGCACGTCGCCAAGCACGCGCGCCGGACGATCAATCCGCCTAACGATACCTGGGTCGCCTTCGCGCCCGGCAAACGCGGCTACAAAATGTTCCCGCACTTCCAGATCGGCTTGTTCGGGTCCCACCTGTTCGCGCAGTTCGCCATCATTTACGAGTCCGACAACAAGACGGTCTTCGCGGAGCATGCGCTGCGCCAGCTGGACGAGATCGAACGGAACATTCCCGGCCACTACCTCTGGTCGGGCAACCATATGGTGCCCGGCGGCGACACTCAGGAAGAGCTCGGCCGCGACGGACTGGCCAAGCTGCTGGAACGGCTGCGCGCCGTCAAGGCGTCGGAAGCGCTGTGCGGCATCGTCATCGACCGCGAGGATCCGGTCCTGAAGGACGGCGAGGCCTTCGTCGCCCGAGTGAAAGACACCTTCCGCACCGTGCTGCCGCTGTACAAGATGTCGTTCTGAGCGAACGCCCGCTACCGGATATGACAACAAAGAGCCCCGCGCCGGATAACCGGCGCGGGGCTTTTGCGCGTTCAGGGCTGCTTTACGCCGCGTGCTCCACGCGCGCAGCGCTGCGCTGGCGCTTGGATTTGCGGAAGAAGAACAGCTCGTAGATGCACGGGACGATGACGAGCGTCAGCAGCGTCGCCGCGGCCAAGCCGCCGATGACGACGATCGCCAGGCTTTGCGAGACGATGCTGCCGCTCTCCGAGGATCCGAAGACGAGCGGCAGCATGGCGGAGATCGTCGCGATGGCCGTCATCAGGATCGGACGGGTACGGGTCGCGGCCGCTTCGACGAGCGCCTCGCGAATCGTCATCCGCTGTTCGTTCTGCTTCACGCGGTCGATCAGGACGATGGCGTTCGTCACCACGATGCCGACCAGCATAAGCGCGCCGAATACGGCGGTAAAGTCGGGCGTGACGCCCGTGACGAGCAGCCCCACGACCGCGCCGATCGCCGCGAGCGGCAGCGAGCACAGAATCGCGAGCGGAGCGCGAAGCGTCTTGAACGTGACGACCATGATCAGATAGACGATGCCGATCGCGATCAGCATGATGATGCCGAGATCCGCGAAGTCGGACGATTGGTCGGCCGAAGCGCCGCCGACGGTATACGCGACGCCTTCCGCTTTCTTCAGGGCGTTAACTTTCTTCGTGATTTCCTTGCCGACGATCGACAGCTGGGCCGGATCGACGTCAGCCATGACGCGGACGTACGGCTTGCCGTCCTTATGATAGAAGACGCTCGGCCGCTCGCTCTTGACGAGCTTCGCGACCGACGATACCGGCGCCGGGCCGGAGGCCGTCATGATCGTAAGCCCGCTTAAATCGGCCGGCGATTTCGGATCGACGGAAGGCTGCAGCACGACGTTCGTTTGACGGTTATCGATCGTCAGCGCGCCGAGCGGTATCGGATTGAGCAGCCCTTGCAGCTGGGATGCGACCTCTTGGCCGTTCGATTTTGCCGGATCCAGCTCGAACGTATAGACCGGCTTCTTCTCTTCCTGGTTCGTCTTGACTTTCAGCACGTCCTTCACCGGCTTGATCGCCGCGATGACCTGGTCCGCGCCTTTGGCGATCGCGTCGAGGTCGTCTCCCGTCACGTCGACGAGCACCTGCGTGCCGCCGGAGCCGCTCATGAAGTCCATGGCGCCCGCGTTCAAATCCGCGCCCGGGAACGCCGTACGCTGCTTCTGCACGTCGGCGATGACTTTCTCGGCGTCCGCGCCTTTCTTCATCTGCACCAAGTACGTCACGAGCGTCGGCGAGGACACTTCGCCGTATTGGGCGCCGTCCGAACTGTTGCCGTTCTGCATCAAGACCCAATCGATGCCGGCTTGTTGACCGAGGAACCCTTCCAGCTTCCGCCCGCCTTCGATGACGGCGTCCTGCGGGGTTTCGCTCGGATATTCCAGCGTTACGTTCAGGTTCGACGCGCTGGACGAATCCAGCGCTCCCTTCGGCATCGCCATGTACGCGCCGACGGAGCCGACCAACAGGACGACCGAAACGACGAGCGGCACCCATTTATGCGCCAAACACCAGCCGAGGAAAGCGGTGAACCGTTTGGAGCCTTCGTGCTCCTTCATTCTCGTGCTGCGCAGCAGCACGGCGCTCAGCAGCGGCACGACCGTCAGCGCGACAAGCAGGGACGAGAGCAACGAGTACGTCACCGTCAGCGCGAACGGCAGCAGGAACGCCTGCAGCGAGCCGCGCAGCAGCCCCATCGGCAGGAAAACCGCGACCGTGACGAGCGTGGACGACGTAATCGCCGTCGCCACTTCCTTCGTGGCGTCCGTGATCAGGCCGATCGAGAACGATTCTTTCTGCAGCCTGCGGTAGATGTTCTCGATGACGACGATGCTGTCGTCGACGAGACGGCCGACCGCGACCGCGACCCCGCCGAGCGTGATGATGTTCAGCGTCACGCCGGATATCTGCAGCAGATAGAGCGTGATGCCGAGGGACAGCGGGATCGAGACGATGGTCACGAGCGTCGCCCGAAGGTTGCGCATGAACAGCAGGATGACGATCGTGGCGAACAAAGCGCCCATCAAGACTTCGCGCAGCATGGAATTCACGGAGTGCACGACCTGCTCCGACGTGCTCGACAGCACTTGGATGTCGACGCCCTTGATGTCTTTGTTAAGTCGTTCGACCGTGTCCTGCACGGCATCGCCGACCTTCACGGCGTTGGCGTTCGCGGTCTTGGATATCGTCAGCATGAGCACGTCCTTGCCTTTTAGGCTGCTGATGCTTTCCCGCTGCGTATCCATCTTCACTTCCGCCACCTCGCCGAGCGTTACGCCCTGCGCCACGGGCAATCTGCGGAGCGTGTCGAGATCGCTCACGTTCGCTTCGACGCTCAGGTTGCCGGAGGCGCCGTCGATCGTTTTCTCCCCGATGGACGCCGAGACGTTGCGTCCTTGCAGCACGCCCATCAGCGCCTGGAACGGCACGCCCTTGGCGGTCAGCTTCGCCGTGTCCGGCACGATCGACACGCTCGGCGTCGACTTGCCGCCGAGGGAAACCTGGCCGGCCCCGTCGACTTTTTTGAATTCGTCGATCAAGTCTTTCTCGACTTTATCCCGGTCGGCTTCGTTCACGCCGTCCAGCCCGACGGACACCCAGGAGATCGGGATCATCGAGGTGTTGAACTGGACCACGTACGGCGTCATGACCCGTTCGGGCAGCTGCACCGCGCGCACCGCCGTTTCCACTTCCGTCTTCGCTTCCTTCATGTTCGTCTTGGAATCGAAAGACAAATCGATCTTCGAGAAGCCGTTGCCGGACGACGAGGTCATGAGGCTCTTGCCTTTGACGAACTGGACCGCGTCCTCGAGCTTGGCCGTTACCTCGGTTTCCATCGATTTGGCGTCGTAGCCTGGGCCGATCGCGGCGATCGTCACCATCGGGTTATCCGCTTCCGGCAGAAATTCCATCGGCAGCCGGAAATAACTGACGACCCCCATCGCCAGCGCCATCAGCACGACGAGCTTCATCGCGGCTTTATTATTGAACGCCCATTTCGTAATCCATTGCATTTCTTTTCCATTCCCCTTTCAGACTATGGTTCTCCTCGGAACTCCTTGTTAAAGTCTACCTGTTCCCGCCGGGGGTCCGTAAACGTCTGCAGACCAGTCTTTATCCCCGACCTGAGGCGGAGAACGCGCAGCGTCCGGCGACGTAGCCGCGCATGCCCCATGCATAAAAAAGGGCCTGATTTGGAACGCTGATAATCAAGCCAAAGCTGGAAGGGAAGGGATGTTATGGCAGTGCCGGTCTTCAGCGATATCGACAAGAACTCCGCGTATCTCCGCGCCCGCTTCCATCCCTGCTCGGATCTGACCGCCTATCGGTGGCATTACGGCCCCGGACTCCGGCTGAAGGCCATGACCTTCTACCTGGACACGCTCGTGCTGGACAAACGGACCAATTACTTCAAACAGATGTTGCAGGACATCGTGCAGCACGAGATCGGCGACGGCTCCGAGGTCACGCTGGAGATGATCGTCAAGCGCTTCGGCAACCGCATTGCCTCGGAAGAATCCGGCCTGGTCATCGATTCGTTGGAAGAGGCCGAACAGTTCATTCTCAGCGGCTGTCTGATCATCTTCATCGACGGCTGGAATCATGCGATCAGCTTCCATCCGGGGCGATTCGAGACGAGACAGGTCAGCGAGCCCGTCACCGAGCCCGTCGTCCAAGGTCCGCGCGAATCCACCGTCGAGAATTTAAAGAAGAACATCGGCATGATCCGCGCGCGCGTCCAGAACTCCAGCGTCAAATTCAACTTCCTGCAAACCGGAGGCGAATCGCGCACGGCCATCGCTTTCGGCTACATGGAGGGCATCGTGGAGCAGCAGGTACTGGACGCGTTCGTGTCGCGGATCGAACTCCTTCCCGACGGAGACGTGCTGGAGACGAGCTATATCGAGGATGTCCTCGAGGAGCGCACGTGGACGCCTTTCCCGCAATTCCGCTACACGGAGCGCACGGACGTCGCCGCCTCCGCCCTGCTGAACGGCAAAATCATCGTGCTCGTCGAAGGAACCGGCAGCGTGCTGATCGGCCCGACCACGTTCTTCGAGCTGCTGCAATCGAGCGAGGATTTCTACCAGCGGACGCTGATGTCGAACTTCATCCGCGTATTGCGCTTCGCCGCGCTGATAATCGCGCTCGGCCTTCCGAGCTTGTACATCGCGATCTCGACGTTCCATCCGGAAGTGATTCCGACCGTGCTGCTGCTCGCCGTCGTCGACGCCAGGGAAGGCATTCCGTTTCCCGCCTTCGTGGAGGCCGTCTTGATGGTGTTCATCTTCGAGATTCTGAGGGAAGCCGGCATTCGGCTGCCGCGCCCCGTCGGCTCCGCCGTCAGCATCGTCGGCGCCCTCGTCGTCGGGGAAGCCTCCATCAACGCCGGCATCGTCTCGCCGAGCATGGTCGTCGTGATCGCGCTGACCGGCATCGCGTCGTTCGCGCTGCCGCAGTACAACCTCGCCGTCTCGCTCCGGCTGCTGCAGCTTCCGCTGATGATCTTGGCGGCGATGCTCGGCATCTTCGGCCTGATGATCGGCTTTTCCATCATGTGGATTCATCTGATCGGACTCAAGTCGCTTGGCGTCCCCTACATGAAGCCCTTGGCGCCGTGGACGGTCGGCGAACTGCAAAACACGGTGTACCGCAAACCGCTGAAAGCGTTGATGAAGAGCGACAAAGCGCGCGGGCGCAGGCAGGGGAACTCGTAACGAACGGCAGGCATAGGAGGTACTCATGGGAACTACGCGCATTCGGCTTTCCGCCGTGCTGCTGCTGCTGTGCGGCTTCGCCGTCTCCGGCTGCGGGGACAGGGCGGAGCTTCCCGACAAAGGGTTCGTCATGGGCATCGGCATCGACGATGCCGGAAGCGGCCAAGTGATGGTCACGTTCCAGATCTACAAACCGTCCCAGACGATCGCCTCCAAAGGCAAAACCGGACGGCCTTACGTAAATATCCGCACGAAGGACGCCTCCGTCATGGAAGCGATCCGCGACATTACGATTCATCTCGGGCGCAAAGCCCAGTTCAGCCATACGCGCGTCATACTCATCAGCGAGAAGATCGCCCGCAGGGTTCCCGTGCCGCAGCTGCTGGATCTCTTCTACCGCGACAACGAACCGCGGCTGACCATTTCTCTAATGGTTACGCGAGGCAAGGCTTCGGACTATTTCGATACCAAGCCGTTCATCGAAAATACGATCAGCCAGCAATATTACCTGAGCGAAAGGTCCGAAAACGAATACAGCGGCAAGACGCTCGGCACGAATTTGCTTCAGCTGGCCCTGCAGCTTCGCAGCGAGTCGGGAGTCGGCGCGATTCCGTATCTCGCCCTCAGCGCCAAGGACATCGGCGGCGAACCGGGCGTCGCGGGGCTCACGATCATCAAGGACGGGCTCGTCTCGGACCGCTTCAACGGTCAGGAAACCGAAGGGCTCCTGATGCTCTTGAACCGCTACAGCAACGGCGTCGTCGAAATCCCTTGCTCGGCGGCCCAAAATTCCGAGAGCAGCGAGAACGAAGAAGGGGAAGCGCAAACGGCGCCGCTCGACGAATCCGCCGAGATGCTGCGATTCAAAGGCCATCGGAGAATCGAACTGAGCGAATCGGGCGCCCGCGTCACCTATCGCGTGCATGCGGTCGTGGCGACGCTCGAGCTGTCCTGCACGACGCTCGGCAACGAAAAGCAGGAAAACGACTACGAGGATAAAATATCCGCGGCGATCAAACAGCGCATGCAGCAGTCTTTGGCGCATCTGATACGCGATAAGGCCGATCTGCTCGGCATCGGAAACGACATCTACAAGCGCGATCCGAAGCGCTGGCGGCAATGGAAGAAGGATTGGCCGGAACGGTTTGCCCGGCTCGATTTCGATATCGAAGTCGATACCGAGGTGCTGACGCACGGCACGAACGCCGGGAATACGCTGCTGAAGCCAAATCAAGATTAACGGAAGTGAGATCATGTTCGTAGCGCTCGTGATCGTCAGCCTCGTCTGCATGCTGGCGGTCGATTACAAAGACGGTGTCCGCGAAGGCCCGCGGCCGACGCGCGTGAAACTGATTTACGGGCTGCTGCTCCTCTTCTGCTTGTACCATATGGTGCATGCGGAAGGTTGGCTTCATTTGAAAACCTATTACGACGCCGCGAACGCGCTGTTCGGACCGATGTCGGACGCGCTGTTCAAATGGTTCAAAGCGAAAGGATGAGTACGTTGGAAATCAAAATCACGGCAAACCAGGCGGCGCTGCTGATGTTCGTTTTTTTGACCAGCTCCTCCATCATCAACATTCCGAGCCCGATGATTCAATTCGCGGGCAATGCCGCCTGGATCAGCATTTTAATCACCGCGGCATTCGGGATGTTAACCATTCTCCCAGTCATTCTGCTTGCCAAGCGCCATCCCGGCCAAAATTTCATCCAATACAGCCGCGGCGCCGTCGGCACGCCGGTCACCGTCGCCTTCGGATTGATGCTGCTGTTTTACCAGATCCACATGGGCGCCGCCATCGTCCTGGATATCGCGCTGTTCCTGAACAGCTCCATGATGCGGAATACCTCCGCGTGCTGGTTCGTCGTGCTATCCTTTCTCGTGGCGGCGCTTTCCGTCCGCACCGGAATGGACAAAATGGCGGGCTTATTCCCGTTGCTGATGAGCACGGTCATGCTGTTCGCGATCTTGATCGCGTTCTTGTCCGTCAATAATTACGCGTTCGGCAATCTGCTGCCCGTGTTTCCGGACGGGCTGAAGCCGATGCTGCACGGCATGTACTTTTCTTACGGGTTCCCCTATTGCGAATTGGTGCTGTTCTCGATGATTCTCTGCTACGTGCCGAACTTCGCGAAGAAGTTCGAGTTAAAGGCGCTGATGGCCGTGCTCGTCAACGCGCTCTCGCTGGCGGGCACGACGGTCGTCACCATCTTGGTATTCGGCCCGATCGCCGGCGACCGCAAATATTCGCTCTTCGAGGTAGCCCGCTCCGTCAACCTCATCGACGTCTTCTCGCGGCTCGAGGCACTGATCGGCTACTCCCTTATTCTGGCCTCGTTCATGAAAACGACGATCGTGCTATTCACCGCCCATCAGACCTGCATTCACCTGCTGAAGCTGAAGAAGGACCGCATGCTGATCTTCCCGCTCGCGGCGTTCATGGCTTCCGTGTCGTTCGCGGGCCTGACCCGGGGCGAGGCGAAATGGAATTACGAAGTAACGGCTATCCACCCGATGTGGGGCTTCGCCTGCGCGGTGTTGCCGTTCATGATCGTCTTCGCCGTCGACTTGATGCGCGGAACGAAGACAGCGCGGGCGGCTCCCGAAGCACCTTCATAAAATTTCTTTCTTTCATCAAAAAATGAGTGATTACTCACTTCACTTTCCTATGCTATTGGCATAGAATAAATGCGAGTAATCACTCATTATGGTGAAAGGTGTGATGATCCATGTCCCCAATCCAAGCTTCCTCTGCCGTTCCGGTCATCGACGTCCGCGGCGTCACCAGGCGCTTCGGCGGCCGAACGGTGCTGGACGGCGTCTCTCTCCTGGTCGAGCGGGGCGAGCTATTCGGTCTGCTCGGCCCGTCGGGCTCGGGCAAGACGACGCTGATCAAGCTGATGACCGGCATCGACCGGGCCGACGAAGGCACTGTCCGCATGCTCGGCGAACCGATGCCGAAGCTTGCCATGCTGCAGCGCTTCGGCTACATGGCGCAGTCCGACGCGCTTTACGGCGAGCTGACCGCCAAGGAGAATCTGACGTTCTTCGGCGCGCTTTACGGCTTGAAAGGCGAGCGGATGAATAAGCGCATGCAGGCCGCCATGGCGATCGTCGATTTGGAAGCGCATCTTAACAAAGCCGTGTCCGCCTACTCCGGCGGCATGAAGCGGCGGCTGTCGCTGGCGATCGCGCTGCTCCACGAGCCGGAGCTGCTCGTGCTGGATGAGCCGACCGTCGGGATCGATCCCGTGCTGAGGCAGTCCATCTGGCGGGAGCTCGGCGACATGCGCAAGCGCGGCACCACGATCGTTCTGACGACGCATGTCATGGACGAAGCGGAGAAATGCGGTCGGCTCGGGCTGATCCGCGACGGCAAGCTGACCGCGACGGGATCGCCCGAGGAGATCAAGCGCCAAAGCGGCAGCGCATCGATCGAAGATGCGTTCATCGCGCTCGGGGGAGGTGCACGAGCATGAGAATCCGCGCGCTGGCCATTCGCATCATTCGCCAATTCGTCCGGGACAAACGGACGCTGGCGCTCTTGTTCCTTGCCCCGCTTCTTATTCTCGGACTCATGAAGCTCGTCTTCAACGGCAACGCCGTCGAACCGGATATCGGACTCGTGCAGGCTCCGTCCGAGGCCGTCGGCGAACAATTGGAGAAAGCCGGGACGCATGTCGCCGCCTATCCGGACCCGCAAGCCGCCGAACGGGCGCTGCGGGACCGCGAACTGGATGCGTACCTCACGTTCGCGGGCGGCCAACCCTCCGTTACGCTCGAAGGCAGCGATCCTTCCATGAACCAATCGGTGCTGCTGCTGCTGCAGCGCGTCCTGAGCGAAGGCGCGCAATCCGTCCAGCCCCGCATCTCGTATTTGCACGGCAGCGCGGACATGGCTTCCTTCGACTCCTTCGGTCCGGTCTTGATCGGCTTCTTCTCGTTCTTCTTCGTCTTCATGCTGGCCGGCGTCTCCTTCCTGCGGGAACGCACCGGCGGCACGCTCGAACGGCTGCTCGCGACCCCGATCCGCAGAACCGAGATCGTGTTCGGCTACCTGCTTGGCTTCGGCCTGTTCACGCTGCTCCAGGCGGCCCTGATTGCCTGGTTCTCGATCGACGTGCTCGGGCTATACATGGACGGCTCCATCTGGTACGTCCTCCTCATGAACCTGCTGCTGTCGCTCACGGCATTGACGCTGGGGACGCTGCTCTCCTCCTTCGCGAGCAACGAGTTTCAGATCATCCAGTTCATTCCGCTCGTGATCGTGCCGCAGGTGTTTTTCTCGGGGTTGTTCAACCTCGACGCCATGACGCCGTGGCTGCAGTATCTAAGCCGCATCATGCCGCTCTATTACGGCGCGGACGCGATGCGGGACATCATGATCCGCGGCGAAGGCTGGTCCGGCATCAGTGCGGACGTCTATGTGCTCGTCGGTTTCTCCGCCGTATTCGCCCTGCTGAACGTGGTCGCCCTCAAGAAGCACCGCGCCATTTAAAACGGCCGGCGGCTATGCTAGGATAGAGTCTATCGAAAGTCGAAGCGTACCAAGGGAGTTGGCGTCATGGACGACACGAAGGAAGCATGGATCGAGGAACTGCTGAAGGGAGACGGCGCGTGCGGGAAAATGACGGAGAAGCAGTCGCGAATCGTCCAGTCGGCCATCGAGGTCTTCGCCGAGAAAGGCTACGCCTCTTCCTCCACGAGCGAGATCGCCCAGCGGGCAGGCGTGGCGGAGGGCACGATCTTCCGCCATTACAAGACGAAGAAGGACCTGCTGCTTGCCATCGTGGCGCCCGCGATGACGAAGCTGATCGCGCCTTTCGTGCTGCGCGGCTTCAATAAGGTGCTCGATTCGGAGTACGACAGCTATGACCAGGTACTGCGCGCCATGATCGAGAACCGGATCGACTTTCTGCAGAAGAACCGGAATATCCTGAAGATCCTGTTGCAGGAAATTCCGTTCCATCCCGAGATGCAGGAGCGGTTTCAACGGGACGTGCTCGGCATCGTCCTCGAGCGGTTGCAGCGCATCGTGGCCAAGTTTCAAGGACAAGGACTGATGGCGGAGCTGCCGTCGTCGACCGTCGTGCGGCTCAGCATCTCGGCGATCATGGGCTACATTGCCGTGCGGACGGTTTACGGCGAACGGGAGGATGCGGTCTGGGACGACGAGCGGGAACGCGAGGAGACGATACGATTCGTCATGCGCGGACTTGGTTTGGCCTGAACGACGACAAAAAGAAGCTTCGCGCGGCGCGCGAAGCTTCTTTTATATGACCTGCCTTTATCCAGTGACTGCCGGCATTCGCTATGCCGATGCCGACGGCTCCACCGCGCCGTGCTTGCGGTCCAAGCTGCGGAAACGGAACAAGAACAGGAGCGCGGCGATCGACAGAATGCCCCCCGCCACATAGGGCAGCGTAACATGCACATGGAACAAAGCGGCGCCCACGAGCGGGCCGATGATCCGGCCCAGGCTGTCCATCGACGAACTCAGGCCCGACGCCACGCCTTGCCCCACCGTCGTCTTCTGCGTAATGAGCGATGTCACGCAAGGGCGGATGAGCGCGTTGCCGATGCCGAAGATCGCCAGATAAATCGTCGCCGACGCTAACGTATGCGCGGACACCAGCAGCAGGAAACCGACGGCCGATATAACCAAGCCTGCCGCGATGTACATGGGCTCCTGCCCTTTGCGGATTCTTCTGCGCACGACGCCGCCCTGGATGAGGGCCCCGACCAGGCCGCAGATCAGGAACATGAAGCCGACCTGCAGCGGCGTCACGTCGAAGCGCTGCAAGCCGAACAGCTGAAGCGTCGCTTCGAGCCCGGCGAGCGACAGCGATACGAACAGCGCCAGTACGTAAAGATATTTCAACGAACCCGTGAAGGCGCTCCATCTGGACGGTTTGCGCTCCTGCGCCGTTTGCCGCATCTCCGGCGTGATCGATTCCGGGAGCTTCGTCACGGCGATGAAGAACGTGACGAGCGCCAGCGCGGCCGCCGCGAAGAACGGCGTATTGCCCGAGACGAGACTGAGCAGGCCGCCGAAGCCGGGTCCGATCGTGAATCCGAGGCCGATGGACATCCCGACGAGGCCCATGCCCTTAGTGCGCTGATCCGGCGGCGTGATATCCGCCACGTACGCGACGATCACGGACGTCACGGCGCCCGAGAACAAGCCGCCGAGCAGCCGCGAAGCGTACATGATCGGAAGGCTGCCGTCCGCGATGCCGAATACCAGGAAGCTCGCCGCGAAGCCGAGCACGCCGATCAAGATGACCGGACGGCGTCCGATCCGGTCCGATAAGCCGCCCCAAAGCGGCGAAATGATAAATGCTACGAGCGAATACAGGGACAGCATCATCCCCGTGTGGAATTCCACGGCTTCCGGGCTCGCTTCCTTAATAAGCTCCGGCAGAACCGGAATGATAATCCCGAAACCGATAAATGTCGTCATCAGCATGACCATTACGATGCCTAAACGTTTGTCTTTGTTCATCTTGTTCCCTCCACTCCAATCATCGTACCACATCTGTCCGATGCCTGGTTATGAACAAATGAAGAACAAACAAGACGAGCAGCACCGCGCCGCTGACGAGAAAAGGCGAGTGCGGCCCCAGCTTGTCCCACAGCTTGCCGGAGGAAATGCTGCCGAAGACCATGCCGAGTCCTTCGATCGTCAGAAAGAAGCCCCATACGGCGCCGCGCTCCGATTTCGGGATCGCCTGCGCGATCAGCGCGTTCCATGCCGGGATGATACAAGCGTAGCCGAGGCCGACGAAGGCCACGATCAGGAGCACGAGCGGCAGCGAACGCGAATAACCGAGCGCGATAAGCGAAACGGCGGCAACGACGAAGCCGACATGCAGGAACCACCGGGTTCCGAAGCGGTCCACCCATTTGCCGACCGGGATCAACCCGAGCACCGTCACGGCGCCTCCCGCCACCAAGTACATGCTGTACTGCCGCGGAGTCAGATGCAGCACCGTGCGCGCGTATTGCGTCAGCACCGGCGTCAGCAGTCCCAGCGCGAAATTCTGGGTAAACATCGCCGGGTAGAGCAGCTTGCTCGCGTGAAGCGATGCGCCGACTTTGGCAAAATACCGCCGCGCGCGGACCCTCCATGGCAGATGCGCATGTTCCGAGACATGCGGAACTTCGCGGTTCTCGAGCGCCATCGACTGCTTCCTGTTCGGAAGGAACAGCGCGACCAGCACGACGAACAGCATCATGCCGATCAGGATGCGGAATCCGGGCGCGTATGTATGGGCGATGAAGAAATTGATGACGATCGGTCCGCATCCGACGCCGGTCAGCCAGGCCATGTAGACGACGCTCATGATCGTGCCGCTGGATTCGTTGCCCGCCACGGTCGTCGCCCCGCTGATCACGCAGGGCCACAGCGGAGAAGTGCCGATGCCGAGCAGCAGGCAAGCGACCACGATCCAGCCGAAACCGCTCGTAAAGCTGATGATCAGCACGGACGCGCTGGTGAATAAGACGCCGAACAGCATCACGTAGCGATAACCGAAACGGTCGATGATCCAGCCCAGCGGCGAGCGGAACGCGTTATCCCCGATATATTGAAGCGCGAGCGCCCAGCCTACCGCGTAAGCGGTCAGGTTCAGCTCCTGTCTCATATAAACAGGAAGAATAGAAACGAGCAGCGCGCCTTTGACGAATTCAACGAAATACATAATGACGAGCAGCTGGACCACGAACGGCGAAGTCAGCACTTTTTTTCCCGCCCAGCTCTTTGCGATCTCCATTTCGGTTCCCCTTTCATGCCTATTTCCGGCTAAGCCTTCGTTCCTCTAGTCTCAACAAAAATGCCGCTTGCAATCCCCCCTGTTTTTGCTATACTCAACTTTGTTTGTAACAATCCAAGATGAAAGGCTGGGATGAAGAAGCAATGGATCATACCCGGACCCCGCTGTTCACCGCCCTGACGGAGCATGCGGCAAAAGACCCCGTTCAATTTCATATCCCCGGACACAAGAAGGGGATGGGCAGCGACCCCGAATTTCGCGCGTTTATCGGCGACAACGCCCTGTCGATCGATCTGATAAATATAGCGCCGCTCGACGATTTGCATCAACCGACCGGCGTCATCGAAGAAGCCCAAATATTGGCGGCCGACGCTTTCGGAGCCGATTATACCTTTTTTTCCGTGCAAGGAACAAGCGGCGCCATCATGACGATGATTCTGAGCGTCTGTTCGCCCGGCGACAAAATCATCGTCCCGCGCAACGTGCACAAATCGATCATGTCCGCCATCATCTTCGCCGGCGCCCGTCCGATCTTCATCTCGCCGGCGCGCGATTCCAATCTGGGGATCGACCACGGCATCACCACCCGCTCCGTGCAGCGGGCGCTTGACCGCCATCACGACGCGAAAGCCGTACTCGTTATTAACCCAACCTACTACGGCATATGCGCGGACCTGAAAGAAATCGTCGATCTCGTGCACAGCTACGATATTCCCGTCCTGGTGGACGAAGCGCACGGCGTGCTGATTCATTTCCATGAGAAGCTCCCGATGTCCGCCATGCAGGCCGGCGCCGATATGGCGGCCACGAGCGTGCACAAGCTGGGCGGCTCCATGACGCAGAGCTCGGTCCTGAACGTTCGCAGCGAACGGGTCAACCAGAAACGCGTCCAAACGATCATCAGCATGCTCACGACGACTTCGACCTCGTACATCCTCCTGGCTTCGCTCGACACGTCCCGCCGGAACTTGGCGATGAACGGCCATGACATCGCGGAGAAGGCCATCGATCTTGCCAAGTATGCGCGCACCGAGATCAACAATATGCCGGGCCTCTACTGCATCGGCGAAGAGATTCTCGGCACGGAAGCGACCTATGACTACGATCCGACCAAGCTGACGATTCACGTACGGCATCTCGGCATCACCGGCTACGAGACCGAGAACTGGCTGCGGGAGCATTACAACATCGAAGTCGAGCTCAGCGATATGTACAATATTCTGGCGCTCGTAACGCCGGGCGACACGGACGATTCCGTCGGCAAACTGCTCGTCGCCCTGCGCGACCTGGCCGCGCAGCATCAAGTGAACGAAGCCCACGAGCTCGTCGTCAAGATTCCGGAGATCCCGCATCTCTCGCTCACGCCGCGCGACGCGTTCTACGCCGCCACGGAGGTTGTGCCCTTCAAGGAATCCGCCGGTCGGATCATCGCGGAGTTCATCTACGTCTACCCGCCGGGCATTCCGATCCTGCTGCCGGGCGAGGTCATCTCCCAGACCAACATCGATTACATCGTCGACCACGTCGAAGTCGGATTACCGGTCAAAGGTCCAGAGGACCGCAGCATTCAATTCGTCAAGGTCATCGTGGAAGAAGAAGCCATCTCCTGATCCCGCCGTCCCCGGTGCTTGCCCGTCTCCAGGCGAGTCCCGGGGACTTTTTCGCTTCATTTCCGGTTATTGTCAATCGATTTTCGGAATGCTATGATGTTGGTGGGGGTGGACGATGATGAGTCAAAGCGCTTACATTAAATTCGTTCAAGGGTCCGCGGTCGAAGCTCTCAGCCTTGCGGAGGTGAAGGACCGGCTTAGCCGTTACAAGGAACAAACGGCGCTGACCGGTCAACAATTGGACTGGAATTACGTCGAGGCTGCCTTCCCGTACACGGTGGAGACGAAGCCGGGCGAAGAAGACCGCTGGTTCTATCTCAAAGGAACGACGCCGCAGTACAATCACATCCTGTTCGGCGTCGGGTCGGAAGCGGCCGGGGATGCCAGCGTATCGCATGTCCAGGTCGTACTCCCGGATTCCGCCACGCACGGCGACAAATCGAAGGCCAACGAACTGTGCAAGTATATGGCCAAACAGCTGAAAGCCGAGCTGAAGATGTTCAATGGCCGGACCATTTACTATAACCCGCGAAAATAGCATGCCGTCGTCCGTAAATCAAAAAAACTCCGCTGCCTTCCGGGCATCGGAGTTTTTGTTTGTGGTTGTTATTGGCCTTCGTTTTCGCGTTTTGCGATTTCTTCGTAGATCGCCGTGACGCGTTCCCATTCGGCATCGTCTTCGATCCCGACGAGGAATGCTTCGCCGTCTTCTTCCTCAATGCGGAAGATAACGCCGTCGGATTCCGGATCGTTGCGATCCAGCAGGACGGAGTATACCTGCTCTTCGGATTCGAACGTAAATACCATCACCATCTCGCGTTCATTGCCTTCCTCGTCCGTGACAAGGAATACGTGCTCTTCGTGGTCATGATCGTGATCGCAGTTCTCGTCATGCACGTGATCGCTCATTGTATACCCTCATTTCCATTCATAGATACTTTTCCTACGTATAGTATCATGGAACATGCTTCGGGTCAAACGAAAACGCCCCTGCCGATCCGGCAGGAACGCGAACGTTTTTTAAGGCGCTTTGGCCGTGATCGTCTTCTGCGAAACCAGGTTCCAATCGTCTGCGGCGGACACTTTCATATAGAAGTTAATCGTATATTTGCCGGCCGTATCGAAGGAATAGGCATAATCGTCGGTACGGTACCAGAAATTATCCTTGTCGACCGTAACGCCCTTGGATTGAATGATCTGCTCGTTGCCGCCGGGCTCGACGATCGTCACTTTAACAGCCGATATATTGGTCAGGAGATTATCGATTTGGGCGAATACTTTGAACGTGATTTTGTTGCCCTTGACGACGTTCCCGAAGATGGTCGTATCCTGGAAAAGAAACATATGCACGTTTGGTTTATAGATCGATACCTTCTTCGTGCCCTCGTCCCAAAACACCAGAGACTGCAGCGTATTCGCGACTTGGCGAACCGATAGGTAGGTTTTGCCGTCCGTGAAAATACCCGCGTCATCCAATTCGCTGCCGTTGACGATGACCCGGACGCGCTGCGACGCCGAATCCGCGAAGAGCATCGTCCCGCCCCACAAGGACATGACCAGCGACGCAATCAGAAGCTTTCTGAACTTCATGGTAGTAGACCTCCGTCCGTTAATCTGGATGTATGGTTATACTCCCCAAGTCGTCCAAAGTTGCGCCAATACAAAAAGTTTTTTCCTCCCGGCAAGCGTGTCGCACGATGTCGAAAACTGCGCTTGCCCGGGAAATACTAAACCGGAACTGGCATAACTACACGTACGTCCGCGTCAATATGCACGGCACGCCTTTGCCGACCGCGCCCGGCTGCTGCATGCTCTCGTGATACCGCATTCCTCTGGCGCACGGCGTCTTGCATACCGCGCACGTATCCGACAGCACTAATTTGAGCATAGCCTGCTTGCGTTCCGAAGCCGACTTTTGCTTTTTGACCGTTTTTCCTTTGCTCGGAGCTTTTCCTGGAGCCATAATATCCGCACCTGCCCTCTATGATCCGTTCATTGCTATCGTATGACGGACCCGGGCAAGCGTGCCTGGCCGATGCGTATGCCGCCGAAATAGTTTTTCTTTCCATTCGCGGCCGAAGATGATAAATTGAAAATTATTGCAAAACGGAGGAGGATGTCCCGATGGATATTCAAATGCTCGGAACGGGCAGCGCTTTTGCCAAAACGTATTTTAATACGAATGCGCTTCTATATGCGGATCAACATACGCTGCTGCTGGATTGCGGCGTTACGGCCTCTCAGTCCTTGTATCGGCTGGGCAAACCGATCGAGGAGATCGATGCCGTCCTGATCAGCCATATTCATGCCGACCATGTCGGAGGCATGGAGGAATTTGCCTTTCAAATGAAGTTCGTCTACGGACGCAAGCCCCTGCTGTTCATTCCGGAGCCGCTTGCGAAACCGTTATGGGAATCCTCGCTCAAGGGCGGCCTGCTGCAGGACGAATGCGCGTCGCTGGACGACTATTTCGACGTGCGGCTCATCCAGCCGAACACGAGAACCGAGCTGCTTCCCGGCCTTGCCGTCGAACCGATTCAAACCGCTCATATTCCGGGCAAGACCAGTTATTCCTATCTCATCAACGATACGTTCTTCTATTCCGCCGATCTCGTCTTCGACCCGGAACTGCTTCGGCGGCTCGTCGAAGACCGCGGCTGCTCGACGATCTTCCACGATTGCCAGTTGAAGCCGCCAGGCGTCGTTCATACGACCCTGGAAGAGCTGCAGTCGCTTCCTCCGTCGATCCAGGAACGCATCTGGCTGATGCATTACGATGACACGAAGCCGCAGTTCGAAGGAAAAACCGGCGTCATGCGCTTCGTCGAACAGCACGAGCGGTATTGTTTCTAGCGATCGGCAGTTCCTTGCTCTCAACAACAAAAAGCCCGCTGAGCGGGCTTTTTCGCATGAATCGCAGTTTGCCGGGTTTGAGCGACCTAATAGGTCGGCAGTTGGTCCAGGTTGTTCGTCGGGTCGCCATCCGCATCGCCGCGGATATACGTCTCGCCGTCTCTGCCTTTGAATGCGTTGACGCCTTCGATCGTACCGTCTTTCACGGCCGACAAGGCCTCTTCGTAGTTCAATTCGCGGCCGGTCGAGGTTTTGAAGGACGTCAAATCTCCGTCGCCGTTCTTGCGCGCTGCCACGAACGTCTCTCTGCCGGCTCCCGCCGCCTCGTCATTCGGGTCATACAAACGTACCATCGGAATTCCTCCTTCATCATTTGGATGCCCATGTAGGATTTCACATCGACCGGGCGCTTATGCATGGCGAGGACACTAAAAAGCCCGGCATGCGGACGGCAGCCGGACCGAGTCTTTAATTCGTATTCATCAGGGGAGGCTTCTCCTGCTCGGCGGCAGGCTGTCCCGGCATTCTCGGTACGAGCTCATGCGTCTCGCCCGGAGGTTCGTAGACGTCGCCGAACACGGACTGATCCTGCGGCTGCGGATAAACCGCCCTTGTCACGCTGTCGAACAACGGCGCCTTCGGGCCGGATACCGTGACGGCCGGATTGGACCGCGCGCATCCCGCGCAAAACAACAAAAGCAAAATCGCGCTCAATCGTGTTTTCATGGCTACCACTCCCGAATATGGAAAAACTATCTGGGAATAGTATACCCGCTGGAACGGAAATCAAACGCGGGGCCGCCCCGCCTACCGCTTCCCTCCCGCTTCCGGAGGCAGTTTACGCTTCCAAACATATTGCTCGTCATAACTCGTGGAATCTTGAATGACCATTTTTGCCACATACACGCATACCGTGCCGACAATGCCAAACAGCCCGATCAGCCATACCGCCAAATAGGCAGCTTCCTCCACTAGACAACCCGCCTCTCCAGAAATCAAAGCTTGAGTACACCATATGCGGCTTTACGAACATTTAGAATCTTTTTTTGTGAATAATGGTTGACTTCGTTTTGCCGGTTTGATATATTATTACTTGTCACTGAAACGAACTACATATGATCTGGTAGCTCAGCTGGGAGAGCACTATCTTGACAGGGTAGGGGTCACAGGTTCGAACCCTGTCCAGATCACCATTATTTAATTGACGAAATCCTTAAGTAATTAAGGGTTTTTTATTTTTTACCTCACGAAAGAGGCCCGTGCGACGTCGCACGGGCCTTCGTTTTGCTTCTATGGACGAGATACGACTCGCTCACAGCACCCTTCGCGCCCACATGAAGCGTTTATCCCAATCCCCTTCCAATGCGGTTATCGTGACCCCTGGATTGCCGTAGGTCTGAATGATCTTATTGCCGCCCAGATACAGCCCTACATTGCCGACGGCATCGTTGCTTCCGAATCTGCCGGGGGTATAGAAGAAGACGAGGTCGCCCGGCATGAGCTTATTGCGGGACACGTAGGACCCGACCGTCGATTGGGACTTTGCCGTCCGCGGAAGCGCAACGCCGACATGGCCGAATACATACTGCATGAACGAGGAGCAGTCGAATGCATGGCTTTGCGCGTACGGCTCGGCATTGAATGCGTACGGCGTGCTCAGCAGCGTCTTCGCGAATGCGATCGCCTCCTTCGCCTTTCCGTTATCGGAATCGACCGATTCGGCTCGCAAGGTATTGCCGCGGATATCCATCGTCGTGTTCTTCGTCGGTTCTCCGCTCGGTCTAGGCGATACGACGATCGTGTTGCTGGTCTTGTCCCATCTCACCGGCGTCTGCAGCAACTGCGAGAGCGAGCCGACTTCCAGGTAGAGCGTATGCCCGACCATGCGAGGCGCTTCGCGAAGTTGCACGACATCGTCGCCGATTTTGGCGCTTGCGGAATTCATGGACAACGTGTACAACGGGTCGCCGAAGCCCATTGCAGCCGTACGGCTCTTCGGATTGACCGCATACCGGTAGTTTAACAGCGCCGCCGCCCGATCTGCGGGAATCCATAGTCGGCCGTTTTGCTTCAGGCCGTTCGCTTCGAATACCCTCGCATCGCCTTGCGTGCGGAGATGGACGACATTGCCGGCGTTCGCGGCTTTCGATTCGGCCCCATCGTCTTTGCCCGCACATGCAGTCACGCACGAGGACAATAAAAGTGCGGCAGTCAAGATCAGCATGTATCGTTTCATAGGGTACGGATCCTCCCGTTCGTGCACGCGTATGTATGGATCGTTCTTCCATACGGAACTATAGTATGACCGGGCAACGCTGCGAGTATGCAAACTGCGCCGGATGGGCATGAAGCCGCGAAAAAAAATCTTGCCAACCCCCTTGCATTTTTCTCATCCCGCCGCTATAATAAATTTCACTGAGAAAAAATTTGGTTATGATCTGGTAGCTCAGCTGGGAGAGCACTATCTTGACAGGGTAGGGGTCACAGGTTCGAACCCTGTCCAGATCACCATCCACCATTCATTAAAGCCCTTGAGCAATCAAGGGTTTTTTTTATATTCGTTACAAACCCCCGCTGAACGCGTTCAGCGGGGGCTTGTTTATTTGTACAGGTATACTTTCTTCGTGCCGTGATCCCACGACGCTTTCCCGCCGAGCAGCTCCGCGGCAGCCCTGACGCCGATATACGTTTTCCCGTCGATCAGCTTGAACTTATCGACCCGTTTGCCGTCGGCGTAAGGGGAGGCTTCCGACGCCCTCCACTCGACCGGAACGCCCAGCGCTTCGCCAAGCTGGCGCAGCGGGAGATACGCATGCCCGTCGATGATCCGGCCGTATGCGGCGAGCTGATCGTTGACGACGATCTTGATCCGGTCGTCCGCGGTCGGTTTCGGCACCGGGACGCCGCCCTCGCCGGAATGTTCATCGAAGAATGCCTTCTCCATCGCGTTGACGTCGGTACTGCCTTTAATGCCGTCAATCGTTCCTTTGGACGTATATTGAAACACCGACCATTGCGGCCAGATGCCGTTATCCATCGGCTTATCGGTGCCGTAGTGGGCAACCCAGAGCGGCCATTTGGCGAGGCTTTTGCCCAGGTATGTCTTGGCGAAGCTCGCGCCGGTGTAAATCATGACCGGATGGCCCGTCAGGCGTTTCACTTCCTTCAACCATGCCGTACACCATGTCGTCAGCGCGCCTAATTCGGAAGCGTCGCCCTCCACGTCCAGCACATGCGGGAAGTCGGCCTTCAATCCTTTTACGATCTGAACGAAATGCGCTGCTTCCGCGGCGGCGGTGTTCAGCTCCGGATGGGCGTAATGATAGAAGCCGATCCGCAAGCCTGACTGGGCGGCTTCCGATGCGTTCGCCGCGAACCGGGGATCGACGAACGAAGCGCCTTCGGTCGCCTTGATGAAGGCGCCGGCCACGCCGCCGGCCTTTACCTCGTTCCAATCGATACTGCCCTGATGATGCGAGACGTCGATGACGGTCACGTTACTGGCTTGTCTTGCCTGCATCGTCGCCGGACGCTCCTTTCTGCGCCTGCTTGATCAGCTGGCTGCCGTACACCGATACGGCGCCGGTCAGTATGCCCTGCAGCACGCTCTTGACGTTAAACCCCAGCATAAACAGCGAAACGATCACCGCAAACGCCGTGATGATATATACGATCGTCCAATCCGGGACGCGGGGCGTTCTTTTCAAGGTATAGCCGAGTACCCAGCATGCAACGAGCAGGATATAGAGCGAGGGATCGATCAGCTCCTGAATGGCATCGAAATCCATATCTATCAACCTCCGTTTTTAATAGAATATGAAGCTAGCCGGCCGATGGTGCAAATGGTGTGACCAGCCGTCACCTCCATAGACGCAAAAACGGATAATGCCTGGGCGGGCATTATCCGTTCTCGTCGGAGTGCTAGGAGGTATAACCGGGAAGGTTCGCGTTCTGATTGGTGAGCTTGGGCAAGATGTTCATCGCTTCGATATGAGCCTTCGTTTCCGGCGTTCCGAGCTCGTATACGAAAGCGTATAAATCAAGCAAGTCTTCGCTGAATTCTTCCGTCGAAGGATCGCGCTCCGCCGATTTATACGGGATCAACGCCCTGGCCGAGGTCCGTTCGTCGTTCCGATCCTCCCGGTCCAATTTGCGCCGCAGCTGTTCCAGCTGCTTGTCGGTTCCCCGGATGGCCAAGTGATCCGTTTCCGGCGCTTCCGCTTGAATCGTACGCGCGGATATCGATACGTAATACGTCGGCAATATCATGATTTACGTCCCCTTTCGCGGCGACCGTGCTTAATACGGGCGAGCAAGCGCCCCATCCCGCCATAATCTTTTTTACACCGGCGGTCCGCAGTCGAAACGCTGGCCTTCTTCGCCTCCCGGCCGCTGCATCCAATCCTCCTTTCCGGCGCGCACATATGATGGACGAAAAGGAGGGAATGGACAATGCCCAATTACCGGATCATCGTGGATTTATCCGACCGCCAGCTGTATTTGCTCGATGGCAATATCGTCGTCAGGGGCTTTCCGGTCGGCATCGGCAAAATGCTCACGAGAACGCCTACGGGAAACTACGAAATCATCAACAAGCAGCTCAATCCCGGCGGGCCGTTCGGCGCGTTGTGGATGGGGCTCTCCAAGCCGCATTACGGCATTCACGGCACGAACGATCCCGGCTCCATCGGGCGCGAAGTTTCGCACGGCTGCATTAGGATGTACAATGAAGACGTGATGGCGTTGTCCGCGCTCGTGCCCATTCATACGAGAGTGACGATTCGACCATAGATGTCGACCAAGGCAAGGCGCCGCCCGGGTTCTTGCAACTTTTCACGAACCGGGTGCGTCTACATAATCGAAGGCTGGTACAAGAATCTGGAAAATGGGGTGTATAGGATGAAACGACCAATCGTGGCTGTTAGCGTTGTTTTGCTGGTGTTCGTGGCATTGACGCAGTCCGTATGGGCATTCTCGGATACGAAGGGGCACCCGAACGATGCCAAAATTTCCGAGCTGCAGAAGCTCGGCATCTTGTCGGGCGATCCGAAGGCGGATACGTTCGACCCGAACGGCAAGCTGACCTACGCGGCCGGTATCTCGATGATCGTGAACGGCCTCGGCTTGAACCTGGACGGCATGAACTTCATTAAAGAACCGAAAGTAACGGACAGCTTCCCGAACATGAAGGACGACGCCTGGTACGCGAACGCGTTCATTATCGCCGCCATGAACGGGCTGGATATTCCGCGGGAGACGAAAGCGGGAGACATCATGACGCGTGAGCAATTCGCGCATCATTTGATGCAGGCGCTGCTTAAGAAGGGCGATTATGCCTTCATCGATCTCTATGTGGTGTTGAAGGACGAAGCGGACGTCAATCCGGATTATATGGGCAGCATCCAGACTTTGCTGGTATCCGGCATCGCGAAGCTGGACGACACGCAGCTCTTCAATCCGAAAGGGGCGATCACGCGCGGCGACGCCGCAGGCTGGCTCTACGACACGATTCAATTCGTCGCCAAGAACACGCCGATCGAGCCTCCGGCGGATCAACAACCGTTCCCGCTTACGGGACTGAAGCTGTCGACCAAGGCGATCAGCGCCGACGTCAACGAAGTGACGGTCTTCGCGCAAGCGCCGAATCCCGGCTACGGCGTCCGCGTCGCATCGATTAACTTCGACGGCGATCAAGCCGTCATTACCGTCGCGCCAATCTATCCCGACAAAGACAAGTCGTTCGCGCAAGTCATCACCGAGGTGAAGGCTGTCACGTACGTGTCCTCCGCGTTCAAGCCTGTGCTCGGCAACAACGTCTCCGGCGGCGGCTCCGCGGCAATCGGCGGTTCGACGGGTATCATCGGCAGCGACGGCGATACGCAGAACGAGTAGGCATCAGGGACACAGTACAAATCAGCCAGCACGCAAAGAAGCCCTCGCGGATGCGAGGGCTTCTTCTTATTTATTATCGATTAGGGCAGGAACCCTTCCTGGCCGAAATAGACGCTATTCGCGGACATCTGCCGTCTCAAATCCTCGACGAAGCGATCCGCCGTCTCCGGCGCATACAGCGATTCCGCGCCCATCGCGCGATATCGTTCGCCCATCTGCAGCTGCGCCGAGCGCTTTCCCCCGCTCCCGTCTCCGCGAAAGAAATCGTCCACCACGACGCGATCGACCGCGGCGGCGATCAAGGCGGGAAAAGCCTCGCTGCACGGCAGCAGCGGCGATATCGCGGCTTGAACCGGTATGCCGGCCTGCCGAAGCTCGCGTATGGCGCGCAGCCTGGCCGCGAGCGGCGGCGCGGATGGCGTGAGTTCCTTGCGGACGGCTTCCAGATCCGTTTCAACCGTCATGCTGACCCTTACCCGCTCCCCGAACCTCCGCAGGAGATCGATATCCCGCAGCACGAGCGGACTCCGCGTCTGCACGAGGAGGAATTCCGGCAGCTCCTCCGCCATCGCCTCCAAGACCCGGCGCGTGAGGCGTTCCATGTGCTCCGCCGGCTGATACGGATCGGTAGCCGACGACATGAACACCGTCAGGCCCCCTTTTGCAATCGCCCTTCGCCATTCCCGGCGGAAGCTGTCGCCGTCGAAGCGCTTCGGCTCCACCCATTCGCCCCACGGGCTGCCTCTGAATAACGCGAGCGGCATTCGCCTCACATAGCAGTAGGAGCAGCCGAACGTACAACCGATATACGGATTCAACGTATACGCATAGCCCGTCAGATAGCCCGAGGCGGGATTCAGCCAGCGGACGGCCTTCTGCTTCTCTTGCTCAACCATGTGCGCTCACCTCTTATTGTCCGCCGCCGGCTGCCGCTTCCAGCTCCGCGAGCGAAGGAATGGACCACTGGACTTCTTCCGAGCCGATCTGCCGCAAGCAGGCATTGATTTTGGAATACGGACGGCTCCCGAAGAAGCCCCGTCGCGCCGAGAGCGGGCTTGGATGCGGCGACGCGATGACGAAGTGGCGGCCCGTATCGATCAACGATTCTTTCGCCTGCGCATGCTTGCCCCACAGCACGAAGACGACGGGCCGCTCCCGCTTGTTGAGCTCCGCGATGACGCCATCCGTGAACCGCTCCCATCCGAGCCCCTGATGCGATGCTGGCTGCCCGTCAACGACGGTCAAGACCGTATTCAGCAGCAACACGCCTTGCTTCGCCCAAGGTATCAGGCAGCCGTGGTCCGGTATGTCGCAGCCGAGATCGTCCTGCAGCTCCTTCAACATATTCAGCAGCGAAGGCGGCTTCTTCACGCCCGGGAGCACCGAGAAGCTGAGCCCGTGCGCCTGTCCGGGACCGTGGTACGGGTCCTGACCGAGGATGACGGCCTTCGTGTCCGCGCAGGCGGTATGCCGAAAGGCATTAAAAATCGCATCCTGCTTCGGATAAACGGTCTCCTCCCGATATTGCCGCGATACGGTTTCCAGCAGCCGTTGAAAATACGGCTCGTCCCATTCGCGCTCGAGCACCTGGGACCAATCGTTGTCAAACGTCGGTTTTATCATCGTCATCTCCCCCGTTCATGGAAAACCTCCACTGCATCGATCCGTAAGCTCCAGAGCCGCCGCGCGGAGGAAGGTTGTTCTACTAGTATAGGGGAGTCTGGGCATGAATTTCAAATAATCGTGGCGTCATTCGTAGTCAAATAGAAAACCTCCTTCGACGGTCCGACGATTCATCGGAGCTTCAAAGGAGGTCTATTTCAAACCTTAGATTATTTAGTTGGTGCCGAGGACGGGAATCGAACCCGTACGGTGGTCACCCACCGCAGGATTTTAAGTCCTGTGCGTCTGCCAGTTCCGCCACCCCGGCTTACAAACCCTTGCTACATAAGGCTTCCCGGCATTTTTGCAATTTGTACCGTTCAGCTAGTCGCACAGTATTTTTAATATTAAAAGCGATATATCGCATTTTCAATAGTCTGAATCCTGTGCGTTAAGACAAAGAGTAATTTATCATGTTTGCCTCCTACTTGCAAGCCCGCTTCTTCTGTTCGTCCTCCTAAGCTTTAGAAATATACCCCTTCATGTCCAATTCCTAAGTACATCCAAATCCCAATATTAACTGTTCACACCTAGTTAAACCCACATTTTTAATAATACACAAATGCACACATTATCCTAAAAAACGTTATCTTCATTCCCTCTCCCCTATTCCAAAACTAATAATCCGTCCTTATTGGAGAAATATAGTTTTTTCTTTATTTGTACAAGAATTTGTTAATCTTGCCGCCTGATTACTTATATTGTGACTGTAACCAATTCACAACTGAAAGGAGCGGTTCTCATCGAACGCTTATTCACTATCCGCGAGGTAATGGAAATTTTATCACTTTCTTACACTACGATTTACTCAATGTGTCAAAACAGCACTCTGCCAAGCTGTAAAGTCGGTGGCTCTATTCGGATTCCTCAGGAAAGTCTCAGGAACTTCATTCTCAATAACACTACAGGAGGTCAACAGTAATGGAAAACATGCAAACGTTTCTAGGGCGCTTGTACTCTGCCGATGAAGTTTCCAAACTTCTGAGCATTGATATGAATACCTGCTACAAATGGCTTGGAGAGGGACGCATTAAAGCTATGAAGTTGGCAGGAACGTTATGGCGTATACGAGAAGCCGATTTAAAAGCCTTTGTAGAGCAATCAATTAATGAGGGGAGACGCTAGTCATGGAAAAACTCTACACTTTGGCAACGATTGCTCACAAGCTATCGGCTTCAAATCGCGGACGGTTCATAAGTGAAGATACCGTAATGTCTTGGGTAAGAAGCGGTACGTTACAAGCTGAACGAGTACCAAGCAACAAGCGAGGATATGGAAGATACCCTTACTTGGTTATGGAAGCCCACCTAATGAAAGTGCTACAAGAAAAGGGTTACGATACTACGCTTATCGTGCCGAACGCCGAATAGCAGCCCGAATGGTAATGGACACAAAAAGCCCCTGCTGAGTCATGGCAGGGGCAATAAGAAGGAACGTGTACATTTATTATAGGCAAGTTATCTCGCAACAGAACGCCACCATGTAACGATTACTAATGTGAGAAGGTTATTTTTTTAACCTTTGCTGTCACTAACTTAGAACAACTTCAAGGAGGAACAGGACATGAAAGAGATAATGAGTCGCAAAGAAGCCGCTAAAGTCGTCGGGGTAAGCCCTAGGACGATTCTGAGAGCGATACAATCCTGTCAGCTTGACGCTGTGAAGATAGGTGAAGGCAAGACGTCAACCTATATCATCGAACGTGCAGACCTAATAGAATACTCAGACAAGCGGAAGGAGCGTAAATGCCAATGAGTACACAATTCAGCTACAGTAGAGAAGCCACAAACGAATACCTCCCTAAAATCGCCAAAGAATCAACCTTTACAGACCATCATAAGGGATTCACAATCGTTCCTCATAAGTTCCTTAGATGTTACGGTCTCTCGGAATATGAAAAGTTGATTCTGATTGACTTATGGTCTTACATGGGGGATAAGCACTATTGCTACCCTTCACTTGAAACAATCGCCCGGAATGTAGGTTGCAGTTCAAAGACGGTTGAACGCCACATGGAAGCACTAGGTAAAAAGAAACTGGTACTTATTAGCAGTAGTCAGAGGAATCATACGTACTACCTTCCTAATGACTTGCATAAGAACCCGTACTTGCTTATGTCGGAAAAAACACATGAGTTCATCAATGAAGTTAGAAATAAGGTCAATGATTACAAGTTGAGTCAGTGGATTAAAGGTGAAGTAAATAGCGATGCTTACTTTGGATACATCGCTAAGCTGACTAACACCATGAAGCATGAGTTCCGTTTCGATAAAGGTGATTCTGAGAGACGGTGTTTACAAGAGTACATGCAGTATCTAAAAGAGCGTTACGACAAGAAGTTCAAGACACTAGACAACGTGTCCTAATAACAGACATTATATCCGAATTAACAGACTTCCTGACCAAATACGAGCCGCTATGTCTGATATGGTTATGCAACTTGTGACAAACAGAATCTCTGTCTATAAAAAAGACCTAATTTCTGTTAAAGGGTCAGGGAGTCTGTTACTTGGAAGAATTGTCGAAGACACTAGACACGGGGTCTGTCTAATAATAAACACTAAAAACAATCATTCTAAGAATCAAAGTAGATACATCTTGAAGAAGAATCAGGGCTTCGCCCCTTTCAGCGACGTGACCATTCATACTAAATGTAAAGAAGGTCATATTTCCCTCAGCTTTATGGTTATTCCTTCTCCCATCCTCTTATATCTCCAAATTTGCCCATTGAGGTACAGCCGCCATCGTAGTTTAATAAATGGTACGAAAACGATTGTTTATGAAACGTTTCCAAAACGTCTTGAAACGTTCCCGATTCCGCTAAAAAATCGGTACGATACCCGTTCCAATATCATATTTACGAAATGGTACGTTTATGATACGATGAGCGAAACGATACATACAAAGGGGACGATACGAATGAAAATCGCATATGCGCGGGTATCGACCGCTGACCAATCGCTTGATCTTCAATTAGACACATTGAAAGCTTACGGCTTCGATAAAGTTTACACCGAGAAGGCAAGTGGTGGCAACGATGATCGCCCGGAACTTGCGAAGGCGCTGGACAATCTTCGTGAAGGCGATACGTTCATCGTCTACAAGCTTGATCGTTTGGCGCGGTCGACGCAAAAGTTATTCGACGTTCTACTTCACTTGAACAAGAACGGCGTCGAGTTTGTAAGCCTATCCGATAAGATAGACACATCTACCGCCGCAGGAAAGGCGCTATTCGGCATGATGGCGGTATTCGCGGAGTTTGAACGGGACATTATTCGAGAACGTACAGTAGCGGGGCTAGAAGCTGCTAGAGCGCGGGGAAGAAACGGTGGGCGTCCAAAGACCGATGCCAAGAAGCTTGATAAGGCGATTAAGCTATACGAAGGCAAGTCGCATAGCGTCAGCGAGATCGAAGAATTAACGGGCGTTACGAAGGGGTCATTGTATCGCGAACTTAATCGGAGAAAGCGGGATGCAACACAAGAGACAGTCTGAGAGCCGTTTAGGGCTATATAAGGACTGATAGAAGCAGAGCCACCAATTATTAGGGCGGCTCTTTTTGTTAAGAACAATCGAGCTAACGAGCTAATAACTCCCCCTCAATATAAAAAGCCATTTGAGATATCTCAAATAGCTTGATATTATAATGGTTTACCTGAAAATTTTTTTACTAATACGTTGAATTTCAATAGTCCCCGTAGTCTGCCGCAATGTCCAGTAGTCGCCCTTTAGTTGAAGATTAGGGCTTTGATGTATCTCCAGTTTTGCGGTACCATCGTGCCAAGGGTTAAAACTCACTGTATTAGCTGATGCCTTACTCGTGTAGGTATAACATAATTCCTGTGTTTGTGTTTCTAAATCAGTCCTAAAACCTGCCAAATAACTTTTGCTAATCATTTTATCAGTATGAACCTCAACACTTATTGAAATAAATGTCTGTCTGATGAATACCTTCAACTTTGTTGGTTCAACCGTATTACCCGTTCGAGGGTCAGTCCAATTCGAGCGCACAGTACCTTCCCATGTTCCATGCAGGTTTGGAACAAGAACAATTAAAGGATTTAACAGCGGTATCCAATGATACTGCCATATCCATTTTTTGAATACAAAATGAAAAAAAAATGTAACCAAGGATGCAGAAGAAATACTTTTAAGCACGTTTACATAAGTTACATCAGAAATATCCGAAGTAGCAATTAATATTGATACACAAAAAGCAATTATTCCCACAGTCACAAGTATTTTATTATAATTATCTTGATTATACACCGACGTTGCCCCTATCTAAAACGCATGGTTGTAAGCTTTTAGAATGAATGCGTTGACTTCTTCTCTTTTATATGAACGCCCGCCATGGAAGAGGTAAAGTAAATCCGATACCTCCCCCCACTCCTTACAACCACTCTCTTCCTTGGTGTTGTGGTAAAGGTATGCAAGGACATTTTTCACATCATCAACATATGTATTGTTATCAAAATGAACATTCGGCACGTTCCAAACAAGACCTTCAATTAAAAATGAAGATATGTTATCAAGACCACTGACCCCCTCATCTACCATAATGTTTTTCAGTCTTTTAATAATCCTGACAATCCGTTTAAAGTTCCTTCCTGTTTCTTCATTCTTTTTAACACCATTAATATAATGTTGTTCAGGAAAGTTCACTACTTTCTCACCAGTGCTACTATAAAATTGTGTGCCCGTTATGTATGAACCATCCTTGCTATATCTTCGATGTTCAAAACAGGCCACTACATCAGCATCTACCCTATAAGTGTTTGACTTTACATCAAAAGCTTTTTTTCCCTTCCTTACATTTTCACGACCAAATTTCCTTACAAGAGCGCGTTCAATATCGTCTAAGTATTGTTTAAAAGTATAACTTGAAGGGACAATCCAAAATCTCCGATTTTCATGCCTTCGGGAACATTTGAAAAGACAGTTGATTTTAACTTAACGCAAATATCAACATCACTACTTAATCTCACATTAGTGTTATTATGATATGACCCTTGTGGTATAAATACGATATTTGAGTTTTTGATTTGATCTTCCTCTTTAATTGCCGCTTTTATCATAGATAAGGCACGCTCACATTTTTCTTCTTCATTATCACTTGAACGTTTAGACCACTTTGAAAAAGTATCTTCAAGGTTTGTCTTCCAGCTCATATTAAGCCCCCTAAGCATCGTTTTTAATAGGAATATTGTACCATATTATTTGAACGTACGTTCGCATAAATATTCGACATTCGCGTTCTATTAAATTTTACTTGTTTTACACATCCTACGTCCCCCCCCTGCCGAATGATTTGGCTTTTGTTATTGCAGCAGAGTTTACCCTCGACTGCTCCGCACCAAATTTTTCTGAAAAGTGCTCTCCTGCACATTTCATTAGATCAGGAAACTGGGTTATACAATAGAGATTCCATATTGGAATACCATATTTTGACATATGAGAAATGCTGTGATAAACTCCTGACATACCTTATTTATGGGGGCGTGGAAGGATGGAAATACTTACAATTTGCGTATCAATAATTTGTATAATATTAACAGCTATCACCGCAGTTATGAACTATAAGACACTAAAATTACTTAAGAAGAAATAGGAAGCGGGTTGGCAAATGAATAATGCAGACTTGAAAGACAAACTCACAAGAATGGAAGACAAGATAGATGGTCTTACCAATCTAGTGAAGGATTTAATTACAGATGGGAACCACCAACGAACTATGCCTCAACCAAAGCTTCAAAAACCGATGAATGAAGAGAATACGGCTTCACGGAAAGCGTTATTGGAAGCACGACTAAGCAAATTGTGAAAGGCTCATTTGAAGTTCTGAGAATCGATTACAGGCAGGCTAACGCAGGAACAACACAGAGCGCCTCCCTCCTACTCCCAAACCATAAGGACAGCTCTATTGTTGTGTATTACGGTGACTTGCACACAGGCTTTATACAGCCCTCCTACCCCGTAACGACAGAATCGCTTTATTTATTCGCGACAGAAAGTTCACCTTCGGTTTGTTCCGCACAAATTTTCTGAGTTTCCTGTACAACACTTTAAGTTACAAGGACACTATACTTCTATTCAAGTTTTGAATAACATCTTATAGTAATGTAAGTTTTTTTAGTAGACAGATTGGAGATTCTCAAAGGTGGGCTGCTAGTGAATCACAGCATTCAGACATTAATGAGTGACTATGAGAACTATCTCAATAATGATAAAGGGCTGAAGTCTACTGACAAGTATGTTGCAGTATTAGCCGCTTACTTAAATAATTATTTTTATAAGGAACTTTTAAGCAGTGAATATGAGACTGTGTTTAATGTTGAAAAGATGCTTTCATTTAGTAGAGAGAACCCTCGGGGAGAGTTTAGGGCATCATTGGTTAACTTGCTCGAATTATTAAGAAATCGTGAGCAGATTAATCACCCCAAATACCTTGAATTAAAGGATGTAATAGAGACTGCATTTAGTACAAGAGAACATAACGAAGTCAGGCAGAACAAGAAGAATGAATTCTTAACCTTACGGGACATAAAATTTATCTTTAGTAGCTCTGTAAAATATACATCCGAAGATGAAGAAAAAACCGCGCCATTAGTGTTTGCCCTTACCTTCTTCTATGGAATGGAGCAGAGATATGTTTGCAATCTTAGGTTGCGGGACTTTAGATTGGATGAGAACCTGATAAGAAACGTATTTCATGTTGAAGACAATAGATTAGTTGAGTGGCTAACTCTAGATAACATAACAAAGGAATATCTAGTAACTTATTTTAAATACAGAGATAAGTTGAATATTTCAGATGATAAACTTTTTAAAACAGAAGGTTCGAGTGATCATGGGTTTATTAACCCGAAGTTTTATGTTTTTGAGCGAAATGAAAACAAATTTAGTATGGATAACGTTGATATAAACTCAAGATTGTTAATAAAAAGTATGATGTTATTCTCGCTTATTAGTTCCGAAGGTATGTGTATCAGAGATTTTTTAATGAGGTTTAAAAGAGACAACAAGCAGCTTAATTACGCCCTAAACGAGTATTTAACCAAGTATAAAGTAGGGGCAATTGGAACGGCAGTTACCTTAAAAGATGTAGTGTCAGCAACCGAGAGAGCAATTGAACGATCACCTAATATAACTTCAATCGAAAAGCATGCACAGATTAAGACTGATGATGACGATTTCCTAAATAGGCATGAACCTTATTCGGAGGAAAAAGACTTAAACATGGATGACTTTACAAATTACCTAGAATCGAAACAGAACTTGGAATTCAATAAAATAAGTATTCAACGTATGGTAAGAGATTCGAGTATTGCTAAATGGCTCAAAGAAAAATATGGTCATCGTTGTCAATTGTGCTCATACAGATTAAGAAATTCTGACGGTGGATATTATTCGGAAGCACACCACATTAAACCGTATAATCAAACCCACAAGGGAGATGACAGTGTTAGAAATCTTATTGTTTTATGTCCGAATTGTCATGCTCAATTTGATGATTTATATTTTGCAATAAACCCAAACGATATGTTAGTACACTGTGCTTACGAAGATGAAGATTATCATTTGGAATCACTTCACTTTGTAGAAGGGCACACTCTTGGAAAAGAGTATTTAGAATATACTTGGGAGTTGTTTCTCTCTAAGAACAGAGAAGAGAAAAATAATCAAATTTAGACTCAGTATTAATTGTCACATTACAAATGGAGGGGCGATGTCATAGACACCGCCCCTTTCGTGTTCGGTTTATATCCTGCCTGCCCTTTTCTTAATAGGCATGAGTCTATTCAGCGGAGAAGCCATCGCATGTTGTTCCTTCATGTCGCTCTCAGCAAGGTTTACATATCTTTTCGTCATGGTTAGGTCAGTGTGACCTAATGACCGTTGCAAAGCCAAGGCGTTCCCCCCGCCACGCAAGAAACCGACAGCAAAACAGTGGCGGAGATCATAGGGGATAATTTTAGCACCCAACTTCTTCGAGTACATTTCCATACGGTCACCCCAAGTGTAACGAGTCAGGGAACTCCCTTCATTCTTGCAAAATATCGGCGTTCCTTTCTTCCATTCCTTCGGGCGGTTTGCAATCAGTTCGCTAATAGCTTTAGCGGTCTGAAGACTAAGATTCAGCGTCCTTGAAACCCGTGTCTTCGCGTTCTCTGCCCTTACATACATTTCACAAGCCCGTGCATTAAAATCGTCAGGAAGCAGGGAGAACGCTTCTTTGGGGCGGATTCCTGTATCAAGCGTAAGTAAGATTAAAGCGTAATCCCTAAGTCCTACATACGTCTTCTTATCAGGCGCGTTGATTAGGGCTATAAGCGTTTCTTCTTCATGCTGCACTACCCTCCCCTCCGCTCTACGCTTCTTAAAGCCCTGTAAAGGGTTTTGAGAGAAAAGCCCTGTCTTATCTACGCACCAATCATAGAAGGCCCGTAAGTACACGAGACGATTGTTATATGTCGCAGGTTTGATATGCTCTGCAAAGTATTCACAGAGCAATTTTTCCAACTGGTGGGGCTGACTTCCAAATGCATCAGGATAACGCTTATAGAATTGACTCACATGACGCTTATAGTCGTCTAACGTTTGCTTACTAAGCCCCTGAGCCTTCTTCCATGACATGAATTGCTCTAATGTTTCTTCCCATGTTGTGGGAACGTGCTCACTGATTTTCAATACTCTTCCTCTCGTCATGATGTGCATGACTCCTTTCGTGTTTCCCCAAGTAATAATCGTTACTTGTAGGTACAACATTGCGAAAGAAGCCGGAAGTTTTTCATGGAATCCTGTGCGCATGAAAAAAAGCCCTAATGTGGCAGTTTACCACACAGGACTCCTTATGTAATATGGGTAGATACTAACTCTACAAAGTGCGTAAAAGCTAGTGGTGCCGAGGACGGGAATCGAACCCGTACGGTGGTCACCCACCGCAGGATTTTAAGTCCTGTGCGTCTGCCAGTTCCGCCACCCCGGCATGTTGTATGATTATGTTGGAATGGTGGGCCCTGAGGGACTCGAACCCCCGACCAATCGGTTATGAGCCGACCGCTCTAACCAACTGAGCTAAGGGCCCTTACGATAGCAATCGAAAGGTTGGTTGCGGGGGCAGGATTTGAACCTGCGGCCTTCGGGTTATGAGCCCGACGAGCTACCGAGCTGCTCCACCCCGCGATAACACCAATTCGCATCAAATCATTCAATGGCGACAAGAAGTAATATACTATAGAAATTAGCAATAAGTCAAGCATAATCTGCTATGGGAGGAATCGAACCCCAAATCGGCCCCTGCGCGACTTGAAAACTTCGATCTCCTGCGGGCATTCGTAGCCATACACCCACCAATCGTTCTCCATTCGCCTGACCAAACAGCCGGCTTGAAATTTAGTTTCGTATAAACGACCCCAGTATACCCATTTCATGAAAGCAGCCCCTTTCATTGCCGTTTCGCTTATCGTACCCATTTCCGTCAAAAATAAGCGTCGCCGCGTCCTCGTTGAACCGCATGAAAAAAGAACAGCTGCACAAAGCGCAGCTGCTCTTTCGTAAGCGAAATTAACCGACCGGCTGTACGTTGATCAAAGGTCCGCCGCCGCCAACCCCAACACCGACTCCGCCTACGCCGTCAAGCGGCCCGTTCGGGTTCGTTTTGATTTTTTGCAGGAGCACGTCGCCTTGCGTTTGCCACGATTTCAGCGCTTCGTCGACGGATTTCTTCTTCTGCAGCACTTCTTGGAATAACGGCTGCGCGAGCTGCTGCACTTGATACAGGTTCGGCATATCCTGGTAAAGCTTGTCGATGGCCGGATCTTGTGGCGGTACCGGCTTCAACGTGTAGAAGGCCGCGATGTTGTAGCTCATGCCGTCCTTCGGCTTCAGGAACGATTTGCGGGAGACCATCTCGTACGTGCTGCGCGACTTGAGCTTCGCCCATTCCTTGCTGTTATTGAAGGCGATGAAATCCCAGGCGTCATCGGGATTTTGCGCTTTGGCATTGATCGCCATCAAGTTATTGAGGTAAATGTTGCCGCCGACGCCCGGTACTTCGCTGAACTGCGGCACGGTAACGACATCCCAGTCCACGTTGGAGATTTTCGGATTTTTGGTTGCCGCGTCTTTCGCTTGCGACAATTGCGAGACGTAATCGTAACCGCCGATGGTCATCGCCACGCGGCCGCTCAAGAACATATCGCCTTGGAACGGATCATAAGCGACTTTGTCTTTGATAATACCGCCGCCGCCCGCGTTCATGTCTTCTTGGGACGGAACGATTTTGTTCAAATACAGATCCGCGACGTCTCCCCAAACCTTCTTCCATTGCGTCGTATCGACGGACATTTTCTCTGCTTTGTTATCGAAAATCTTCAATTGGAGCGGTGCGGCATAGGTCTGGGAATCCCAGAACGGATCGCCGCTGTAACGATTGAAGGACAATCCGAATTTGCGGTCCTTGCCTTCGCCTTTCGCGATGCGCTTCGCAAGCGTGAAGATGTCCGTCCAGGTCATGTTGTCCGTCGGCGGCTCGACGCCCGCATCGGTGAACATTTTCTTGTTATAGAATAAGGCCGAAGAGCTGAATGTCGGCGTAAGCGCGTAGATGCTGCCGTCACCCGCGTCCTTGATGCCGTTGATGACGGAAGGTACGATATCGTCGATATCGAATTCTTTATCCTGGATGAGCGTATCGAGCTTCTGAATTAAATTGTCCTGCGCCAGACGCTGCAGATTGCCCGAATCCACGATCACGACGTCCGGCGGATTGCTGCCGTTCATCATTTCCTTCACTTTCTCGTACGTATCCGGCTGTTTCTTATTCGGATCCGGCTCCTGGTAGCGTTGATCGTCATAGTTCATGGCGGAGACGATTTCGATGTCGACGTTCGGATGCGTCAGTTCGTAACCGTCGGTGAACTGCTGGCGCAAATATTGATCGTTATCCGCGCTCGACGAGACGAACCCGACACGCAAAACATGCTGCTTGGCGTCGTCGCCGCTTGACCCTTTGCTGCAGGCCGACAAGCCGGATACGATCAGCGCCGCCGACAAGGCCATCGACGATGCTTTCAAAACTGCTTTCTTCTTTGTTCTCGCTTGCGTTGGCTTGTTCTCCATCCCCGTTACCCCTCCAATGATTTGGGCGGCGAAATGATGATTCGCTCGCCGTCAAATTCCATCGATGCTTTATCTGTAATCTGCAATGCCGTCAAATACGCCTTCGGAATCTGAAGCCGTCCGACGCGGTCCACGACGACGTACTCTTCGTGAACGGTCTCTTGCGCGGAAGAACCCGGTTCGAAATCATCGTCCAGATTCGGATTCCGCTTGATGAATTCGGTACTCGTCAGACCGTCCCGGATCGCGACGACGCGGTCGACCTTATTGGCCAGCGTCAAGTCATGCGTGACGATCACGACCGTAATGCCCAGCTCGCGGTTAAGCCGCCGGAATATATCCATGATCAAATCCGACGTCCGCGTATCGACGGACCCTGTCGGCTCATCGGCGAGCAGAAGCTTCGGGCGGTTGGACAGCGAGATCGCGATGGCGACCCGCTGTTGTTCCCCGCCGGAGAGCTGATGCAGCTTGTTGTGCATCCGGTCCTTGAGGCCGACCCAATCCAGGAGCTGTTTGGCGTATGCGCGGTCCAGCTTGGACGAGAACATCATCGGCATCTCGACGTTCTCGAGCGCCGACAAGTACGGCAGCAGGTTCCGCGCGTTATTCTGCCAGATGAAACCGACGGTGTCGCGCTTGTAGGACACGAGCTGCTCGTCGGTGATCTTGAGCAGATCCCACGGTCCTACGCCGACGCTGCCCGCGGAAGGTCGGTCGAGGCCGCCCAATATATTGAGCAGCGTCGATTTGCCGCTTCCGCTGTTGCCGATGATCGCCATCATCTCTCCTTCGCGGACGTGCAGGTTAAGCCCCTGCAGCGCGACGACTTCGAGATCGTCGGATTTGTAAATTTTGACCAAACCTTCGCATGTAATCATGGCGTGTTAGCGCTCCTCTCCCATCTTGACGGCCTGATGCACGCGAAGTCTGCGAATATGCGCCAGCAGCAGCAGCGCGCCCATCAGCATCATGCAGGCGACGACGATATACAGCTGGTTCGTATCCTTGGCGTCGAACACGACCCGGAACGGCGGAACGGAGTTCGCGACGTTCTCGGTCGTCTGGAGGAACGGCAGGAACAGCAGACTCGCGATCTTGCCGATCAGAATGCCCAGGCCGATCGACAGCCCCGCCGTGAACACCTGCTCCAGCAGGAGCATGCCCGTCAGCTGCCTGCGGGAAAGTCCCATCGCCCGCAGCACCCCGAACTGCACGATCCGGCCCGACAAGTTGAAGAACCAGAAGAGGATGTAGCCGGTGAGCGAGATCAGAATGGAGACCAGGAAGCCGAGACTGAGAATGCCGAATACGCCGCCGCGCGTCGGATGTTTCGCCTGCGCTGCCAGCTCGATCCGGACGTCTTTCACGTCCGCGAGCTCGATCCCGTCATCCTCCAGCTGCTTCATGATAGGCGCCGTCAACGCGCCCGGCTTCATCTTCAGCCATACTTCGTACGGAATGATCGGCACTTGATCATAGATATAATCCAGGTTCGCGATAATGAACGGCGACTGGTCCGGATACTGCGCCGGCCAGTAAGGCACGATGCCGACGATCGCGAATTCCACGACGCCGTCCTGCAAGCCCGCGGTGATCGTATCGCCGAGCTTCAGCTGGTACTTCTCCGCGACGTTCGACGGAATGATGGCCGCTTGTTCGTATAAACCGAGATTCTTCAAATAATTGAACGGATGAACCGGATACAGGTCATTGCGGAACCAGGCGACCTTCGAGAAGTCGACGTTGTCGATGCCCATGACCGTGCCCTGGCCGATCGAACGGCCGGAGACGACGATGTTGCCTTTCGTCTGAAGCACGCGGGCCGCCGCCTCGACGCCGTCCAGCTTGCGGAACACCTCGAACGGCGGTTCGCTGTAGTTGACGCGAGTCGGAACGGCTGAGCCGCCGCCATTGCCGCCTTGACCGCCGCCGGAACCACCGTTGCCGCCGGAACCACCGCTTCCGCCGTTGCCGCCTCCTTGACCTCCGTCGCCGGATCCATTGCCGCCGCCGTTGCCGTTATCCCCGCCGGAGCCGCCGCCGCTGTTGATCACTTCGGTCTTGCCTTCCCAGACCGTCTGAACGACGACGTCCGTGCCGTATTTATATAACGTGCGTTCCGTCGAGTTCAAGTCGATGGTACGGGCCGCGGAAGCGTTATACACGCCAAGGCCCAACGTCAGAATGAGCAGGATCATGAGCGGGTAATACCCTTTGGACGAACGCGACAGCTGCGTCAGCGTCAAGTACAGCGGCACGGGCAGCAGCTTTCTGCCGAGCCAGTTGAACAGCTTGAGCAGCCAAGGGAATATCCTCAGGAAGAAAAGTCCCATCGCGAAGATCGCGAGCGCCGGCACGAAGAACAGGAACGGTTGGACGTTCAATTGGTCGGTCGTCAGGTTGCTCTTGACCGAGATCATCTGCCGTTCGTTGAACAGATACCAGCCGTAGCCGGCGACGCCGAGCAGCAGGACGTCCCCGTACCAGCGCTGCCAGAGCGGTTTGCGGTCCGATCGCGCGATTTGCTTCTTGTAATCGACGATGGACGCTCTCGCGTAAAGCACCGCAGGGATAACGGTCGCGAGCATGGCCAGCACGACCGCCCCGAGACCCGCGATCACCGCGTCGGAGGTAAAGCCGACCGGAATCGATTTGCGGTTGACGAACTCGAGGAACCCGTTGGCCGAGCCGATGCTCTTCGCCATGAACCACCCGAGCAGCGGTCCGATGGCAAGCGCGATGATGCCGAGGAACAGCCCCTCGATCAAGTAGATCCCGATGATCTGCCTCGTCCCCGCTCCGCGGCTCCGGAGCACGGCGATGTCGCTGCGCTGCTTGTCGAGCGACTGCCGCGCGTTCATCGCGATGAAGTAGAACACCATCGCCAGCATCGGAGCGGCGAGCGTGAAGAGCAGCATTTGCAGCTGCAGGCTCTGCGTCTTGAATTCGCCCAGCAGCTTGGCGAACGAGATCTCCACGCGCGTGTCTTTCAGGTGCTGGTAGAGATCGATGTTGAGCCGGTCCAGCGTGCTCGTGAGCGGAGCCAGCTGGCTTGTTTTGATCTCCTTCAGATCGAAGGCGTAGTACCAGCTTGCCGTATGGACCGGTATTTTCCTGTCCTTGAGCAATCCGTCCTGGAATGCCTTGTCGCCGATGGTGAGCGTGCTCATCAGGCTCTCCAGCCCCTGGTACCAGAACGGATCGGTATCCTTCAGCGGCTTATACGCGCCGACGATCTTGACCTTCAGCGTGAGGTTCAGCCCGCCGTAGATCGGATATTCGAACACGTCGCCGATATGGATATCGCTGCGGTACATCGCCTCTTCCATCATGACGGCTTCGACCGAGTCGTCATCGCCGACGGAATCCGTGAACCAGCGGCCTTGCGTCAGTTCGGCCTTCTTGTCGAGCCCGGTCATCGAGGTGAGAGCCATCGTACGCGCCCGGCTCGCGTCGACCTTAGTCGGGTCCTCGGGCGTCAGCTCGGCGCTGCGGATGGCTAAGCTCTGACTGTATGTGGCAAATGGAAAGCCGATCAAGGAAGGAACGTCCTCCCGGATGTACTTGCCGACTTCGTTCAGGCCGTTCAAATCCGTCTTGCTTGACGTTTCTTGATAACGCATCAGCAGCGAGCCGGCGGGCAGTCCGCCGCTCTCGTCCATGAGCGTTTGGGCCACGACCCGCTTCAGCGCTCCGTCCGCGTACATCGGAATGCTGGTCGCGAAGGCGACGGCGATGATCAGGCCCGCGAGCGAGCTCAGCGTCATCCACCGCGTGTTCCACATTTTGCGGAACAAAAAGCGAAAGAGCGGTATCCCCATACGTTATCGACCTACGACTTTCTGCCCCGGCGTCAATCCTTTGAGGATTTCCACTTCCGTCGCGGTCTGCTGCCCGACTTCCACGTCCACCTCGCGTTTGCCCTCCGCATCGACGATTTGCACGTACGTGCGCGATCCGATGGAACGCAGCGCGGACGGCGGTATGACGATGGCGTTTTCCTTGCGGTCCATGATGATCGAGATCGATAACGGCGTGCCGCGCGTAACGCCTTTCGGCAGCGGCTTATCCAAGGTGACCGTCAGGAAATCTTCCGGTCTTTCGGGTTTTTGCGCCCCGCCGTTGCCGCCATTGCCTCCGTTGTCGTCATCCGTCGAGACGACGGGCAGCTGCGACACTTTCCCCGTCAATTCGCCCGCGTTGTTGATGTCCACGACGACGGGCATGCCGACCGCGACGCCCTCAAGCTCATCCTGCGTCATCATCGCGGCGGCCGTCAGCTTGCTCGTATCGGCGATGATGCAGATCGGGTCGTAGGCTTTGATGGCATCGCCCTTCAAGACGTTCAAGCTGACGACCGTGCCGGCGAACGGCGCGGTCAGCTCCGCCTTGGCAATCTCGGTTTCGGCATCGGCCAGCGCCTGGCGCTTCTCTTCGAAGGCGATCTTCGCCAGCTCGAATTCGATCGGATCCATCTCGTCTTTCTTGCGCAGCGTATCCTTCATCTGCAGCTCATCCTTGGAGAAGTTGAGCTTGTCGGAGCGAAGCTGCTTGCGCATGTCGTCCACGTCGAGCGAACCGATGACCTGGCCGGCGGTCACCTTCTGCCCGATCTTCACGTTCAGGTCTTTCAACCGTTTGCCGTCCAGCGTGAAATAGAGCGTTTCTTCCTGCGTGGCAATCATTTTGCCGATTTCCGTCTTCTTCGTTTCCAGCGTCGTCGTCGTCACTTCATACTCCGGCTTCTTGGAGATTTGCGGCGGCGCGATTTCCGGAAGCACTTCCTCGGCGTTCTCGTTCGGCAGCAGCGAGCAGCCGCTCGACGCGAGCAGCGAAGCGCCGATGACGACGACGGCAGCCGCCTTAAATGAATTTCCCGTCAACCATTTCGTAAACATGATCGGCAACCTCCAAAATCGTGGGATCGTGCGTTGTCATACAAATCGTTACTTGTTCGGTGCGAATAATCGTTTGGAAGACCGACATAATCTGTGCGGCCATCTGCGAATCGAGCTCGGCCGTCGGTTCGTCCGCCAGCAACAGGCTCGGCCGATGGGCGATCGCTTTGGCGATGGCGACGCGCTGCTGCTCGCCCCCGGACAGCTCGAAGGGACGATGACGCATCCGCTTGGCGAGGCCGACGAGGTCGAGGCAGTGCTCTACCCGCGATTTCCACTCTCCGCCGGGAACGCCCGCCATGCGCAGCGACAGCTCCACGTTCTCGTAAGCCGACAACAGCGGCATCAGGGCGAACGCCTGGAAAATAAAACCCATTTCCTTGCGCCTGACCTTCGTGCGCTGATCGTCGCCCATCTTATGGAATGGCAGGTCGTGGAAAAAAATATTTCCTTTGGTCGGCTGGTCGAGCCCGCCGATCATGTTGAGCAGCGTCGTTTTGCCGGAGCCCGAGCGCCCTCGCAGCATGACCAGCTGCCGGGGCTTGAGTTCCATATGAAGGCCCTTCAGCACGTGCAGCGGTTGACCGCCGACCTGAAAGGTTCGTTCGACACCTTCTACGACCAGCAGCGGTTTCGCATCGGCGCTTGCATCCGATGATCGTTGATCGTTCTTATGTACGTCGTTTTCGACTGCTTCAGCCACGGAATGCCTGCTTTTCCACCATCCCATTTGACCGCGAAACCCCCTTCCTATGAGAAAACTCTAATCTTGCTAAAGTTTAGACGCGCGTTGGGAACAAAAGGTTACACCGGTTGCGGACTTTAGGAGAATTTAATATAAAAAAACCGCCGTCGCCCGCGGTTCGACATCGACCGCGGGCAGCGGCGGTTACTCGGTGCCAACCGGCAAGCGTTGGCGCATGGCGCATGCGGTTTTCCGGCCGCCGGCGCGAATCCGCCTCAGCCTCTGAGCGTGATAGCGTTGCCGGACGCGTATCGCTTCAGTCCCAGCCTGAAGACGAGGACGGCCAGCGCGCCGAACGCGAGCGTCGCCGCGGCCGCTCTCCAGACGAAAGCCGGATCGAAATCGCGCAGCAGGCCGATCGGCAGGAAGCTGATGAAGCCCGCGGGCAGCAGCGTGAAGAGCAGCGTTCTTGCCAGCCCTTTGAAGATATCGGACGGATACGTCGACAGCGCCACGAAGCTGTTGAATACCTGCTGCGCCAGCCCTTCCGCGTTTCCGATGAAGAAGGCGAGGCACCCGGCCAGAATCGTAACGCCCATGAACAGCAGGCCGCTCAGCAGCAGGCCGAGGAGAAACTGCAGCAAGCCCGCAAGCGAATGATTGCCGACCCATGCGTAGACGACAAGCCCGAAGAAGAAATCCCCAGCCGCCGTCAGCGACATGCGGCTCGCCAATACATGCAGCAGCACCGGCTTCGGCTGCGACAGGTAGACGTCCAATTGCCCGGTGGCAACGATCGGCGCGATCCGGTTGAAGTTGCCGAACAGCATATTGGCCCAGCCGAAGCCGCCCGCGCCGACGGCCCACATCATCATGACGTCGTTCATCTCCCAGCCATTGATAACCTGGAACTTGCCGAAGAACAAGCTCCAGAAGAACAGCCACATAAAGTTGTTGATGAACATCATGCCCGCCATCATGAAGAAGCTCACCCGATACTCCATGGCCGAAGCCAGATTCACCTTCCAGCAGGTGATCAGAAACGCCAGCGTTCCCCGCAATCGTCCGGTGAAAGAGACGGAACGCCGCCTGCCGGCCAGTTCGTTATCCTCCATTGACATGCAGCTTCGACACTCCTCTCCTGTACATCAGCATGACGGATGCCGTAAGCACCGCGATCCATGCCGCTTGAATGACGAACTGCTGCAGCAGCGGCGCTGCGCCGAAGTTGACCGCCGTCCGCGCGGGAAAGTACAGCATCGCCTGAAACGGCAGCCAGGCGCATAGCCGCTGCAGCGGCTCCGGCATCAGATCGAGCGGCAGCAGCATGCCGCCGACGGTGAACTGCAGCTTGTGCAGCACGAATTCCATGCCGCGCGTCTCCTCGACCCACAAGGCGCATAGCGCCACGATCATATTCAGCAGAAAAGCGATCGTGAGCGCGCCGAGCGTCAGCGAGAACAAGCCCGCCCAGCCCAGCCCGAACGTCGGCGGCCCGACGCACAGCCAGGCGATGGTCCCGCCGACCGCCAGATGAATGAAGAACCGGAAGACCGCCTCCGACAGGTACGCGGCATAATGATAACCGATATAAGAGAGCGGCCGAATGAGACGAATCGCGATGTCGCCGTTCTTCACCTCGTTCTCGATCACCCCGCAAAGCGCGGGCACGCCCATCGTGATCGCTTCCGTGAACACGAGGTACCAGATGATCTGCTTCAGCGTAAAGCCGTTAATGACGCGATGGGCGTCGCCGTCATAGGCGGCGGACCAGAGCTGGACGAACACGTACAGGATCATCAGCATGAAGCTTGCGCGCATGATGAAGTCCGTTTTGTAGGCCATCTGCTGCTTCATCGTAATCCGGGCGACGGCCCCCGCTTTCTTGCTCCTTGCCGACAGAAGTTCCAACCTATCTCCGAAGACTCGGCTGCCCATGGTCCGCTAGCCTCCCGTTCCGTAAATATGCGTGATGATCTCTTCCATCGGCGGGTCCTCGACGGTCACGTCGTCGAGCCGGTACGTGCCGATGACCGCGCCGAGAACGGCTTCGATGTCGGTGACCGCGAGATCGACCCCAAGCTTCAATCGGCGCCCTTCGCTCGCGATCGCCTTCGTGCCAGGGAGCGGCGGCAGCATGGAAGCATCATAGCCGGCAGCCAGCGTCAGCGAAATGATCTTGCGGTTCAGCACCTCCCGCTTCAGCCGGTCGACGGGCGCATCCAGCAGGATACCGCCATGATGAATGACGACCGCCCGCGAACAAAGCTCCTCCATGTCGCCCGCATCATGCGAGGTCAGGAAGACGGTCGTCCCCTCGTCCCGGTTCACCTCGCGGATCAGCTCCCGGATGCGCTGCTTGACGACGACATCCAGCCCGATCGTCGGTTCGTCGAGAAAGAGCAGCTGCGGGCGGTGCAGGAACGACACGGCGATCTCGCAGCGCATCCGCTCGCCGAGCGACAGCTTCCGCACGGGCGTATGCAAATACGGTCCAAGCTCGAAGCGTTCGATCAAATCGTCCCGGCGGGCATGATAGTCGGCGCGGTTCAGCTCGTAGATCCGGCTGATCAGATCGAACGTGTCGATCGGCGGCAGGTGATACCACAGCTGCGACTTCTGGCCGAATACCGCCCCGATGCGAAAAGCCAGCTTCTCGCGTTCCCGCCAAGGCGTGCAGCCGAGCACCTTCGCTTCGCCGGACGACGGATGCAGAATGCCGGTCAACATCTTGATCGTCGTCGATTTGCCTGCGCCGTTCGGCCCGAGGAACGCGACCATCTCGCCCCGCTGCACCGTCAGATCGATGCTCCGCACGGCCACCTTTTCCTCCCAGCTCGGCTTCAGCAGCGACCGGAAACTGCCGGCCAAGCCGGCGTCCTTGCGTTTGACCGTGAATACCTTCCGCAATGCCTGCGTCTGCAATGCGACCACCTGCCCCGCCCCCTTTTGCGTATTTCGGCGCTTCTGCCCGCTAAAGCAAAAAAGGCCTCCAACAAGCGCCGCCCAGTCATGCCGGGTGGAACTTGCCGAAGGTCTTTTATCCCTACGGTGTGGCAAGACGTATCGTCCTCTGCCTGGCTTCGCTCGGTTCGCCTTGAAGCGGATCCCTAGAAACCCTTCCATTTAATGTAACATATTACCATCGCTTTCGTAGGCTGGCAAGAGCTTTTTTTGTCTTTTTTCCTTTTCCCAACCGCTGCAGGCGGCACGAAAAATGTCCGGGAAAAAATGACCGGAGTCCGGTACGGAGTTGGAGCAACGCAGTGGTCGCCTTTGTTGACAGAATTCCACCTCTAATCATTTATACAATGAGGAATGCTGTCTACAACAGCGAGCGAAGACCCGAACCGGCCGCAGGTCATTTTTTCCGCTCCGGACCCCAACTCAAGCCGTATGCAGCAAATCCTCCATCATCGTGATCAGCCTTGTCCGCATCTGCTGCAGCCGTGCGGCGATCCGCTCGAGCGCGCCGTGATTACGGGCATCTATCGCATCGAAGGCCTGCCGCATCCGGCTGTAAGCCTCGTCCATTTGCAGAATCTCGTCGCATTTCTCCAAGTTCCGATCGTATATGCGCACCCGGTACAACAAGTCTTCCGTCGAATCCATCAATCGTTGATACATCGTATTCATAGTTCGCTTCCTCGCATTCTCTTCATCTATTTGGCAATAATCCAGTGTATGAGGCAGGTTAGCTACATATAACCGATTGACAGAAAAGTGAAACAACTTGTCCGCCGCACGCAAAAAAACAGGACCCGGGCGCATGCCCAGAGTCCTGTTCGTTGTATTGCATCTGATGCTGAGCTTCGTTCGCCGCGCAATCAGACGCCGAAAGCCTGCGGATTCTCCCGCCACGATTGCAGCAGCTCGACATCGCTCGATTGCACGATGCCGTTCTCGACGGCAACGTCGATGAGCGCCGAATAGTTCGACAGCGTCGCGAGCGGGACGCCCTCGTTCGCGAACGCTTCGATCGCCTGCGGGAACTGGTACGTGAAGATTGCCACGACGCCCTGCACCTCGCAGCCGGCTTCGCGCACCGCGACCGCCGCTTTCAGCGAGCTGCCGCCGGTCGAGATCAAGTCCTCGATCAGCACGATCTTTTGCCCCGGCTCGAAATGGCCTTCGATTTGATTCGTTTTGCCGTGGCCTTTCGCTTTGTCCCGCACGTAAAGCATCGGCAAGTTCAGCTTTTGCGCGACCCAAGCCGCATGCGGAATGCCGCCCGTCGCGATGCCGGCGACCGCTTGGCAGTCCGGATATTGCGCGCGGATGATCGTCGCGAAGCCTTCCGCGATCAGCTCGCGGATCGCCGGATAGGACATCGTCAGGCGGTTGTCGCAATAAATCGGCGATTTCATGCCGGAGGTCCAGGTGAACGGTTCGTTCGGGCGAAGGGCGACCGCGTTGATCTGCAGCAAGCCTTTGGCGATTTCGGTTGGCAATTGTTCAAGCGTGGATGATGTCATCTATACCAGCTCCTCGATTATGGATTCCAAAGCTTGTCTCGGATCGGGCGCCCCCGTAATCGGACGGCCGATGACCATATAATCCGTTCCTTGCTCCAATGCTTGGCGGGGCGTCATGATGCGGGACTGGTCGCCGATGTCCGCTCCCGCCGGGCGAATGCCCGGCGTGATCGTTTGAAACGATGCGCCGCAAGCCGATTTGATCAGCTGCACCTCCTGCGGAGAAGCGACGACGCCGCCCAGGCCCGCTTCCTGCGCCAGCTTGGCGTAGCGCACGACCGCGTCCGCGACGGAACCGCCGATGCCGATCTCGTCGTTCAGCACCGCTTGACTCGTGCTGGTCAGCTGCGTCACGGCGATGACGAGCGGCCGCCGCAGACCGGCATTTCCGGTCAGCGCCTCTTCGACGCCTTCCATCGCCGCCCGCATCATGGCCGATCCGCCGGCTGCGTGCACGTTGAACACGTCGACGCCGAGCTTGGCGACACTGTTCGCCCCGCCTTTGACCGTATTCGGGATGTCGTGCATTTTCAGGTCCAGGAACACCTTGTAGCCGCGCGCCTTCAGATCCGCGACGAAGCCCGGCCCCGCCGCGTAGAACAGCTGCATGCCGACCTTCATGAAACACGGAATGCCCTCCAGACTGCGTACCAGCGCTTCCGCCGCGGCGGCATCCGGATAATCGAGCGCGACCATGACGCGTCCCGCCGCTTCTTCCCTGCTTGGCTTCATCTGCTCCAGTCCCTTCGTCTTTGTCTATTTATGCATGGCGAAAGCCTGCTTGAGGGCAGGCTTTCGCGGCCGGATAACGGCCATTCGTTCGTTTACGATTATTTCTGCGCGAGTACCGGCATCGGACGCGAGGAGAAATTGATCGTTTGCAGCATGTTGAGCAGCGCCCGGACCGTATCCAGCGAGGTCATGCAGACGACGCCGTTCTCGACCGCTTCGCGGCGAATCCGGAAGCCGTCGCGTTCCGGCGTTTTGCCTTTGGTCAGCGTGTTGACGACGAAGTGCGCTTGGCCGTCGCGGATCAGATCCAGGATGTTCGGCGAGCCTTCGCTGAGTTTGTTCACGGTCTTCACGCGCAGTCCCGCTTCTTCCAGCGCCGTTGCCGTGCCGCCCGTCGCGATGATGTTGTAACCTAGCTCGTAGAAACCGCGAAGAATTTCGATCGCTTCCGGTTTGTCCTTGTCGGCCACCGTCGCGATGATGGAGCCCGTCGGCGGGATACGCATGCCTGCGCCCACCAGGCCCTTGTACAGAGCTTTCGCGTATTGTTGGTCGCGTCCCATGACCTCGCCCGTCGACTTCATCTCCGGCGTCAGCGTCGGATCGACGCGGCGCAGCTTCGCGAAGGAGAAGACCGGTACTTTGACGGACACGAAATCGTCTTCCGGCCATAGGCCTTCGACATAGCCGAGATCCGCCAGCTTCGTGCCGAGAATCGCTTGCGTGGCCAGGTTGGCCATCGGGATGTTCGTCACCTTGCTGAGGAACGGTACCGTACGCGACGAGCGCGGATTGACCTCGATGACGTACACCTCGTCTTGGAAGATGACGAATTGAATGTTGACCAGGCCGATGACGTTCAGGCCGCGCGCGATCTTAACCGTGATGTCGACCATTTTCTGCTGCAGCTCGCGCGAGATCGACTGCGGCGGGTACACCGCGATGGAGTCGCCGGAGTGAACGCCCGCGCGTTCGACATGTTCCATGATGCCGGGGATGAGCACCGTGTCGCCGTCGCAAATCGCGTCGACTTCGGCTTCTTTGCCCAGCATGTAACGGTCGATCAGGACCGGATGCTCCGGATTGATCTTGACCGCTTGCACCATGTAGGTCAGAAGCTCTTCGTCGGAGTAGACGATCTCCATGGCACGGCCGCCGAGGACGTACGACGGGCGCACCAGTACCGGATAACCGAGGCCTTGCGCGACGGCGACCGCTTCGTCCACGGACGTTACCGTCGAGCCTTGCGGCTGCAGTACGTTCAGCTCGCGAAGCAGCGCTTCGAATTTCTTGCGATCTTCGGCCGCGTCGATGCTCTCCAGGCTCGAACCCAGAATGCGCACGCCGGCTTTCGTCAGCGGCGCCGCGAGATTGATCGCCGTCTGGCCGCCGAACTGCACGATGACGCCGATCGGCTTCTCCTGCTCGATGACGTTCATGACGTCCTCGAAGAAGAGCGGCTCGAAGTACAGGCGGTCAGAGGTGCTGAAGTCCGTCGATACGGTCTCCGGGTTGTTATTGATGATGACCGCTTCGTAGCCGGCCTTCTGAATCGCCCATACGGCATGCACCGTGGAATAGTCGAACTCGATGCCTTGACCGATCCGGATCGGGCCGGAACCGAGCACGAGCACTTTCTGCTTGTCGGACTCCGTGACTTCGTTCTCTACCTCGTATGTCGAGTAGTAGTACGGCGTCGTCGCTTCGAATTCGGCGGCGCATGTATCGACCATCTTGTAGACCGGCTTCAAGTCAAGCTCCATGCGGTAAGCGCGGATATCGAACTCGTTCGCGTACGTCGAATGGTTGCCTTCGCGGCGAATCTCCGCGATGGAACGGTCCGAGAACCCTTTGCGCTTCGCTTGGTACAGCAGTTCTTTCGACAAGACGGAAGCGCCGCGAAGCTCGGCTTCGAAGGCGACGATGCCTTCGATCTTATCGAGGAACCACCAATCGATATTCGTCAGGTCTTGAATGTCCTGCAGCTGGTAGCCGCGGCGGAACGCTTCCGCCACGAGGAACATCCGCTCGTCGTCCGGCTTCTGCAGGCGCAGGCGCAGCGTCTCCTCGTCCAATTCGGACGCGTCCTTCAGGTGAATGCGGTGCGCGCCGATCTCGAGCGAGCGGACCGCCTTGTGAATCGATTCCTCGAACGTCCGGCCGATGGCCATGACTTCGCCGGTCGCTTTCATTTGCGTGCCGAGCTTACGGTTCGCATTGATGAATTTATCGAACGGCCAGCGCGGGATCTTGGACACGATGTAATCCAGCGTCGGCTCGAACATGGCATAGGTTTGACCCGTAACCGGGTTGACGATCTCGTCGAGCGTATAGCCGACGGCGATCTTGGCCGCCATCTTGGCGATCGGATAACCCGTCGCCTTGGAAGCCAGCGCGGACGAGCGGCTTACGCGCGGGTTGACCTCGATGACGTAGTATTGGAAGCTGAACGGGTCGAGCGCGAATTGCACGTTGCAGCCGCCCTCGATGTTCAGCGCGCGGATAATCTTGAGCGAGGCCGAGCGGAGCATCTGGTACTCGCGGTCGGACAGCGTCTGGCTCGGCGCCACGACGATGGAATCGCCGGTATGTACGCCGACCGGGTCGAAGTTCTCCATGTTGCAGACGACGATGCAGTTATCGTTCGCGTCGCGCATGACTTCGTATTCGACTTCCTTCATGCCCGCGATCGATTTCTCGACGAGGCATTGGTTGATCGGGCTGTACCGGATGCCGGAAGCGACCGTTTCGCGAAGCTCCGTCTCGTTGCCGCAGATGCCGCCGCCGGTGCCGCCGAGCGTGTATGCCGGTCGAACGATGATCGGGTAGCCGATCTCGTTCGCGAAATCAACCGCTTCTTCGATCGTCGTGACGATGACGCTCTCCGGTACCGGCTGCTCCAGCTCGCGCATCAGATCGCGGAACAGATCGCGGTCTTCCGCTTTCTCGATCGCCGTCAGCTGCGTGCCGAGCAGCTGCACGTTCTCGCGCTCCAGCACGCCGGCGCGGGCGAGCTCGACCGCCATGTTCAGGCCGGTTTGACCGCCGAGCGTAGGCAGCAAGCCGTCCGGGCGCTCCTGGCGGATGATTTGGGTCACGAACTCCAGCGTGATCGGCTCGATATACACCTTGTCCGCCATGTTCGTGTCAGTCATGATGGTGGCCGGGTTGCTGTTGATCAGCACGACCTCGTAGCCTTCTTCTTTCAGCGCTTGGCAAGCCTGCGTGCCGGCATAGTCGAACTCCGCCGCCTGTCCGATGACGATCGGGCCGGAGCCGATGACGAGAATCTTTTGGAGCTTATTATTTCTGGGCATATTGCAATTCTCCTCTCAATGATGCCGCCAATTGCGCTTGACGCGGTTTCTGCGGGTTGTTTTGTTTCGCGGTGCGGATCATCTCCAGGAATTGATCGAACAGGTAACTGCTATCCAGCGGACCGGGCGCCGCTTCCGGATGGTACTGCACGGAGAAAGCCGGGAATTCCGTATGCTTCAAGCCCTCGATCGTGCGGTCGTTGTTGTTGATATGGGTGACTTCGAGCTTCGTGCCCGCCACGGATTCCTCGAGTACCGTATAGCCATGGTTCTGCGAAGTGATATAGCAGCGGTTCGTCGCCAGGTCTTTGACGGGATGGTTGCCGCCGCGGTGGCCGAATTTCAGCTTGGACGTATCCGCGCCGCAAGCGAGCGCGAACAGTTGGTGACCCAGGCAGATGCCGAAGATCGGATATTCGCCGAGCAGCTCTTGGATCATTTTCACGGCATGCGGCACGTCTTTCGGGTCGCCGGGGCCGTTGGAGAGCTGGATGCCGTCCGGATTGAGGCGGCGGATCTGCTCGGCGGTCGTGTCCTGCGGCACGACGACGACGTCGCAGCCGCGTTTCGTCAGCTCGCGCAGGATGCCGCTCTTCGCGCCGTAGTCGACGAGCACGATGCGCTCGCGTTCGCCGGGGCTGGTGAAGATGCTCTTGGTCGACGTGCGCGCCACTTGGTCGCGCATCAGCGGCGTCGCGGACAGGCGCTCATGCAGCTCTTCCACGCGTTCCGCGCCGGTCGTCAGGATGCCTTTCATGGTGCCGTGGTGACGCAGGATGCGCGTCAGCATCCGGGTATCGATATCGCTGATGCCGATAATGCCGTGTTCCTTCAGCAAGCCGTCCAGCGTGTACTGCGCTCTCCAATTGCTCGGGATCGGCTCGTGGCGGCGCACGACAAAGCCGTGAATGAACGGCGCGACCGTCTCGAAATCATCGCGTGTGATGCCGTAGTTGCCGATGAGCGGGTAGGTCATGGTCACGATTTGACCGCAGTAGGACGGATCCGACAGCACCTCTTGGTAGCCCGTGATCCCTGTATTAAACACGACCTCGCCGCTGGACTGTCCTTCGGCGCCAAAGCCGAGCCCCGTAAACAGCGTGCCGTCTTCCAATAACAATCTTGCTTGCATCCGTATCACTCCTGTTCTCAAGTTGCGTGCTTCTCTCTTATTGTTCCGTCCAGACGATCTTGCCGTTCACGATGGTCGCCGCCGGCCAGCCGTAGAGCTTCCAGCCGCCGAATGGCGTATTCTTGCCTTTGGAAGCGAACGCGGCCGGATCGACTTCGCGTTCATGCTCAAGATCCACGATCGTAATATCCGCAGGTGCGCCTGCTTTTAAAATGCCGCTCGTCAGGCCGAATACGCGGGCCGGATCCGAGGTCATCCGTTTGAGCAGGAAGCCGAGCGTCCATTTGCCGGTGCGGACGAATTTGGTGTACAGGAGCGGAAATGCCGTCTCGAAGCCGACGATGCCGAACGGCGCGAGCTGCATGCCGCGGGCTTTCTCTTCGGCGCTGTGCGGCGCGTGATCCGTCACGATGATGTCGAGCGTGCCGTCTTCGAGTCCTTCGATGACGGCCTGCACGTCGCGCGGGGTGCGGAGCGGCGGGTTCATTTTCCAATTCGCGTCCATGCCCGGAATGTCTTCGTCCGAGAGGATCAGGTGATGCGGGCACACCTCGGCGGTGACGTTAATGCCGAACTGCTTCGCGTGCCGGATGAGACGAACCGATTGCTCCGTGCTCACGTGGCAGACGTGGTAGTGCACGCCCGTCGCTTCGGTTAGCAGGATATCCCGTCCGACGTGGATGGCTTCGGATTCGTTCGGGATGCCTTTCAACCCGTTCTCTGCCGCGAATTTGCCTTCCGTGACCGCCGCGCCGACTACCAGCGAGTCGTCCTCGCAGTGCGCGATGACCGGCATATTCATGGATGCCGCCAACCTCATGGCATCCTTCATCATTTGAGCGTTCTGCACGCCGACGCCGTCGTCCGTGAATCCGATCGCGCCCGCCTCTTTCAACGCCGCGAAATCCGTCAGCTCGCGTCCCAGCTCGTTCTTCGTGATCGCCGCGTACGGGAGCACCTTGACGATGCCGGCATCGGCCGCTTTATCGAGAATGTAGCGGACCGTTTCGGCCGTATCCGTCACCGGACGGGTATTCGGCATGCAGGCGATCGTGGTGAATCCGCCCGCCGCCGCCGAGCGCGTGCCGCTCGCGATGTCCTCCTTGTATTCAAAGCCCGGTTCGCGCAGATGCACGTGCATGTCGATGAATCCCGCGGATACCAGCTTGCCGTTCGCGTCGATCGTATCAAAGCCGTTGGTGTCCGGTTGACCCGAGGAAGCGTCCGCGATCTCCGCGATGACGCCGTCCGCGATGCGAATATGCTTCGATTCCGTTTCTCCGGTTTCTTCGTTCCAGACCAACCCGTTCAAGATCCATGCTGCCATATTATCGTTGACCCCTTTCGCTCGTTAGTTCAATGCCCGTTCGATCACGGCCATCCGAATCGGTACGCCGTTCTGCATTTGCGTGAAAATCCGCGATTGGGGATGCTCGACCAGTTCATCGTCGATCTCGACGTTCCGGTTGATCGGCGCCGGATGCATGATGATCGCATGCGGCGCGATGCGCGAAGCCCGCTCCGTCGTTAATCCGTACTGCTCGCGGTAAGCCTCGGCCGTTCCCATCATGCCCGCTTCATGGCGTTCCAGCTGCACCCGCAGCATCATGACGACGTCCGCCTTCAGCGCTTCTTCCATCGTGACTAGCGGCGCGGTCAGCTCGGGCGCGGTCATGCTCTCCGGGGCGCAAAATTGCACGTTGGCGCCGAATTTCTGCAAGGCGTATAGATTCGAGCGCGCGACGCGGCTGTGCAGGACGTCCCCGATAATGGAGACCGTCAATCCCCGCAGCTCGCCGAATTGCTTGCGCATCGTATAGAGATCGAGCAATGCCTGCGTAGGATGCTCGTTATTGCCGTCGCCCGCGTTAATGAGCGGCACCTTGATCTTGGTCGCCAGGTCGGCAAGCACGCCGTTCGGCTTCAGCCGGATGACGCCGGCATCGATGCCCATGGATTCCAGCGTGCGGACCGTATCGTAGATCGATTCGCCCTTCTGCACGCTCGACACGGCGGCCGCGAAATTCAGCACCTCCGCCCCCAGCCGCTTCTCCGCGACTTCGAAGGAAAAGCGGGTTCTCGTGCTGTTCTCGAAAAACATATTCGCGATGAACTTGCCTTGCAGCACCGGCTCGAGCTTATTCGAGCTGGCTTCCCAATACGCGGCGCGGTCCAAGATCGAGGCGATCTCGTCCATGCTAAGCTCCTTCAGTCCAAGCAAGCTTCGCCGATTCGTCAATGTTGCGGTTATCATATCGCGCAGCTCCCCTTAATGGATAATCGTCACTTGATCGTTCTCGTCGACTTCCTGCAGAGAAACCTCGATTTGCTCTTGTTTCGACGTGGGCACGTTCTTCCCGACGTAATCGGGCCGGATCGGCAGCTCTCTATGGCCCCGGTCGACCAACACCGCGAGCTGAATCGTCTGCGGCCGTCCCAGATCCATCAGCGCGTCCATCGCCGCCCGGATCGTCCTTCCCGTATACAGCACGTCGTCGAACAGGATGACCCGTTTGTTCTTCACGTTCACCGAAGAGCCTGCCGTCGGGCGGATCGCGCTTCCTTCTTCCCGGTCGTCGCGGTACTGCGTAATGTCAAGCTCCTGCACTTCGACGGGCAGTCCCTCGATTTCGCGGATCTGCTCGGCGATGCGTTGGGCCAAGTAGATGCCCCGTGTGCGAATGCCGACGATCACGCAGTTGTCGATGCCCTTGTTCTTCTCGACGATCTCGTGGGCAATCCGCGTGAGCGCGCGCCGAATCGCCGTTTCGTCCATAATGACGCGATGCTGTTCATCCATTCGTATCAAGCGCCTCCTTGCATGACTGCGAAGTTCCATGGCCACAAAAAAACTCCTTGCGGCGTGCGCAAGGAGTTTCGTCGTTTTGTGGTATCAACCTGGGAAGTTGGACAAAGCCCACTTGCGCGAAGATGCGCCAGTGGTAGGGTCGTCCCCCTGTCGTTCGATTGATAAAACGATTCACGTTACCTTGCCAGCCTCTCTGGACTGAGTTAAAGGTACTGCTGTTTATCAAAAGAATTATGTCACATTCGACAATTCATGTCAATCGCCTTTTGACTATAGGCTCAATTTCGTGATCCGCTCGACCGCTTTTTCCGTATTTTCGCGGCTGCCGAACGCGGTCAGGCGGAAATAGCCTTGGCCCGCTTGGCCGAAGCCGACGCCGGGCGTACCGACAATATTCGCCTCGGACAGCAATTTGTCGAAGAATGCCCAGGAATCGAGGCCGTTCGGCGTTTTGAGCCAGATGTACGGCGCGTTCACGCCGCCGAATACTTCAAGGCCCAGCGATGCCAAACCGTCGCGAATGATGCCGGCGTTCGTCATGTAGTAATCGATGATGGACGCGATTTGCGCTTTGCCTTCGGGCGTGTAGATCGCCGCCGCGCCGCGTTGCGTCACGTAGGATACGCCGTTGAATTTCGTGGTGTGGCGGCGATTCCACAGGTCGTTCACGAGAATCACGTTGCCGTCTTCGTCTTTGGCTTTCAGCTCGCGAGGAACTACGGTGTACGCGCAGCGAACGCCAGTGAAACCTGCCGTCTTGGAGAAGCTGCGGAATTCGATCGCGACTTCCTTCGCGCCTTCGATCTCGTAGATGGAGCGCGGTACGTCGGCTTCTTGAATGAACGCTTCGTACGCGGAATCATACAGGATGATGCAGTTGTTGGCTTTCGCGAAATCGACCCAGCGCTTCAATTCATCCTTCGTCAGCGTCATGCCGGTCGGATTGTTCGGGTAGCAGAGGTAGATCAGGTCCACCTTGCGATCGGGAAGACTCGGCGTGAAGTCGTTGGACGCGTCGCATTTCAGGTACACGATGTTCTCGTATTGGTTCGTTTCCTTGTTGAACTTGCCGGAGCGGCCGGCCATGACGTTCGTGTCGACGTATACGGGATAGACCGGATCTTGAACCGCAACGACCGCGTTCTGGCTGAAAATCTCCTGGATGTTGCCGACGTCGCATTTCGAACCGTCGCTCACGAACACTTCGTTCGTCGCGATGTCGATGCCGCGCGCTTTATAATCGTTCTCGATGATCGCGTTGATCAGAAAATCGTAGCCTTGCTCCGGGCCGTAACCGCGGAACGTCGACGGATTCGCCAGCTCGTCCACGGCGTCGTGCATCGCTTTGGTGATGGCGTCGGGCAAACCTCGCGTAACGTCGCCGATGCCAAGGCTGATGATTTGGGCATTCGGGTTCTCCTGCGTGAATTTCGTGCGGCGTTTCGCGATTTCGGAGAACAGGTAGCTGCCCTGAAGCTGCGTGTAGTTGTGATTGATTTGCGTCATTGTCGTAATCTCACCCTTCGATTCCAAGTTTATAGTTTGTCATCATCATAGCGCAACGGAAGCTGCCGACCACATAAAGGATTTAGCGAAAAGTTTGCACTATTCCGTGCTTGCATTAGTGACTTGGAACGTGCAATCCCCCACCTGAGTCGAAGGAGCTGGCGAACGTTGCATTCTCCGACCTCCGTCGGAGGATGCAAACCAATCGCCTACCGCTGCCGCAATATCGTCAGCTCGTGCTCCATGTCCGCCGGAATCGGCGCGCGAAACTCCAAATATTCGCCGGAACGGGGATGCACGAACCCGAGCACCGCCGCATGCAGCGCCTGTCCCTTAAGCCCGATCGTTTTGTTCCGTCCATACACGGGATCGCCCGCAAGCGGATGATCGATGTATTTCATATGAACGCGGATCTGATGCGTCCTTCCCGTCTCCAATTGAAGCTCGAGCAGCGTGTAGTCGCCGAAACGCTCCACGACTTGGAAATGGGTAATCGCTTCCTTGCTGCCCTTGTGAATGACCGTAAACTGCTTGCGGTCCTGCGGATCGCGGCCGATCGGCGCGTCGACCGTTCCGTTCTCGTGGGGCATGTTGCCATGAACCAGCGCCATGTATTTGCGCGTCACGGTATGGGCTTTCAATTGGGCGGCAAGCGACGCATGGGCCAAATCGTTCTTCGCGGCCATGATCAGCCCCGACGTGTCCTTGTCGATGCGATGCACGATACCCGGTCTCAGCACGCCGTTAATGCCGGATAAATCCTTGCAATGATACATCAAAGCGTTCACGACGGTTCCCGAATAATGGCCGGGCGCGGGATGAACGACCATGCCTCTCGGCTTGTTGACGACGATTACGTCGCCGTCCTCGTAGACGACATCGAGGGGAATATCCTGCGCTTCGATGACCGCTTCTTCCGGCTCAGGCACAATAACCGTGACCACGTCGGCCACGGTTAATTTATAATTCGCTTTCGCTTCGCGGCTGTTCACGAGCACGGCTCCGCCTTTGATCCAATCCTGCACCTGCGTGCGCGACACCGCGCCGTCTTCTATGCTCTCGGTCACGTATTTGTCGAGCCGCTCGCCGGCGTCCCGGTCTTCGACCGCGAAGACCATCGCCTCTTGCTCGTCATTGAATGAATTGGTGATTTTCGGATCCTTTTCGTTCTTGTTCATTGGAATTTGAATCTCCGTTCTCTTTCTTGGATGTCAGCAGCGCATCCAGCAGAATCAACGCGACGCCGACGCAGATGCCGGAATCCGCCAGGTTGAATACCGGGAATACGTAGCTGCCGAACGTGAATTGCAGGAAATCGATGACTTGTCCGTACACCGCCCGGTCGATCAGGTTGCCTACGGCGCCGCCAAGCACGAGACCCAAGCCCGAAAGCAGCAACGTTTTGCCGGTATTGCGGTTCTTCGCCATATACCAGACAATGCCGGCGACGACGACAATCGTGATCGCGATGAACAGGATTCGCTGCTCCTGCAGGATGCTGAACGCGGCGCCTTTGTTGCGAATCGAAGTGAGGATAAAGAAATCGCCAATCACATGCTTCGTCTCGTACAAGTCCAGGCTGTGCTCCACCCATTTCTTGCTCAAATAATCGACCACGAGCACAAAGACTGCCAGCCAATAGTAGTAAAATTTCACGGCGAATGCCCCCTTATCCCCCACATTGTAGCATATCCCGAATGCTTTCGACCAGCCGGAATCCGCTTCTCCTTGGCAGTGTATCCATGATTGACCGCCTCTAAAAAAGGCTGTTCATGCAAAAGCTAACGACACGACATCAACGCCAATCCTTTCCCATGAAAGAGGGGTTTCTTCCGATGAGAAATCTGACGAACGCACAGCTTCTTGACCTCCGCAGCAGGCTGATCGTGGAGAAGGCGGCCTCCGAGCAGCGGTTGGCCAGCCGCGAGCATTACGGGCTGGACGCCTCGCTGCGGGACGAGTCCGGCGATTTGTCCGCCTACGATAACCATCCCGCGGATGCCGCCACCGAAACGTACGAACGCGGGAAAGACCTCGCGCTTCACGAGCAGGAGGAGCTGCATCTGAACCGTATCGACGCGGCGCTGGGCGCGATGGACGACGGCAGCTACGGCAATTGCTTGACGTGCGGCGAAATGATCCCTGCCGCCCGTCTGCTGGCCCTTCCGGATACGCTCTATTGCGTGGCGCATTCGCCCCGCCAGGAAATATCCGAGCATCGTCCCGTCGAAGAGGAATTCCTGCAGCCGCCGTTCGGCCGCACGAGCATGGACGACCACGAAGGCGGGTACAACGGCTTCGACGGCGAGGATGCCTGGCAGATCGTCGAGAGCTGGGGCAATTCCGACTCGCCGGCCATGTCCGAGAACCGCGATGTTGCGTCGTACGACGATATCGGCATCGAACAAGACGAGGCGGACGGCTACGTGGAGACGTTCGAAAGTTTCGTGGCGACGGACATCACCGGCAATCACCGTTATGTCGTCCGCAATGACGCGTACGACAAGTATTTGGAGCAAGACGAAGGCGATCACTCGCTGGAGAAGGAGTAGCATCGGTCGCGTACTTGATCCATCGGATGAGACTCCGATGGGTCAGTAGGTCTTGCCTTCCAGCTGATGCTGGACGATTCGGACGATATCGGCGATAAAATCGCCGATGATCGGCAGGTTGAGCGCCCCGAGCAGCTGCAGGAAATACAATATGAACGTCGCGAATACCGTAAAGCCGAACGCGATGCCGACGCCGCGCGATACGCCGCCAAGCAGATTCCGCCAAGCGAGCGAGAAGGGACGATTCATCAGCTGAACGTAATCCGCGATTTGGGTGCGTTCCATCTGCGCCGTCACCTTCTCCAGTCTTTTCTCGAGGGCTTGGAGCGATTGGCGGACGCCCGTCAAGTTTTCTTGGTCTTCTGTCATTCCGAACCTGTCCTTTCAAAACGAAACGAAGCCCATGCTGCGCGGCGGCTGAAGCGGCAAAAGCCGCCAGCCGCCGCGCCATGGGCGTTCGGTTTGTTTGCTGCTATGCAGTTACTATGCCCCCGCGATCGCGATTCCAATCTCGCGATCCCCGAGCGTTACCCGTTCCATGGCCGATTCGCTGCCGTAATCCACGCTGCTCAGCAGCACGTTCTCGAACAAGACGTCCTCGAACGCGTTCAGCGCCGCGCGCAGCTCGGCGTCCACGTCCAGCTTGAGCGCGATGCGCCGCTCGATCGGAAGATCGAGCTTTTTGCGCGTGTCCTGCACGGCGCGAATGACTTCGCGGACCAGTCCTTCCTGTTCCAGTTCCGGCGTGATATCCGTGTTGATCGCGACCGTCAGCTGATACCCGGAAGCGGACGCGAAGCCGGATTTGGCTTGTTTCTCCACGAGCAGCTCATCCAGCGCGATGACGAAGCTTTCGCCTTCCAGCGACGTATACGAAAGTTCGCCGGCTTTCACGATTTGGCTGGTTTCGTCCGGCAGCATCGACTTGAGGTACGTTTGGATCGGACCGACGTGCTTGCCGTATTTCTTGCCCGCGACCTTCAGGTTCAGCTTGAACGTGAAATCGACGAATCCGCTGTCCCCGCTCGCGATCGTGATCGTTTTGACGTTGATCTCGTCCTTGATGATGTCCTCGTATGGCGCCAGATCGAACTCGTTGTCAAGCGCCACGATCAGCTCGGACAGCGGCTGGCGCGTCTTGATGCCGGTCTCGTTGCGGACATTGCGCGCCAATTCGACGATCTGTCTCGCCGTTTCCATGTCGCGTTCCAGCTTCTCGTCGATCGCCGACTCGTCGGCTTTCGGATAATCGGCCAGATGTACACTGCCGCTGCCGCCCAAGTTCAAGTAGACATCGTCGGCCAGCATCGGCGCGAACGGCGCGATTAGACGCGCCAGGGTCGACAGAACGGAACGAAGCGTGCCGTAAGCGTCCAGTTTGTCGTCCGTAAGCCCGCTGCCCCAGAAACGGTCTCTGGAACGGCGGATGTACCAGTTGCTCAGCTCGTCGACGAAGCCCTCGATGCTCTTGGCCGCGTTCAGGAAGTCGTAGCTCGAGAGGCTCTTGTTGACGCTCGCCACGAGGCTGTTCAGCCGGGACGCGATCCAGCGGTCCAGCTTGTTTGCCGATACCCGCGCAGGCTGCGTCGCAGGATCATAGCCGTCGATCGACGCGTAGAGCGCGAAGAACGCGTGCGTGTTCACGATCGTATCGATGACCTTGGACTTGGCTTCGCCGACGATGCCGCGCGAGAAGCGCTTGCTGTTCCACGGCGCGCTGTCCGCAAGGAGCGCCCAGCGGAACGCATCCGTGCCGTATTCGTTGATGATTTCCCACGGATCGATGACGTTGCCTTTGGATTTGGACATCTTCTGTCCGTTTTCGTCCAGGATATGCCCGGTCGAGATGACCGCTTTATACGGCGCCTTGCCGGTATAGAGCGTGGACACGGCCAACAGGCTGAAGAACCAGCCGCGGGTTTGGTCGATGCCTTCGCAGATGATGTCGGCCGGATATTGCTCCGAGAACGTCTGCTGCTTCTCGAACGGCTGGTGGTATTGGGCAAACGGCATGGAGCCGCTGTCGAACCAGACGTCGACGACCTCGGACGTGCGCGTCATGACGCCGCCTTCGCAGTGCGGGCAATGCAGCTTGACGTCGTCCACGTACGGCTTGTGCAGCTCGATATCTTCCGAGATCGGCGTGACGGAACGCGCGGCGAGATCTTTGCGGCTGTCCGGCGAATGCTGGCCGCCGCATTTGTCGCAGATCCATACGTTGAGCGGCGTTCCCCAATACCGGTTGCGGCTGATGTTCCAGTCGACCAGATCCTCGAGGAATTTGCCGAAACGGCCCTCGCGGATATGGGACGGGTACCATTCCACGCTGTTGTTGTTCGCGATCAGCTGGTCTTTGACGGCAGTCGTCTCGATGAACCAGCTGTCCGTCGCGTAGTAGATCAGCGGCGTTTTGCAGCGCCAGCAGAACGGATAGCTGTGCTCGTATCGTTCTTTCGAGAACAGCAGCCCGCGTTCGCTGAGCATTTTCACGATATCGACGTCGCATTCCTTGACGAAGCGTCCCGCGAGATCCGTAATGGCATCCACGTAACGTCCGGCATTGTCGACGACGTTCAAGAAGCTGACGCCGTTCTGGCGCGCGACCTTGTAGTCGTCGTCGCCGTGCGCCGGCGCGATGTGCACGATACCGGTTCCGCTCGCGTCGCTGACGAAATCGCCAGAAATGATATAATGCCCATTCTCGATCGATACATAGCGGAACGGCGGCTCGTATTTTAAATTCAGCAGCTCCGCGCCTTTGACTGTGGACTGCACCGCATATTCGCCCTTCATGACGCTCTCGACCAACGCTTCGGCCACGATGTATACTTCGCCGTCTTTCAGGACGCGCGCATAGGTCAGATTCGGGTTGACCGCAAGCGCGACGTTCGCGGGAAGCGTCCAAGGCGTGGTCGTCCATGCCAGGACGTATTCGTTGCTGCCGGCAAGCTTGAATTTGACCGTCGCGCTGAGGTCCTTGACATCCTCGTAGCCCTGAGCGACTTCATGGGAGCTCAGCGTCGTCTGGCAATGCGGGCAGTACGGACTTACCCGGTGGCCCCGATACAGCAGCCCTTTTCCATGGATAGTGGACAAAATATTCCACACGCTCTCGATGTAATCGTTGTTCAGCGTGATGTAAGGATCGTCCATGTTCGTCCAGTAGCCGATCGCTTCCGTCAGCTCGCGCCATTGGCGTTCGTACTCGAATACGCTGCTTTTGCACTTGTTAATGAACGCTTCCACGCCGTATTCTTCGATGTCCTGCTTGCCGGAGATGCCGAGCTGCTTCTCCACGCCCAGTTCGACCGGCAGGCCGTGGGTATCCCAGCCTGCTTTGCGAACGACCCGATAGCCGTCCATCGTCTTGTAGCGGCAGATGAAATCCTTGATGACCCGGCCCAGCACATGTCCGATGTGCGGCGCGCCATTGGCGGTTGGCGGTCCCTCGTAGAAGACGAAGTTCGGTTTGCCGTCCCGGTTGTCGATCGACTGCTGGAACGTATTCTCCGCTCTCCACTTACTCAATACCCGCAGGTCGCGGCTTCTTGCCTTTTCTTTCACGTCAATGCGCTGCATGCCCGATTACCCCTTCCATGTCCCTAAAATAAAAAAAGCCCCGCCCCTGTAAAGGGACGAGACATGGCTCGCGATACCACCCTTGTTCCAATTCCATCCGGCCCGCTTCCTTGGTTGGAACCAAAAAGCGAGTGCGCGAATCATTGGCAACTTCGTCACGGATGCCGACTTGCCATCCGAGTTCCGGGTAACGGCGGAAATCCGGCGAAGCTTAATGCCTGCGAAGGATCCGCAAGGTTCGGCGCCGCTTCTCGGAGATGATATTCCGCAATCGTCCGCACACCGGCTTTCAGCATAAACCGGCTCTCTGTGGAGCTTCCAACTGCGTACTCGTTCTCGTCAACGAAATATGATCGTATAAAATGATTATTACCATATATACGCCATTTCGATACATTTGTCAAACAAAAGCCATGCTTTTATTATCCGCGGACGTTCTCGCTTGCGAGCGAATGCTGGCTGTCGAGCGAGTCCCAGCCTTCTTGGGCGAGCAGCTCCAGCTGCGCTTCCACGAGCGTCCGGAAACGCGCGCGGTAGATGGAGGCTTGCTTCTTGAGCTCTTCGACTTCGAGCGCGACCTTGCGGGATTTGTTCAGCGAGTCGTTGATGATGCGATCCGCGTTCTTCTCCGCTTCCTTCACGATCAGCTGCGCTTCTTTCTTCGCATTGCTCCGAACTTCGTCGGCCGCTTCCTGCGCCACGATAATCGTCTTGCTGAGCGTTTCTTCGATGTTCGAGAAATGGTTCAATCTCTCCTGCAGGGCCAGCGCTTGATTCTGAATCTCTTTGTTTTCGCGAATCAACGCTTCGTAATCTTTGATGACTAGGTCGAGAAACTCATTCACTTCATCCTCATCGTACCCGCGAAGACGTCTGCCAAATTCCTTGTTATGTATGTCCAATGGCGTTAACGGCACTGGCGCACCTCCTGAATGTTTACAAGTTTCAAGGGCAGATCACCCATTTGTACATTCTAGTTTCGACAGATGAAGCCATATTCCTGCAAAGTCCTAGATGATTTTACCGATTTTGACCCGGATTCGGCCTTTTTTCGTGACGCCTTCCACGCCCAGGACTTTAAACCTTCCCAGCCCCTGCAAAGACACGACGTCGCCTTCCTTGAGCGGCGCGGAGGGATCTTCCTCGACCTTCCAATTCACGCGGCATCTTCCCGCCCGGATCGGGTCTACGATCTTGGTTCTGCTGATGCGGTGCACGTCGCTCGCGATGCCGTCCAGACGCAAAGAAGCCACCGACAAATTCATCTCTTCCATGGCCGAGACTGCCGGACGCAGCCGCTCCAAAGGAAGAATGTCCGTCAGGACATGAACGCGGTGGACTTGGCGCAAATGAATATTGATATAATCGGCGATCTCCCCGGCAACGAGCACATGGCAACTGTCTTCATGGACGTGGAGATCTCCGATCCGATCCCGCTTGATGCCGAGCCCGAGCAGCGCGCCCAAATAATCGCCATGGTCGAGCTCCAGATGTCCCTGCGTGCCGCCGGTCACTTCGATCAGCGCGATATGCGCCGGTTCGTCGTCCAGCACCCGGTAATCCGGAGCCAGGATCGCCCTTCTCCGTTCAGCCTCCGCATAGCCGCCGTCCAGCCGAATTTGCACGTCCGGATTGCGGTTCGCGAGGGAGATTACGATATCCGCCTGCCGCGGATCCAGAAAATCCGTCAGCTTCAGTTCATGGGCGAAAGCGGCGCGGTCAACCCATTCCGACGCCCGGTCCACGAAGGGCCGTTCGTCCGGATGGAAATGCACGTAAATATCGTTCTTCATATGAACATATCAAGGATCGCAATCAATCCGTACGCCACGAAACGGAGGGCGAACAGCGCCACGATCGGCGAAATATCGAGGACGCCGCCAATGGAAGGAATAAATCGGCGGAACGGCGCCAAATACGGCTCGACCAGTTTTCCGAGCAGCTGCCCGATAAAGCTGTCGCGTATGCCCGGCAGCCAGGAAAGCAGCACGTAGGCGATGATCATATACTGATAAATCTGGGTAAGCGTCCATATTAAGCCTGCAACGTCCAACTCAAGGTCACCTCATTTTTTTGTAGTCTTGCTCTTCTGTCAGCATTTCCGTAATCGCGCCTTGAATTTCGACCGTATCCGGCGTGCAAAGAAATATATTGGGGCCAAGTTTCGAGATGCCGCCGTTCAGCGCGTAAATCGTGCCGCTCAGGAAATCGACGATCCGTACGGCTTGATCCGAGCGCACGCGCTGCAGGTTCACGACGACCGAACGGCGCGAACGCAGATGATCGGCGATCTCCTGCGCCTCGTCGTAGGAACGCGGTTCATTCAAGATGACTCGGACGTTCTTCTGCGAATGAATGCTGACGATATTATTCCCCTTCGAAGATGCTTTACGTGCTTCGAAAGGAGAAGTTTCAACTTCTTGATCGTCATGCGCGTCGACGCGCTCGCGTTCCACGACCTCCTCTTCCTCTTGCAGCCCGAGAAAACTCATGAACTTATTCATCATGCCAATCGCCTTCTTTCGTATATGATAGCTTCCCCTGCCGAACGGCGCAGCCGCCGCGGACGGCTAGCTCTTTCCTACCAGTACGGTTCCGAGTCTGAGCCAGGTGGCTCCTTCCTCGACGGCAATCTCGAAATCCCCCGACATGCCCATCGACAGTTCCGTTACCGGCTCTGCGGATGCGGCGCTTCGGTTCAGTTCATCGCGCAGTTCCCTCAAGCCGCGAAAGACGGGACGCGATTGCTCGCCCTCGGCATCGATCGGCGCCATCGTCATGAGACCGACGGGCCGGATATGACGATACGCCGCGATCTCCTTGGCGAACGGAATCAGCGCGTCCGGCGCCAAGCCATGCTTGCTGTCTTCGCCCGATACGTTCACTTGAACGAAGCACGGCACGACGATTCCGAGCTGCTCGGCTCTGCGTTCGATCGCCTGCGCAAGCGACAGCCGGTCAAGCGAATGAATATATGTAAATTTCCCTAGGACGTCCTTCACTTTGTTCGTCTGCAGCGATCCGATGAAATGCCAAACGGCTTGTCCCGCCGGCGCGTTCGCCGGGCTGCCGTCCCAGCCGCTGCCCGTAATGGCGTCATACTTGTCGGCAGCGTCCTGCCAGCGGTTCTCGCCGAGATGCCTCAGCCCGTGCCCGAGCGCCGACTGCGTCTGCTCGATGCCCACGTACTTCGTGACCGCGATCAGCTCGATCTCCGACCGGTCCCGGCCGCTTCTGGCGCAGGCTTCCGCGAGCCTTTGCTCAACGTTGTCCATTCGCTGTCTCAATGTCACGCGTTCAAATCCCCTTCGCTCATGCCGATCCAGCTGACCATCCTGCCCGTTGATCCGCCTTCCATCCGATGGGAGAAGAACAAATCCGTCGAGCAGCCGGTACAGTAATCAGAACATTCGATACGACTCGGCAAAATTCCTGCTTTTATCATAATCTGTCGGTTCAATTCTTTCAAGTTTATCCGGGCTTTTCCTCCCTCGGTCGGATTAACCAGTTGGTCCGGCTCCAGATTCAAGCTTCCTATTAGGGGTATTACCCGATCCAGCACGACTTCATTCACTTCATAGCAGCATAATCCGATCGATGGCCCGATGGCCGCCTCGATATCCGCCGGATCGCAGCCGAAGCTTGCGGTCATCGCCTCGATCGTCTCGCGGCCGATCTCGAGCACCGTTCCCTTCCAGCCGGCATGCGCCAGCGCCACGACGCCCTTCGCCGGATCGAAGAAATAAAGCGGCACGCAGTCCGCATAGAACGAGGTCAGCAGCACGCCGCGCTCGTCCGTCGCCATCGCGTCGGCATCCCCGACGGCCGTGCTCCGGCTTTCCCGGCCTTTGCCGCGGTCATCCTTCCGGACGATCGCCACCCGGCTCCCGTGCACCTGCTCCGCGCAGGTCCATGCCTCGAACGGCCATCCGAGCGCCTCGGCCAGCATCCTGCGATTGTTCACGACGTCGATATCGGCATCGCCGACGTGCAGGCCGCAGTTCAGCGATTGCCACGGCGCCGCGCTGACGCCGCCCTGCCTGCCGGTAAACCCGGCCGTCAGCCCATTATCTCGCTCGCTCCAACGCGGCAATAAAAAAAGCGAAGGTCCCTTCGCCGCTCGATCGTTTACAAATGGTTCCATTCTCGGTCTCACCTCTGCCACTAGTGTACCATGCGGCCGCTTTCCGCGCGAGCGTCTCGGCGATGCGCCGCAGAGCGGCCGTCCGCGGCGATTCAACGAACGTTGACATCGTCCTCTTCCACCCGATAGACCTTCGCGTCGTCAATGCGGACAAGCACGACGTCCGTACCGATCTTCACGATATTCCGCCAGGGAATCACGACGTCCGTTCCGCTGCCGAACATGCCGAAAAAACGAGAGTAGCTCGGAACGACGATGGAATCGATCCGGCCTTGGCGCAGATCCAGCTCCAAATCGCTCACCTGCCCCAGCTTGCGGCCGTCCACGATATTGATGACATCCTTCGTTTGGAAATCGGAAATTTTCACCTTGCCGTTCACCACGCTTCCCGGAGGACTGCTTCCAAATAGGCCTATGTTATTACTATATGTGCCTATTGGGCAAAATGTCCTGCTTGGCATGAATTATCGCCCGTCCCCTGCCTGGCCGCTTCCGCGAACGAAAAAAAACGGCGCGGGGCGCCGTTATCGTTGGTTGAATGCAAGTTAAGTCTTGACATGCTTCTGCATTTGCTGAATGGCCGATTTCTCGAGCCTGGACACCTGGGCTTGCGAGATGCCGATCTCGTCGGCTACCTCCATCTGCGTCTTGCCTTCGAAGAACCGCATCGAGAGAATCATTTTCTCGCGTTCGTTCAGCTTGTGCATCGCTTCGCGGAGGGCGATTTCCTCGATCCAGGAGACGTCCTTGTTCTTGTCGTCGCTGATCTGGTCCATGACGTAGATCGGGTCTCCGCCATCGTGATAAATCGGTTCGAACAATGATACCGGGTCTTGAATCGCGTCGAGGGCGAACACGACGTCCTCCTTCGGGACGTTCAGCGCCTCGGAAATTTCGAATATCGTCGGCTCCCTTGAGTTTTTGTTCGTTAGGCTGTCCCGGACCTGAAGCGCCTTGTAGGCGATATCCCGCAGGCTGCGCGACACGCGGATGGGGTTATTATCCCGGAGGTAACGGCGGATCTCGCCGATAATCATCGGAACCGCATAGGTTGAAAACTTCACATTCTGACTGAGATCGAAATTGTCGATTGCTTTCATGAGGCCGATGCAGCCGACTTGGAAGAGATCGTCGACGAATTCCCCGCGGTTGTTAAACCGTTGAATCACGCTAAGCACAAGCCTCAAGTTGCCGTTGACTAATTTCTCTCTTGCTGCCCATTCGTTTTGCGTTTGCAATGCCGTAAACAGCTCGCGCATCTCGGCATTCGTCAGGACAGGCAGTTTAGCGGTATCCACTCCACAGATCTCGACTTTATTTCGGGTCAACGTGATTACCTCCCAAGGAGAAACATTAATGTACAGTATCTCCTCGGACCCCCAATTTATTCCCCGGCGAATAGAAGAAACTCGGCGCTCGGACATGCATAAAACGGAACAAAAAACAAGCCTTCGGCGTCGTCCGAAGGCTTGCTGCTTGTTCCTTACGATGTGAGATAAAATGAGTAAAGCTGCAGTTCGTTCATTCGTTCTGCTTGTTGCTTGGCATTGCCGTCCACGGAGATTTTTCCTTGGTAAACGACTTTGCCCGCTGTCATGTCTGCGACGATTACTTCGTTCTCGGATTTGACCCGATTGAACACATACAGGCGATCACCATATACGAATCTCTGGATCGACGATAATTGCGACAGCTTTAACGAAAGTAAGATATCAAAAGACGAACCCTGTTGCTGTTTCGCAATATCGTAAAGGTCGACATGGAGTTGTGTGCCTGTCATTGAGAACGTAATGACCTGCCCGGCGCTCAGCGACGGATAATCCATCCCGTCAACTGAATTATTAATAGGGACGTCAATCAACATATCGGCCGAATACCGATATGCCGAGTAGCTTGACTCGATCGGTATCTCTTCAGTATTTCCATCAGAGAGTTGCTTCGTTTGGACAAGCGATCGGCCGATCAGAACGTAGTCGGAAGGAGATACGAAATCGACGTTCGCGCCTAAGATTTGATAATGCTCCACCTTGCCGCCTTCCAACTCCTTGTCGGAGACAATCGTTTGGTCGTCGATAATCCCTTCTTTATCCAAATCGAGCGTATAGAGATGAATCTCGAACTTTAAGTTTCCCTCGCGGTAATTTTCCGCCGAGCCCTTAGACAACTGCACCATAAGTTTCAATTGGTTGCCTATAACCTGAACGTCGTAAACATATAAGGAATAGAACTTCGGCTTGCCCGGGAGGATAGCGTGAAAATCCTTCTTCTTTCCTGACTTCAGATCCTGAGTGCGGATCGAAATGGAATACAACGAGCGACCGTCGGACGCATCGCCCAAGCCACGATTAGCCGCAGCATAGACGAGTTTGTTGTCGTCAGCGTAGAAGCCGCTATAAGTATTCTCGCCTCGCATGAAACCGCGATGTTCTTTTATCAAACGGGCCAGGACCGGGTTACTATCGCTATTATAAGCCTCTTTCATCTGATCAATCAGCGATTTTTTGATGTCGTAATTTGAGCCGTCCGCCCCGACCTCCAGTTGATAGCGGATTTGAGGTTGCTTGGCTTCTCCGTCGATTGCGAGATTCGCCGCTTCCTTCGCGTCGCCGCTCACCTTCTCGAGCCGGTAATTCGGCAAATCCCGCGTCGCAGCTCCGATGTAATAAGTACCGATGCTTATCGCGACGAAGACCGGAAGCACGATCGAAAACCAATATCGTTTCATGTCCATCCGCTCCTCCTATACCGTGACCTTTTTCGAAATGAGATGCAGCCCAAGCCATATCGTAACCGCCGCGACGATGAGCCCGAGCGCGACTTCGATACCGAACCATTCGATCGTATACCAGTATGTCGCGGTAAGGTTGCCGGGCAAAAGAACAGGGAGCATCATGAACACGCCGACGGCGGCAATATATAGGATCGCAGCTACGATTCCTTTCCACTTATAGCTGCGTTCCAACAGCACCGCCGTGAAGCCGATCAAGACCACGATGGCGCCTGCGCCGTAATTGATGACGAAATCGGTGAACGTCTGCGGTATCAGCATCGACAATAGCCGATCGTTCGCGACCAAGTCGAAGATATTGCTCGATTCGAAGAGCGTATCGCCCCCTGCCAGCATGTACAAGCCGTTCTCGATGGGCAGCAACGCGAGTTGAAGCGACACGAGCGCGAATACGAATAGGAGGATGGCCGTAAACTTTGCGAAGTAAATGTTTCTTCTCGCGGTCGGAAGCGTGAGCAGCCGATAAATAAACGCGTTCTTGCCGAACCATTCCTTGTACCAAATAAAGAAGACATACAAGACAAGTCCGCCGATGCAAAGCGCGATCGGCGCGTAAACCGCCAGACCCGCGCGCGCGAGGCCGTCGATGAACGAATGCTTGCCGTGCTCCTGCACGAATGCGGCGACCGTGCTATGGTTCAACTGCACCCGATCGTTTACTTCGCTCGCGTATCTGTGCGTTTCATAGAGGATGCCGACACCCTGCAGGACGATCGTCACGATCGCGAGCACCGCCAGCATCTTCCAAAAACGCGTAATTTCCCAATGGACGAGCTTCAAATAGCGGTTCATCCGTTATACACCTCTCTCATGACGTCCATAACCGATTTTCCTTCTTGCAAACGTACTTCCTCGGTCTCGAATTCCCTTCGGACGAGACCGTTCTCGAGCAGGACGACCTTGTCGATCAAATGCTCGATGTCGTTGATCTCGTGCGTCGTGATGATTACGCCCCGCTCCTCGATAAGGTGGCTGGTGAACACGGACGCGATCTGCTCCCGGCTGAACATGTCGATGCCGGAGAACGGCTCGTCCATGAGGACGTAATCGACGTCGAGCGCCAAGCCGAGAAGGAGATTGAGTTTGGCCGCATTGCCCTTGGACAGTTCGCCGACTCTATCGCGGCCGTTCAGCTTGAAGAATCCCGCGAGCTCGGCCGCACGCTTCGTGTTCCAGCTGGCGTAATAATCTTTCATGAATTGCATGCAGGCGTCCACGGTCATGTTCGGCGGCATCGTGATCGAATCCGGAATGAAAGTGATCTTGTCGTATAATTGGCTGGAAATCGTCCGTCCGTCGATCAGAATGGTTCCGCTCGCCACGGGCGTAAGCCCCATGATCGCCTTAAGCACCGTCGACTTGCCGACGCCGTTAATGCCGATCAAGCAAGTGATCTGTCCCTTCTCCGCCGTAAACGATACATCCTTCAATACATGCTTGCGGCCGTATTTCTTGCCGATGCCTTTGACCTCAATCATGGCTGATCCCCTCCGGTTCGTGCTTGGCGTAGCTGTCTTCGATGCGGAGCTTCACGATCGCGAGCAGCTCATCGACGGGGACTTGGATCTTGGCGATGGATGCGACGAAGGCATCGACCGCGTCCGCGATGAGCTCGCCTCTGATGGATTGCAGCGTCCGCTCATCCGACGTAATGCGGCTGGGGGAGTTTCCTTCCGTTACGATCAAGCCTTGTTCCTCCATTTCCTTATACGCCTTCTGGGCCGTATTGGGGTTGATTTGCAGCGTGCCCGCCAGCTCCCTGCGCGAAGGAATAACTTGTCCCTGCGCCAAATGCCCTGTCGCGATTTGTTCCTTGAAATGCCGGACCACCTGCATGTAGACGGGATCGCGATTATTGAATTTCACTTCCAACGGTTCATCACCCCTGCCGATTCGTTTCCTTATTTTGGTGTGTGTACTACTTAGTTCATACACTATACGTGTACTATACCCATAATACACTAGGCTGTCAATCATTTTGTCTTGCGGGGCAACCTGCACGCAAAAAAAGCCCGGGATCCCCTTTGCCGGGGGATCCGGACTTACCTCTGCGCACGGTTTAGACCATCTTATTGAATTCTTTGCGGAGCCGCTTGATGATGCGTTTTTCCAGCCTGGAAATGTATGATTGCGAGATGCCCAGCAGGTCGGCCACGTCCTTCTGGGTTTTCTCTTCCCCGTCCGCCAGCCCGAAGCGCAGCTCCATGATGATGCGCTCCCGTTCCGTCAATTTATCCAACGCTTTATGCAGCAGCTTGCGGTCGACCTGCTCCTCGATGTTCCGGTAGATCGTGTCGTTCTCGGTCCCGAGCACATCGGAGAGCAGCAGCTCGTTGCCGTCCCAATCGATGTTCAGCGGTTCGTCGAAGGACACTTCGGTCCGCGTCTTGCTGTTGCGCCGAAGATACATGAGAATCTCGTTCTCGATGCACCTTGACGCATAGGTCGCAAGCTTGATTTTCTTCTCCGGATCGAACGTATTGACCGCCTTAATGAGGCCGATCGCGCCGATGGACACCAAATCCTCGATGTGAATGCCCGTATTCTCGAATTTCCGGGCGATGTACACGACGAGGCGGAGATTGCGTTCGATCAGCATGGCCCGGATAGCCGAGTCGCCGGAAGGCAGCTTCTCCAGCAAATATTCCTCTTCTTCGCGCGTGAGCGGGGGCGGCAGCGCCTCGCTTCCGCCAATATAATAAATTTCCTCGCTCTTGAGGCCGAATAAAAACAAAACGCGATAATAATATAACTGCAGGATTAATTTCCATTTGACGAGCATGCTGCTCCATCCCTTCCCGAAGTACTGTGAATGGTTTCGATCGTGACGCTTCGCTCTTGAAGAAGTGACGGATGGATAATCGCCCTGTAGGTCCCGTCTGCAACAAGCTTCCCCGCATCCAAGCCGATAAGCACTTTTTTGGACTGAAATACGTCCCCGTCCCGGTCAACGATGACCAGATCCGGTTTGATGGCAAGCATGAACTGCGCGCCGCGGTTCACCCCCCGGTATGGCACAAGCCGCAAACGGTCCTGCCATATGAAAGGCTCTTGATCCGTCAGGCCCGCGATAAGCTGATCCACCTTCGCCTCCCGGATTAGACGAAACCATGCCGCCGGGAGCACATCCTCCCATACGGAAGCTTCCATGACCATTACCGGCGTTCTCGTCAGCGGTTCGTACAGCTGATTTCCCGTATCGATCAGCCCCGTGCAGCCATGCACATGGTCGCCGATTCGCACGCTCACCTCCGCGAGATGGGTTGTGACCAGATCCCGCTCCCGACGCTGCGCCATCACCGAACGGTAAATATAGTAGCCGACCACCACGATGCCGAACAAAAAGATCATCGTCGTGCTCAACATGAAGCTCGGTTTGCCATTCACGTAGATGACGGTCCGCCACAGCTGGTTCGAGCTGTTCATGAACAAATAATGAAACCCGAGCACCGCTCCGGCGGCAGCGAAGTTAACCCCGTAAAACGCGCCGATCAATCGGACAAAATGCTGTACGCTTCCAAATCCGAAGGCGATGAACAGCATGACGACGGACAACAGCAGCTTGACGACGACCGTGAACAGAAACGACAACGACGGAAAAACGATCATGACGGCATACAAGGAACCGACGCCTGCTGCCAGCAACACCCGCCACCATTTGGCGCGAATGCTTCGCACCCAGGCGGTAAGCAATAGATTGGAGCCGTCGATCAACAGGTTTACCAGAAACAATACGTCGATATAAACGGCATCCAGCACCTTCACCTTCCTGCTGCGGGTCCATTCTCCGCCCCTCTTAAAAAAGCTTTCGCGAGTTTCCCGCGAGGCTTTCGCAAGTTTCCCGCGCGGCGCTCGCCAGGCTCTCGCGATCTTTTATCGAGGAAGAGCGGCTTGTGTCTAGTATAGTTAAATCCTATTACAATGTCTGTCTAAACATGCCGTCAGGAGCGATCTTTTTTTGTCGACCGAACCGTTGCCGATACGACGGACAAGCTTGGCGGACAAGCCCTTTTCTAGCAAAAAAGCCGCTTTCCGTAGATACGGAAAGCGGCTAAAGTCCTCATTATTACCGATCGTTGTTGCGGCGATTGCGAAGAAACGCGGGAATGTCGAGCTGGTCGCTGGACACCGGCGTACCGAACGGTTTCGGTCCGTTGCCCGCTGCCGGTTGTCGCGGCGGTTCGGCCGCCGCGGGCGCCTCGTTATTCTGCTGCGAGCCGACGGTAGGACGGCGCACCTGCTGCGCGCCGCGATGTTCGAAGCCGGTCGCGATGACCGTCACTTTGATTTCTTCCTTCAGGTTCTCGTCGATGCTTGCGCCGAAAATCATGTTCACGTCCGGATCGGAAGCGGAGATGACGATCTCCGCCGCTTCGTTGACTTCGTACAACGACAGGTTCGAGCCGCCGGTGATGTTCATGATAATGCCGCGTGCGCCGTCGATGGACGTTTCCAGCAGCGGGCTTTGAATCGCCTTGCGCGCCGCCTCCGCCGCACGGTTCTCGCCGGTGGCGTTGCCGATGCCCATCAGCGCGGAACCGCGTTCCGTCATGATGGTCTTGACGTCGGCAAAGTCGAGGTTGATGAGACCCGGCACCGCGATCAGATCGGAGATGCCTTGTACGGCTTGCTTCAGGACGTTATCCGCTTCGCGGAACGCTTCGAGCATCGGCGTTTTCTTGTCGACGATCTCGAGCAGCCGGTCATTCGGAATGACGATCAGCGTATCGACTTTTTCTTTGAGCGCTTCGATGCCGAGCTCGGCTTGTCCGGAGCGCTTGCGGCCTTCGAACGTGAACGGGCGCGTCACGACGCCGACGGTCAGCGCGCCGCACTCGCGGGCGATCTCGGCGATGACCGGAGCGGCTCCCGTGCCGGTTCCGCCGCCCATGCCCGCGGTTACGAATACCATGTCCGCGCCTTTGAGCGTGTTCATGACGGATTCGCGGGATTCTTCGGCCGCCTTCTTGCCCACTTCCGGATTGGCGCCTGCGCCGAGTCCGCGCGTCAGCTTGTCGCCGATCTGCAGCTTCTGTTCGGCTCTGGCCATATGGAGCGCTTGCGCATCCGTGTTCACCGTTATAAATTCAACGCCTCTGACGCCATTCTCGATCATCCGGTTGACGGCATTGCTGCCGCCGCCGCCAACGCCGATGACTTTGATTTGAGCCATCTGCTCCATATCGAAATCGAATTCCAACATGCTGAAGTTCCCCCGATCAAATAAATTCGCTAAACATATTTTTCAAACGCTCGAAAAGGCCGGGCTTCGAGGGAGTACTTGTTGCATTTGCCTTCCTGTTCGCGCTCTTCTTCGGCGCGGATACGGTGCGGCCCCTCATGTATTTCGATACATATTGAATCATGCCGACACCGCTCGTGAAAGCCGGGTCACGGACGCCGATATAGTCCGGTACGGCAATGCGTACGCTCGCTTCCAATTCATGCTGGGCAAGCGGCAGCGTCCCCGCCATGGTGACGGTCCCGCCGGTAAGCACATACCCGTTGACTTTGTCGCCGTAACCCAAACGCCGGACTTCCTGGCGGATCAAGTGAAAAATTTCCTGCATGCGCGGTTCGATGATATTGGCCAGGTCAACCTGCGTGAATTCCTTTTCCACGTTGCTGCCCATGCGCATGACTTTGAATTTCTGATCCTCCGCGGCATCATCCACGAGCGCGCAGCCGAATTTCTGCTTGATCTTCTCCGCTTGCTCCGTCTGGGTCCGAAGACCGTATGATATGTCGCTCGTCACGTATTCGCCGCCGACCGGCAGCGTGGACGTCGCGACGATGCTCCCTTGTTCGAAAATAGCAATCGTGCTGGAGCCTGCGCCGATATCCGCAAGCACGGTGCCCATCATTTTCTCGTCTTTGGTTAACGACATTTGGCCGGATGCCAGCGACATCAGGATAATGCCGGAAATGCGCAAATTGGCTTTCTCGACGCACCGGACTAAATTATGTATGGCCGTCTTCGCTCCGGTTACGACTGTCGCTTCCACTTCCAAACGGACGCCGATCATGCCGCGCGGGTCGGAAATGCCCTCAAGTCCGTCCACCAAATATTGCTTCGGCACCAGATTGATGATTTCTCGTTCGGGAGGCAGCGCGACGACTTTAGCCGCTTGCAGGACACGCTCGATATCTTCTTCGCCGATCTCGCGGTCTTCGTTGGAAATCGCGACAACGCCGTGATTCGTCTGCAATCCGATATGGTTGCCCTGAATGCCTACATATACATCGGTTATTTGAATATCGACCATCCGCTCGGCATGGTCCACAGCATTTCGTATCGATGCGACGGTCTGATCAATATCAACGATAGCGCCTTTGCGTATACCTTCTGAGTCGGCAGATCCAACTCCAATAATATTAATGACGCCGTTATTTACCTCGCCAATAATAGCACGAACCTTGGATGTACCGATGTCCAAACTCACGATGATGTCATTGCTGCTCAACCTCTGGCACCTCCGTTTCAACATTGATAAGGTACAATTCATTGCCGTTCCTGTACATGCATTTCTTCTTATTCAACGCAGTACTCATTTTCCCTCTTTTTTCAACAATTTTTTCAACATTTTATTTGTACTGCCCGCGTGTCCGAGCGTATATCCGGCATCGTCCGTTTCGAATAAAATGCAAAGGGGGTTAAATAAATCTACATAAATAAAATTCTATCACTCTTTGAAGCTATTGAGTAGTCTCTTTTTGCGTAACGGCGGGATTTTCCGGCTCTTCGGGGACGAACGGCGCGTATTTATCGGCAAGCAGCAGCGTTATGGTTCCGGGCGGCTGAATTTCGATCACGGCATTCATCGTGGCGATCTTGTCGGACAGCAGCGAGACCGCCGTAATGACTTCGAAGCGCGTTCTGGTGTAGATTTTGATCCGGTCGGGATAGGACGTCGACGGCACCGGGCTGATCTCGGAGAAATCGGACAGCGATTGCTCCGGAATCGCGGCCAGCGCCTTGCACAAGGAGGCGAGCACGGGATCGCCGGTCTTCCAGCCGGACAGGATCGGTTTGTCGACGACGAGGTCGGCTCCCGCGGGCACCCCGGTTCCGTTCGCCAAAACCGCCGTCAGTTCTCCTTTGTTCGACAACGAGTATGCGACGGTCTCGTATTCCTGAACGTGAATCGTGATGCCCCCCGGGAACGATTTGGTCACCCTGACGTTCTTGATCGGCTTCATGGTACGGATTCTGGCTTCGATCGTTTCGGTCGACGTACCGAAGAAGGAATCGCCTGCCGCGATGCCGGCGGTCTTGCGGATATCCGCGGCCTGCATGACCTTCTGTCCTTCGACCGTCACGGTCGATACTTTGCTAATGGAAGAATTGAAGAACAGCACGCCCAATATCACGATAAAAAGCAGAACGAGCACCGCCAGCAACTTTTTGCCGCCTCTGCGCCGTTTGGCTGGTTCCCGCAGAACGGGCATCTTCTCTTGCATGGCTTGTCCCCTATTCATATAAACGCAAACGGCGTCCCGCCGCTGTGGGCTGGAGCCGCTTACGCGTTATCTATCTTGTTCGGGATGCTGTCTCAAGGCACGATCGTATTGTTGGGTACGGGTGAAAAGCGGGTAATCCTGGCGCCCAAACGGCCAAGCATCGTCTCGATCCGGTCGTAGCCGCGGTCGATGTGGTGCACCTGCTCGACGACGGTCTTGCCTTGCGCGGCAAGCCCCGCGATCACGAGAGCCGCTCCCGCGCGCAGATCCGTCGCTTCCACCGTCGCGCCATAAAGCCTGGAAACGCCGCGTATGAACGCGGAGCTAAGATCGACGCGAATGTCCGCACCCATGCGGGCGAGCTCATCCACGTGCTTGAACCTGCCTTCGAAGATCGTTTCCTTCATGACGCTGACGCCGTCGGCCAGGGCCAGCAAGACCATGATCTGCGACTGGAGATCGGTCGGAAATGCCGGGTATGGCGAGGTGACGATCCGATCGATCGATTTGGGACGCGAAGCGGTTCCTACCTTGATTATATCACCGTCTACCGCTATTTGAACACCTGTGCGCCTGAGCACATGGATGAGAGAGGTTAGATGCGAAGGGCAGGTATTGAGCAGCGTCACCTGTCCGCGAGTCGCGGCCGCCGCCACCATCACCGTTCCGGTCACGATGCGGTCCGGAATGACCTGATAGCTGCAAGGCGTCAGCTTCTCTACCCCTTCGACGGTTATCGTGTCCGTGCCGGCGCCGATGATCTTCGCGCCCATGCGGTTCAGAAAATGCTGCAAATCTTGGATTTCCGGTTCTCTCGCGGCGTTGCTGATCGTCGTCAGCCCTTCCGCAAGAACGGCGGCCATCATAATGTTCTCCGTTGCGCCGACGCTCGGAAAGTCCAGATGGATCTCCGCGCCCGTCAGCTTCTTCGCATAGCAGACGATCCGGCTCCCGTCTTCTTCGATTTCCGCGCCGAGCGCTTCCAGGCCGCTCAGATGCAAATCGATTTTCCGTTCTCCGATCGCGCAACCGCCAGGCTGATAAATCGTCACTTCGCCGAACCTGGCCAAGAGCGGCCCCATCAGGAAGATGGAGGAACGCATCTGGCGCATCAGCGCTTCAGGAATGTGGGAAGAATGCAGGCTTGACGTGTCGAGCCGCACGGTTTGATCATCGTGCTCCGCCCGGCAACCGAGCTCGCGCAAAATGTTCAGCATGACGTCGATGTCGAGCAGTTTGGGCACATGATCGATCGTCACTTTTCCTTCTACCAGCATGCATGCAGCCAAAATCGGCAAAGCGGCATTTTTCGCGCCTTGGATAACAATGGTTCCTGAGAGAGGTTTCCCGCCTTCAATCACCAATTTGTCCAATTTATCACCTCCGAATTACCGCTCACCCACAACCAGTACCTCCGTCACCAGCTCGATGCCGAATTTTTCCCGAACGTTCTTGCGTACGGTCGTTATCAGGGTGAGGACATCTTCAGCTGTCGCTTGCCCGGTGTTGACAATGAAATTGGCGTGCTGCGCGGATACTTCCGCGCCACCTTGTCGCATACCCTTTAACCCGGCTTCTTGAATCAGCCTTGCGGCATGATCGTTCGGCGGATTTCGAAATACGCTCCCCGCGGACGGCAGTTTAAGCGGCTGGGTGTGGAGCCTGCGTTGTTTGAGCGCGGCCATGGACGCCGCGATCGCTTTCCGGTCTCCCTCTTCCAGCTCGAATACCGCGCCCGTCACGATGCCCGGACTTTCGTGGAGAACGGAATGACGATAGGAAAACGCCATCTCCTCTGCCCCGAAGCGAACCAATTCCCCTGTTTCCAGCACAATGTCAGCTGATTTGAATATACGTGACACATCGGATCCGTGGGCGCCTGCGTTCATGTAGACGGCTCCGCCGACCGAGCCCGGAATTCCCCCCGCGAATTCCAGTCCCGTCAATCCTTCCTTGCCGGCCATGACCGACAACTTAATGAAGGAATATGCGGCTCCCGCATGAACGAGCGTGCCATCGAATCGCGCATAATCGAATCGTTCGCCCGGCTGAATGACGACGCCCCGGATCCCCTTGTCGCTGACAAGCATGTTGGAACCGCGTCCGAGATTGGTCCACCGCAGCCCGTGCTGATGAAGCAACCGGACGACCGACACCAGCTGGTCTTGGGTATCCGGAATGATCAGGACGTCCGCCGGCCCGCCGATCTTCCATGTCGTGTATGCTGCCAGCGGTTCGTTATACATGACGCTGCCCGCGTCGATTTCACGTAAATCCGCCAAAAACTGCTCCATTTGTCGTACCTCCTTCTGCTGCAAGCGACTGAAACCTCCAGGCGTTCGTCCCTTCTTCCGAGCGGCCCGTTCCCGCGCTGCGAGATGCGTCAAGCGCAGCTCCCAACCGGGTTTCAAGCCCTCAGGATGATGGTCACGATTATGCTGTATACTATGCCTTCCCGCACAGGAGTGTGACAATCGCCTATTTGACAGGCACCGGCTTACTTCCCGGTCAGCCGCTTCAGCTCGCCGACGATCATCGCCGCCGAGTCCGGCATCCCGAGCGCCCGTGCCGCCTCGCCCATCTTCGCATGGACGTGCTTATCGTTCATAATGCCGACGATGCGCTCGAACAGCGCCGCCGCGTTCAAATCGCGTTCGCGAATCATCTCCGCCGCGCCGGCATCCGCCAGGCTGCGGGCATTCGCCTCTTGATGGTTGTTCGTCACGTTCGGAGACGGAACGAGAATCGAGGGAATGCCGAGCGCCGTGATCTCCGCCAAGGAAGAAGCCCCGGATCTGCCGACGACCAGCTGCGACGCGGCCAGCACTTCCGGCATCCGGTGCAGGTAAGGCAGAACCTGCAAGCGGGCCGGAAGCTTAGGCGAAGCGGCCTTGATGCGGTTCATCGTCCCCTCGTAGTAACTTTCTCCGGTTACAAACACAAAATGGACGTCTGGCAGCCGCCCGAGCAGCGGTACCATGTCCACCATCACGTCGTTTATGGCCTTCGCCCCTCGGCTTCCGCCGACCAGCAACACGATCCGGCTGCGCGGCGGGATGCCGAGCAGGGCATACCCTTCTTGCTTATCGGCACGCACGACGTTCGTCGCGCAAGGATTGCCGGTATATAACGTGCTTCGCGACCGCTTGAATTGCGTCAACGCCGTCTCGAAGCTTACCGCGACGCTGTCCGCGTAGCGGGATAGAAATTGATTGGTCAAGCCCGCGACGGCGTTCTGCTCATGGATGAGCGTGGGAATGCCGAGCTTCGCCGCCGCGTAGAGGACGGGGCCGCAGACGTAACCGCCCGTGCCCACGACCACGTCGGGTTTGAATTCCCGCAGCAGCTGCTTGGAGCGGCGAACGCCTTTCAGGAACCGCATGACCGTTCGCACATTATCGTAAGACAGCTTCCGTTTGAAGCCGGTGATTTCGACGGGCTCGAAGGCGATGCCTTGAGCGGGGACGATGCGGCTCTCGAGCCCTTTCGGGGAGCCGATGTAGAGCACGGCCGAACCCGGCTCCTCCGTCATCACCTGCTTGCCGATCGCAAGCGCGGGATAGATATGGCCGCCGGTTCCGCCGCCCGATAATACGATACGCATAATTGAAGCTCACCTCGAATAACGGGATATATTTAGCAAAATGCCAAGCGCGGTCAGCAGCAGGGTTAGCGACGAACCTCCGTAGCTGACGAGCGGCAGCGTGATGCCCGTTACGGGAAGCATGCCGATAACGACGCCGATATTGATAAAGACCTGCACGGCCACGATGCCGATGATGCCGACCGCGAGCAGGCTTCCGAACGTATCCGGCGCCGCGATCGCGGTCCGCATGCCGCGCCATAAGAGAATGCCGAACAATAGAATGATTGCCGCTCCGCCGATAAAGCCGAGTTCTTCCGAGAGTATGGAAAAAATGAAATCCGTCTGCGGTTCCGGCAAGTAATTGAACTTCTGGCGGCTCATGCCGAGACCGAGGCCGACGAGTCCGCCGGGACCGATCGCGTACAGCGACTGGATGGATTGATAGCCGGCGCCGAGCGGGTCGGCCCAAGGATCCAGGAACGCGGTGATTCGCTGAAGCCTGTACGGCGCCGCCAAGATCAGACCGACCAAGCCGGCGACGCCGACGAGCGCGAGCGAACCCAAATGGCGAATACGCGCGCCCGCCGTATATATGATGAGCAACGAGGCGCCGATCATGACAGCCCCCGTGCCCAGATCCGGCTGAAGCATGATGAGTCCGAATGCCAGGCCGAGAATGCCGAGCGGCGGCAGCAGCCCTTTCGTGAACTGCGTGACCGCCTGCTGCTTCTCGGCTAACAGCTTGGCCAAGAAAATAACCATCGCCAGCTTCATGAACTCCGACGGCTGGATGCCGAAGGAACTGATGCCGAGCCAGCTGCGCGCGCCGCCGCGGACGACGCCGACGCCGGGGATCAACACGATCAGCAGCATGCCGAAACAAACGAGCAGGCCGAACTTGGCCCACTTCTTCCAAATCCAGTAGTCCGCGTTCATCGCGACGATCATCGCCCCGATGCCGAGCGCGGCAAACAGCACCTGGCGCTTGACGTAATAAAATTTGTCCCCGTAGTCATGAAAGGCCAATACGGCACTGGCGCTGTACACCATGATGAGACCGATGGCGAGAATGAGCAGGATCGAGATAATCATCCACATATCCGGGGCGGACCTGGCTTTGGCCATGCGCGAACACCTCTTGCGAGCTGAAGTAGGGACAAGCCCCCTACTTACAAGTTATGCGCCGATTGCTTAAAAATGCTCCCCCGCGTCTCATAGGATGCAAACATATCCCAGCTTGCGCATGCGGGCGACAGCAGGACGATGTCCCCAGGTTCCGCAAACGCGGCCGCTTCGCGAACCGCAAGACGGAGGGTGCTCTCGGCGTCCTCTTCAGGTTCGACGAGTTTGACCGCCGTTAAACCTGCCAGCTCCGCCACGCGCGCGATCTTGCCGCGCGTCTCGCCGAGCGCGACGACGGCTTTCACCTGGTCGCGGAAATGCGGCAGCAGCTCCATGTAGTCCGAGCCGCGGTCGAGTCCGCCGGCGATCAGCACGATCCGGGGCGGGAAGGAATGCAGCGCGATGACAGTGGCCGTGGAGTTCGTCGCCTTGGAATTGTTATAGTAAGCAACGCCATTCCGCTCGCATACGTATTCAAGCCTATGCTCCACGCCGCGGAAGCTGCGCAGCGGTTCCACGAGCGATCCCGCGGATGCGCCAGCCGTGAGGCATACGGCGATCGCGGCAAGCGCGTCCGATACATTATGGCGGCCGGGAATGCCCAGCTCCGCGACAGCAAGGATGTCGCGTTCCCCGCTCTCTTGATCGCGCCAGACGATCCGGCGCTCGATCTCGCCATCCGGTTCCGTAAGTGAATGCGGGAATGGCGGCGTGACGTACAAGCCATAGGTCAGCTCCTCCGTCGTGGCAAACGGAATGATGCTCGCCTGCAGCTGACCCGAATTCATCAGATCCCGACAAACGGGATCGTCGGCGTTCAGCACCGCTACATCGTCTTTCGTTTGGTTGGCGAACAGCTTCGCCTTGGATGCGATGTAGTCTTCCATGTCGCCGTGGTAATCGAGATGCGTCTCGGCGACGTTAAGCAGCAGCGCGATCCGCGGACGGAATTCGGCTGTGCCCTTCAACTGAAAGCTGCTCAGCTCCGCGACGATCCAGTCACCCGGCTCCGCGATTTGTGCCGCTTCGCAGAGCGGCGTGCCGATGTTGCCGGCCACCATCGACTTCAAGCCGGCCGCCTCCATCATTTCGCCGATCCATGTCGTGGTCGTCGTCTTGCCGTTGGATCCGGTGATGCCGATGATCGGAGCCGGCGACAGCAGGTACGCGACTTCGACTTCCGTTACGACCTCGATGCCCTGCTCGATCGCCTGCCTTACCGGCGGCGACGTATACGGGATGCCCGGGTTCTTCACCACGAGCGCCGTGTCCGGCGTCACGAGATTCTCCGGATGACCGCCGCATAGAACAGAAACACCCAAAGCGTCCAGCTCGTCCGCTTCGGGGCATAATTGGCGTTCTTTCCTATCGTTGACGGTGACGATCGCGCCAAGCTTATGGAACAGTTTCGCGACGCTGACCCCGCTTCTGGCAAGACCCAATACGATTACCTGTTGATCCTTGTACAAGGATGGGTGTTTCATAGGTTCACTCCTTTATGTTCCTCTTGGAGAGGAATGCCAAGGGCGCTGCCCTCTGGACTCCCATTAAACTATTAGTTTCATACTTCCTTAATACCTTTAGACCATCCCCTAAGTCCCTCTTGGAAAGGGGGATTCCGAGGGTTCCACCCTCTGGACACCCGGATGGCAGAACGTTGGAGCTTAAGAGGCGCTCCTGCCCTGGTGCGGCGTTAGGCACGATGTCCCTGACGGGACAACTTTACGTTTGGCTCGCCTGTGCTACCTGTGAGACTTCGTCCTTAAGAACGTTTGGGTCACAGAGATGGTTGGGCTGCTTCGTTTCGCGTAGCTGAACTACGACAGCGATTGGAAATCCAAACTGACCGCAGGGCACATCTAAATATCACCTATAATTTTTATTTAGCGTCCCAAGTAAACGCCGATCGCCGCGAGCACGATGCCGACCGTCCAGAACACCGTGACGACTTTCCATTCGCCCCAGCCGGAAAGCTCGAAATGGTGATGGATCGGGCTCATTTTGAAGATTCGCTTGCCTCTCAGCTTGAACGAACCGACTTGCAGGATGACCGAAAGCATTTCCAGTACGAAGACGCCGCCGATGACGACGAGCAATAATTCCGTTTTCGTTAAAATCGCGACCGCCGCCATGCCGCCGCCGATGCCGAGCGAGCCCGAGTCGCCCATGAATACTTTGGCCGGATGCGCATTGAAGACCAGGAAGCCGAGCAGGGCGCCGATCATCGTCGCGGAGAAAATCGCGGATTCATGCTCGCTCGCGTGAAGCGCCAGGATCGTGAACGCCGTGAAGGCGACAGCGCCTGTCCCGCCTAACAAGCCGTCCACGCCGTCCGTGAAGTTGACGGCGTTGGACGTGGCGAACATCATCACGACCACGAACGGATAATAGAACCAGCCGAAATCGATTTCCGCCGACGTGCCGGGGATGCCGATGACCGTGCTGTGGTGCATCTGATGCAGCAGCACGCAGATCATCACCGAGAACAACAGCTGGCCGAACAGCTTCTGGAACGCGGTCAGGCCGAGCGAGCGCTTGAACGCGATTTTAATGTAATCGTCGAGAAAACCGACCAGACCGAACCCCAGGCAGGCAATGAGCAGCACCCAGAATTCATTCGTCTTGTCCGAGAATTTCAAGAACGCCAGCAGCACCGCGAGCAGAATGATGATGCCGCCCATGGTCGGCGTGCCCGTTTTCTTCAGATGGCTCTGCGGGCCGTCGGTGCGGATCTGCTGGCCGAATTTGAGACGCCTCAGCAGCGGGATGAAAAGCGGCCCGAACAAGACCGCAAGCATGAAGGAAGCGCCGATTGACAGAAGAATGACCTTAACGTCCATGATCCACCTCTATGTCCGCTGCAGCGCATGGACGATTTCTTCCATGCGCATGCCGCGCGATCCTTTCACGAGTACTAGATCCTCCGGCTCGACCCGAGCCTGAAGCCATTCCGTTAACTGTCCTTTATCGTCAAAAGCGCGAATCTGCGCTTCTCCGCCGTCCGATGCAAAGTGCTTCGCGGCTTCAGCCGCGATGTTCCGCGACAGCGCGCCGTAGGTCAGAACGGCATCCGCTTTCAGAGGCGTGATATAAGCGCCGATCTCGCCGTGCATCTCGTTCTCCCGCGGCCCAAGCTCCAGCATATCGCCGAGCACGAGCCATTTGCGCCTGAAACCGGTCAGGCCGGCCACGAGATCGATTGCGGCCCGGACCGAGGTCGGGCTGGCGTTGTACGCATCGTTGAGCACCAGGGCGCCGTTATGCGCCTTGCCCGGCTCGATGCGCATGCCGGTCAGCTTCAAGCGCTCGAAGCCTTGACGGATCGCGGCAGCCGGCACGCCCAGTCTCTTCGCCGCGGCGATCGCCGCCAGCGCGTTAGAGACGTTATGCCTGCCCGCGGCCGGAAGCGCGACGCGCGCGAGTTCGACGTCGCCTCTTACGTCGAACAAGGAAGACAGCGCGTCTCCGGAGACGTTGTCCGCTACCCAGCTGCTTCCATCCTGCAATCCGAAGGTCTGCACCTCGCCCCCTTCAGGAAGCCTGGCCGATCGAAGCCCTTCGCGCAACAGCGGCTCGTCGCCGTTCACGAGCAGCAGTCCGCCCGGCCGAAGGCCGGCGACGATCTCCAGCTTCGCCTTCGCGATGCCCTCGCGCGAGCCGAGCTGTTCCATGTGCGAGTCGCCGATGTTCGTGATGATCGCGACGTCCGGCTTGGCGAGCCGGGTCAGAAAATCGATCTCGCCGAACTCGCTCATGCCCATCTCCAGCACGACGGCGTCGCAGCTTTCGTCCAGCTCCAGCACCGTGAGCGGCAGTCCGAGATGGTTGTTCAGGTTGCCCTCCGTCTTATGTACGCGGAACGCCTCGGACAAGACGGCCGCGACCATGTCCTTGGTCGTCGTCTTGCCGTTGCTGCCCGTCACGCCGATGACGCGCAGGTCAAGCTCGTCGCGGTAATTCGCCGCAAGCCGCTGCAGCGCGGCAACCGTGTCCTCCACGAGGATCAGCGGCGCATCCGACAAAGCGCCGGGCACCGCTTTGTTCCGGTCCCATAGCGCCCCGCCCGCGCCCGCCGACAACGCGCCCGCGACGAAATCATGGCCGTCGACGCGTTCGCCCAAGATCGGAACGAACAGCTGTCCGGGCCGCATCGTTCTGGAATTGATGGAGACGCCGCCGATGACGACGCCGCCGTTATCGTTCAAAACCGCGCCGCCGCAAAGGGCGGCAATCGCGTTTAATGGTCGTATGATCACAATGAAAGACTCCTTATCGATTCTTTGGCCACCTCTCGGTCGTCAAAGTCGTATTTGACGCCGCGTATGTCCTGGTAGGTCTCGTGGCCCTTCCCCGCAATTAATACTACATCGTCGCGGCTCGCCATTTCAACCGCTTTTTGAATCGCGGCGCGGCGGTCGGCAAGCAGCTCGTAGCGGTCCAGGGGCACTTCGTCCCGCAGCAGTCCCGCCTCCACGTCGGCAAGGATCCGAAGCGGATCCTCCGTGCGCGGATTATCGGAAGTGACGAAGCTGTAATCGGCGTAACGCGCCGAAATGCTCCCCATCAGCGGACGCTTCGTGCGGTCGCGGTCGCCTCCGCAGCCGAAGACGCAGATGACCCGGCCGGCGGCGAATTCTTTGACCGCTTTCAGCACGTTCTCCAACCCGTCAGGCGTATGCGCGTAATCGACGATGACCGCGAACGGTTGGCCCGCGTTCACCGCTTCCACCCGTCCCGGCACGCCCGGGAGCGCTTCAAGGCTGGCTTTGATTTGCCGGAGCGGAATGCCTTCGATCAACGCGGCGCAAATCGCGCCAAGCGCATTGTACACGTTGTACTTGCCGGCCATCCGAAGCGTGATGTCCGCGGCGCCCGCGAACGTCTCGACGCGAAATGCCGTTCCGTGCGCCGTGATGCGGATCTTCGATGCCCGCACGTCCGAATCGCGCTCGATCCCGTAGGTGACGACCTCCGCGGCCGTCGCGTCGGCGTAGCCGGGCGATGCGGGGTCGTCCGCGTTCAGCACCGCGAACAGGCGGTCCTCCGGCGAGGCGGCGAATTCGTTGCCAAGCCGGCTAAAGAACAAGCCTTTGGCCGCCGCGTAGCGCTCCATCGTCTGGTGATAATCCAGATGATCCTGGGTCAAATTCGTGAAAATCGCCGTCCGGTACCGACAGCCCTTCACCCTGCCCTGCTCCAACGCGTGCGACGACACTTCCATCACGCAATAGTCCGTGCCGGACTCCGCCATCGCATGCAGGGCGCGCTGCAGCTCCAGCGCCTCCGGCGTCGTTCCCGACATCGGATGCGAGCCCCCGCCGTAACGCATCTCCACGGTGCCGATGACGCCCGGCGAATGGCCGGCGTCCCGCAGGATCCGTTCGATCAAATACGTCGTCGTCGTCTTGCCGTTCGTCCCCGTCACGCCGATCAGCTTCAACCGGCGGCTGGGTTGCCCGTAGTAATAATCCGCTATGACGGCCATTGCGTGCCGGCTGTCCTTGACGATGATTTGCGGAATCGAGGCCGGCAGTTCGAGCAGCCGTTCCGCGACGACCGCCGCGGCTCCGTTCGCCACGGCCTGGGCGGCGAAATCATGCCCGTCGACCTTATGGCCGCGCAGGCAGATGAAAGCGTCCCCCGTCCCGGCTTTCCGCGAATCGATCTCGATTCCGGCGAGTTCCGTTTCCCCTTCTCCGACAAGGACAGCCGTCAGTAGCAGTGAGGCCAATTGTTCCACCCGCATCGCTTTGGTCCCCTCCCATGAGCAGATCAGGCTGTGCGAGCCGCCGAAGCGGCGGCAGGCATCCTGCGCAGCCTACGCCAACTATCGTTACTCTCACTACTCATTATAGTCAGGGATTTTCGCTTTCATCATCGTCTTTCGTTAAATATATGCGGATGGTTGACCCTCTGTCGACGCGCGTTCCCGCGGCCGGCGACTGACGGATGACGGTATCGCCGCTGCCCGCGGAGGTCAGGTTGAAGTTCATGTTGAGATCTTCATAGATATCTGATACCGTTTTGCCGACGAGATTCGGGACCGTGACGATCGGCGTCTCGCCGTATTTGTAATCCTTGTTGATCTGTTTCGAGCTCGGCTGCACGCCCATGTAAGGCAGCGCGTCCGCCAGGATGTTGTGCACGATCGGCGCGGCGACGACGCCCCCGAACTGAATGCCCTGCGGGTTGTCGACGGCCACGTACACGACGATCTTCGGATTGTCCGCCGGCGCGAAGCCGACGAACGACACGATGTGCTCGTTGGGCGAATAGCGCCCGTTGACGACCTTCTGCGCGGTACCCGTCTTGCCGCCTACCCGGTAACCGTCGATAAATGCGTTGCGTCCGGTTCCTTTGGCGACGACGCTTTCCAGCGCGCCGCGCACTTGCTCGCTCGTTTTATCGGATATTACCTTGCGTACCGCCTCGGGCTCTACCGTGCTGACCGTTTCTCCGGTATCCGGGTTGATCCATTTCTTCGCGACGTGAGGCTTGTAGAGCGTGCCTCCGTTGATCGCGGCCGAAACCGCCGCGATTTGCTGGATCGGCGTCACGGACACCCCTTGGCCGAATGACGTCGTGGCCAATTCGACCGGGCCGACCTGGCTCATTTTGAACATGATGCCGTTCTCTTCGCCGCCGAGATCGATGCCCGTTTTCTTGCCGAAGCCGAAGTTTTTAATATACTCGAAAAGCTTGTCTTTGCCAAGCCGGTTGCCGAGCGCGACGAAGCCGGGATTGCAGGAATTTTGCACGACCTCGAGGAAGGTTTGGCTGCCGTGGCCGCCTTTCTTCCAGCAGCGCAGCCGCGCGCCGCCGATCTCCACCGCGCCGGGATCGAAGAAATGATCCGTCGTCAGGTTGACCTTGCCTTCCTCCAGCGCGGCGGCCAGCGTGATGATCTTGAACGTCGACCCCGGCTCGTATGTCATCCAAATCGGCAGGTTGCGGTTGTAAATCTGCTGGTCGACTTCCTTGTACTTGTCGGGTTCGTACGTCGGACGGCTGGCCATGCCCAAGATTTCGCCGGTATTGGGATCCATCGCGATCGCGATCGCGTCGTCCGGCTTCAGCTTGACCATCGCCTGATCCAGCTCGCGCTCCATGATCGTCTGAATCTGTTTGTCCAGCGTCAGCTCCAAATTGAGCCCGTCCTTCGGCGCCGAATACGTATCGGACGAACCCGGCATGAGATCGCCCTTGGCATCGGAGAGGAACGAGACGTTCCCATTAATTCCCTGAAGCAGCGCATCGTATTTCGCCTCGATGCCCGTTAAGCCTTGATTGTCGATGCCGGTAAACCCGAGCACGTGCGAAGCGAAGCTGCCGAGCGGATAATACCGCTTGTTGTCCTCCGCGACGACGATGCCGGGCAGATTGAGATCCTTGATCTGCTGCGCCTTGTCCGTCGTGATCTTGCGGCCGCCGGGCTTGATGTACACGATCAGCTGCTTCTTCGTAATCGTCGTGAAAATCGAATCTTCCGTCATGCCGAGCACGGCGGAAAGCTTGGCCGCCGCATCGCGCGCATCCTTCACTTGGGCGGGGATCGCCATAATGGTCGGCGAACTAATATTATACGCAAGCAGGCTGCCGTTTCGGTCCATGATCTCGCCGCGCTTGGCAGCAAATGGAATTTCCCTTCGCCAGCTGTCCTCGGCTTTGGCCGCGAGTTCTTCGCCCTTCCACAGCTGCACGTACCCCAGCCTGCCGGCCAAAAGCCCGAAAGCAAGAACGCCAATGAGAAGCGCCGCGAACAATCGGCGCCTGATCGTTACGTTGGAAACCTTCACCTGTCATCCCTCCGAAAAGGCTCGTAAAACGGGAACGTTCGTCCAACCGTCTCCTATTCCAAGCCTATTCGAACAGAAAAGGGGATAGAACAAGCTATCCCCCGAGAAGAATCGGCTATCGCCGTTCCGTGCCGTTCATCTTAACCACTGTCCTTGCTTCCGGTTCCCTTGCCTTTTCCGCCGTCTAAGGCGGTCTGCGTTCCGTCGCTCGAGCCATCGGCGTCCGACGGCTTAAGCATCTCTTTGTCCGGCGGCGCCAGGTTCAACTGGAGCACGTCTTGGCCGTTCAGCTTCGCCTTCGTCTGCGATTTGACGAAGCCGCCGCCGCTGGCCAGGCATTTGACGCCGAGATTCGCGCAGATCTGCATCGCGTCGCGCAGCGACATGCCCTTCATGTTCGGCGTCGTCAGTTTGCTCTGATCCTGCGTAAGCAGGAAGATATTCTGATCCGGACCAATGGTTGTCCCCGCTTTCGGAATCTGCTTGAGTATCGTGCCGCCGTTTCCGACGACCGTGAAAGCCAGCTTCTTGTCCGTGAGGCTCTTCTTCGCCTGCGTCAACGTCAGCTTCGTTACGTCGGGAACGGCTACCGTCTGCTCGGTGGCCGCGTTAACAGCCGCGTCGTCTTTGGTGATGATCGGCTGAACCCCCATATGCTTCAGGCTTTGCAGCATGATCTGCTTGAAGATCGGCGCAACCGCCCCCCCTCCCGAAAGCAACCGGTCGTTCGGGGCGTCCATGACGATGTACAGCACGACTTTCGGATTGCCGACAGGCGCGAAGCCGATGAACGACAGCACGTATTTGTCCTCCGCGTATTTGCCGTCGATTACCTTCTGTGCCGTCCCCGTCTTGCCGGCAACCCGGTAGCCCTGGATATAGGCGTTTTTGCCTGACCCGATCTGCTGGTCGGATACGACTTGTTCCAGATATTCATCCACCTGGTTGGCGGTGTTCTCGGTCACGACCTGACGGACGACTTGCGGTTTCGTCACGACGGACGTCTTCTTTACGGGATCGTCGATCTCCTTCACGAGATGCGGAACAAGAAGCTTGCCTCCGTTGGCGACCGCCGCTACGGCGGCCACCTGCTGGATTGGCGTCACGGACACCCCTTGGCCGAAGGCGGCCGTTGCAAAATCGGCCGGATAAACCGGATTGACCAATCCTGCCACCTCTCCGCCGAGCTCGATGCCCGTTTTTTTCCCGAAGCCGAAGTTTTCAATGTAACTCAACAATTTGTCCGACTTCAATCCCTCGTAGCCGAGTTTGACGAACGCAACGTTACTGGATCGCTTCAAGCCATCCAGAAACGAGATTGTTCCCCAATTTTGTTTTACGTCGTGGATGGTAGCCCCCGGAACTTTAATCGAACCGGACTTGTACATCACATTCGGATCGAATATCCCTTCCTGCACCGCGCCTGCAAGCGTGACGATCTTGAACGTTGAGCCGGGTTCATACGTCGACTTGATGGAATGATCGTAGAAATTCGCCTGCGGCGACGTCCAATAGGAGTTCGGATTGAAATTGGGCATGTTCGCCATGCCGAGAATTTCCATCGTCTGCGGATCGGCGGCGATCGCGGTAATGCTCTGCGGTTGATATTTGTAGTACGCCTCTTTGATTGCGTCTTCGATATAATTCTGGATGTTGTCGTCGATGGTCAGCTTGACGTTCTTGCCGTCGACCGCCGGCGTCATGTCCACGGATCCGTTATCGAGTATCACGCCGTTGCCGTCGCGCTCGTATTTGATGCTTCCCTCGGTTCCCCGCAGTTGGCTGTCCAGCGCAGATTCCAGTCCCAGCTTCGCGTTCCCTTCCTTGTCCTCGTACCCGAGTACGTGCGACGCAAGCGAGCCTTTCGGATAGAACCGTTTCTTCTCGTCGATCAGATAGATGCCAACGTCTTTCTCGTCGGTCTGCTCGATTAACTGCTCGCGGAACTTGATGATCCGGTCCGCAACCTCTTTATCGATCTTCCAGCCGCCGTCATGAAGCTCGCGCTGCATGTAATACTTGCCGTTCGCCTGCTTCGCTTCGGCGACGTCTCGAACTTTGTCCTTAGATATGCCTAGCACCGAACTAAGCTTGTTGACGATCTCGTCGCTCAGTTTCAAGGTATGGATGATGCTAGGGTTAAGGGCAACGGTATACGCAGTCACGTCCATGGCGAGTACATTGCCGTTGCGATCCGTAATCGTACCGCGCGCGGGGATGAGCTTCTCCGACCGCGACCATACTTCCTTAGCCTTCTCTGTCCAGAAATCCGCCTTGACGACCTGCACCCAGTAGATTCGACCGACGAGGAAAACAAAAAGGAGGGAAATAACCCCTCCGACAAGCAGCGTGCGCAGTTTTATTCGTTTCGTCATCGTCTCACCCTAATCCTTGTTCGCAAGAGAAGACTCGCTATTCGCGGCCGGCGACTTGGTCGGCACGTTAACCTCGATCGGATCGTCTTCTTTTTCTTCCGGCAAGTTCATCCCTAACATGGTCTCCGCTTTCGACTTAATCGTCGCAGGATCGTTCGCCACTTCTTTTTGGGACGTCAAATGGGCGATTTGCTCTTCCAGCTTCGCCTGGTTGGTCGTCAGCGTCGCGATCTCTTTCTCCATCTGGTAGATTTGCGCATACCGGAAAATAATGGCGCCCGCCACGAGGACGCAGGCGAGGATCGTGAAGAGATACAGCAGCTTCTCCTGCACGGGTATCGGCTTGCGTTTGATGACGACTTTCTTCGTCTCGCGGAAGGAAGGCTTCTGCTCGGGCTTTCGCTTCGGCTGAAGGGCGAGATTTCCATTTACATAGGCCATTGACGTTCCTCTCTCTCCATGTGCTTCTTTCAATCTTCTATGTGGTCATCTGTGCTAGACGATGGTCGATTACAGTTTCTCAGCTACGCGGAGCTTGGCCGAACGCGCTCTCGGGTTCTGCTCCAGCTCCGCCTCGCTCGGCACGATCGGCTTGCGGGTCACCAGCTTCAGCTTTCCGTCGCCCCCGCCGCAGACGCACATCGGAAAATCCGGCGGACAGGTACATTTTCCAACAAATTTCGCGAATAATTGCTTGCAAATCCGGTCTTCCAAGGAATGAAACGTAATGACGGACGCGCGTCCGCCCGGGTTCAACACGTCGACCGTTTGCTCCAGCCCCGCTTCCTCGGCGCCAAGCTCGTCGTTCACCGCGATGCGCAGTGCTTGAAACGTTCGCTTCGCGGGGTGGGGACCCGTTCGCCTCGCCGCGGCCGGAATGGCGGTCTTGATGACTTCGACCAGCTCGCCGGTCGTCGCGATCGGCGCCTTCTCCCTGGCCGCGATAATCTTGCGGGCGATCGATCTGGCGAATTTCTCTTCGCCGTAATTCGTAATGATGCGGGAAATTTCACGTTCTTCCCAGGTGTTGACGATATCGTCGGCGGTCAGCATGCCGTCTTGATCCATCCGCATGTCGAGCGGCGCATCGTGATTGTAGCTGAAGCCGCGTTCTCCCTCGTCGAGCTGCGGGCTCGAGACGCCAAGGTCGAACAAGACGCCGTCTACGCCGTCGAGGTTCAATTCCTTCAGCACTTTGGCCAGGTACCGGAAGTTGCTCTTGACGAGCGTCACCCGGTCCATGTAGGCCGCCAATCTGACTTTGGCATTGTCGAGCGCCCAATCGTCCTGATCCAGGGCGATGAGTCGTCCGCCCGGTCCAAGACGCGAAGCGATAAGCTCGCTGTGACCGGCTCCTCCCAAGGTGCAATCCACGTATATGCCGTCCGGTTTAATGGCGAGTCCGTCCACCGCTTCTTCCTTGAGCACCGTTATATGTTGAAACATGATGTTATCCTCCCGGCTCTAAGGTCGCCGGCTCCCACGATCGAGATCGTAAAGGCCCGGCTAAAAATTAAAATCGAAATCCACAAGCTTCTCGGCAATTTCGTTGAACGTTTCCTCGGACTGCTTGAAGTAGCTCTCCCAGATCGGTTTGCTCCAAATTTCCACCCGGTTCGAAACGCCAAGCACGATGCAATCCCGTTCCAGCTTGGCATAGTCGCACAGCGTATTCGGCAAGTTTACCCTTCCCTGTTTATCCAGCTCGCATTCCGTGGCGCCGGAGAAGAAGAACCGCGAGAACGCCCGCGCGTCCGACTTCATCATCGGCAGCGACTTCAGCTTCTGTTCAAGCTGGCTCCACTCGCTGACGGAGTAAACGAACAAACAGTTATCCAGTCCTCGGGTGACGACAAAATGGTCGCCAAGCTGCTCGCGGAATTTAACGGGGATAATGATGCGGCCTTTGTCATCGATGTTGTGCTGAAATTCGCCCATGAACATTCGACCGCTCCACCCTCCCCCCTAAATCCTCCACTTGGCTCCACTTTCCACCACTAAGGATCAAGTATTCGCCACCGGGAAAGTAATTCCTGCTCTTGGCCCATTTTTTCCTAAAATAATTTATGGGATTAATTTGTTACGAATTTGAAACTTTTTCCCCTTGCCGTTCGTGTAAACTTGGAGTCGGATACGCGCAAGCGCAGTCCCGCGCCGATTGACGGACGTCCGTTCCGAATGCCCGGATCCCCGGGTCCGGCATAACATTGATTTCTCCATAGGGGGCCTGCCCATGACCGGCACTACCGCCTTGCACGATACAATCACCCTGCTTCGCAGCGTCGAGCATTATTGTTATCAAGTCGCCCATTACCTGCTCGGCAACGAGCGCGATGCCGCCGAGGCGAGCAAGCTGGCTCTGCTCTCGCTGTCCGTCAATCCGCGATTCGCGGATGCCGGAACCGAGGAACGCCGCAGCCTCGCCAAATCGGCCTCAATCTCCTGCGCCATGAAGCGGGCCCGCGGCCGATTCGCCGACGGCAACGACAAAGAGCCGATTCCCGAAGTCGTCAACGACTAGGAAATCAGCTCTTCGCCCGAACCGCCTTTGCTTCGGCCAACCTCGGCAGCGATGTCAGCGTTTATCTGTCATAGGCTGCCTTATTTGTCGACATCCTCCTTTGCGGCGACCGCAGGGTCATCCTCGACGCTCGTCAGCCCTTCATCCGTTGCGGCGGGTTCCGTCGGACGAACGCCGGCTGCCGTCCGTTTCCTCCTGTTGCCGCTGCTTCTGCGATAGATCGCATAAAGCGGAATACCGATCACGGCCAACACCGCCAGCACCGGAACGGCCCCGGCGACGAAGACGACCAATCCCTGAAGGAATGCGTACATGACTTCCGTGCTGCCTTTGACCGCCTCCGAGATCCGTCCCCCGAACCCGGGTTTCCCTTTGCCCGCCGCTGCCGCCGCTTCCATCACCTCGTACATGCGAAGATCGATCGTCGAGAAGGCGACATTGGCGTCCAAATAGCGAATTCTCCCTTTGATCTGTTCGATTTCCGTCTGCACATCCCCGAGCTGTTGCGAGATTTGCAGCAGATCCGCCGTCTTCGTCGCTTTCGCCATGAAGTCGAGCAGCCTGGCTTCGACGACCTGCCGGGCCTTCAATCTGGCCCCCAGATCCACGTATTCTTCGGTCACGTCCGTTCCCTGCGCGCTGCTTTGATAGCTGAGATGCTTGATTTTCTCGATTCCGCTCAAGAAACCGTCGAAGCCAGCCGCCGGTACTTTGATCGTGAAGGTGCCGCCTTTCTCCGTCGACGTTTTCTGATCCGCGAACTTGAGCAGATAGCCCCCGGATAGATGGATGAGGTCGCGCAGCGCCGTCTGGGCGGCATCGTACGCTTCCACTTCCATCGTGACATTGCCGCGATAGACGATCTTCCGGTCGATCTCCCCGGCGCCACCGCTCTCGTTACCGCCGCCTATCGACGACTCGGCACCCGATCCGGCGGAACTTTCCGTTGCCGTGGCAGGCTTGTCAGCCGCCGTCGCGCCGTCTGCCGTCGAATTCTTCGCGTCGCTCGCGGCACTATTGCTTCGCGCGGAATCCGCCGTGCTCGCTGCCTCCGATAACCGATCGTAATCGCCGCTATTGCTCGCATCGTTGCCGTTCGCCGCCGAGCATCCCGCAAGCATCCATGCCATCGTCAGTATGCCGGCCAACGCGAACAGCCACTTGCTGCCTCTCCGACGACTACCCGTTACCATCAGCTTTCTCTTCATGCCACGACCCCCGTCTTTGTGTAATCGATGCACTTCCCAAACGAGGAAAACCTTCCAAATGTTGCATGGCGCGACGAAAATCCAATTCGCGTTCCCCGCTAGAAAGCGCGAGCGCATAACCGCATCAAGGGTGCCATACGCCGGGAATATTGCGCGACGACGTTGGTCGCATTGCCCCGCGACGCAAAAAGGAGCCGCCTTCTCGTCGAAGGGGCTCCTTGTTTCATTCTCGGACACGCCGGCTTAATGCTCCTGCCAGCTGTCCAAGTACGACTTTTGCTCGTCCGTGAGCTTGTCGATGCCGGTGCCGATCGCTTCCAGCTTGTAGCGCGCGACCTGCTCGTCAAGCTCGTACGGCACGTTGACGACTTTCTTGCCGATGGCGGCATAGTTGTCGTTCACGTATTTCAGCGACATCGCCTGCAGCGCGAACGTCATATCCATGATCTCCGCCGGGTGGCCGTCGCCGGCCGCCAAGTTCACGAGACGGCCTTCCGCCAGCAGATAGATGCTGCGTCCGTCCTTGAGCTTGTATTCTTCGATGTTACGGCGCACGACGCGCTTGCTCGAGGACATTGCTTCCAGTTCCGGCTTGTTCACTTCTACGTCGAAATGTCCGGCATTGGACAGGATCGCGCCGTTCTTCATCACTTCGTAATGCTCGCCGCGAATGACGTCGCGGTTACCGGTCACGGTCACGAAGAAATCCCCGAGCTTCGCGGCTTCCTTCATCGGCAGGACGGTAAAGCCGTCCATGTACGCTTCGACGGCGCGGATCGCGTCGATCTCGGTCACGATGACCTGGGCGCCCAGCCCCTTCGCGCGCATCGCCACGCCTTTGCCGCACCAGCCGTAGCCGACGACGACGACGGTTTTGCCGGCGACGACGAGGTTCGTCGTGCGGTTGATGCCGTCCCAGACGGACTGGCCCGTGCCGTAGCGGTTGTCGAACAAATATTTGCAGTACGCGTCGTTCACGGCCACCATCGGGAAGCTGAGCGAGCCGTCCTTCTCCATCGCTTTGAGGCGCAGGATGCCGGTTGTCGTTTCCTCGGCGCCGCCGCGGATGTTGGCCATCAGCTCCGGACGCTCCGCATGGAGGATGGTCACGAGATCGCCGCCGTCGTCGATGATGAGATCCGGCTTCGTTTCGAGTGCTTTAATCAATAATTCCTTGTATTCTTTCGGCTCCGGGTTGTACTTCGCGAACACGGTGATGCCGTCTTCCACGAGCGCCGCGCAGACATCATCCTGCGTGGACAACGGATTGCTGCCCGTAATCGTCACTTCCGCGCCGCCGGCCTGCACGACCTTGGCCAGATAGGCGGTTTTCGCTTCCAGGTGGAGGGAAATCGCCACCTTCAGCCCTTTGAACGGCTGCTCTTGCTCGAACTGCTCCCGAATCCGGTTCAGGACCGGCATATGCGCGGCCACCCAATCGATCTTCAGATGTCCGTCCGGCGCCAGCGCCATATCGCGCACGATGCTGTCTTGCTTCGCATTCACAGTCATGGTCAACGTCCCTTCGTTTATAAATAAATCAAGTGATGGCCGCCTGCCCGCTCGTACGGCGCATCCAGCAGTTTCTCCAGCCAGGCGGAACCGCTGCGGTTCCAGAAATCCGTCATGTTCAGCACCCGTTCCTGCGGCTTGTTGTCCGGCCAAAGCGCAAGCGCGATCCCGTCCTGCTGCCGGAGCGCGGAATCGAACCTTCTGGCATGCGCCTCCTTCGTCCGCTTCTCCAGGTAACCGATCTGTTCCTGAATCCGGCGCAGATTGTCGGCCGCGAGATCCCCGAGCCCTTTCTCGATGGAAGCGGACATGCCCATGACCGGGCCGTACAGTTCCGCGAACTGCGACCGGGCCGCTTCGAAGCGCGCCTCGATGTCGAGTTCATCCCGCTCCTTCAACCATGCGGCCCTGTGCGCTTCGTAACGGTCGACGATATCCCGGTACGCCAAGCCGTACTTCGCCATATGCTTCTCGGTCGTCCGGTCCACGATCGTGTACGACATCCGGGGCAGTATTAGCGGCATCTCCATGCCAAGGCTGCGGAATGCTTCGCCCGTCAGCGTCCAATAGGCGATCTCTCCCGGTCCCAGTACGGCGCCAAGCACGGGCAGCAAGTAATCCTGCATGATCGGGCGGGTAAGCACGTTGTTGCTCAGCCGCTGCGGCTCTTGCTCCGCGATGCGCAGCAGCTCTTCGCGGGACATTCGGAACGTTTCCTTGCGGTTGCGGAAGCCTTCGTCTCCCTTGAAGAGCAGCATCCGTTCGCCCGCTTCGAACAGGAACAAATTCGCGCAGGTCTCGGCCACGTCCGCCGTCGGCGAATAACCGAGTTCGCCCAGCGAGGCGGCCGACCGCAGGTAAGCGGCTTCCAGCTCGTCGTTGCGCCGGATCATCTCGGCGAACATCGGCGCTTCCAGCGACCGGATGCCGGCATCGTCGGAATCCAGCAGCACGAGGCCGTGCTTCCCGAACAGCCAGCCCATCGCGGCGGCGAACCAAGCGGACAGATCGTCGCAGTCCGACGCAAAGCCCGCAAGCGCCTCCAGCAGATCGCGCTTGAACTCCGTGTCGGGCAACGCCGCGCCAAGCCGCTCCAGCGCGTCCGCCATGGCCGCCTGGGCCACCTTCGTGCGGCTGACCGACGTGCGTCCGCCTTTCGGACGGGGGATCGCGAGGCGGGTCAGCGCCGTTTCGCCGCTCCGGACATAGGCGTGATTCGCCTCGTCCCAATCGTGATCCTCGCCGGCGATCCAGAATACGGGCACGACCGCCGTGCCCGCAAGCCGCGAAGCGTCCTTCGCCGCCGATATCGCGGTGACGGCTTTATGTATGACAAGCAAAGGTCCCGTCCACAGTCCGGCCTGCTGGCCGGTCACGACGACCGGGGAACCCGACCGAATGGCTTCGATATTCGCCATGACGGCAGGATAATCATTCAACCGTTTATTATACGCCTGCAATACTTCCGCCAGACGTTCAGGTGCTACGCGTTTGCCTGCTTGGGCTTTCAGCCAATTCAAACGACGGTGCCAATGCGATTCCTCTGCGGGATGACTGCCGAACAGCGCTTCCACGCCGGGGTGGGTTCGCTGAACGTAAGCCTCGACGATCGGCTGACTGAAAGGCAGCTGGACCGATTCTGTTCTCATCAACAGTCTCTACCTTCTTTGCTTCGGTTTACAAGCTGATATGGAGTGCGATTTTTTCTCATTCATTGTACACATTGTTTCGGTAACCGTCAAAATAAAACACCCTCCTTCGGCGGAGGGTGCGAATTGGCGATCAAGCCGCGAACAGGCTTTTTCCGATCCCGATGCACATCAGGATCACGTAGCAGAAACTCATTAAAAAAAAGCCGAGCCGCCAGATGGCGCGCATGATGCGGGACATGTTGATGTTCCCCTTCGTCCGGTACTGGACATTCCCGAGCAGGCCGCCGCCGAGCAGAAGGATGAGCAGAATGCCGTACAGCCCGAAACGGCTGTTGAACACGTCGTTGAACAGCACCGCGACGCAGCCGACCAGCAGGGCCGTCGTGACGTCCATGGCCAAGCGGAACGCCTTCTTGCGGTCGCCGCTTACGGCCCCGTAGCCGAAATAGACGAGCACGAAAGGAACGACGGGAAGAACAGCCAAGATGGCATAAACATGCTTGATGCTTTCCCAAATCCACTGCATCCCGGTTTTCCTCCTCCAAAGTCCTCCAAAGCGATTAAGAAGCGCGGAGCGCCTCGACCAGCGCAACCATGGCATCGTTCATCCGCGACGGCATGCCTAGCCGCTTGGCGTACGCGACGATGCCGCCGTTTATCCAGTTAATCTCCGTGTCCCGTCCGGCGCGCACGTCACGCAGCATGGACGACTCGTTCTGCGCGGTAGCCGCGCATACGCCGAGCAGCCGCTCCCAATGGTCCTCCATCGAGGCAAGTCCCGCCGCGCGCAGGATTCCTTCGCTTTCCTCATGAAGCGTCCGCATCAGCATCAACCTGTAAGGGTCCCGAGGCAGCTCGCCGTTTTTGACTTGAAAAATAGCCGTAAGCGGATTGATGACCGCATTCAACAATAATTTTAGCAAAACTTGATCTTTGATTTCTTTCGACATATGGGCATCGATTCCTGCACCGTTCAACGCGCGAAGCAACATTTTTTGAGGTTCGGCACCGTTTTTGTCGGTATTCGTCCAGCTGCCGAACGTCAACCTGCCGCTCCCGGTACGAATCACGGCGCGCAGGTCCGTTCGCAGCGCGCCTTCTGTCGTAATCGCCGCGAACAAAGGCGAGTCCGGCAGCGCTTCCGAAAGCAGCTCCATATGCCCGATGCCGTTCTGCAGCGCAAGCAAAGGCACGCCTCCGGCCGTCAAGCGCCGCAGCTCGCCGAGCAGCTCGTCGTCCACGCTCGGCTGCTTCACCGCCAGCATCACCCAATCCGCGGCAAAAGCGACTTGCCTGCCGGATGCGAGATAATCGCTTACGGACCGAGCGGACACCTCGATTCTCGTTTCTTCCCCTGTCGTTTCCTTATATAGGAGCCCTTCGGCGACTAATGCCTCCGCCTGCCTGTCCGTTCTGGTGAGCAGGACGACCGCTTCCCCGGCCCGCGACAGCCTGGCCGCGTATAGCAGACCAAGCGCGCCGGCGCCCACGATGATGATATTCACGCGCCACACCTCGATTCTCTTGCTGGATGCATACGGCAATCGTACCAGAAACAAACTAAAAAATCCCGCCGCGCCTGCAACAGGTTCGGAGAGATTTTAAGGTGCTGCCGCGGCTATCGCGGCACGCCGGTTATTCGATTCGTTCTAAGTTTCCGTTCGCGTCCATCTTGAATCTCGGCTTCGCCTCGTCTTCCTCCGTCAAAACGGTAAGACGGCGGGCACGATCCATGATTTGAATGAGCGTCTTATAATCGTCGTTCACCGCGCGATAGTCGGTCTGCGCGTTGTTCACTTCGAGCGACAATCGCTCGTTCAGCTCGCGCAGCGCATGAAGCTCGTCGTCTTTCTCGCGCAAATCCCGCTCCAGCGTTTTGATTTGGCGGTTAAGCTCCTGATACGTGCCTTTCCACTGGCGCAGAAACCGGATGACGGCATCGACCGAAAGCGATTCGTCCGTCAGCGGATCGTTCTTGTATGCGCGTTCCTCGTTGTCCAGTACGTGAATGGAAGACACGTGAGGCGTCGCGGCGTACGTTTGCTTTTTCATATAATTCCGTTTCTGACGCTGCTGTTTCGCGATTTGAATGGCATCTTCGTAGCGCTTGCGAACGCAGCTGTTCCAGCGAAATCCGCATGCGGCCGAAGTCCGGCCGATCCGCTCGCCCACTTCTTCGAAAGCGGCTAGCTGCGTGCTGCCTTCGCGAATGTGCCGCAGCGTGACCTCGGCCAGAATAAGATCGTCATCCGGGCTCCAGGCATCTTGTCTCACTGCTGTCATGCAACCAAAACCTCCCAACATTAGGCGCTTACTTTATCTCTATGCCCTTGGTAGAGTTCATAGAATCTATCGGATACTAATTTGTATATCCATTTTTTTTTAGGCTCATACATGTTTTTTCATAAATTGATGCAAACTTGTACTAAAGCGTGGAGTTTAGGCGAAAAGTTTGCCAATTCGTCACGACTGAAACAGTTTACAGTCGTTACCTGAAACGTTATAATGGGCAATAGAAATCGGGTCGAGACTGACGAGAGGGGGAGAAATCATGGCACGCATGTTCCGGGTGCTCGGGTTTTGGACGCTTGTAATCGCTTTGATGGCTTTTGCAGGTCACATGAACGAGATGGCGCTCTTGTTCTTTATCCAGACCGCTGTGTTTGTCCTGTTAGGCTATTTGAACTTTTCCGAAAGAACATACATGCTGATGTTCTGGGGATATATGTTTATCTCGTTCATCGGCTTCACGTATTGGACGGTATTTGTAATGGGGAACCCATTCTAAATATACGGCCCTTCCACTTTCAAAAAATAGCCAAAAGGCTGTTCCAGGGAGACAAGCTCTCCGGAACAGCCTTTTTTCGAATGCGTTCGTTATTTGCGGAGCACGAGCACCTTGAACGTCTCGCTCATGCCGTCGCTCAGCAGCAGCTGGCGTATGGCGCGGTTGCGCCTTGCTTCGGGGCCGAACGGATTCATGCCGTCGTGCGCGGTCAAGTCATCCAGCACGCCTTGGTCGACGAGAAACTGCTTCTGCGTGCCGTAATAACCAATCTCCCATCCCGCCGCGCCAGCGGCTGCCATGCAAGCTGTGAAATTAACGTGCGCGGTCATGTCCTGGCCGCCGGGATCCGCGAACGGCTCGTCTCTCGCGACGTGGTCCTTATAACATAGCAGCGTGCCGCGCATCCGGTGGGGAGCCGCCAGCTCGCCGACTTCGTGGCCGTAGTCGATCAGCACCATGCAGCCCTGCCGGATCTTCCCGGCCATCCTCGCGATCCATTGTTCCGCCTCCAGGTTCACTTCGAAGACCTGCCCTTCGCGGAGCGCGATACCGTCCCGCCGCAATACGGCTTCGATCCGCTCGTCGGACAGCGGCATATAGGCATAGCGGAACGATTCTCCCGCGACGTTCGATTCGGCGGCTGCCGCCACGCCAAGCTCCCACAGTCTTCCGGCAACGCGGACGACGCGATGAACCGGAAACGCATCCAACAATTCATTGGCGGCGATCATCGTGAATCGGCCATACGCAGCGTCTCGCATCAGCGTTTCCTCCGCCTCTTCAGGCGTCATGAAAGCAAGACGGGGCGTTCCTTCCCGCTTCCAACCCCCGAAACGGCTCCGTGCCTCGTCCAAATGAACGGGGTTGCCGTCCACGAGAAGGTATGACGCTTCAACAAGCCAGGAGGATGCATTCTCCGTTTGCCCCCAAGATGACAGCATCTGCCGAGACAAAGCCCCGGTTCCCGCTCCCCACTCCGCGATCGTTACCGGCCGGGGCTGGCTGACGGCCAAAGCGGCCAAATAGCCGGCAAGCTTGTCGGCCATCACCGTCCCGATCCCGGAGCTCGTATAGAAATCGCCCGACTTGCCGACGCGAACGGCCCCGGACCGATAATAGCCATCCCGTTCGTCGTATAAGCACCTGGCCATATAATCGCGGAACGTCATCGCCGGCAGCGCGTCTCCTCCGTCCGACGCCGGCGGTACCGTCACCCAGCCTCGCCTTTCGCTGACGGCGATCTCATCCCGAATAGCCGCTTCCAACCTACTTGTGCGATTCACTTGATTCAGCCCCTCCACCCCAAGGACAAAATTACCGGTACCGGATATAATAGAACCATTCTACGCATATAGTAGTGCATGCAAAATCGCCTGAAAGGAGGACGGTCCGTGCAAGGAACGATACGCCGACGGATCGCCGCATTCGCCATGCTCGCGCTGGCAAGCTGGCTGATGGTCTACCCGGCGCTGGCCGAGCCCGCGGCGCCGGTCGACGAGGATACGCGAAACGTGCTCGAGAAGAGCCTCTCCGTCGTGGAAATCGATAAGGAAATCGGGCGCATCCAAACGGAGCAATCCGACGTCAAAGCGAAACTGGCCTCCTCCCAGGCCGCGCTGGACAAGCAGGAAGCCGCGATCGCCCAGAAGCGCGAGGATGCCGGGAAGGTCATCCGCGCCTATTATACCGGCGAACGGGACGTCTTGATCACGGCGCTGCTGTCGACCCGCAATTTATCCGGTCTGTTGGCCGTTTTGGACTTTTTCGATCAAATATTCGCATCCGACAAGATCACCTTAAACGATTACAAGAATCACTACCAGGCGCTCAAGAAGAGCGTGGCCGCCCTGAATGCCCAGTCCTCGCAGTTGGACGAGGTGGAGACCCGGTTGAAGAAGCAGCGCGAGCGGGTCGTCGCGCTGCAGCAGGACGTGGATGCCGCCTTGGACAGCCGGTCCGACGCGGATAAGCTGCGGGCGATGATTGCCGAGTATACGAATTACTGGCAAAATGTAGGCCTCGTCGAGGTCAACCGCTATTTCAAAGCGTTGTCCAAAGCGATGGGACAAATCCCGGCTTGGGTGGAGAACAACAAGGACCTGCTCGAAATCGACGGTTTCAACTATACGCTGACGATTCCAGACGATAAGCTGAACGAATTCCTGCGCGCGCAGAACGACATCTTCGACAACTTCGCCTTTGCCTTCGAACAGGACAAAGTGGTCATCACCGGTAAACGCGACGATCTCGAGGTGGAGTTGTCCGGGCACTACTCGCTGGAATCGAACGGCTCCATCCTCTTCCACGTCGACGAATTGATCTTCAACGGTTTGGCGCTGCCCGACACGACGCGCGCGCAGCTCGAGCGGCAGTTCGATCTCGGATTCTATCCTTCCGAAATCGTCTCCTTCCTCAAAGCGAAGTCCGTTGAAGTCAAGGGCAACGACTTGATCATCAAACTATCGATCAGCCTATGACGGCGCTTCTGCGCCGTTTTTTTCCGGCGTCGCCGGCTCCCCGTTCCAGGCGGCGATTATCCGGTCGGCCGCAGCCGGCGAGAACGGCGTCCCGTTGGCGCCGATCGAAGCGCAGAGCGCCGACCAGCGTTCCCAGCGCTCGCGCCATGGCGGATTGGGCGCAGCAGCCGCGGCTTGCAGCATGCGCACCAGATAATGCGGGGGACGATTCGCGATTTCGTTGTATTCGAACTCGCCCGTCATGACGGAGATGCGCGCCGGAAGCCGGCCGAACGTGCGATAACGGTCCAGTTGCTCATTCGAGGCGGTCATGTCTTGAATCCACTCCCGCGCTTCGGGCAGCTTGTCCGTTTCCGCGGTCAGCACGAAGCTGCGGCCGTCGCTGCGCACGATCGGTCCGTTCGCGGCTCCGATCGCAAGCAATCCGCGCTCTTCGTTCGTCATCCGGAAATAAACCGACCATGGAATAACCGCGCTGAGCAGGGACTCGGAACGGAAAGCCTGCATCAGCTCGCTGCGCTGCGTGAGCGGGTCGAAGCGGGACAGCTCCTTCGCATGCTCTGCCGCAAAGCGGAGCTGCTCCTTCTGACTCGCGGTAAACGGCGATAAATCCGCCGCGGATGACGCATTCTCGGAAAATAATCCGAGCCAGGCGGACATGTCCCGGGTATCGGCCGTATTGAGATTGAACGGGCTTACCCCTCCCGGTTTGACGGCCGCCAGTGCGGCCGCGAGCGCCTTGAATGCCGCCAGATCCTTCGGCGGTCCGTCGGCTCCTCCGTCTTTGAGCAGCTTCTTCGACCATACGTTCAGCAACGGATTGCTGTCTACCGGCACGCCCCAAAGCGAACCGTTCCATTTGACCATTTCTGTTAACGCTTCCAATTGGTCCGCGGCCGTGTCTCCCGTTACGATCTCGTCAACCGGCAGCAGGTAGCCCAACATGGCGAACTCGCGCACGCGGTCGTTGTCGAGCAGCATGATATCGAAGGGCTCCCCCGCTTCGGACGCGTTTTTGCGGGCTTCGTCGGCGTCTTCGTCGCCGATGTTCGTCAGGTTGATCGACATGCGCGGATGGGTGAGCAAATACCGTTCGTTGCTTTTAATCCAATATTTATATTCCGCATCGTCCATCGATACGGCAATGGTTAACGTGACATGCTCTTGATCGTCGCCGTCCTCGACCTGCGGCAGCTGGCTGGAAGGCGTCCCGCCGCCTGACGGCGTTATGGGCGATCCTGGCTTGCCGATCGTCGATACGAGCAAAGCCGCGAAAAAGGTAAAGACGCTCAGCAGCAGAATAACCGCTTTTCTGCGTGACACCTCATCCCTCCTCACCGTTTTCAAGCTAACTTTCATTGTAGCAAGAAAGCGCTTTTTTGTCGCTAACCAATTGCTTGCCGGGATTATTGCGTCCCTTGCCGTTATCCATCAAACTAGCTGTTAGACGCCAAAACGAAGGAGAAGGTTGCGATGAAGACCGTTTATGGCCTTGACCTGCTCATGCCGGGGAATGCGCTGCCGGAAGAGTGCGCCCGAATCATCGAAGGGATAGTCGATGCCGTAACGCTGATCGATCGCCATGACGCGACGCTGTTCGCAGGCGGACCGGAAGACTGCGCGGAGATCGAACGCGTGGCCGCTAATTACGATGTCGGCTGCGAACGGGGAATATGGCTGCGGCTAGAAGAAGACTGGCAGACGAATGACCGGGTATTCTCGGATTATGGCTTGACCGCTCACGGTCATAACCGTTTCCTTGACCTTCAGCTTGCCGCGATCGTGAGCCTGGCCGCCGCTGACGGGTCGTCGGAGCTCGAGCCTGCGCTGGAATAGGCAGGCGAGCATGCCATCGCCGTAAATAAGCAAGACGACGGCCGACGCCTGCTTGCCGTCGACCGTCATCAGGTAGAACTTATGGCGGGCATCGCCCGCGCTTACCGCTGTTCGTTCGGCCTCGTCCGGACGTCCGCCGATTAAAGCAAATCCGCCGCCAGTTGGGCGAGCTTGGAACGCTCGCCTTTCTCCAGCGTCATGTGCCCGCTGACGCCCTCCTGCTTGAAGCGTTCCACGATATGCGTGAGCCCGTTGCTGATGGAATCGAGATACGGATGGTCGATTTGCTCCGGATCGCCCATCAGCACGATTTTGCTGCCTTCCCCGACGCGGGACACGATCGTTTTCACCTCGTGGCGGGTCAGGTTCTGCGCTTCGTCGACGATGATGAACTGCCCCGGAATGGAACGTCCCCGAATGTACGTGAGCGCTTCGACCTGAATGCTGCCGAGTCCCATCAGGATTTTATCGATGTCGCCCGACTTCTTCGTATCGAACAGAAACTCCAAATTATCGTAAATCGGCTGCATCCATGGACGCAGCTTCTCTTCTTTCTCGCCCGGTAAATACCCGATATCCTTGCCCATCGGCACGACGGGCCTCGCGATCAGCAGCTTTTTGTATTTGTGCTCATCCTCGACCTTCATCAGTCCCGCCGCTAGCGCCAGGAGCGTCTTGCCCGTTCCCGCCTTGCCTGTTAGGGTCACTAGCGGCACGTCGTCGTTCAGCAGCAGCTCCAGCGCCATCCGCTGCTGCGCGTTGCGGGCGGTAATGCCCCATACGGGATCGTTGCTTAAGTAAAGCGGCTCCAGTCTCGCGCCGTCCTGACTGACTTTCAAGAGCGCCGATTTCGAGGTACCCATCTCATCCCGCAGGATAATGAATTCATTGGGATGAAGCCGCGTGCTAAGCCCCAAGTTTTTGATCGTCAGAAACCGGTAGGTATAAAATTCGTCGATGACGGCAGGATGCACCTTTAACGTCAGATAGCCCGCGTAGACCTCGGACGGCGCCACGACTTGGTCGGACAAATAATCCTGCGCGTCGATGCCGAGCACGTCGGCCTTAATCCGCACGAGCACGTCTTTGCTGACGATGCTGACCGGCCGAGCCTCCCCTTTCTCCTGCTCTTCCAGATGGTAATTCAACGCAACCGCGAGAATGCGGTTATCGTTGGACATCTCGCCGAACATCTCCTGCACTCGGATGAAGCTCCGGTGGTTGAGTTCCACCTTGAGCACGCCTCCGTTTTCGAACACGATGCCTTCGTGCAAATGTCCGTTCTCCCTCAGATGATCGAGCAAACGGGACACATGCCTTGCGTTTCGGCCCAACTCGTCCGCGAGCCTTTTCTTCGAGTCGATTTCTTCCAACACCACCGCCGGGATAATGACCTCGTTGTCATCAAAGGCAAAGATCGCTTGCGGATCATGGAGCAATACATTGGTGTCGAGCACGAATATTTTTTTCATCGTGAGCCCTCCTGGCGTTGGAATTTCGTTCAAAGGCGTACATAGCGAACCCCGCTTTAAGGCAAACTAGGCTTGATCAAAAGAGGCAGACTTTAGAAAGGTTAGGTGGCGAATATGAGGAATTGGCTGGTTGTTCCCGCTATGCTCCTTTGTTTGCTGGCAGCTGGTTGCAATACCGTCGCCCGCAATGAGACATCACCCTCTCCGCAGAATGATAACCGCGTTCGCGCGCAGCAGAGCGCCCCGCAGAAGAAAACCATCAGCAATCCCAAGCAGGTCTCCGCGCATTTGGAGGATTTGGCGCGAGGCGTGCCGGGCGTCAAGGGCGCGCACTGCGTCGTGTTCAAAAATACGGCGGTCGTCGGCATCGACGTGGCCGGCAACGTAGACCGCTCGCGCGTCGGCACGATCAAGTACGCCGTCGCGGAAGCGCTTCGCAAGGATCCCTACGGCATTAACGCCATCGTGACCGCCGATATCGACCTCTCGCACCGGCTTACCGAGCTCGGAGCGGATATTCGGCGAGGCCGCCCGATCGCCGGCTTCGGCGAAGAGATGGCGGACATTATCGGACGGATCGTCCCGCAGATCCCCCGCGACGTGCAGCCCATGAAGGCCGAACCGACGACCCAGGCCAAACAAAAGCTCGATCATAAACCGTAAACCGCCAAGCTTTCCTTTCCACGAGAAGCCGTATAAGAACAGAAAAAGCCTAGTGAAATTTCACTAGGCTTTTCTCATGGCCGCAAACACTTGTACATCGAGTTTATCCGCGGCTCTTTGATCATACGTTTTCTCATATTCCGGTTTAGCGGACAAGCGCGCGCCGTAAAACATCGCATCGCGGACATCCGCGATGTCAATGTCGTAACAGACGAGCTTGAAGGGTACTGCTTCCAATGCTTCCGTGACGAGCCGTGCCGTGCCGTAGATCGTTTGAACGGTTCCCGGCGCAAACAACGTCACGCTTACTTCGGCTTTCGAAGCCATGTTCACCGATAGGAGAGAACGGCCGTCGATCGCGAATCGCAGCGTGGTGCGGTTGACCGCATAAATCCACGAGATTGCGCTGGACGTCGGGGATCCGCTGTCCGCGTCGATAGTGTGCAGAAGAACGAACGGTTCTCGGTTCAGCGCGCCATACAAATGGTCAGAGAGTACTGTGACGGGTTCGGTCAATCCGCATGCCCTCCTTGCTACAGTGTCATGAATGCTCCGATGCACCCATTATAGCATAGCCCCGATTGCTCTTCCACCGTCATTCAGCCAGTTTTGCGTCAAGCGCATCCTTCGCGGCTTGGAGCTTGGCATCGTCCAAATAGACGTACGGACTTTTCCATTCGCCCTCGAGCGGCATGAACGTGATATCGCCGGCGCTGATGCCGTAGTAGGTCTTCAGCAGGTTTTCGACTTCACCCGTCGGGATGTCCATTCTTAGGTTGTTGCCGACCGCCTTGATGACGCCGGCGATCTTCGGCACGCCGGACAACGATTTCAGCTTATCCGCGATCTGGCCGAGCACTTGGCTTTCGCGGCGATTGCGGTCGAAGTCGCTGGACATGTTCTTCCCGTCGTTGGATTTGCGGTAGCGGACGAAATCGAGCGCGTCGTCGCCATTCAGTTTCTGATGGCCTTTGGTCAAATCGATATCGGTGCCGTCCGCCTTGTCGACGTAATGCATGTCCATATCGACGTCGACCTCGACGCCGCCGATCGCGTCGACGACATCCGAGAACCCTTGGAAGTTAATCGTCGCGGTATAGTCGATCGGGATATCGAAAAATTTGCCGAACATCTTGCGCAGATCGACCTTCGCCTGCTGCTCGGCTACTTTGTCCTTTAACCCTTCGCGATGCTCCAACGCCAGGAAATTCGCATAATACGCATTCGCCTTGCGGATCTTATAACCGCTCAAGGCGATTCTGGAATCGCGCGGTATCGAGACGACCACCGCGGACTTCGTCTTCGGGTTAAGCGCCGCGATCATCATGACGTCCGTATTGAGCGTCTGCGTCTGCTCCCGCGAATCCATGCCCAGCAGCATGAGCGCGACCGGTTTGACCTTCACGGAATCCTCGGGAGCCACGACGACGCTCGGATCGGCATCCGTCGTGATGTCTTTCAGTGCATTTTTGGAAACATATACCAAGTAGCCCAGGTAGCCGGCGACTCCGACCAGCACGAGGAGAAAGAGAACCATGATGCGGCGCGGCCAGTAGTTTTTCTTTTTTTTCGGTCGAACGGCGTGCGTAGCCTTCCTTGACATGTTTTCCACCTTCGTCAGTTGTATTTCGGATTCTCGTTGATGTCGGCCAGCAGCTGCTCCGCGGCTTCGCGCGGATACATCTGCAGCTTCGAGCGGCCATCCTTGTCATACTTCAGATGGATCATCGTATCGTCCGTCTTATGAATGAGCAGGTTGGAGACGCCGTGATCTTCCGTCAGGATCTCGAGGAAAAAATCACGGGTGTCCGCGGCGGCGCGGTCTTGGGATCTGTCTTCGGCGACCAACTGAATTTGCAGCCAGTTGAACAAGGCATCCTCCAGGCGCACTCCGTCAGACCCCTTCCGCGTCGGATCTTCTGCCGCGTTTGGCTTTGATTCTGTCGTAGAGCTGTCTGCCCCGCAGCAACAGCATCATGAAGACGGCGACCGCCATGCATTGGATGATCGGCAGTTCGTCGTACTGAAGAACGAACAACACGAAAGCGCCGATGGCCATGATAACGTGAACCAGGATTTCTTTCAGGATCGGCAACCTTTTCTGCGCGCGGAACACCGCATTGAAAATGTAAATGGTGAACGCAAGAATCAGAATATACGTTAGGATGGGATGATCATGAAGCCAGTTTTGCATCCTGTCTCTACCTCCTTATCTTCTATATACATAGCATATTGCCGCCCTTGACGCAAACGGCAGGGCAACGAAGATCCCTTTCGGGAAATCCGCTGCCCTGCCTCCGTCAAGTCTTCGTCATTGGCGCTTCGGTACTAGCTTACACGCCTGCTTGGGCGGTTTTGCGTTGTTTCTCCGCGCGTTCGCGCTCGCTCTTGTTCAAGAGCTTCTTGCGCAGGCGGATCGATTTCGGCGTTACTTCGCAGTACTCGTCGTCGTTCAAATATTCCAGCGCCTGCTCCAAGGAGAACAGCACCGGCGTTTTCAAACGGACGGTATCGTCTTTACCCGAGGAACGAACGTTCGTCAGCGCTTTTTCTTTGCAGATGTTCACGATGATGTCGCTATCGCGGTTATGCTCGCCGACGATCATGCCTTCATATACATCCGTAGCGGGTTCCAGGAACAGCAGTCCGCGGTCTTCCACGCCGAGCATGCCGTAGAACGTCGTTACGCCGGTCTCGCTGGAGATCAATACGCCTTGATGACGGCCGCCGACGGAGGATCCTGCGAGCGGACCATAGCTGTCGAAGGCATGGTTCATGATGCCGTAACCGCGCGTGAGCGTCAGGAAGTTCGTGCGGTAGCCGATCAGGCCGCGCGCGGGAATGATGAACTCGATACGAACTTGACCGTTGCCGTTGTTGACCATGTTGACCATTTCGGCTTTGCGCGATCCCAAGCTCTCCATGACTGCACCCATGTTTTCTTCGGGGACGTCGATAAGCAGGCGCTCGTACGGCTCGCTCTTGACGCCGTCGATTTCTTTGACGATAACTTCAGGCTTGGATACTTGCATCTCGAAGCCTTCACGGCGCATGTTCTCGATCAGGATGCCGAGGTGAAGCTCGCCGCGGCCGGATACGACAAACGCGTCCGGGCTGTCGGTCTCGTCAACGCGAAGCGCGACGTCGGTCTCCAATTCTTTGAACAAACGCTCGCGAAGCTTACGGGAGGTGACCCATTTGCCTTCGCGTCCCGCGAACGGGCTATTGTTGACCAGGAACGTCATTTGCAGCGTCGGCTCGTCGATCTTCAGAACCGGCAAGGCTTCGGGGTTCGTCGGATCGGCGATCGTCTCGCCGATATTGATCTCGCGGATGCCCGCGATCGCGACGATATCGCCCGCGCCTGCTTCCTCGACTTCAATCCGCTTCAGACCTTGGAAGCCGAACAACTTCTCGATGCGGGCTTGCTTCGTTACGCCCTCGCGGTTAATGACCGCCACGGACTGGCCTTGGCGGATCTTGCCGCGGTTGACGCGTCCGACCGCGATACGGCCGAGGTATTCGTTATAATCGAGCAAGGTCACGAGGAATTGCAGCGGTTCTTCAACGCTTTCAGTCGGCGCGGGAATATGCTCGACGATCGTTTCGTAGAGCGCCTGCATGTTCTCGTCCTGCTTTTCCAAGTTCAGGCTTGCCGTGCCCATCAACGCGGATGCGTAGACGACCGGGAATTCCAGCTGCTCGTCGCTCGCGCCCAACTCGATAAACAGATCCAGCACCTCGTCGACGACTTGCTCCGGACTTGCGTTCGGACGGTCGATCTTGTTCAGGACGACGATCGGCGTCAATTTGCTTTCCAGCGCTTTGCGCAGCACGAATTTCGTTTGCGGCATGCAGCCTTCGAACGCGTCGACGACCAGCAACACGCCGTCGACCATTTTCATGATGCGTTCCACTTCTCCGCCGAAGTCGGCATGTCCCGGCGTATCCACGATGTTAATCAGGTAATCCTTGTAATTGACGGCCGTGTTCTTCGCCAAAATCGTAATGCCGCGTTCCCGCTCCAAATCGTTGGAATCCATGGCGCGCTCTTGGACCGTTTCATTGTCGCGGAACGTTCCGGATTGCTGGAGCAGTTTGTCAACGAGCGTAGTTTTACCGTGGTCGACGTGCGCGATGATGGCGATATTTCTAAGGTTCTCTCTGGCTTGCATGTAAGTTATCCACTCCACTTTTTATTTAGTCTGTTTTCTTTCGAACATTCTGAAACTTGTCAAACCTTTGCTTCCTTACCAACGGGCTTTCCGCCCGACGACCAGCCATGCGCCGACTGCGATCAGGAAGACGGCAATGACGTACAACCCCCAACCCCAAACTAGCATGATGATGAAAAACGCAACCGCCGCGAGCGCAAGGACGATCGCGAGCGTCAGCGGAAACTTCGGACGGTACGTGTCGAAGAGGTGATATTCGTACAATCCGGCAGCAACGCTGAGGATGATAAAAGGCCATACATAATGCATCTTGCCCCACCCAAGCGCCATGCAAAAGAAAAAAATAAAGGCGTTAATCGTCAAAATCGCTCCGGGAATCAATACGAACGGAGGCAATAATCGTCCGAAAAACAGCACGTGCAGCAAAATGCCGGGTATCAACAGAAAAAGCGGCCAGAAGTTTGTGCCGATAAACGCAAACAGCCCCAATTTTCCGAGCAAAATCACAGCGCCGGCGATCAAAAAAAGCAATCCGACGGTGTATTGATTTTTCGACATGCCTGATTTCCTTTCTCTCGACACTTTTTTAACATTACTAGTGTAATGGAACGGCAGGCAAAAAACCAGTGAAAGTAGTGCAAATTACTGAAAATTATAGGTTACGCCCCTTTTTTATTCGCAGCAAGGCCACAATGATGACCAGCGGCACGAAAAAGAGGGGGAGCGCCTTCGTCAGCACGGCCGCGTTTTCCGCCAATATCCGGTGGATAGCCGGATCATGGACGAGCATCTCTCCAGACGCGTAACCGAGCAGGCCGCCCCCGATATATACCAACGTAGGAAACTTGCGCAGCATGTTGCTGAGGAGCTGGCTGCCCCATATGATCATCGGGATACTGAGCAAGATGCCGAGCATAATAAGCACTGGCTCGCCCTGCGCGACGGCCGCGATGGCAAGCACGTTATCGAGGCTCATGATAAAATCCGCGATGACGATGGTCCGCACGGCGGCGGCGAGCGAACCGACTTTGCGCATGGCGTGGAATTCCTGGGCGTGATCCGAGGCGTCCATGATGAGCTTAACGGCGATTATGAACAAAAGCACGCTCCCGGCAGCCTGCAGATAAGGCACCTGCAGCAAGGACAAGGCGATCAGCGTGAGCGCGCAGCGCAGCCCGACCGCGGCCACGGCGCCCCACAGCACCGCTTTGCGCCGCTGCGACGGCGGCAGCTGCTGGCTTGCCAACGCTATGACGACGGCATTATCGCCGCTTAACAGCACGTTGATGAACATGATTTGAAGGAATACGATTAAGCTGTCCATTTTGGTTCGCCTCCTGCGAAGAAACGGGAACGATCGGGTCGTCGCCATTTTCTTGCTTTGAAATACACGCTCGGGTCGACGGGACGGCAAAACCGAAGCTTTTTCATCTTAGAAAGGTCCCGTCTATGAACGGTATGTCCCAGTTGGACAGCTTATGTTTGCGAATTTTTGAATCTTTTTCTTCCGGCGTCCGTATAACGAGAAAGTCAGGTTTCTCGCAATCAGAAAGGGTGTTGAACCAAACATGGAATTTTTCTCGCTTGAATTTCTTACCGCACTCGTGACGATTGTCTTTATCGATCTGATCCTCGCCGGCGACAATGCGATCGTCATCGGCCTCGCGGCAAGAAAGCTGCCGAAAGAGCAGCAGAAGAAAGCCGTCATCTGGGGCACGGTCGGCGCGGTCGGGATACGTGCCGTTGCGACGGTACTGGTCGTCTACCTCCTCCAAGTGCCATGGCTGATGGTCGCAGGGGGCGTCCTGCTGCTATGGATCGCCTACAAGCTGCTCGTGGATTCGGGGGATCACGGCGACATACAAGCCGGCAACACGTTGTGGCAGTCCATTCGCACCATCATCATCGCGGATGCCGCAATGGGCATCGACAATGTCATCGCCGTAGCCGGAGCGGGGCACGGAAGCATTCTGCTCGTCGTCCTGGGGTTGATCATCAGCATTCCGATCGTCGTCTGGGGCAGCACCTTGTTCATCAAGATCATCGGCCGCTATCCTTGGATCGTGTACATCGGTTCCGCCGTTATCGCCTATACCGCCGCCAAAATGATCACGCACGAGAAGCGGCTTGAAGATGTTTTCAATAGCAGCCCCGCTTTCGAATGGGCATTCATGATCCTGGTCGTCGTGGCCGTCATCGCTTTCGGTCTCCGCAAAAACGTCATGCGCGGCAAAACGTCGCGGATGGAGAAAAGCGGCGAAGCCCATTAATCCATTTGTCCAAAATAAATCCCGTTCATAAAAAAGAACGCCCTCCGCGCGGAGGGCGTTCTTTTTTAGCGATTCCAAGGATGCGATCGGGCTTTAGTGACCCATCATCATCGCCGCATCGGGTTGTTCCCCGCCGACGGTTTGATCCTCGGGTTTCATCTTCGGCTTGCGAAGGATCAAGGACAGGATAACGCCGACGGTCGCGATGCACGCGGACAGGAAGAACGTATCCCCGTATCCGGCGACTACGGCCGTCAGCGGATTGGCGTCCGCTGCAGCATCTGCCGAGTGGGAAGTGATCTGCGACGTCAGGTAGCCCGTCAGACCGGCGACGGCGAACGATACGACGACTTGCTGCGCCGCCGTGGTGAGCGGCGTCACGCGGCTGACCAGACGCCTTGGCGCCGAGTTCAACACATGCGTGTTGAGCGGCATCATCGAGAAGCCCATGCCGAGCCCCATCAAGCAGATCGAGAAGATAATCAGCCCAAGGCTGGTGTCGACCGATACGCCGGAAAGGATGTACAGCGCAACGGATACAGCGGCAAGTCCGCAGAAAGCAAGCGGCCTCGCGCCGATTTTATCGAACAAGCGGCCGCTGATCGGCATGCCGATCCCCGCGCACAGCGCTTGCGGCATCAAAATCCAGCCAGTCTCCAGCGCCGAATAGCCTTTGACGCCCTGCAAGTAAAGCGGCACGATCAGCATGGCGCCGAACAAAGCGAGCTGCACGATCCAGGTCAAAATGATGCTGCGCGTAAAGTCGGATGATTTGAACACCTTCAGTTCCAGAAGCGGCTGCTTCTGTCTCAGCTCGACGAAGATGAATGCGATCAGCGCGACGCCGCCGACGGCCAGACCCGTAATCGTGGACGTCGAAGACCAGCTCGTGCCGCCCTCGCTCACGCCGTAAGCCAGCATGGCAAACGCGATCGGAGCCAAACACATGCCGATGACGTCCAGATGAGGCGCCGTCTGGCGAACCGTCTTCGGCAAAAATCTGATACCTAAGATGAAGGCGATGATGCCGATCGGCAAGTTGATGATGAAGATCCAGTGCCAGCTGACGGAATCGACCAGCCAACCGGAGAGAACCGGACCGAATGCCGGCGCCATGAGCATCGGAATCCCGAGCATGCCCATGATGGAGCCGCGACGCTCGGCCGGCGCGAGTTTGAATACCATCGCCATCCCGATCGGAGCGACCATACCGCCGCCCAAGCCTTGAATAACGCGGAACAGGATGAGCTGCTCCGGCGTTTGCGCGATGCCGCACAAGACCGAACCGATCGTGAACAAAGCGATCGTGAGCAGGAAAATTTGCTTGGAACCGAATTTATCGGTTAGCCAACCTGCAAGCGGAATAACCGCGGATAATGCCAGCGTATAACCGGTGACCGTCCATTGGATGGTCTTGAGATCCGTATCGAAATATTCGACGAGCTTCGGAATCGCGTTATTCACGACCGTGCTGTCGAGAATAACCATGATCATGCCCACGATAATCGCAAGCAGCGGAGGAAGGATGGCTTTGAGCGAAAAATCGTCGCCGCCGCCCTTTTGCGGTGAAGTTTGTGTACGAGCGGACATAAGTGCCTCTGCTTTCTGCTCAGCGAGCATCATATTTGTTAAAATAATGATCCAGGAAGAAGTCGATCTGCTCTTCCACGGAAGCGGTGATTTGAAAACCTTGCGCTTCCAGCTTCTCGGGCTTGTTCGCGAAGCTGGCCTTGATGATGGGCGACAAAATCGCCGCGAACATTTGCTGGAACACCAGCAGAATCGTGTCCCGGCTGGACGGTCCGATGATTTCCGTCAACGTGGCGCCCAGCTTCTCGAATCCCTGGACCTTGAGAAACTCGGCATATTCCGTCTGGGATTCAAAAAAATGTTCCTGGCCGAGAAGCCGTTTGATCAGCTCCGGATGTTCCTGCAGCGAAGACGTGTAGGAAAGCATGAACTTCTTCAACCGCGCGAGCGGAGGCAGCTCCGTTTCGTCAAAAACGGAAAACGCGGCACGGAACGAATGCAACTGCAGCTTCAGCGTTTCGCTGATCAGCTTTTCTTTCGAGCCGAAGTAATAATTGACGAGCGCCACGTTCGCGCCCGCCAGTCCGGCGATCTTGCGAATCGTAACGCCGTCGAGGCCTTCGGCTTTAATCAACTCCAAAGTGGCGGCGAGAATTTTTTCTTTCGTCGAGGGAATCACTCCGATCCGTATCGTTAAACGATGTTTTAAACAATGATTTAAACAATGTTTAAAATATACTCCGACACGCCCCCACTTGTCAAATGAAAAGGAGCCGCGATGCGCTCATCCTTAAGATGAGTTCATGCGGCTCCCGCTATCCGAGTTAAAACCAGTCGTCTTGCCCAGCGGTTTCGACCGCGGTTCGCCAATCCGGCGTAATGGTCAGCGTTTCCGTCGTCGCGGCCGCCTGCTCGATCATCGCTTCGAGCGAAGCAATGCTTTCCTCAGCCTTCTCCACGACGCCGAGATTCGGATTCGTCGTCGGATTTTTCGGCACGAACAAGGTGCAGCAGTCCTCGAACGGCAAAATGGACGTTTCGTACGTACCGATGTTCCTGGCGATACGGATGATCTCGTTCTTGTCCATCGTCACGAGCGGCCTTAGGAGCGGCAGCTCCGTCGTGCGGCCGATGACGTTCATGCTGCTCAGCGTCTGGCTGGCGACTTGGCCCAGGCTGTCTCCCGTTACCAAGCCCAGCGCCTCGCGCTCCGCCGCCAGACGCTCGGCGATGCGGAGCATGGAGCGCCGCATCAGCGTAATGATGAGCGAATTGTGGTTGCTCTGCGCGATGGCGGTTTGGATATCGGTAAACGAGACGAGGTGCAGCTTGATCGAAGTCCCGGTGTAATGCGACAGCCGTCGTACCAGCTCGATCACTTTCTCCTTCGCCTGCTCGCTCGTGAACGGGAAGCTGTGATAATGGACGGCCTCCAGCTCCAAACCTTGCCGCATCGCCAAATACCCGGCCACGGGGCTGTCTATGCCCCCGGAGAGCAGCAGCAGCGCCTTTCCGTTCGTGCCGTAAGGGAAGCCGCCAGCGCCCGTTACGACGCTGCTGAAGACATAGGTCCCCTCCGGCTGGATCTCGACGCGGAGCTCGACCTCGGGCTCGCGCACGTTCACTTTAAGGCCCGGCAGCTCCCGCAGCACATGTCCGCCGACCAAATGGTTCATTTCCTGCGAATCATGCGGGAATTCCTTGTCCACGCGGCGCACGGACACTTTGAACGTCTCCGGCTGCTTCGGCAGCGCGCGCATCACGTCGAGCGCGGCGCTCCTGATCGCTTCGAGCTCGCTCACCGACCTGCGGATCGGGCTGAACGAAGCGATGCCGAAAATATCCTTCAGCTTGGGAGCCATCTCCTCGTAAGATTCGCCGTTCAGCACGATATAGATGCGACCGTAGGCGCGGGTGATTTCCGCGCGCGGAAACGCCGACAGCGCCTTTCTCACTTGCTCCGTCATCCGCTTGTCGAACCTCTCGCGGTTCTTGCCTTTTATGGTGAATTCGCCGAAACGAATCAATATCATATCCGGATTCATGCCGTCATCCCTCTTTTCGTTCCAGCGGTTTTAGTTGTTGCACGACCGTTTCCAGCGTTGCGCAAAGCCATTCGATCTCTTTATCCCCGTGCTCGTCCCCGAAGCTGATGCGTATGCCGCTCGATGCCCTATCCCGGGAAAGCCCCATCGCCAGCAGCACCCGGCTGGGCTCATCGCTCTTCGACGAGCAGGCGGATTTGGTGGAAGCCAGTATGCCGTGCTTCTCCAGCATATGGACGATGACCTCGGGTTTCATGCCGGGGTAGGAGAAATTCAGGATATTGGGAGCAGCCTGTCCGTCGATCCCGCTGTCCAAGCTTCCGTTGACCGCGAGCTCGGGCATGCCCGCAAGGCAGTCAAGCAGGCGTTTCCTCAGCGCATGCATCCGCTTCGCCCTAGCCGGCTGTCCTTCGACCGCAAGCCTGAACGCCTTGGCTGCGGCGACGATCGCCGGTACGTTTTCCGTACCGGGTCGCAGGTCCCTTTCCTGGCCGCCGCCGCTATATACCGGGGCGAGCTGAAAGCCCGAACGAATGTAGAGCAGCCCGACGCCCCTCGGCCCCCCTACCTTATGGGCGGATGCCGAGAAGAGGTCGATCCGGCTGCCCGCGAGATCGACCGGCACTTTGCCGACGCTCTGCACGCCGTCGACATGGAAAACGATATTGCCATGCCGCTTCAGCATGACGCCGATGTCCGCGATCGGCATGACCGATCCGACTTCGTTGTTCACGTGCATAATGCTCACGAACGACGTATCCCCGGTCAGCGCGGACTCCACGTCTGCGGCGGTTACCAGGCCCGTCCCGCTAGCCGGCAAGTACGTAACCGACCATCCTTCCCGCTCCAATTGCTTGCACGTATCGTACACGGAAGGATGCTCCACGGCTGACGTAATCAGATGCTTGCCTTTTCTGGCCATGCTCCTGGCCGCGCCGAGGATCGCCATGTTATTGCTCTCCGTACCGCCTGAGGTGAATATCCAGTCAGCGGCGTCGGTGCCCGCGAACGATCCGGCGACGACCGTTCTGGCCCGCTCCAGCAAGTTTCTCGCCTCTTGTCCGCCTCTGTGAAGCGAAGACGGGTTCGCGTAATGCTTGGCCATGATTTCGGCCATCGTCCGAATGACTTCTTCATGCGGCGGCGTCGAAGCGCAGTGATCGAAGTAATGCATGTTCGTGTTTCCTTTCGCGTTCGCGTTTCCTATTAGTATCGCATAGAAACGAAAAAGAGATCAACGGAAGAGCACCGAAGCCGGCATATGATGCTGCCGTTTCAGCCTGTTCCGCGATCTCCGATTACCCTGCGCATTGCTCTATGTCAAATACCCGGTTTGCGCGTTCAGCACTTTCGAAACGTATTGCTGCGTCTCTTCCGGCAACCGGTCCATCAGCGCCTGAAAATCGCCGTTCGTCTGAATGCCGGCGCGGTCTACGCGGCCGGGACCGGCGTTGTAAGCCGCCAAGGCGGCCTGTTCGTTGCCGCCGTATTTGCCCAGCAGGTAGGAAAGGAATTTGGTCCCGCCCTCGATGTTCTGCTGCGGATCGAACGAATCCGTCACGCCGAGACTGCGGGCGGTTCCGTCCATCAGCTGCATCAGCCCTTTGGCGCCGGCCGAGGATTCCGCGCTGGGGTTATAGGAAGATTCCGTATGTATGACGGCTTTGATCAGCGTCGGATCGATGCCGTATTTGGCGGCAGCCCGTTGAATGAGCCCTTCGTAGTCGGCCGAACCGCTGCCGCTATCCGCCGGTTGGGCATCGATCGCGCCCAGCATAGGGGCAAGCGCGTTCATGCCGCCGAACGACAGCAAGCCGGAATACGCGGACGGATCATCCGTCGCGGGATCGTTGCCCGATCCGCCGGCCATGTATTGCTGGAGCAGCGAGTCGAACATCGACGAGCCGTCCGTGCCGGATGTCGCGGACAATACGTTGTCGTTCCCGTTCAAGTCCAAGCTCGGCAGAAATTGAAGCTGAAGCAGCGATTTCATTATTCGTGGATCAATGCTCATCTCGTATGTTCGCCTCCATCATTTTCCGCTTTGTTTCGACAAGGTTTAACACTATTTTACAACTTGCCGCGCTTTTATGCCAGTGAGTCGTTAGACCCATGTCGAAGCCGATAAGAAAAGCCGGCGAAGCATTGTTCGCCGGCTCGACCATCAAGTTACCGCATAATAAAGAGGTACGAGGACCAGATAAGCCACGACCGCGATCATGCCGAGCACGATCGACGTAATACCGAAACCGCGAGCGCCCTGCCAGTATGCGATGAAGCCGACCACTACCGCGGTTGCGCCCAGTATGATTGGCCAAACGATCCAAGACATCACGGCCAAAATCAAGGCCGCCCAGCCTGTCGCGACGCCGGCGGACTTCGTCTTGCGAACGGCATCGTTCGTCAGCTTGTTGCTGGTTTGGTCCGGGTAATAATCCCGCATCGATGCGGGCGGAACGGCAATCTCGGCCGCCGATTCCTCATGATAAGCTTTCATGTCGGGATGGTACAGCGGATTCGCCGCCGAATCGTCATGAGAGCGGTGTTCCGATTTTTCCCGTGTATCCTGTTCGCCTTCGCGTTCCATTCGGCCTCACTCCTTTGCTTTAAAGGTATGGCAGCATGTGGACGCACTGTTCTCGGCTTTGTCTTGATGCATGTGGCCAAATCCTTCGTCTGCAAACTCGGACCCGAATTCAACCTCGGCATGGCGGTCGATATCGACCTGAATTGTGTCGGCGCCGCACGCATTGCCCTCTTTCCAGAAGGAGCAGTTCGCGACGCTGCAGCTTACGCCATTCGGCATAAAAATCACCCCCGGTATCAAGTTGCCCGTACCGGGGGTGAGTTATGTCTGCCTTATTTTTGCCCTTGCATGCGGCGCTGCGTCATGTAATCACTTTCGTAATAGGACAGGTCGTCCCGAAGCTCCTCGAACACTTTGGAGACGGACAAGACGATGTCGCGTCCAGCGCGAACCGGTTTCTTGCGGAAACGGATGGCATCTTGTCCCGTGTACGCGTAACGGCCGTCTTCGGAATAGCATTCGTTCTTCGGATAGAAAAACGCGTTGACGCATTGGTGGTACACTTCGTAAAGCGCTCTCTCCGCGAAGTCGGTATCGAAATTAGGCCGTCTTAGCGCAACGCCAAGCTTCTCGTACGCCACTTCGGAGAACACGAGCATATGACGAAGATCGGACAGCAATCCTTTATAGAAAAGCTCTGAGTCGTTTCCTTGGTCTTCAGCAATGAGCTGGGGTACGGCGTTTTCGTTCAGAAACGATTCCAGTTGGCTGATGGCAAGTTTTAATTTTTCTCGTGTAGATTCGCTAATCGCTTTGACGTTAGTCGAAGGCATGATTGGTAGATCCCCTTTCATCATCGCAAACAGTACTTAAATCATCAACATCGTACCACAAAATTGGAATAGATGGTACTCCGTCTTGATCCGGCCCGCCGTATATTTTCGCCCGGCGCACGTCACCCTAAAGCCAAGAAGAGATGGCTGGGTTTCATGACTTTCGCATCTTGCAGCGCCATTCAGGGAGGATTAGACGATATGACTCGACGTAAATGGATCGGTTGGTTTGCCGTATTCGCCGCGCTCGCTTTTCTTATTCCGCTTACCCCATGGTTCAGCGGACCGGCCAAAGCCCCGCAGAAGAACGCGCAGCTAAGCACGATGTCCGCGCACAAAGAACGCCAAATGAAGCTCGCCACGGTGAAATCCGACACGGATGCGACCGCGCTGCTCTGCACGACGGAATGCGCGCGCAATTTCCAGAAGCTGATTCGGCACGAAGCGGCTATGCCGATGAACAAGCAGCATCTCCGGCATATGATGAAAATGCACAAGCAGATGGTGTTCGTGTGGTGGCATCATCAGGACGGCAGCATCGCAGAAGGCGACAAGCCGAATTCGGCCAAGCTGGACGGATTGATCGGCGAGGCCAAAAGGCAGGTCATGGCCGGCAAAAATTACGCGTCCCCCGCGCTGCATGCGAACGGCCACCGATACATGGTCATCGGAGAAGCGGACCGGCAGCATCAAGGCGACGGCATCGTCGGCGTGCTGCTGCAGGACATCGTCATGAAGGTCGAAGGCCATCAGCGCCGCAACCTCCGCCTCGTGCCATATCCGGCCGAAGGCAAGTACAAGATCGAATCGGTCAAACCGAATTCCACGACCGATATCACGGTCGACAGCGGCGAAGATAACGGCAACGCCAGCCATTACCATATCAACGAAGTCGTCGTTCGGTTCAAGCAGCATCCGTCCGCCGACGAGATGGCCCGGATTCAGGAGGACATCAAGGCCACCTCCGCGAGAAAGCTCGGTTATACGTACGTATTCCGTTCGCGTGCCATGGAAGCCGACGACATGATGCGGTATTTCAAAAGCAACTGGAACGTCGCCTACGTCGAACCCCACTATCTCTATATGACCAACGACCTCCCCGGCGTCGGCATGGCAGCCGATCCGGATGCCGCGCTCACGCCGAACGACGCGCTGTACGCGCAATACCAGTGGAACCTGCCGGTCATCGAAGCGGAGAAGGGCTGGAGCGTGTCCAAGGGCAGCGATCAAGTGCGGATCGGCGTGCTGGATACGGGCGTGCAGGCGGATCATCCCGATTTGATCGGCAAAATCGACAAAGGCACCAACTTGGTCGACGAGACCGCCCCGCCCGACGACGACGTCGGCCATGGAACGCACGTATCCGGCATCATCGCGGCCTCCGTGAATAACGGCGAAGGCGTGGCGGGCCTGACCTGGTACAACAAAATCGTACCGATCAAGGTGCTCGATGCCTCCGGCGCCGGATCGACCTATTCCGTTGCCGAAGGCATCATCTGGGCAGCCGACCACGGCATCAAAGTGATCAATATGAGCCTCGGCAACTACGCCGAAGCCCAATTCCTGCACGATGCCATCAAATACGCCCATGACAAGGACGTCGTCCTCGTCGCGGCCAGCGGCAACGACAACACGAATCGGCCGGGTTATCCCGCCGCTTATCCGGAGGTGCTTGCGGTCGCCTCCACCAACGCGGACGGCACGCGCTCGCCGTTCTCCAATTACGGCGATTACATCGACGTCGCCGCGCCCGGCATGACAATCGCAAGCACCTATCCCGGCAGCCAGTACGCCGCGCTGTCCGGCACGTCGATGGCCAGCCCGCATGTCGCTGCGCTAGCCGGGCTCATACGCTCCATTAATCCCGGACTTACCAATGACGAGGTGATGGACATCATACGCAAATCGGCCAAGGATCTCGGCGACAAAGGCAAAGACAAGTATTTCGGTTACGGCCAGATCGACATCGACCGCGCGCTGTTGGCCGCCCGCCAATCCAACGTGTCCCTGCAGCAGTTTCCGCAGCAGGTCGAGCGCCGCCTCGAGCGGATCGCGCGCAAATACAGCTAGCTCAAGCCGGAATCCCGCATAAACGCGAAATAACCCGCAAGGCATAAAGCCTTGCGGGTTATTTGAGCATTTGGAAAGCTTGCCGTAAGCCGGGTTCTGTGCCTCGCGTGGTATGACGGGAACTACCCTCCCACTTATGAAGCGACAATCATCTATCTAGGCCGTTCATTGCTGAGCAGCTCAAGCGACCAACCCGAACGAGCCCCGGGCAGGGGTGCAGCGCGAAGCTGCTTCGTTCTCTCGGTCTTGCTCCAGATGGGGTTTACCAGCACCGTTGTCACCAACGGTCCTCGTGGTCTCTTACACCACGGTTCCACCCTTGCCTGTGCCGCGCCTAAGCACGGCCATCGGCGGTCCATTTCTGTGGCACTATCCTTCGGCTCGCGCCGACTGGACGTTATCCAGCATCTTTGCCCTACGGAGCCCGGACTTTCCTCTCGCGGCAACAAGGCCGCCAGCGATTGTCTGTCAAACTTTCCGTGTAATCAACAGTATACTAAGAACCGGGCCAAACCTCAAGGCGGAAAAGCCGATTGGGTTGCCTTTTCTGCATTCGGACAGAAAATAGGCCGGTTCCAAAGCATGTTGCTCTCCGTCCCCTATAGAAATTGGAAGGGTTCCGTATCGATTTGCGAGGCAATCGTTTCCGTCGCGTACTTGCGCTGAATCAGCTCTTGGCGAAGCCATTCGGCGAGGCGCGGCTTCATGAGTTTCTCGATATTATGGCCGGGATCGATGATCGCGAGACCCGCGGCCAACGCGTCATGGGCCGTGTGGTAATCGATATCGCCCGTGACGAGCACGTCGGCTCCGGCAAAGGACGCATGCCGGATGTACCGCGAGCCGGAACCGCCGAGCACGGCTACCTTGCGTACCGGCCGCTCCGGGTCGCCGACCAGGCGCAGCATCGGCACGTCGAAGGCAGCCTTTGCTCTGGCCGCGAGCTCGCCCAGCGTAACCGGCTGCGGCAGCTTGCCGACGCGGCCCAGGCCGAAGACGCGGCCCTTCAGCTCGACGGGATAGAGGTCGTACGCCACTTCCTCGTAGGGATGCGCCTTCAGCATCGCCTGCACGACTTTGCGGTGAGCGCTGTGAGGCACGATCGTCTCGACCCTGACTTCCTTGACGCGCTCCAAGCGTCCCGTCTCGCCGATGAACGGATTCGCTCCATCGCCCGGCTTGAACGTCCCCGTGCCCTCGATATTGAAGCTGCAGTGGCTGTAGCCGCCGATTTGACCGGCCCCGGCATTCCAGACCGCCTGCAGCACCTGCTCGTGATGCGTCTCCGGAACGAATACGACGAGCTTGAGCAGCTTGTCCGTATGCACGTCCTCCAGCGAAGCGCGTCCTTCCGCCGGCAAGCCGAGCATGTCCGCCATCCAATCGTTGATCCCGCCGTCGGCCACGTCGAGATTGGTGTGCGCGATATAGACGGCAATATCGTGCTTGATCAGCTTCTCGTACAGCTTGCCGGCTGGCGTCGACGTATCGAGCTTCGCGAGCGGCCGGTAAATGATCGCATGATGCGCCACGATCAATTCCGCGCCGGCGGCGATCGCTTCGTCCACTACCTCGGGCGTGACGTCCAGCGCGACGAGCACGTTGGTCACTTCCTTCTGAAGCGTGCCGAGCTGAAGGCCGATCTTGTCGTTTTCCATGGCGATATGCTTCGGCGCCAGCTGCTCTAGGAGCTGGACGACGGTTTGGCCGTTCGCAAACATGACAGCACCTCCTCGATGGCGTTCATTTCCTTGCGCAGCTGCGCTTCTTTCTCCCGCGATTCCGGGAGCTCGGATTGCGCCAGCTGCGCGCAGATTCGCTCCAGCTTGGCGTATTCATGACGCCATTTGCCGTGCAGCAATTCTTCCCGCTGCCTAAGCAGGTAAGGCCCCATGCGGTACAGCCAATCCCGCTTCTCGGATTCGCCCAGTTGGACGGGCAAGAAGGACGGATCGTACAGCCGCTCGTTCGTCACGTCCACGGGACTGTCGGACTCCCGCAGCGCATGGAGCACCTCGTAGAGCTTTCCGTCCTCTTCGAGCAGCGATTCGCTTTGCAGCACGTACCCCTGCTCCGCCAGCCATCTGCGGACGATCTCCTCGCCGACGTTCGGCTGCAGCACCAATTCCCTGACGCCTTTCAGCTTGCCCGCTTGGCGTCCCGTCTCCAGGATCTCCGCCATCAGGCTTCCGCCCATGCCCGCGATCGTGACGGTATCCGCCTCGCCCGGCTCCAGCACGGCCAGTCCGTTTCCTTGCCTGGCCGCGATGGCCTTCGTCAGTCCCGCCTCGGCAATCTGTTTCCTGGCAGCCTGAAGCGGTCCAATGTTCAGTTCTCCGGCGATTGCCGACGGGCATTTGCCGGCTTGCAGCAGGTATACCGGCAGCAGCGCATGGTCGGAACCGATATCCGCCGCGCGCGAGCCTGCCGTTACCCGATCCGCGATCGTCTGTAATCGTTTTGAAAGCTTTATCATGTCTAAGCAACCCACGCAATCCATTGTTTTCGAAGCGAGAAGAGCAGTGCGCCCCCCGCGATAATTTTTACGATCAACGCCAGCTGGATGCCGCTCATGCTGTACGCGAACAACGCCGCGTACAGCTCGGGCATGAACCAAGCCAACGCGCCGGCGATGAACAGGATCGAAGCCGCCGGCTTCGTCCACCGCTGGACGAACCAGCTGCACCAGCCGAATACGAACGATACCGGCAGCCAGTAAAGCTGGATCTCGTACCATGCCGGCGATTCCGTATTGTTCGCCAGCAGCCATGCATAGACGAGGAAGGAAGCCATCCATCCGCATAGATGCAACAGCGGAATTCTAGCTCCGATGCCGAACGCGACCCAGGTGAGCGCGCAGAACGACAGCAGGCCAGATTTCCACCCCCACGCTTCCAATTCGTGCAGCTGCAGCATATACAGTCCCGAACCCAGCATGAGGAGCATGCCGGCGCCGATAAAACCTAGGCCTACGGATTCATTTTTATTCCGATACTTTTGACCTATAAGCAGCAGGGCATATACGCCCGTCATCGACAGCGCAATTTGCAATAGCGGATGAAAAACGTTAAAATAAAGAACAACAAAACAAATCAAGGAAAAAATTCCAAATGTAAGGAGCCATTGCTTCGCCGAAGCTCCTTTGACTACAATCGCCGCTCGTCCCGTAAACGAAGACGGAGCCCGGGTCTCCCTTTCGTCCAAATACAGATTCAGCAGGAAGTCGCAATATTGCTCGGGCAGCAGCTTCGAGCGCTGCCAATGCTCGATTTCTTTGACAATCGTTTTCCGGCGTTCCTGATCCATGTCGGCTTGTGGTCCCTCTCTCCAGGCGTCATGATGGCGTAAGTAAGAAGAATCGGCAATGCTCCGCACTTCCAAAAAAGACCTTGCTGCTTAACGCAGTAAGGTCCAGATGGTTATTCAAGAAAATCTTTGAGCCGTTTGCTGCGGGACGGATGACGCAGCTTGCGCAGCGCTTTCGCCTCGATTTGACGAATCCGCTCCCGGGTGACGCCGAACACTTTACCGACTTCCTCCAGCGTGCGCGTACGGCCGTCATCTAGCCCGAACCGAAGACGAAGCACGTTTTCTTCACGCTCCGTGAGCGTATCGAGCACGTCCTCCAGCTGTTCCTTCAAGAGCTCGTACGCGGCGGCATCCGCCGGCGCGAGCGCCTCCTGATCTTCGATAAAATCGCCCAAATGCGAGTCGTCTTCTTCCCCGATCGGCGTTTCGAGCGATACTGGCTCCTGCGCAATCTTCATGATTTCCCGAACCTTCTCGGTACTCAGATCCATCTCGGCCGCAATTTCTTCCGGGCTCGGCTCGCGACCCAGCTCCTGAAGCAGTTGACGGGATACACGTACGAGCTTGTTGATCGTTTCGACCATGTGGACCGGGATCCGAATCGTGCGCGCTTGGTCCGCGATCGCGCGGGTGATCGCTTGTCTGATCCACCATGTCGCATACGTGCTGAACTTATAGCCCTTCGTATGGTCGAACTTCTCGACGGCTTTGATCAGACCCATATTGCCCTCTTGAATCAAGTCCAAGAACAGCATGCCGCGGCCCACGTAACGCTTGGCAATGCTGACGACGAGCCGGAGATTCGCTTCGGCCAGCCTGCGCTTGGCTTCTTCGTCGCCATGCTCGATCCGCTTAGCCAGCTCCACTTCGTCGTCTGCCGACAACAACGGCACCCGGCCGATTTCCTTCAGGTACATCCGAACCGGATCGTTTATTTTGATGCCGGGCGGGAGCGCCAAGTCATCGTCGAAGTTGAAGTCGTCTTGTTCGCGCTCCTGATCGTCCCTGTTGCCAATCGGAAGATCCTCGTCGTTCTCGTTCACTACTTCAATGCCGATATCGTCAAGCTGCTCGAAGAATTCGTCGATTTGTTCCGGATCCTGATCAAACGGTGAAAGCTTCTCCATGATTTCTTTGTAGGTTAAGGAGGATCTCTTCTTCCCGTGTTCGATCAGCTGTTCTTTGACGAGCTCCAGCTTTTGTTCGGTATCCAATTCAGTATGTTGATCATTCGCCATATTCCGACTCCCTCCTCCCTAGAAACGATCATCCTACCGACCTTTAAGCTGTCTCTCTAGGGCTATAATCTCGCTTGCAGTTTGTACATTTCAATTCCAAGTTGTGCCGCTTTCAGGTTGTCGCCGGACCGCTCCGCCTTTATCATCGCTTCTTTTATCTGTTCAATCTCTCGAAGCTTAGGCACCTTGCTGATTTCGTTGACATAATCGACGAGCAGCTGCTCGTCGAACGGCATGTCGTCGTCCATCATGAGTATGGAAGCGGCCGCCCGTTCAAGGCGGTCATCCTGAAGCGACGCAATAAATCGGCTAACATCCGGATCATGGCCTTGCGCGTAATAAGCGTATAAGTAAGCAGCAAGCGCTGCGTGATCCTCCACATGAAAAGCTTCCCCGAGCTTCTGGTGCACCGTGTTCGCGATATCCGCGCTTTGCAGCATTTGCGCAAGGAGCTTGCGCTCGGCCACCTGATAGGCGGGCAACACGGGCGGCGCAGAGGACGCACGGCGGTTTTCACGGTTTTCATTCCTACCATTATTCCACGAATTGTCGTTATTATCCCTTTGCGGTTTCATTTTTTGAAGCTGCTGCCGTTCGTTAAAACAGTCCTGCTTCAACGAATCCAAGGACATATCGAACTCGCGGGACAGCTCCTTCAAATAAAATTCCCGCTCTGTCGGCGAATCCAGCACGGCAATGATGCGTACGGCTTCAAGCAAGTAATTTTTCTGTCCCTCTTCTTCTAGGAGTATATGGTTTTTCTTAGCATATAGTAATTTAAATTTTGTTGCGGAAACCGGGTGTTCGATAATTTCCCGAATGAACGCATGAGCGCCGTTCTGTTCGATAAACTCGTCCGGATCCATGCCTTTCGGCAGCATCGCCACTTGAACCCGCAAGCCGGCTTTCTCCAGTATCGGTATGGTTTTGAGCGCCGCCGCTTGTCCGGCATTGTCGCCGTCGTAGCACAGGATCGCCTCGTCCGCATTCCGCTGCAGAACCGCCGCGTGCTCCTCCGTCAAAGACGTTCCCATGGAAGCCACGCCGTTAATCACGCCAGCGCTCCATGCTTTGACGACATCCATATAGCCTTCGAACAACACCACGCGCCTGCTCTTGCGAAGCGCGACCCTGGCATGATGAAAGTTATACAAATTCCGGCTTTTGTTAAACAGCATCGTCTCCGGAGAATTCAAATACTTCGGCTGTCCCTCCCCGAGCATTCGGCCTGCCATCGCGATCACTTTGCCGTCGCGGTTCCAGATCGGGAACATGACCCTGTCGCGAAACCGGTCGATGTACCCGCTCTTGTCCTGCTTCCCGATCAACAGGCCGCCCTTCTCCATTAATGCGGAATCGAACTCCCGCTTCTCCAGGAAGCGCGCGAGCGTATCCCATTCGGGAGGCGCGTAGCCGATCAGGAATTGGTCGATTTGCTTGTCCGTCACGCCCCTTCCGCGCAAATACTGCAGCGCGGGTTGTCCGTGCGTCGTGTTCATCAGAAGATAATGATACAGTTTGGCCGCCAGCTCATGCGCTTGAACCAGCTTGTCGCGCTCCCCGTTACCTTCATTGCTCTGCCCTTCCGTCGATCCGGACCACGTTATCGGGATGCCGGCTTCTTCCGCCATGGCGCGCACGGCTTCCGGAAACGAATATTCTTCGATTTCCTCGATGAACTTGATGGCGTTCCCGCCTTTGCCGCATCCGTAGCAATAGAAGATGCCTTTCTCCGGCGTGACGGTAAAGGAAGGCGTCTTCTCTGAATGAAACGGGCAAAGCCCTTTCATGTATTTCCCGTTTTTCGAGAGGTGAACGTACTTTCCTACCGTTTCGACGATATCGTGATGCTTGAGCACCGCTTCAATGACGGAATCCGGTATTTTCCCGTATGCCATACCCCTTCACCTTCATCCTAAATGACAAGTAATACTATTCGCTACGGTTCAGCATTCTCCTGCCGAGATTCCAAAACTTTTGTCAGCTTTTGCTGAAAACAGGTCCGATCCTCGTCCGACATCGCTTTGGGACCCTTCGTTCTTCCGCCTGCCCGGCGCCGTTTCGCCAGTTCGTGCCTGCGCTCCATCAAGTAGTCAATGTTGCTGTCATCGTACTGCTGACCGCGCGGCGACAGCGCGATCGCGCCTTTGGCCAAGACGATCGTCGCCAGCCCGAAATCCTGCGTCACGACGATATCTCCGCGCTTGATATGATTCGCGATATACAGGTCGACCGATTGATCGCTGCGGTCGACCTGCATGATCGCGGCGCCCGTCTCCGCCTGCAGCCGATGATCATGCGAAGCTACCATCAGAACCGGCACGCCGTGCGTTCGAGCAACCTCGACAATTTCCCGCTTCACCGGACAAGCGTCGGCATCGACTACAATTGTTGGCATTGCCGTCAAATTTGCACCACCGCATCTTCATGTAACTTCCGTACTATTATATACGGCAAATAACTAAAAAATCCTGCTTTCCCCACGCCTTCAAACGGTTTCGACGTACTCCATGATGAGACTTGCGGTTTCTTCCACCGCTTTGTGGGAAACGTCGATCACGAGACAACCGATCTTGTCCGTGATGGACTTCGCGTACTGCAGCTCGAATTCGATCCGGTCCGCCTTCGCATACGACGCGCTGTCCGGCAGCCCGAGCGCCTTGAGCCGTTCCTTGCGGATGCCGTTCAAATAATGAACGTCGATCGTCAAGCCGACGACCTTCTCCTTGGGAATCTGAAACAACTCGGGCGGCGGGCCGACCTCCGGGATGAGCGGAACGTTCGCGACCTTGAACTGCTTATGCGCCAGATACATGGAAAGCGGCGTTTTGGACGTCCGCGATACGCCGACGAGCACGATATCCGCTTTGAGTATGCCGGTCGTGTCCCGCATGTCATCGTACTTGACGGCAAATTCGACGGCCTCCACCTTGCGGAAATAATTCTCGTCCAGCACATGGTTCAATCCCGGCTCCTGGCGGGGCTTGCGGTCCGTCTTCATCTCCAGGCTGTTCAGCAGCGAGCCGAGCAGATCGATCGCGGTCACGTCGTGCTTCTCCGCCAATTCGATCATCCGCTCCCGAAGCCCCGGCAGCACCAGCGTATAGAGCATGATGGCGTCATGTTCCTTCGCCAGCCGGACGAAGCGTTCCAACGCCGATTCGTCATGCACGAACGGAACGCGGCGGATATCCGCGTGAATGGGGTGAAATTGGGCTACCGCCGCCCTTACGACAAGCTCGCCGGTATCCCCGGCGGAATCGGAAACGACGTAAATAATGACGTCAGGCTGTGAATCGACTGCCATTTCAATCCCCTCCTTCAAGAATTACGCTGCAAGGTCTCAAGATCACGGTTGCGCTTTGCTTCGCAACGCGCTTACCAAACCAATTTCGAGAAGTCCGCGACTTGCATTACGCTGCCCGCGATCGAGGCCAATGTCGCCAGACGGTTCGCGCGCAAGGCCTCGTCTTCCGCCATGACCATGACATGATCGAAGTACGCATTGATCGGATCCTTCAGACCCGCCAGCTTGACGATCGCCGCCGCCGCTTCGCCGCGCTCGACGTGCCCGGCGATATCCTCGCGCACGGAAGTCCATGCGCGATAGAGCGCGCCTTCGGTCTCATCCGAGAACAAGCTTGGATTCACCTCATTAGACGCGGCTTTCGACGCAAGGTTGCACACGCGGTTGAGCGCGTCCACGACCGTCTTGAATTCCTCGCGCCGGTCGCCTGCGGCCGCTGCCGTAACCGCCGCGGCGCGGTCGACCGCAACGCGCAAATCTTGATATCCGACGGCCATAACGGCGTCGACGACGTCATAGCGAACGCTTTGTTCCGTGAGCACGTTCTTCACGCGAAGCGAGAAGAACTCGTACAGGTCCTTGCGTATTTCGGCCGCTTCGCGTTTCATGCCGCGCGCGGCGTGCACGTCGAGCGACAGGTCGAACAACGTGCCGAGCGGCAGCTTCAAGCCATGCGCGAGGACGATTTGCACGATGCCCGCGGCTTGGCGGCGTAGCGCGTAAGGATCCTGCGAGCCGGTCGGAATGATTCCGATGGAGAAACAGCCGACGATCGTGTCGATCTTATCCGCGAGGCTGACGACGGCGCCGATGATCGAAGCCGGCGCGCGGTCGCCCGCAAACCGCGGCTGGTAGTGTTCGTTGATCGCTTGGGCGACCGCTTCCCGCTCGCCGGCCTTGCGCGCGTAATCTTCGCCCATGATGCCCTGCAGCTCGGGGAACTCGTAGACCATCTGCGTCACGAGATCGAACTTGCAGATCGCCGCCGTGCGCGCGGCATCCTCGGAGGTTTGCGCATTCAATTCGAGCGCGGTCGTCAATTTGCCCGCCGTCGCCACGATACGGCGGACCTTATCCGCTACCGTGCCGAGTTCTTCATGATAGACGATCGACTCCAGCTTGGCCAGCGCGTCTCCGATCGCAAGCTTCTGATCTTCGCCGTAGAAAAATTTCGCGTCGGACAATCGCGCGCGCAATACTTTCTCGTTGCCTCTGGCGACGTTCTCGATGGAGGTGCGGTCACCGTTGCGGACCGTGACGAAGAATGGCAGCAGTTTGCCGTTGCCGTCCAGGACCGGGAAATACCGCTGATGCTCCCGCATCGACGTGATCAGCACTTCCTGCGGAATGCGCAGGAACGATTCGTCGAAGGTACCAAACAACACGTTCGGATATTCGACGAGGAACACGACTTCCTCGAGCAGGTCTTCCTTGATCGCGATATGCCAGCCCTTGTCGGCGGACAGCGCGTTGATCTGCTCGACGATCAGCGCTTCGCGCTCGGCCACGTCGGCGATAACATGCTGTTCCTTCAGGCGCGCCACGTAATCGCGAGGCGCGGCGATGTCGGTCTCGCCGCCCAGGAAGCGGTGGCCGCGCGCCGTTCTGCCGCTTTGGACCGCCGTGATTTCAAGCGGAACGATCTCCTCGCCGAACAAAGCCACCAGCCATTTGATCGGGCGGACGAAGCGCAGGTCGTAATTGCCCCAACGCATGTTTTTCGGGAAAGACATCGAGGTGATGATGGACGCAAGTCCTTCCGGAAGGACTTCGCTCGTCGCCGTGCCGACGCTGCTCTTGTTGGCGTAAATATATTCCACGCCGCCGACTTCTTTGAAGAAGAAGTCGCCGGGCTCGACGCCTTGGCTGCGGGCAAAGCCCAGCGCGGCCTTGCTCCATTCCCCGTTGTCGCCGAGCGCGATTTTGCGGGACGGGCCTTTGACTTCCTCGTTCACGTCCGCTTGCTTCTCTTCGACGGCGCGAACCAATACCGTGAGACGGCGAGGCGTCGCGTACGCTTCGATTTCGCCGTGCGCGATCCGGCCGCTTTCCAGCCATTTGGCGGTTTTCTCTTTCAACTGATTCATGGCGCCGCGCACGAAACGGGCCGGCACCTCCTCGAGTCCGATCTCGAGCAGCATATCCTTAGCCATTGACGTTCACTCCTTTCTTGAGCAGCGGGAAGCCGAGACGTTCGCGCTCCTCCAGATACGTTGCCGCGCATGCCCTTGCCAAATTGCGCACGCGCATGATATACCCGGTGCGTTCCGTCACGCTGATCGCGCCGCGCGCATCCAGCAGGTTGAATGTATGGGAGCATTTCAGCACGTAGTCGTAAGCCGGGAATACGAGCTTATGCTCCATCGTTTTCTTCGCTTCTTCCTCGTACATGTTGAACAGCGAGAACAGCATCGCCGCGTCGGACGTTTCGAAGGTGTATTTGGAATGCTCATACTCCGGCTGCAGGAAGACGTCGCCATAAGTCACGCCGTCGACCCACTCCAGATCGAACACGTTCTCTTTCTCTTGGATATAGGAAGCAAGCCGTTCCATGCCGTATGTAATTTCCACGGCGACGGGATTGGCGTCGATGCCCCCGACCTGCTGGAAATACGTGAATTGCGTGATTTCCATGCCGTTCAGCCAAACTTCCCAGCCAAGCCCCCAGGCTCCCAGCGTGGGCGATTCCCAGTTGTCCTCGACGAAACGAATATCATGATGAAGCGGATCAATGCCCAGACGCTTCAAGCTCTCCAGGTACAGCTCCTGGATATTGTCCGGCGACGGCTTCAGGATGACTTGAAACTGATGATGCTGGTAGAGACGGTTCGGGTTCTCCCCGTAACGTCCGTCCGCGGGACGCCTCGACGGCTCCACGTACGCGACATTCCAAGGCTCGGGTCCGATCGAACGCAAAAAGGTCATCGGATTCATCGTGCCTGCGCCTTTCTCCGTGTCGTACGGCTGAACGAGAATGCAATTTTGTTCCGCCCAGAACTGCTGAAGCGTCAAAATCATGTTTTGAAAATTCATGTTCTTCTTCTCTCCTTTAATGAAATTAAACCCCCATCGTTCCAATAACGAGCGCGCATGAACGCCAAAAAAAGCTCCCGTCGCTACGTCTGGTTGTCAGACATAGGGACGAAAGCTTGAGCTTCCGCGGTTCCACCCTACTTGGTTTTCGCATTCGTCAGTCGCGGCGACTGCGGCGAAAACCCGCTTTTAAGCCTTGCTCTCAAACTCCGGAGCGCCTTTCATCGCGTAGGTCCGTCCGGGCTTTCACCGCCCCCGGCTCGCTTGCATCGGACAATTACCGATTACTTTCTCCATCATCGCTTATTCACATAATAACCTATCTTATCAATTCCGGGTCCTCGTGTCAAACCTAGCCAAACAATCAAGCTCCCGGATCGGCTCATATGGAGTATTTGTCCATTTGATCCAGAAAAGCGCGGGATTTCATCGGCAACGCGACATGCGTGTCCATCAATAGACGCATGGCTTGTTTCAACTGTTGCTTCGTCTCGTCCTTGATCGCGATATTGCCAAGCCGCCTGAGATCCATCTGCTGGTATAACCGAAGCAGCTTGAGCGCGCCATCGCCAAGCGGGAGCGCCTGGGGATCCTTGTACGCGCATCGAATGCACAGAATCCCGCCGTTTCGGGCGCTCAACGCCATGGGACCCGTTTCGTTGCCGCAGGACACGCATGCCCGGAAATCCGGTCCGTAGCCGGCAGCCTGCAGCACCTTCATCTCGAACAGTTGAATGGTGACCATCACGTCCTTGCCTTCGGCAAAGGCATTCAGGCAAGCCTTCAGCTGCTCGTACATAAAAGCGCCCGCGTCTTCTTCCTGAAGCGCGCGGTCTACCAACTCCGCGGCATAGGAAGAATAGGCCGTCAAATCAAGCTGTTCACGCAAAACATGGTGAGATTCGATAATCTCACCATGCGTCAACGTGCCAAGCCCGCTGTTTCGGAAAAACAGATACTCCCCGTGCGTGAATAACTGCGACAAGGAACCGTAGCGGCTTTTGATTTTTTTGGCGCCGCGGACGATGACGCCGATCTTGCCGTGCGTATTCGTCAACAGCGTCACGATTTTATTGCCTTCCCCGTAATCCGTGCTTCGAATCACGATTCCCTCGACCCTGTACTGCATGAGCCTCTCCCCCAAACTCCCGCGGACGACGATCCGCTATGAAGCGCCTTCGCGTTCGGCCGGCGCCTCCCCTTCTTCCTCTTGGGGAACGGCATCCGCCGCCGCGCGCTCTTCCATCTCCCTGTAAAGCATGAAAGCCTCCACATCCCCGGTCAGCGTAAAATACTTCCACGAAAAATTTCGCATTCGTATTCATCCTTTCCGCGCTCAGAAATGTTGCTCACGGATTAGGATGCGATGAAGGGAAGAAGCTTATGCCGCCAAATTATTGTCATTTTCGGATCGGGCTGGAACTTATCAATCGTTGCGGAAGCCGAGATCCTTGAGTACCCGTTCCTGGTTGCGCCAGTCTTTCTTCACCTTGACCCAAAGCTCCAAAAAAACGCGCGAACCGAGCAGCGTCTCGATATCGCGCCGCGCCTCTTTGCCGACCTGCTTCAGCAGCGAGCCTTGCTTGCCGATGACGATACCTTTCTGCGAGTCGCGCTCGACGTAAATGACGGCGCCGATATAGACCACGCCGTTATCCTGCACCTTCATATCCTCGATGGCCACGGCAATGGAGTGCGGTACCTCCTCGCGGGTCAAATGCAGGATCTTCTCGCGGACGAGCTCCGCGCATACGAATTGCTCCGGATGGTCCGTCACCTGATCGGCCGGATAATATTGCGGACCTTCCGGCAGGTAACCGCCGAGCACCCGAAGAAGCGTATCGACGTTGTTGCCCTTCAATGCGGACACCGGAATGATCTCCGCGAAATCGTAAAGCTCTTTATATTGCACGATGAGCGGCAGCAGCGCCTCCGGCTCGATCTTGTCGATTTTATTCATAATGAGGAATACCGGCGTCGTGATCTTCTTGAGCGCTTCGATGATGAAGCGGTCGCCGCCGCCGAGGCCTTCGGAAGCATCGATGAGAAACAACGCCGCGTCCACTTCCCCCAGCGTGCTGATCGCGGATTTCACCATGAAATCGCCCAGTTTCGAGGTCGGTTTGTGGATGCCGGGCGTATCGAGAAATACGATCTGGGAATTGTCCGTCGAATAAACGCCGTGGATCTTGTTGCGCGTCGTCTGCGGCTTGTCCGACATGATCGCGATCTTCTGGCCGATGACTTCGTTGATGAGCGTCGATTTGCCGACGTTCGGCCGACCGACGATCGCCACGAACCCCGAGCGGAATTTTTCTTTGGATCCTTTTGATCCGGTATTTGTCGTTGTCATAGGTGGTCTAATGGCCCCTTCCAGGCATTACGCGTAAATTAAGCTTGGTGAAGCTGTTTGGACGAGAAAGCGCCTGGCAGCAGCTCTTCGACCGTGAGAATTTGCCAATCGCCTTTCATATTGCCCATGATAACCGGCATGTCGAGCGAGCAGAGCTCCACGAGCACCTGCCGGCATACGCCGCAAGGCGTAATCGGCGAATCCGTGTCGCCCACGACCGCGATCGCCTTGAAGCTGCGCGCGCCGCGGCCGTCCGCGATCGCCCGGAACAAGGCGGTTCGTTCCGCGCAGTTCGTCGGGCTGTACGCCGCGTTTTCCACGTTGCAGCCGTGATGAACGCCGCCCTCCGCATCCAGCAGCGCGGCGCCGACTTGAAAGTGCGAATACGGCACATAGGCTTTCTTCTTCGCTTCGATGGCTTGTTCCATTAACTGCCGATAGGGTTCGGGCAGCGGTTGTTTCGTTACTTCGGTCATGTAAAGATTCTCCTTCTCTCAGGGCAGCAGATGCGGCCCGAATACGATCAGCCCGACGGCAACCGCCGTCGCGGCGGCAAACAACACCGCCGCGGCCGCCGTGTCCTTCGCCGCTTTCGCGAGCGGATGCTTCTGCGGGCTGACCAGGTCGACGACATGTTCGACGGCCGTATTGAGCAGCTCCGCGGCAAGGACCATGCCCTGCACGATAATGATCGCCGCCCATTCCATGCCGGATAAGCCGAACAGCAGGCCCGCCGCATTGACCGCGACGACAAAGGAAACATGAATCCTCATGTTCGCCTGCGTGCCGACGGCGCTGCGAAAGCCGCTCCAAGCATAGGCGACGCTGCGCAGAAACCGTTTCATTAACGGGTCAAACCTGCTTGCAGAAGCACGGCTTCCTGTTTCTTCGTCATGACGGCCTCGCTCTCTTCATCCTGATGGTCGTAACCGATCAGATGAAGGAAGCCGTGCACGAACAGGAAGCCGAGCTCCCGCTCCAGCGAATGTCCGTATTCCTCGCTTTGCTGCTTCGCGCGTTCCGCGGAAATGACGATATCGCCAAGCATGCCGTCGTAGGGAATCGGATCGCTCTCGTCTTCCACTTCGTAGATGATGCCCAGCTCTTCGTCGGTTTCTTCCTGCATCGCGAACGACAGCACGTCCGTCGGACGGTCGATACCGCGGTAGTCTTTGTTCAATTGGTGAATTTCCTCATCGTCGACGAACGAAAGCGTCACTTCCCCTTCCGTCAAGCCTTCCGCTTCGCCGGCCAACCGCAGCAGGTTCTCCAGCACCCCGACGAACGCCTCGGAAATGTCCACTTTATCTTGATCGTTGCTCCAGTCCAACTGCAAACTCATGCCAGCCGCTCCTTTGATTTTACGTCTTCCGGATATTCGATGCGCGAATGGAAGATCCCGATAATGGTTTCCTTCAGCGTCTGCGCGATTTTCTCGAGCTCTTTCAGCGTCAGGTCGCATTCATTGAACTGATCGTCTTCCAAACGGCCTTTGATGATCTTGTGAATCATGGATTCCACCTGTTCCATCGTCGGGCTGCGCATGCTGCGCACCGCGGCCTCGACGCTGTCGGCAATGCCCACGACCGCGGCTTCCTTCGATTGCGCTTTCGGGCCGGGGTAGCGGAAATCCTCTTCCGTGAAGTCCGGCTCGACGCCCGCTTCCTCCGCCAGCTTGGTTGCCTTATGGTAGAAGAACTTCAAGAACGTCGTGCCGTGATGCTGTTCCGCGATATCCCGGATCGGCTTCGGCAGCTTGTGGTTCTTCAGCATCTCCACGCCGTCGCGCGCATGCGCGATGATGATGGATTTGCTCAGCTTGGGATCGATGGAGTCATGCGGGTTCTCGAAGTTCGTCTGATTCTCGATGAAATAGCCCGGCCGCTTCGTTTTGCCGATGTCATGATAGTAGGAACCGACGCGGCACAACAGGCCGTTCGCGCCGATCGCTTCCGCCGCCGCTTCGGACAGGTTGCCCACCATGACGCTGTGATGATACGTGCCCGGCGTTTCCGTCAGCAGCTTGCGCAGCAGCGGATGATTCGGGTTGGACAGCTCCACCAGCTTCAGCGCCGAAAGAATGCCGAAGGTGACCTCGAAGAACGGCATAAGGCCAACGACGAGAATCGCCGTCAACAGCCCGCTCGCGAAAGCGAAGGCAACCGTCATGACCAGATCGGTTTTCGGCGGAATATCCCCGAGGAGCAAAATCGCCAGGACGGACGCCGAGCCGAATAAGCTGGCCATGATGCCAGCCTTCAGGATCGTGGACCGCTGGCTCGCCCGGTGAATGGCAAAGATCGCCGCGAACGACACGACCGCCGTCGTGAACCCGTAGTTGAAATCGAAGATTTGATCAGAGCCCGTATTAAATATAATACTCCCCATTATGGCAAAAACAAATGAGCTCACGACCGCCAGCTGCACGTCCAGGAGCATGACGATCAGCATCGCGCCCATTGCCGTCGGAGCCAGATACCCGACGTACGGCATCGTCTGCGTCTGCGTCAGCTCGACGATATGCATCGCCAGAAGATTAAGCAGGTAGATCAGCAGCAGCATGAAAATCTGCGCGTTGCTGTATCCGGTCCGCGTGCCGCCGCTCAAGTTCGATGCCTTCTCCAAATAGCCGTAGATGACGATCAGGAACAAAGCCGAGAACAAGAACAGCCCCAACTGCGGCCAGTAGTTTTTCTTGGTTTGCAGCAGTCCGAACGAGGACAGGCGCTCGTACGTTTCCTTGGTGATCTGTTCGCCCTTATGGACGATCACATCTCCTTGCTTAATGACCACTTGCGGGGTGTTCTCCTTCGCAGCTACCCGGGCGTCGTTCGTCGCTTGCTTGTCGAGGAACTTGTTCGGCATGATCGCGTAGCGCGCCAGTTCCTGCACGATTTCACGCGACTTGCGTTCGCTCAGCGAGCTGGCGTTCACGAGCTCCGCCACCTTCGTCCGGGCCGTCTCCGCTTCGCGGAGCGAGTCGCCCATCAGCTTGTGCACGATCTGCACGGCGACGGTCTGCATATCGCTAAGTTGGGCGGCCGTCAATTGCGGCATCTTGTAAAAGGTTTCCTCCGGTATGCGGTACGCCTGCTCCTTCACGACCGTGGACATTTCCTCGAGCAGCGAGTCGTTATACGTGCCGTTCCCTTTGTTCAGCCGAACAAACTGATCCACGTAGTCGATATACATTTGCGGAATTTCGCTGCGGTAGATCGCCACTTTGTTCTCGAGCGTCACTTGGTCGTCCTGATTCAGCTGCTCCATGCGAGCGAAAACCTGCTCTAGAAGCGTCTCGCTGCGAAGCGCGACAATGGAGTACATCGGCTCGACGCGTTCGGCCGCGTCCTCCTGCGCCTGAAGGGTCGCTTTCTCGTCCTTGATTTCCATCGGCGCCTCGATGTCGCGATCGCTTGCTTTGTTAAGCTCTATGTTGTACGTCTTGGGAAGAACATGCGGCGCCAGGCTAAAATAAAAAAGCAGAACGAACAGAAGCAGCAGCAGCCAGCGAACGGCACCGCTGTTCCTCCATTCACTCCAACCGAATGTCTTCGCTTCCTCCTGACCGGTCTGCTGATTCATCACGTTGCTATCCTCCTAAAACATGCATCCCCCTAATCCCCCGAACTTCGCGCGGGACCTCCAGGGACCTGCGTCCCTTGGACCCTCTCTATACGGCCGCGGACTTCCGTCCCTGGACGCTTGTGGTTATCATTCTATCATAGAACCAGCCGGTGCAATTTTACAACCGTTTGAGGGTAAGTGCGATGATTAAAAAATCTTCACAACCCTTAAAAACACGTTCACAACCCCCTAAATCCCCCTTGTTGAAGGGGGACCCCAGGGTAGCGCTAGGCTCCCTGAAGCGAAAGGTGACTGCAAAATAAATCAGCAAAGCGCGCGCGTTCTCGCTTTGCTGTAACTGCTTTTTTTAGAAGACGACCGCAGGGACCTTACTCTCCCCGGCTTTCCGCGTCGAAATTGTAAGCGGTAATGATTTTCTGCACCAGCGAATGCCTCACGACGTCTTGTTCGGTGAATATGATAAAGCCGATTTCCGGAATGTTCTGCAGGATACGCTGCGCCTCGATCAGACCGGAGCGCTTGCCCCTCGGCAGATCGATTTGGGTAACGTCGCCCGTGATGACCATTTTGGAGCCGAAGCCGAGTCGTGTCAGGAACATTTTCATCTGCTCCGGCGTCGTGTTCTGCGCTTCGTCCAAAATGATGAAAGAATCCTCCAGCGTCCGTCCGCGCATGTATGCCAGCGGCGCGACTTCGATAAGCCCGCGTTCGAACGCCTTGGTTGTCTGGTCTGGGCCGAGCACGTCGTGCAGCGCGTCATAGAGCGGCCGCAGGTACGGATCGACCTTTTCTTGCAAATCCCCGGGCAGGAAGCCCAAGCTCTCGCCCGCCTCCACCGCAGGCCGCGTAAGAACGATCCGTTTCACGGAACCTTCCTTCAAAGCCGCGACCGCGAGCACGACGGCCAGATACGTTTTGCCCGTCCCGGCAGGGCCGATGCCGAAGACGATGTCCATTTTTTTGATCGTTTTGACATAGTGGCGTTGGCCGATCGTTTTTACCCGAATCGGTTTTCCGCGAAACGTCGTCGTAATTTCCGCCTTGAACAAATCGAGCAGCTGATCGGCTTGCATCGTTTTGGACAACTCCAGCGCATACGCGATATCCCGTTCCGAAGGCGTGTATCCGCCTCGCACCAGCTGCTGCAGCACCGTATAGAGCTGTTCCAGCGATTCTACTTCGTCCGCCGGTCCGGAGATGGCGATTTCCGCGTCGCGCGACATGATGTCGGATGACGCCTGCTGCTGCACAAGCCGTAGGTATTTATCCTGCGGGCCAAACAAAGCCAGCCCTTCCGCCGCGTTAGCAAGTGGAATTTTGACAACCTTGAATTCATTCGGCAAAAATACTCAGTCCCCTTGCATTTGAACTAGCGGTCTCTCTTTCACGATCGACTGATCCACCTCGAAAAACACTTTCATATAAACTTTACCATTGTCCGTCTTTTCATGCAAAATGTTTTCCGCGAGGATCTGCGCGTCGGGTCCGACTTTGGCGATCAGGTCGGCCCGCGCCTGCTGCAAGCCTTCCGCTTTGGCCTCTTCCACGCCGACCGTCGTCTGCTGCATCTTGACCTCCATGATCGTTTCCTTCAAGCGCCCGAAAGGCAGCTTCAAGGTCCGCCAGGCGGCCTTCTCCTCCTGCATCACCCGCTCGTACATGTCGAACGGAATCTTGCCGAAGCCGCTCACCTGCAGGGCCCGTCCGCCCGCAACGCCGTACCAGATCGTTTTTTTATTGCCCGTATACACCTTCGTCGTCCGCGTGAGCGGCGACACGATATCGTACTCGTGCCATACAAGGCCTTTCACCACGCCTTTGGCCACGACAGCCTTACCGGAGGTCTCGTCGCCCAACAAGCCGGAGATGAGGATGTCGCCCTGTTTGACGCGCATGTTGGTCTTCACGACCGGGCGCCCGGATTCCGCCATGACCTTCGTGACGACCGCGTCCGTCGAGGCGACCAGATGACGCGGACTCATGAGCGGCTTGGCATCCGGCGTGGAAGATTCCACGACTCGGATCGTAATGTGCGTGCCGCGCTTCTCGACGCCGATCCATGCCGCTCCGGGGAGCTTCTGTGCGAGATGCCGCGACAAGTCGGACGAGTCCTGGAGCCGGAACGACCATTGGAAGGGGTACAGCCCCTCCGCCTTCGCTGCCTGCAGGATCTGCTCCTCGGACAGCTTGCTGTTGCCCTCCACGTCGATCGACCATACCAACGACGAGAGCAGGTACATCCCGATGAAAAACAGGACGAGCCCCGCCGCAAAAAAAACGCGCTTGCGCATCCGCTGCAGCCAGAACGGCAAGCCCGTCCTGTCCTGGACATGCACCCGGCAGCCTGTCCGTTTCAAAATCGGCCGAAGACGAAAAAAGTCGTTCACGACGACTTGTCCCTGCATTTCTCCTTCCTTCGTACGGCGAATGGACCACAGCTGCAGCCCATCCGCAAGCGCTTCGTTCACGAGCCTCTCGATCGCTTGACCGCGTACGGCGACGGTGACGAATCCCCGCAGCCATTGCATCCATGTCGCATCCATGCTATTTAAGCCCCCTTATTCTCGCACCTCGATATTTTTGATGACGCCCTCGACGAACACTTCCTCGGTCCAAATGGTACGTATGACCAGATCGCTTCCCGTAACCTCGAGTTCCCCTTTGCTTAGGGCGAGGCGCAGCTTGTCGCTGGAGAAATGCAGGACGCCGCGATGGTTTTCAATGTACAACTGCCGGTCGCCGATCATCGTGAGACGGGGCAAATCCATGACGACATCCTGCGGCAGATCGAGCAAATCGGCAGCCATTTTTCGAAGTTTGCGGTTTATGCGGCGCATCCAGGCAGAGGCCCCCTTCCCGTACTGTACCAAATTATGCGGAAGCGGCCGGAAATATGAGAAAAGCGGCGCGCCGCATGGGCGAGAATCGGCAAATAAAAAAGCATCCGCCCCCGGGGGAGCAGATGCTTGAATAATATGCGGTTAGTCCGTGCGCTTACTTTCGATTCAAGGGCCGCTTGGATCTGGGCGGACCCAGCACTTCGGCCATGATGAATGCCTGCCGCAGCTCGTTGCCCTGCGGCACGCGGAACGCATCGCCTTCGCCGCTCGAGGACGAAGGAGCGGCAAGCGTTCGGCCCTTCGCCTGCGGGACGACCGTCTCCATCGAACGTCCGGGCAGTCTTGATTCCGCGAACTCCGAACTGACGCCTTCGCCGGAGGCCGGCTCCGGCGCGTAAAGCGAACCGCGCAGCGGACGTTCCGCCTCGGGTGCAGAAGACTGCATTCGGGTCGCCGCCGGCCGCTCCTGCACCGGCTGCCCCGTCTCGCGCTGCCGCGGGCGCTCGGGCTGCGCTGGCCGTTCGGTCAGCGGTCTGGCCGACTGACGTCCGATCGTTCCGCCGCCGCCGAAGGGCGGCATTTTGTTGCCGCCGGGATTTTGCTTTCCGCGCGCCTTGTTCAGCAGCGTGAGCAGGAAACCGACGACGATAATCACGATATAGATATTGGAAAATAACAGCTTCAGAAGCTCTTCCATGCGCGCGCCTCCCGCCGTAACTTATTCGTCCTGCGGGCGATGAACATTACCGTTCTTCCTTCTCGGTGCCGGTGCCGTCGCCTTTGCCGATGGAATTCCGCATGCTCGTATCCGCCTCGATGTTCTTGAAGTTCATGTAATCCAATACGCCGATCTTGCCCTGTTTCAGTGCTTCGGCCATGGCAAGAGGCACCTGGGATTCCGCCTCCACGACGAGCGCGCGCATCTCGATGACGCGGGCTTTCATCTCCTGCTCCTGGGCGACGGCCATGGCGCGGCGTTCTTCCGCCTTCGCTTGCGCGATCCGCTTATCGGCCTCGGCTTGCTCCGTTTGCAGGTGCGCGCCGATGTTCTTGCCTACGTCCACGTCCGCGATATCGATGGACAGGATCTCGAACGCGGTTCCCGCGTCGAGCCCCTTGCCAAGCACCGTGCGGGAGATAAGGTCGGGATTTTCGAGCACGTCCTTATGCGACTCCGACGAACCGACCGTCGTGACGATCCCTTCGCCGACGCGGGCAATAATCGTTTCTTCGCCGGCGCCGCCGACGAGACGGTCGATATTGGCGCGCACGGTGACGCGGGCCTTGACTTTCACTTCGATCCCGTTCTTCGCCACGGCGGCGACGATCGGCGTCTCGATGACGCGCGGGTTAACGCTCATTTGGACGGCTTGCAGCACGTCCCGGCCGGCCAAATCGATTGCGGCGGCCCGTTCGAATTCCAGCTCGATGTTGGCGCGCTGCGCCGCGATCAACGAGTTGACGACGCGGTCAACGTTGCCGCCCGCGAGAAAATGGCTTTCCAGCTGATTGATCGTCAAGCCCAATCCGGCTTTGGTCGCCTTGATGAGCGGATTCACGATTCGGCTTGGCACGACCCGGCGCAAGCGCATGGCGACCAGCGTGATAATGCCGACCCGCACGCCCGATGCAAGCGCGGATATCCAGAGCATGATCGGGAAAAAGCTTAAAAATACGGAAATGGCGATAATCGCGAGCACGACGATAATAATGACCGTTACTGTCGGATCTAACGTCAATGGAACCCCTCCAAAACTTTATTCGTTTTCGCTTTTCGGTCTTACGACGACGCGGGTGCCTTCGACTTTAATCACCATCACGCCCGCGTTCGGCGCAATGAACTCGCCCAACGTCACGACATCGACGCGTTCGTCGCCGAACCGCGCCGTTCCAGCCGGCCGCAGCGGCGTAACCGCGACCCCGATCCTGCCGAGATAGTCCGCTTTGTTCGAAGAAGAGCGGTACCCTTCCTCGTTCGTCAATTGATCGCGGAGAATGAACTTGTTCCAGACTCCTTTGTGCGCGAAACGTTTCGCGACGAAGAAGACGATGACTGCCGCGACGACGACGGCCGCCGCGAGCGAGAGCAGCGCGGATTTCGGATTCGGCGCCGCCAGCAGGACCCCCGATATTAACGAGGCTGCGCCTAGAATGCCGAGGATGCCGAAGCTCGGAATGAAAAACTCCGACACGAGAAGCAGGATCCCGGCGATAAACAGCGCGACGTCTTCGAACCCGGCGAACCCGGATACGTAATGCCCGAAGAAATAAAGAATGAAAGCGACCATCCCGGTGATGCCCGGCGCTCCGAACCCCGGAATCATGAATTCGATGCCGATGCCCGCGATGCCGACGATCAGCAGGATCGTCATGACGGCGGGATGGGTCAGAAACTGTCCGATTCTCTCGAGCGCGCTCGGTTCGTACGTGACGATATTAGGCTGATTCAGCTTCAAGCCGTCCAGCGCGTCCTCCACGGTCGCCGCCGTGTACTCCGCATAGCCGGCTTTCACGGCGTCTTGCGCCGACAACGTCAGCACGTCGCCCTTCTCTTTCGTCCGCCCGAGCTCCGTCAATTCGACGACGAGAGACGGGTTGACCATGGCTGCCGCAATGTCGGGATCGCGATCGTTCAACAATGCCGCCGACTTCATCTCCTCCGTCCAGAAGGAAATCGTCTTGGGGTTGTCGATGAGCGTCCCGCTCCCGTCCACGACCGCGGCTGCGCCGATCGTGCTGCCCGGCTGCATGACGATCTGCTGGGCGTTCAGCGCGATGTACGTCCCGGCCGATACAGCCTTGCCCTCCACGAAAGCGGTGGTCGGCACCTTGCTGCCGCGGATCAGCTCGCCGATATTCAGCGCGCTGTCGACCCGTCCGCCAAGCGTATTCAGGACGAGCAGCACCCGGCTCGCTTTCGCGTCTTCGGCTTCCTTATAAGCCCGTTTCAAGTGCTGGTACAACCCGGACTCCACCGATCTGTCCGCATCGATCACGTACACGGTCGAGCCCGCCGACGAGTCGGCTGCCGTTCCTTCCGCCGAAACGGCCGCACCCGTCAGGATGAAGCTGAACAAGACGACGACGGGCAGCAGCCATTTGACTGTCAACTGATGGATATGCCGCACAATAGCCCCTCCTCTGCGCGTATTACAAGCGGCGTAACTATTCCTCTAGTACGGAAACGACCACGGAACGTTTCAATTAGGCGTGAGCGGCTTCTTTCAGCCGAACCGCGGTCCAATCCGTCCTGTAAAACCGAATCATGATGGAGAGGCCGAACACCATCAGGAACGAATACAACGCGATCCACGCGCCCATGCTCCCCCAATGGAAGACGAAGATGAACAAGTACGCGAGCGGCACGAACAGAAACCAGCTGACGACGAACGAAATCCGCAGCAGGAACGTCGTATCGCCGATCCCGCGCAAGCCGCCGGCATAGAAATTCAACAGCCCGTCGAAAATCTGCAGATACGCGGATGCTTGGATGAGGTACGCGGCAAGCTCGTATACCTCGGGATCGTTCGTATACAAACGGGTGATCTCATGCGCGAAAATAAATTCCAGCGTTCCGAGCACGAAGAGGAAGGCGGAGCCGAGGATCGCCGTATCCGTGCCGACCCTTCGTCCCAGCAGCGGCGTGCCTTTGCCCACGAATTGGCCGACCAGGATGGTCGCGGTCGATCCGAAAGCGAAGGCCGGCATGAAGCCGAAGGACATGATGCTGAGCGCGACTTCGTTGGCCGCCAGCGCTTGATCGCCCAATCGCGCGACGAACGCGGTAAAGATGTACATCGACAGGCTGAGCGAAAATTCCTGCATGCCCAGCTTGCCGCTCTCCAGCATGATCAGCTTCATCTCCACCCATTTGAAGGCGATCGTCATGTATTTGCGGGTTTGGAACTTCTTGTTGAGGATGACGAAGAAAATGAACGCGCAGATGAGGGTTTGGGCGCTTTCCCCAATTAGTATGGCGATCCCCGCGCCCTTTAACCCGAGCTCCGGCAGTCCGAGCTTGCCGTACGTCAACAAATACGTGAGCAGCAGAATCGGAACATTCGCCATCAGCGAGACGATCATGGACATCTTGGTCGCGCCGATGCCGCGGAGAAACCCGTGGAAGGCAAAATTGATGATGCCGAACGACATGGCGTAGAAGCGAAGCTCCAGATAGAAGCTCCCCGTTTCCACGAGATTTTTCGACCCGCCGGTCCACCGCAGCACGTCATCGGCGCCAACCAGTCCGACCAACGCGATCAACAGGGCGAATAGGAGACACATGTACATGGCGATGTACGTCCGTTGAATGCCTCGCTTCATATCGCCGGCGCCGTAGTTTTGCGCGACCAAATAATTCACGGTATGGCCGATACCCGAGAAGAGCGCGAACGCGTTGTACATGATGATGTTTGAAACCCCGACGATGGCGATGATGAGCGAGCCGAGCTGGCCGACGATGATCAGATTGATCGTCCCGACGACGGTAGCGCTTGCAAAGGAAACCAAGGAAGGAATGGCCAAAAGCAAGATTTCTTTCCAATTACGCAGCATGAGCGTGGAAGCCTCGTTTCTCTAGGTTAGCCCTAATTGTCGCCCAGGCGCGGATGCCGTGTCAATAGCTTTCCCTCGACGGGAAAAACGAAAAAACACTCCCCGCATGGAGGAGTGTTTGGCTGTCAGCCTATGTTATTGCAGAAATTGCTGCACAAATGTGTTTACTAGTTTACCATCAGCTCGCCCTTTAACTTTTGGTAAAAGTGCGCTCATGACTTTCCCCATCTCGGCTTTCGAAGAAGCACCGGTCTCCTGGATGGTCTGCTGAACAATCATCTTGATCTCTTCTTCGGTCAGCTGCTGAGGCAGGTATACACTAATAATTTCAATTTCTGCTGCGACATCTTTCGCAAGATCATCGCGGCCGGCTTTCTCAAATTCTTGGAGGGAATCTTTACGTTGTTTGATCTCACGACTTAAGATATCAAGCACTTCGGAATCTTCAAGCGGACGTTTAAGCTCGATCTCCTGATTCTTGACGGACGAACGGATCATCCGAATCGTGGTGAGCTTGAACTTCTCCTGACTCTTCATCGCCTGCTTCATATCGTCGTTCAATCGTTCGCTAAGGTTCATTGTGGAAGGATCCTCCTAAAACTTTCTCTTGCGCGCAGCCTCGGACTTCAACTTACGCTTCACACTAGGCTTCTCATAATGCTTGCGTTTCTTCACCTCGGCCAATACGCCATCCTTTGCGATGGTACGTTTGAAGCGGCGGAGTGCAGCATCGATCGTCTCGTTTTTGCGAACTTTTGTTTCAGACACCAGTTTTCCCTCCCTCCGAATCAGACCGTCCAAGAAAGTTAACACGGTTCATCAAATTTAATTATAGTGGATAAAGAAAGGCAGTGTCAACTTGAACGGACAGGCTATTTTTTACGCCCCGTTCAGACCGTGCAATTTAGCGCCGCCAAGCAGGTGAATATGCAGATGGTAGACGACTTGTCCGCCGTCGGCGTTCACGTTGTTGATCAGCCGGTAACCGGATTCCGCTATGCCGAGCTCCCGCGCGATCTGACGGGCGGCCGCGAACAGCTCGGCCATCAGCGCGTCGTCTTCCGCCGTTACGTCGTTCATCGTCGGAATGTGTTTCTTCGGAATAATCAGAATATGTACAGGCGCCGCAGGCTGAATGTCGCGAAACGCGACGATGCGGTCATTCTCAAACACTTTAGCGGATGGAATGCTGCCCTCGATGATCTTGCAAAAAATACAGTCCATGCTTCAAAGCTCCTTCCCCGCGCCTAATAATCGTCTATCTCCTTTCCCATCATAGCGAAAAATGGAAGGCAAGTCCAATGGCGAAAACCAGCGTCCCGTCGGGTACGCTGGTTCGTCACGGCGGTACGGCTAGACAGGCCGCCAAGGCTCAATAAAACGGCAGCAGAGACAGGCCGAGCAGCGCCGTTAAGGGGAAAACCTGCCGGTAAAAGCGGCGGCGCGGGAAATACGGATACGGATAAAGCGGCGGGTAGAACGGGCCCGGGAAAAACGCGCGGTCCGCCCCTCCGTAATTCGGCACGGCGATGCAGACGACCTCATCGTCGATATGCTCGATGAATCCGTCGCAGCACCAGCCGTCATGCGTGTGGGCGAGGACGTAACGGTGCATGTGCGCATGGCACCAATGCTTCATATCATGCTTATGGACGTGATGATGCGTATGCGGTTTTGCCGGTTCGCCGGGCGACGTCGGCTTCGGCCCCGTTGGCGTCTTGGACGGCGGGGGAACGATCGTACCCGTCGATTTCTTCCCGGACGGGGAAGCCGCCATTCCTTTGGACGACTTGCCCACCGGGGAAGTAGTCACTTTTTTCTCCATTCTCAACATGACCTCCTTCATTCTGCTACCATGATATTCGCCCGTGGGCAAATGGCGCCTATGGACGCGCAAAATGGGCGTTTATCCCTGTGCGACCGATGCCGATTCGATGGGACTATCAGTCAGAATCGAGATGGATCGGCCAAAAATCGGCGCGTATAATGAAGGCGTCAGAGCGCTTTACTGCGCTCCGGGACGCGGAGGCGGGCGTTCATGCGCAGCTTCGGCGCGGCAGCTTGTCTGCGAGGATTTTTGAGTTTGGGAGGCGAATCTGCATGAAAGTGGCGATTATCGGAGGCGGGCTGGCCGGGCTGACGGCGGCCGCTTACCTGTCGGAGCAGCCGGACATCGAAGGCGTTCTGTTCGAACGCAGCCCGCAGCTGGGCGGACGGGCTTTCACCTACGAGAAAGCAGGGTTTACGCTGAATTACGGCGCGCATGCGATCTACGGCTTGGATCGGCATACGTTGTCCGTCATGGAACGGGAGCTTCGATTGCGTTTCGGCAGCAAGCAGGTCGACAAACGCAAGGTGATGTACGAGAAAGGCGAGCAGATCACGCCGGCCCCGCTCGATTTCGTGAATCTGATGAAAACGGACATTTTGTCGGCGATGCAGAAGGTCCGTTTCGTCGGGGAGATTACGGCGATCATCGCGAATATCCACCAAATCAAGCACTACGCGACGCTCGGCGATTATTTGGCCGAATCGGGGGCGGGCGAGGACGTCAAAGAGCTGTGGGAGCATCTCGTATGCAGCAACTTCTTCATTACGCCCGAAGACGCTCGGCGCGTGCCGGGTCCGGTCATCAGCGATTATTACCACAACCTGTTCCTGTCGCAGCGCCCCGTCAATTACGTACTGGGCAGCTGGGCGGTCATCACCGGCCAATTGCGCGAAAAGATCGACTCGTCCGGTCGCTGGACGATCGCCCTGCAGGAAGGCGTTGACGCTATCGCGTACGATCGCGGCAAATTCGTGCTGAAAACGAAAGCGCGCGAGGAAGCGTTCGACCGGGTCGTCTTCGCGATGCCCGTGCAGCAGACCGTCAAGCTGCTTCGCGGAACGGCGTGGGAACCGTTTCTCGCTCCGTACGAGCATAATTCGGCGACGGAGGTCATGGTGTACGACGTCGGCCTGACGCATGTCGTTGCCCGCCCGTTCAGCTATATCAGCGACATGAACCATAAACTGTTCATCTCCGACGTGTCCGCTACCGACCACACGCTCGTGCCGGACGGCGGACAGCTGCTTCAAGGGATCGCTTATCTGAGCGACGAGCAAAACGGCGGCGGGACCGACCGCAAAGCTTATCTGGACGAACGGACGGAACGAATGGAAGCCTTGTTCGACCGGCATTATCCGGGCTGGCGGGAGGCCGTCGCCGTCAAGCGCGTATCCAAGAAGGCGATGGTGCAAAGCGTCAAAAACGTGGCAAGCAACAAGCTGCTGCCCATCCGGATCGAAAGCATGCCGTTTTACTTCTGCGGGGACGGCTGCGAAGGCAAAGGCGAACTGGCCGAGCGCGCGTTCTCGAGCGGCCGAAGCGCCGCAAGGCTGCTCTTGAAGGAATCGGTTAAGGCACGAACGAGTATTCACGCTTAACCAAAACCAAACAGGCCGCGTTCCCTCCTGGAGAGAGAAACGCGGCCTGTCTTGTCGTTACTTGGAAGGATCGAACGTCAGCTCGTCCGGTTCGTTCATATGCGCGAGCAGCTTGCCCGCCATGGGCGGCCATCCGCCGTCCACCAGAATCGCCAGCGACTGCTCATGGTTGATCGTGTCGTGCCGGAAGGCGGACAGCTCCTGCTGGCAAGCCTTGAACACTTGAAGCAGCTCGTCCATATAGGCTTGTTCCCCGTCCGTTAGCGGTCCGTCGTGATTGCCGATCGCCTGAAGCGACGCCAGCGTCTGATCCATGAATTCGGTCGCGCTGCGCTTGGCTGCCGAAAACGGCTTGCCGTTTGCGTCTTCCGCCGCCCGGACGAAATCTTCTGCGGCGGTCGCCTGCCGGTAAGCGGCGATCAGCTTGCTCTTCGCCAGCATGCGGGAAGCAAGGTCCGGTTTGGCGATCAGCTCGCCGGTTTGCGCGACGGCCAAGTCGAAAAAGGCTTTGGCGTCATTTCCCGATTGCAGCACGCTCGCCCCGCGATCCGCTTTATCCGATTGCTCGTTTTGAAGCATTTTGGAGTATAAGAACACATTGCCGATTAAACTGACGGTCAGCAAAATAAGTACGATCGGCGTAAAAATCGGCCGTTTGGTCTGCTGCTCTTCCACTGGACTGCCCCCTACACGAAAGTTCCGCCGACGGTTCCCGGCCGCAGCCCGTCCCGCCTGGCATTCTCTTCCCTACGTTAGCGAATTCCCGTCCGGAAAGCAACCGGGCCGGCGCAACGTTAACAGATCCGTCACATCGTCTCGAGCTCGACCGAGCTTCCTTTGCCGAAGGGCTCGGACGGCGTCACGATCAGCCTGCGCGGCAGCCTTGCTCTCAGCTCCGGTACGTGGCTGATGACGCCGACCGCCAGCGTCTCGTTATGCAGCTTCTCGAGCGCGGTGATCACGGTATCCAGCAGCTCGGGATCCAACGTGCCGAAGCCTTCGTCGAGGAAGAAGAATTGCAGCGGATACTTGCCCCTGAGCTGGATTTGCCCCGAAAGCGCCAAAGCAAGCGCCAGCGAAGCAAGGAACGTCTCCCCGCCGGACAACGTCGAGACCGGACGCCGGATGCCGCCGCCCGCATCGTCGCGGATGACGAAGCCGCCCCCGGCGTCGACCTCCAGCGCATAACGGCGCTTGGTAAGAAACCCGAGCCGCTCCGACGCGGCCCTGCACACCTGGATCAGCTGTTCCTCCGCGACGTATTCCACGAACGCGTTGCCGCGGAAAACGGTCTGCAGCGACTTCAGCCTGCCCGTCAGCCGATCCATCTCCGCCCGCTTCGCCTCCAGCGCGTTCCAGCGTTCCTGCTTGCTTTTGAGCGACTCCAAATCCCGCTCCGCCTTCGCGGCGGATTGAAGGCATAAGTCGTTCTCCGCCCGGTGCCGCCGAAGCGCGTCGGCGGACGCTTCCCACTCTTCCTCGGTCAGCGTACGGCCGCCGAGCTGATCGCGCAGCAGGCCGACCTGCGCCGACAGCTGCTGTTCTTCCTCCCGGTGCCGGGCAACGATGTCCGCGATCGCGACCTGCTGGCCCAGCATCGGCTGCAGCGCGGTCGCTTCGTCCGCGCTGCCGAACGGCGAACGCGCCAGCGCCGCTTCCCATTCCCCGGCGGTTTCCTTGTGCCGGTCCGCCGCGGCGCGTTCCGCCTCCGCCGCGCCCGTCCGCTGCTCGGACGCCTGCTGCAGCGCCTGCTGCGCGGCTTCGTGACGCTGCGTAAGCTGAGCGGTCCTCGCGCGGAGCTCGGCCAACTCCTGCTCCGCGGCTTCCAGAAGCCGAAAGGCCGACTGGCCGCCCGTAATCGCGGCCGCCTGCTCCCGCTTCTCCGCGAGCTGCTGCCGCTGCCCGGCGAGCGTGGCCGCAAGCTGAACGGCTTCCAGCTGCGCTTCTTGGGCAAGTCTGCCGCTCTCCTGCTGCGTGCGCGCCGTCTCCTCGATATACGTAACGCTTCGTTCCAAACGGGTACGCAGCTCGTCAGCCGCCGCTTCCCGGTCATCGAGAGCCTGCAGCGCTTCCTCCGCTTCCTGCGGACGGAGTCCTCCGCCGATCTGCGACTGCCATTCGGCAAGTTCGCGATCGAGCGCGGCCCGGCATTGATCGTACTGCCCCTGCGCGCGGCCGGCCAGCGCTTCTTGGGTCGCGAACGCCGATGCGCCTTGTTCCATCCTGCGTTCCGTCTCCGCATAGCGGATGCGGGCCGACGCGGCTGCCTTCTCGCCGGCGGCAAGCTGCCGGGCATTGACGGCCGTCAGCTCTTGCACGAGATCGAGCGCTCGCCGATAGTGCTCCAGCGCCTCCGCATGCTGCCCGGAAGCGGTCGGTTCCAACGGATCAAGGTCTTGGGTCCGGCTTGCCAGTGCGGATTCGGCCGCCGCCGCGGCTTCCCCGAGGAGAAGCTCGGCCTCCGGCCAAGGCGCGGCGTCCTTCGCATCGGAAGATTCGTCGCGGCTTACGGCCTGTACCGTCTCCAGCAGCCGTTCCGCGGCCGCTTCCGCTCTCGCCTGCAGCGGAGACAGCTCGAGCTGAAGCTGCCGGTACCGGACGCTTAACTCCTCCCAAGCCTGCAGCAGCGAATCCGCCGATTCCGCAGGCTCGTTCAGCGAGGCATGGCGGCCATGATGATCGGAGGAACCACAGACGGGGCAGGGTTCTCCGTCCCGAAGGTCCGCGGCCAGCGCGGCGGCCAATTCCATGCGCTGCTGCTCGCGCTGATCGCGGCGGGCGCGTTCCGACCACTTCGGAAGCGCCGCTGCCAGCGGATGCAGCTTCTCCGTCAAATAAGCGAGCAGGCTGCGGACCGGAAGCAATTGTTCGGCTTGGCCCTTTAACGCCGCATAAGCCTCCGTATGCTCCGTTCGAATCGCGCCGTGCGCAAGCTTGGCTTGCTCGCGGCGTTCCGAAGCCGCGGCCAGCTCCGCGTGCGCGGCTTCCGCTTGCGCGGAAAGCTGATTGAACTGCTGCAGCCTTTTGGTCAGCTTGCCCCGACGTTCCCGGTCCAAGGAGGTCAGCTCTACCTTTTTCAGCTCGCCGCGCAGCTCCGCCTGCTTGGCGGCCGCGCGGCCGAGCATTTCCTGCGCCTTGGCCGCCTGCTCGCCGTAGGCGCGCTGCCGCTCCGCGGCTTCGCCGGCGCGATGCTCGACGGCCGCGGCGTCTGCCGCAAGCTCGGCGGCTTCGCGCTCGAGGCGCTGCGCGCCCGCAAGCTGGTCGAGCCGCAGCGCCAGGCGCGGCTCGCCGGCCGCGGCTTCGGCCGCAGCCGCCGTCCACGCGGCGGCTGCGGCCGTGGCCGCCTCCAGCCGTGCGGCATGCGCCTGCACGGCGGCCTCGCGGCGCGAAGCGGCAGCGCGCAGCGCCGCTTCGGCCGCGCCGGCGGCGGCGAGCGCCGGCAGCAGCCGCTCCGCCGCCGCGAGGCGCTGCAGCTCGCGCTCCAGCTCCGCGACGCGCGGAGCGTCCGCCTGCAGCTTCGCGTGCAGCGCTTCCTTCTCGCGCAGCGCCAGCAAGCGCTCGCGCACGTGCACGCGCTCCGCGTGCAGCCGCTCCGCTTCCGCGAGCGCGGCCCGCGCGTTCGCGGAAGCCGCGGCCGCTTCGCGGTAGCGGGCCGCCGCCGCATCCACCGCGGCGGCCGAAGCGTCGCCGAGGCCAAGCTGCTCGGCCGCCGCCTCCTGGAGCGCGGCTTCCGCCGCTTTCATGCGCTGGCTGAGCTTCAGCGCCAACCCGTCGCCGAACCGTTCCAAATGGAACAGCCGCTGCAGCATCGAGCGGCGGTCCTTGCCGGTCAGCGACAGAAACTCGGCGAACTTCCCTTGCGGGAGCACGACCGCCCGCGTGAAGTCCTGCATGTTCAGGCCGATGTGCGTTTCCACGCAGCGCGTGACGTCGGCCAGCTTGTCCGCGATCACGACGTCGCCGGCTTCCGTCACTTCCACGAAGCGGCTCAGCGTATTGCTGACGGACACGTCGCCGCCGCGCTTGAACTGCCGCTCCACGCGGTAGCGTTTCCGCTCGCCGGCCCCCGCGAGATCGAAGGTGAAGGCGACGGCGAGCGTTCTCTCCGCTTGGTTCATGATCCCCTGCGTGCCGCCCGCCGCGCGTTCGACTTTGCCGTACAGCGCAAGCGTCACGGCGTCCAGGATGCTGGACTTGCCGCTGCCCGTCGGACCGAAAATCCCGAATACGCCCGCTTCGCACAGCCGCTCGAAATCGACCTCCTGGGCTTCGCGGTAGCTTTGCAGACCGCTCAATCGAAGCAATATCGGTTTCATGCGCTTTCACCTCCCGCGTACGATCCGCCGCCGTCTTTGCTTTCGGACGGAGCCGGCGCTTCGTCGTCGTCTTCCGCGATCAGCTCCAGGAACAATCGAACCGTCTCCGCGTCCGGCTCGCCGCCCCCGGTCTGCCGCGAGAAGAACCGGCGAAACAGTTCTTCGGCCGGCATCCGCTCCCGCGAGCGGGCATCCAGTTCGATCGTTTCCGCCGTTTCCGGATATATAGGCCGGATATGTACAAGACCTTCATGCTGTCGGCGAAGCTGCTGGATATGCTGCAGCGTCATCGCCTCCGTCATATGGATGCTGAGATCGATCCATGCCCTTGCGTCGCGTCCTTCTTCCAGCCAGGCGGTCACTTCGGCGATGCCGCCCTTGGCGTTCCAGCTGACCAACGGCCGGCCGGAATTCAAGAGGATTTGCCGCGGAACGACGGGCTCGCCGGGAGCGGCGTCGAAGACCGTCACGGCCTTCGCGTAATCCGCCTCCGAAAAGCTGTACGCCAGCGGCGATCCGCTGTAGCGCATCGTCTCGTCGCCGGCCACGCGCTGCGGACGATGCAGATGGCCGAGCGCCACGTACTGCGCCCCGATTCGCAGCGCGGACGGGTCCACCGTATACGCGCCGCCGATCTGAATCGGCCGTTCCGAGTCCGTCTCCAAGCCGCCCAGCACGTAAATATGGCTCATGGCCAAATTGACCGTATCGCCGCGGAAAGCCGTGCCGAGCTGCTGCATCAGCCGGCCGACGCGTTCCGAATAAGCGCTGCGCAGCTGCCCTTCGTCCGTCGCTTCGCTCAGCAGCTCGCGCAGGCGCGACTCCGACGGATACGGCAGCGCGGCGATGACCGCCTGCTCGCCCGTCCGCGGCACGTCGACGACGAGCGGCCGGTCCGTCGGCATGCCGACCAGTCGTATGCCGCTGCGCGCGGCAAGCGGCGCGGAAGCGGACACCCGGTCGGGATGATCATGGTTGCCCGCGATGACGGCGATCGTCCGCCGGCCGCCGTCGGCGAGTCTCGCAACGGCTTCATAGAACAGTCCCTCCGCCGCGGCGGGCGGATTGACGGAATCGTACACGTCGCCGGCGAGCAGCACGAGGTCGATGCCTTCGTCCCGCACCAGCGCGGCGAGCTCGTCGACGAAAGCCGCTTGTTCCTCGATTCTGCTCCGGCCTTCGAGCGAACGCCCGAAATGCCAGTCGGCCGTATGCAATATGCGCATTATTCGTTCCCCCGTCCTTTGGTCTAAAACAATTTGACGGCTTTGCCGCCGTCCAGGAAATACACGTAACACTCGTCGACTTTCCGTCCGATGATCGACGCGATCGCCTCCGCGTACAGCGACAATTGGAAACGGTGGCGCTCGGCCGCCTCTTTCCACCGTCCCATGCGGACGCGGTCCGTCTTGTAATCCAGCAGCACCAGTCCGCGTTCATCCTCGAACAAACAGTCGATGACCCCTTGGATCAGGATCGGTTCGGCGCCTACGCCGGATGAAAGAGCCGGATAGACGCGTCCGGCCGGAAGCGTGCAGCTGAACGGCGTTTCACGCCGGATCCAGGGGGCCGCGAGCAGCCTTCGGCCGATCTCTTGCGCGAAAAAGGAAGCCGTTCCCGCAACGTCCACGGCATCTGCCTGCTGCCTAGTGAGCATCCTCCGCTCCACCAGGCCGGAGATTGTGCGGGTTACCGTCTCCTCCGTCACGTCGCCCTCCCCGTCCAACGGAATATGCTGCATCACGAGATGGCTAACCGTTCCCCGTTCCGCGGGCGTAAGCGCGGCTTCTTCCAAGAACCGCGGGCGCCGCAGGCGGAACGTATACTCCCCGCCGTTCGGGACGCGGGCGGGGGCAGCTTGATCTTTATGAGGCTCGTCCTGAACGGATTCCCGCGCATCGCGCTGTTCGCTGACCCGCTGCTTCGCGTCGCTCGGTTCTAACGGCTCGAGATCGCCGAAATCAAAGCTCACCTGTTCAAGCGTCGCTCCAGTCTCCATATCTGCCGGAACGACTCCAATAACCCGATCCACGGCTTGGTCCAGGCTGGAATCAGACCAGTCTTCCTGCGCCTGCGCAACAAGACCATCCGTCACGCCTGACGAACCATCCTCGCCTGCCGCCTCCGGCAGCATGAACGCGTCTTCATCCTGGCCGATTTCCGCATGGAGCCGCTTCATTTCCGTCACTGACGTTTTGGCGGCGGTCAGCGCCGCTTCGGCGAACGGATACCGCCAGCTGAGCCGCCGGTCGATTTCGGCCGCCGCGGCAGGATCCCCTCCATCCTCGATCAACGCCAGCTGCTGCACGGCGGTCATGCGATCCATGAAGGCGGCCCTTGCGGCCTCGTCCGTTTCCGAGCCGGCCGCCGCTTCCATGCCTAGCACGGATGCAGGGACGACCGCGGTCCGCCAATTTCCGAAAGGAACGACGTTGCCTTCGTCCGCCGTCATTATGGGCATCATCGCGTCATTGGATCGCTCGGGCTCCGTGCGGTGCTCGCCATTCTCGGTTTGCGCGATGACGGCGCCCTCGGTGCCGTCCTCCATTCCGCTCCCCGACGGCGCTGGCGGCGTCTCGCCCGTTATCGTCGCGTTTTCGTCCGGCGCAAGCTCCGCTTGAACCCCGCTTTCGACGGAGACGGGAATCCCCGCGCCCATCGCGAGCGGGCCGAGCCAGTCGAGGAAGCGGCCGGCGCCCGCGATCCGGAAATCCGGGAGCCGTCCGTGCGCATCGAGCGCGGACTGCCAGCGCTGCAGCTGCTTGGCGGCATCGCCGACCGTGCCGACGAGGAACATTTTTTCCTTCGGCCGGGTCAAGGCGACGTATAGAATCCGCATCTCTTCCGCCAGCGATTCCATGCCGAGGCGCTGACGGATCGCGAGGTACGGCAGCGTCGGATAGGCGACCCGCAGCTCCGTATCGACGAAGCGCGGACCGAAGCCGAGCTGCTTATGCATGAGGAAGGGACTGTGCAGGTCCCTCCGGTTGAACGACTTGCCGAGGCCGGCCGCGAACACGACCGGGAATTCCAGCCCTTTGCTCTTATGAATGGACATGATGCGCACGACGTCCTCCTGCTCGCCCAGCGCCCTGGCGGTTCCGAGATCGCCGCCGCTCTCCCGCATCCGGTCGATGAACCGGAGAAAGCGGAATAACCCGCGCAGCGTGGTCGCCTCGTATTGACGCGTGCGGTCGTGCAGCGCGCGCAGATTGGCCTGCCGCTGCAAGCCCCCGGTCATGCCGCCGACCAGGTCGTAATACCCCGTCTCGCGGTAAATGCGCCACAGCAGGTCCGCCAGCGAGCCCTGCCGAGCCTCGTTGCGCCATGCTTCGAGCGAATCGAGGAACCGGTTCAGCTTGGCTCTCGTGTCTCCCGAAACCGAGAGATTGCCCGAGGCTATTCGAGCCGCTTCAAAATACGGCACCCGTCCTCCGGCGATGCGGATCAAGGCCAGCTCCTCCCCGGACAAGCCGACGATCGGCGAGCGCAGCGCGCCCGCAAGCGGAATGTCCTGATACGGATTATCGATGACGCGCAGCAGCGAGAGCATCGTCTCGACTTCGGTCGCCTCGAAATACCCGGTGCTCAATTCCGCGTATGCCGGTATGCCCTGCTGCTGCAGCTCTTCGATGATGACCGGCGCCCATTGCTTGTCCGCCCGCAGCAGGATGACGATATCCCGCCATGCGAGCGGCCGCTTGCGGCCTTTCTTGCCGTCGTATACGAGGAACGGCTCCTCGGCCAATCCGTCGGCCGCGGCAGCGCCCTTCAGACGAAGGATCTGGCCCGCGATCCAGCGTGCTTCCAACTGCACGGTCTGCAGCTCCTCCGCGCTGTCCGCCGGCGAATCTCCGCCCTCGGCGAACGTCGGGTCGTCGGCGGATTCGCTCCGCTCTTCCCCGTCGTCGCCTTTCCCGCGGTCGAGCACGGCAAACTCCACGGCATACCGCCTCGGCGATCCGCCGTCGTCCGCGGCCGGGTAAGAAGCGCCGCATACGAGCTCGGCGCGCGCATCGTAGTCCATCTCCGCTGCTTTCTCGCGCATGATGGCCCTGAACACTTCGTTGACGCCGTCCACGACCTCCTGCCGGCTGCGGAAATTGCGCGCCAAATCGATGCGCACGCCGTACTCCAGCTCGGAGGCGGCTATCAACTCCATCCCGGCGGAAGCTGCTTCTCCGGCGGCTGTCGCTGCTTCAACGCTTGTCGCCTCCGACGCCCGTAGTTGACCCGTTTCTCTGAGTCGCTCGGCTTCCGGCGTACTTGCTTCCCCGGCATCTCCGAACCATTCGGCTTCCAGCGTACCCGCTTCCCCGGCATCTCCGAGTCGCCGTTCCGACGCGGCAGCGGCTTCGGCGGCAAAGTCGGCCGCTTGCTCCGTCATCCCCGACGCCGAACGGTACGATTTGTATTTGCGCAGAAACAGTCCCGGCTCGGCCAAACGGAACCGGTAGATGCTCTGCTTCACGTCGCCGACCATGAACCGGTTTCCTCTGCCGGAACGGCTGATGAGCGAGACGATCGCTTCCTGGACCATGTTCGTGTCCTGGTATTCGTCGAGCAAGACCTCCTGAAACTGCTGCTGGTATTCCAGCGCCGCGGGCGACGGCACCATCCGTTCCGGCGTGGACGTGCCGTCCCGCAAAATGCGCAGGCAGTAATGCTCCATGTCGCCGAAATCGATCAAGCCCTTCTCGAGCTTGGCCCTCTCGAACCGGTCGCCGAACTGCTCCACGAGCTCCGCCAGCGTCGCCATGTACGGGGCCGATTCCCGCAGCTCCGCGACGAATTCATCCGGCGTCCTCACGAACAGCTCGTCGTTCAAGCCGCCGATCATGTCCTTCGCCCGCTCGCGCAGCTCCTTCGCCCTCTCCTGCAGCCCTTTGTCGCACGCGTCGCCGCGCTGGCTCTTCAGCTTGCCGAAGCTTGCCGCCGAGAACCCCTCGTGCCACGCTTCCCATGGCAAGCTAGCCACCTTGGAGATCAAGGTTCGGACGAGCGCCAGATCATCCTGGAGCGTCTCGCCGTACGCATCCGGTCCCGCAGGCATGCGCGCGACGTCGAGCGCCAGTTCCAGCAGGCTCTCCGCGCCCTGAAGCGTCAACGCCACGGCATCCCCCAAACTGCTGACCCATTCGGTGCGTCCGAGCTCCGCGGCATCCCGCACGCGGAACGACGCGGCCGTTTGCCGCAGCCATGCTTTCGGCCAAGGATGGCTCTGGGCGAAATCGTACAGTTTGAGCACGAGCGCATAGAGCGGCTCGTCTCCCCGCTCGCCTCCGAAACGGTCGGCCAGCGCCAGGAAAGCCGCATCTGCTCCACGACCGTGCTCGTCTTCGTTGTCCGGACCGGCGTACCGCTCTTCGAACAACGCGTCCAGCACGTCCATGCGGAGCAGCTCCGCTTCCGTCTCGTTGGCGATCCGAAACCCCGGATCAAGGCCGATCAACGAATAATACCGGCGGATAACGTCCAGGCAGAAGGAATGAAGCGTCGTGATCGACGCCCTCCCCATGAGCGCGAGCTGCCTGCGCAGATGATCGGAGTCCGGCTTCTTGTCCAGCTCCTTCTCCAGCGCGATCCGGATGCGCTCTTTCATTTCCGCGGCCGCCGCTTTCGTGAACGTAGCGACTAGCAGCCGGTCGACGTCCGTATCGTTCGCGATCTTGCGAATGATCCGTTCGACGAGAACGGCCGTTTTGCCGGAGCCCGCCGCGGCGGCTACGAGAATGTTGCTTCCTTCCGTCACGATGGCCCGCCATTGGTCGTCCGTCCATGTGCTCCCGGCCGGCTTGGGCGGTACCCGATGCTCGTTCGTTGCCGTCATGCTTCCTCCTCCTCTCCTGAACGTTCCGCAGCGCTCGCGCGATCCGCGGGTTCCGCGTCGTCTGCCGCATCGTCTTCCGCGGAAGCTAGCAGCTGCCACACCTCGTCTTTGCCCGTCTTCTGCAGCTTGTTGTATTCGTTGCCTTCGATGAGGGGGTCGAACTGGCAGACCGGCTTGTAATCGCAAAATTGGCACGGCGTCTTGCCGCCCAGCCTGTAAGGCGAGATCGACACGTCTCCTCCGGCGATCCGGTCGCCGATGCGGCGCAAGGTGCCGCGCACGGATCGGCGCAGCGTGTCCCATTGGCCGTCCGATACGACGGACGAGCTGCTGTAGAACCCGCCGTCCCGCTTAAGCGCGAGCGGCAGCAGATCGGAATAGCCCGTCGTCAGCGCATTGTCCATCAATTTGACCGTTTCTTCGTCGGCCAGCACGAGGCCCTTCAGCTTGAACCGCTTCAGCATTTCCGCCCGCGCTTTCGCCGGCGGCAAGCCGTTCGACGAAGAGAGCATCGGATTGTGCACGTGGAAATACAGCGCGCCGGCCGCTTTCGCCGGCTGCCCCAACCACTCCGGCGCATGCGTCAGCAGCACGTCCAGATACGTCAGCATCTGAAGCGCCATGCCGTACGCCACTTCCTCGAGGCGAAGCTGCTTGGCGCTCGACTTGTAGTCGATGACGCGCAGCAGCAGCCCGTCCGTCGTCTGCGCCGCGTCGACGCGGTCGATCCTGCCGGCCATCTCAAGCGTTCTGCCATCCGCGAGCGGAATCGTCACGGGCGGCAGCGGACCGTCCGGTCCGAAGCCGATCTCCAGCCCCACCGGTCGGAACGCCGCCCGTCGCGCATGCTCGCCGAGAATGACGGCCGCTTGGCCGACGATATCCGTCAGCTTGCGCGCCACGTATTGATGGCGGCTGCTGCTGAAAAGGATTTGCGACTGCAGCCGCGTCGCCAGCTCGCCGACGATCGCCGAGCAATGCTCGCGCAGCTCCTCCGCGCTCAGCGAGCCCCACCGGTCGCCGAGCGTTTCCGTCAGGCGGCTGAGCGCGGCGTGGAAGAGCTGTCCGATGTCCGGCGCGGCCAGCTTGTACTGCGCCCGTTCGCGCAGCCGCAGCCCGTGTATGGCGAAATGCTGGAACGGACAGGAGACGAACCGTTCCATCCGGGAGACGCTGCCCCGCAGCAGCTTACCGTAAAGCATGTCCGCCGTCTCGCGGGAAAGCGAAGGCTCCTCGTTCGAATATTGCAGCGAACCGACCAGGCGCCCCAGCTTGTGCTGCCAGTCCGGCCTGACCGCGTACCAATTGTAGGTCTCCCACCAGATGGGAGAGATCGCCGTTCCGTGCCGCCATGCCCGCAGCTGCGTAATCAGATAGGACAGCGTCCGCTCGGGATGCGCCATGAACGACTGCTGCTCCGCTTCCGGCATGCCCGATGCAGGTTCGACGGCGGCTCCCGCTTCCTCGAGGCCCGGAAACAGCCCCTTTACGTGCCGGATAACCTCGGAAGGCAGCAGACTCTTGCCTTCTTCGTCCGCAAGCGGCCAACTGATCCAGAGATGCCGGCTCGGCGTGGTGAGCGCGTTGTAGATCATGAACCGCTCGTCGAGCAGCTTCCTGCGGACGCCCGGCGCCATGACGAGACCGCCGCTTTCCATCGTTTCGCGCTCCTGCTCCGTCAGCACGCCGTCCTCCTGCATCCGCTGCGGCATGACGCCGTCGCTGGCGCCGAGCAGATAGCAGACGTGAATATTGCCCGAGCGCGTCCGGTCCATGCTGCCGATCAGCACTTGATCGAGCGAAGGGGGCACCGACGCCAGCTTCAGGCTCTCGAGGCCCGTCTCCGCCATGCCCGCGAACAACTCGATCGGGACGGCCTCCGAACCGGTCATCTCCGTCAGCTGGTCCAGCAAATCCATGACGCCTTCCCATAACTGGCGATGTTCCCGCGCCCGCAGCGCATTGCCCGCGGCACTCTCCTTGCGGCTCCATCGTTCCAGCCTATCGGGAGCGTCGACCGCCATCAGCAGCCGGTACACCGCCTCGCACATGCCCCGGACGTCCGCCGCCTTCTTCAGCTCGCGGATGAATTTCTTCAGTACGGGGACAACGGCTTCGCGCGCGTCCATGATCGCTTCGAATTCGCGGAGCTCCCGTTCGCCCGCCTGCACGGGATCGCCGTCCAGCGTATCGCGCATAAGCGGTTTCCATTGACTGAGCGACAGCCACTTGTTGCCGTTCATGCCCGTTGCCAGCGCGTAATTCTCCAGCAAGTCGAACGTTTCCCTCGTGACGCTGCCGTCGTCCGGAATGAGCAGCTCCGTCTTGATGCAGCGGAACACCGCCTCGAACCGCCAGCCGAATGATGCGATCTCGAGCGCGGAACGGATAAACTCGACGAGCGGGTGATGCAGCGCGGCGTTCTTCTGGTCCAGGAAGAACGGAATGCCGTAATCCGCGAAGATCGCCTTGATGTAATCGTTGTAATCCGGCGCGTTGCGGACCATGACGGCCAAATCGCGGTAACGCAAGCCCTCGTCCCGGACCCTGCGCACGATGTCACGGGCGGCGGCTTCTACTTCCGCCCTTCTGCCGGAAGCCGCGTGCAGCGAGATCGCGCCTTCCGCGAGCTCGCCGGCCGACAACCGCAGCGGCTTCCGTCCGGCATGGCCGTATTGCCGTTCGACGTGGGCAATCATTGGACTGTCCAGGAACCGATAGGGAGTTCCCCCCAGAAGGAGGGGCTCCTCGATATCCATGCCGTTGTTCGCCGCGAGATCGCGAAGCTTCAAGAAGGTCTCGGCCGTCGGCCGGAACAGGTCCAGCTCATGCGGCATCTCCCCGTTTCCGTAATGCTTGTCCAAGCAAAGGGTCACGGTCATGTTCTTGGCATGCTTCATAAGCGCTTCGAGCGCTTCGAGTTCCTTCGGGGTGAAGCCGTGGAAGCCGTCGACCCAAATCTCGCAATCGCGCATGGAAGGCGCCTCATGGAACCCTTTCACCAACCAAGCCAAATAATCCTCCGCGTCTATGTATAGGCCGGCAAGCTCTTGCTCGAGCCGGTTCGAAATGAGCTGCAGATCGCCGAGCTTCCGCCCGAGCAGCGAGCTCCGCGTACTGGCTATGTAATGTTCCCCGAACGCCCGCAGCGCCTCGGCGTCGATCCCGTACCGCTTCCACTCCGTCATCAGCTCGCCCAGCCGTTCGATGAACCCGTGCTGGCTTTCGCTGCCCTGAAACAATTGCAGCTCCTTGTTCAAGCGGGAGACGATTTTGTACAGCAGCATGTTTTTGCCGTTCTCGCTGATCGGCGTCAGCGCCGTTCCCCCGGTCTCCTGCATGACCCGGAAGGAAAGCCGCCGGAAGCTGAGCGCCTGCGCCCGGATCGTTCCTTTCAGCGGCGATTCCGGCCTGCCGAGCAGCGCGTATTCCGTCTGGAAGGTCGCCTGCTCCGGCACCAGCATGATCAGCGGAGCGCCGTCCGGCTGCTCCAGGATCCGGTTCGTGATGGCCGACAGGCAATGATGGGTTTTCCCCGCCCCCGAGCGGCCGATAACAAAACGAAGCGCCATGCGCCCACCTCTTCTTTTCGCGTATTCGATTCTTCTATTGGGTTCTTACGTTCGATTCTTCTACTCGATTCTTCTATTCTAGCATACCGGATGCGATCTGTTCACCCGAAAACGCGAATGTTTGTTCGATGCCGCCACAGGTAAATCCTTCTCCTCCCGCATGGCTGCCCTTTTCCCACCCGTACAAGCGCAAAAAAGAGCGGTTCCGAAGAACCGCCCTCAGCCGCAAATTACCTATCCCGGCCGCCAGGCTGCCGGAGTCCCGCAGCTCTATTTGCCGCGCACCTCGAAAATGCCGAATTTCAAATAATGCCCTTCGTTCACGCCGAGAATCTGCGGATGATCCTTGCCCGCCGCCCGCCATTCGATCAGCCGCAGCGTCTTGCCGGCATCGACCGCCGCCGCCTGGATCGTCTCCAGGAACAGCTCAGGCCGCATATGGTACGAACAGCTGGCCGTCACGAGATAGCCGCCTTCGTTAACCAGCTTCATGCCGTGCAGGTTGATGTCCTTGTAGCCTCTGACCGCGCCTTCGATGGCATGCTTGGACTTGGCGAACGCCGGCGGATCCAGAATGACGACATCCCATTTGCGGCCCGCCTCGCCGCTTAGCGGCTTCGACGTATCGAGCTTCGGCCCTTTGGCGTTGGCATTGGCGACGGCAGCCTTGCCGCGCTCCATCCGTTCTTCGATGCCCTTCACTTGTCCGCGCAAATACTCGAAGGCATCCGCGACCACGAATTCGACGCGGTCGGTAAATCCGTTGCGCGCGACGTTGCGCTGCGCCGTCTCGACGGCATGGGCGGAGACGTCCAGGCACGTCACTTTCTTGGCGCCGTACTTGCAGGCATGGAGCGTGAAGCTGCCCGTATGGGCGAAGCATTCCAGCACGGTCGCACCGTCCCAGTACGGGAACGTCACGACCTTGCCGTTGGCGTTGACCGGGACGAGCCGAGGTTCCTTCAGTTCGGCAATCGTGCCGGTATCGTCGGCTTCGGCGGCATTCTCGTCGAACGGCTGCTCCGCAAGGCGAATTCCGCTTCGTCCTCCCCAGCCCGTCATAAGCGGGGCGATCGACGCGCGGTTCTCGCGCTGATCGAAAAAGTAGCCCGTCTTCTGGCCTTCCACGATATCGACCTCGAGTTTCAAGCCGTTTTCCACGATTTCCACGATCCGCGGACATTCTCCGTAAAGGATGCCCGTGCGTTCCTCCAAACCTTCCAATGCGCGCACGGAAACGTCGCTTCGTTCATAGATGCCCTTCGGCTCGAACACGGCAACCAGCGCCGCGACGAGCGCCTCCCTGCGCGCCTCCATGCCGAGCGTCAGCAGCTGGACGACGAGCACTTCGCCGAACCGGTCGACGATAAGCCCAGGCAGAAAATCCGCTTCGCCATATACGAGCCGGCAATCGCTGCCGTTCACGAACCGGATGCGGTGCTGCTTGCATTGCAGCAGGCGCTCGGCGAAAAAGGCTTCGTCCATCGCCTCCACCGGCTGATGGCCGATGACCCGAATCGTAATCTGGGATGCCGGATTCCAATAGCCCGTTGCCAGGTATCGGCCCTGGTGATTTACGACGTCCACCAGACCGCCGGGACCGCCTTCGCCCTCCATGCGGTCGATTTCGCCGGCAAAAATCCAGGGATGGCCGGATTCCGTTCTTTTTTTGCGTTCCTTCTTCAATACCGCTTTCGCGCGTTCCATCGTCTCTACGCCTCTTTCGCTGCTGAAATGCTTGTCATGCCCGTCTTGCCGTTCGCATATGTATCGTTACCCGCATAACCGTTTCTCTATATCCCTGCACTATGCAAAGGAGATAAACCGACCATGTTCTTCGCGATCATGCTGCCGATGTTCGGCGGCTTCGCCTTGTTTCTGTCCGGCATGCGGACGATGGAACTCGCCCTGCATCGTTCCGTCGGCCGCAACCTTCATCGCATCCTCCAGCGGTTCACGTCCACGCCGCTGCACGGCTTGCTCGCCGGAACCGCAGCAACGGCTGTCCTGCAGAGCAGCACAGCCGTTACGGTCATGTCGATCGGGATGGTGAATGCCGGCCTGCTGACGTTTCCGCGGACGCTCGGCATCGTGCTCGGCACCAATATCGGCACCTGCCTGACGACGGAACTGCTCGGCTTGAACCTCGGCAAGTACGGCCTGCCGCTGCTCGGATGCTCGGCCGCAATATGGCTGCTGACCGCGCTCTTCGGCGAAATGGAACTCGGCCGAGGAAGCCGGGCCGGCCGCCGAATTGGCCGCCTGCTCGCCCCGCTTAGGACCGGAGCCGTCGTAATCGGCGGCTTCGCCCTGCTGCTCGTCGGCATTCGCATGATGCAATCGATCGCGCCCGCCGTACAATCGACGGCTTTCTTCGGCGCTTTCTTAAGCCGCGCCGACTCCAGCGTCTTCTGGGGCTTGGCCGCCGGCGCCGTGCTGACCGCCGTCATTCACAGCGGCGCGGCCGTCATCGGCATCGTGATGGGGCTGGCGGAATCCGGCGTCATGCCGGTCGAAGTCGGCGTTGCCGTCGTGCTCGGCGCGAACGTCGGCACCTGCGTGACGGCGGTCATTGCCGCGATCGGCGGGACGCGTTCGGGACAATTCGTCGCCTGGTCGCATGTGCTGCTCAACGTCGGCGGCGCCGCGCTGTTTGCCCCGTTCACGCATGAGCTTGGCATGGCCGCGGCCTGGTTGGCCGCTTCGCCCGCCGCGCAAGTCGCCCACGCGCAAACGTTGTTCAACGTGTTATGTTCCTTGCTAGCCCTGCCGCTGTGTTACCATCCTCGCCTCCGCGCGCTCAAACCCGACTGACGGAGCGCTCAGTCCTCGTCCATGAACGTCAGTCCCAGGAGGCGCAGCGCGCCTCCCAGAATCCGGTCGTTATTGTTGTACCCGGATTGCTTCTGCCTGCGCCAAGCCTCCGCGGGTTCGAACCACTCCACGCCGCGGATTTCTTCCACCTGCGCCTGCAGCTTGCCGCCGATGGCTTCGACGAGATAATAATGGACTTCCTTATCGATGATCCCTTTGGCGTCATGGCTGTACCGATATTTGATCTGGTCGATCGGGGAAACGATCGCGCCTTGAATTCCGGTCTCTTCCGAAATTTCGCGCAGGGCCGTTTGCTCCACGGTCTCTCCCGGTTCCATTTTGCCTTTGGGCAGCGATATTTTGCCGTAACGATCTTGAATCAGCTGTACTTGCAGTTCGCCGTTAACCCGGCGGAAAACGACGCCGCCTGCTGAAATTTCCTTCATCTGTGTCTCCCCTCCGCCCATTCGAAATCGGCTCGGTTATGTAGAGCAAGGATTCTTTCGCAGCCATGTCAGCAGGGCGGCTTCAGAATCCTTGCAGCGTTCTTATTATCGCATCATGCCTGCATCGCTTGGGGCAGGGGCTTGCGTTTGGCTTCCTCTGCGCGGGACGCCGATTCCGGACGCTCCGCTGCCGGCGCATGCTCTTCCAGCACGCGGACCAGCTGGCCCTGGCATTCGTTGACGCCCGCTTGCGTGATCTTCACGCGGCACAGTTGGCCGATCAGCGACTCGGCGCCGTCGAACGCCACTTGAATATAGTTGTCGGAGTAGCCCATGACCCGGGCTTCCCCGGACGTTCCGTTAAACGCGCGCTCCGGAATGACGTCCAGCACTTCGCCGACGTACTTCTCGGCGTACTTGAGCTGCATCCGCTCGGATAAGTCGATCAGCTGGTGGACGCGCTCGTTCTTCGCTTCTTCGTCCACCTGGTCATCCATCCGCGCGGCGGGCGTACCCGTCCGCTTGGAATACGGGAAGACGTGCATCTCGGCAAAGCCGAGCTTCTCCATGAATTCGAAGCCGTTCCGGTACATCTCTTCCGTCTCGCCCGGGAAGCCGACGATGACGTCCGTGGTGATCGCCACGCCCGGCATTGCTTCGTGCAGCAGGCGGATTTTCTCCGCGAACTGCTCCACCGTGTATTTGCGGCGCATCCGCTTGAGGACGTCGTTGTCGCCCGCCTGCAGCGGAATATGCAGATGACGGCACATTTTTTCCGAACGGTTCAGCACGTCGATCATCCGTTCGTCGATTTGGCTCGCTTCGATCGAGCTGATCCGAATGCGCTCCAAGCCTTCGATGGCATCCAGGTCCCAAAGCAGGTCCGTCAAGCGGTAGTTCTCCATATCGTCGCCGTATCCGCCCGTATGAATACCTGTCAGGACGATTTCTTTATACCCTGCGGCCACGAGCTGGCGCGCTTGGTCCAGCACGCTCCGCGGATCGCGGCTGCGGGACAATCCGCGCGACCACGGAATGATGCAGAAAGTGCAGAAGTTGTTGCAGCCTTCCTGAATCTTCAGGAACGCGCGCGTGCGTTCCGCGAAATCCGGCACGTCGAGTTCCTCGAACTCGCGCGTTTTCATGATGTTGCGAACGGCGTTCACGGGCTTGCGCTCGTTTTGCAGCTCTTCGATGTAGCCCATCAACTTGTCCCGGTCCTGCGTGCCGATGACGAGATCGACGCCTTCGATCGCGAGGATCTCGGCCGGCGACGTCTGGGCATAGCAGCCCGTCACCGCGATGATCGCGTCGGGATTGCGGCGAATGGCGCGGCGAATGATCTGCCGGCTCTTCTTGTCTCCCGTGTTCGTCACCGTGCACGTATTGATCAAGTATACGTCCGCGGTCGTGGTCTCGAAGTCGACCTGTTCGTAGCCTTCGTTCTTGAACAGCTGCCAGACCGCTTCCGTGTCGTAGAAATTCACCTTGCATCCCAATGTATAAAAAGCAACCGACGGCATGTCGTTAAACGCCTCCCATTTCTCCTGATTCGTACATGAGGCAGGCGAGTCCAACCATCGCAGCGGTTTCCGTGCGCAAGATTCGCTTGCCCAAGCCGACGACGATGGCGCCGGCCTCTTCTGCTTCTTCGGCTTCGCGCTCGGTGAAGCCGCCTTCCGGACCGACGACGAGCAGCAGGCGCCGTGCTTCGCCGCCCCAGCCGCCGCTATGGCGATGAGTCGCCACGGCTTCCCTCAAGCCCTTGCCGCCGCTCTCCTTCTCGTAGCAAAACAACGCCAGGTCAAACGCGGAAATCCGCGCAAGCAGCTGCTTCCACGATGCGACGGCTTCGATGTCCGGAATGATGCTCCGATGCGCCTGCTCGGCGGCTTCCTTGGCGATTTTGCCCCAACGCTCGAGCCGTTTGGCTTCTTTCTTCCCGTCGTATTGCACGATCATCCGCTGGGACTCGAAGGGCAGGAAAGCCGCAGCTCCGATTTCGGTTCCCTTCTGGATGACCAGTTCCATCTTGTCGCCTTTCGGCAGGCTTTGCGCGACCGTCACCGACCACAGCGGCTCGCCGCCGATGGGCAGCCACTCCTCGGCTTCCGCTTCCACTTTGCCCGGCGAGAGCGCCGCGATCCTGGCTTCGGCCACGCGCGAAATCCCGTCGCTGACGATGATGACGTCGCCTTGCTCCATGCGCATGACGCGCATTATGTGATGAGCATCGTCGCCCGATAGCGCGATTCTGCTTCCTTCGATCTGTTCCGGCGTTACGAAATATCGCTGCATGTCATTGAACCTTTCCCGTCAAGTCGCAGGCCGCCGTTTCGGCCTTCCGCGTGAAAACTCCAACCTACATCATACACGTTTTAGCCATGCCGCGCCAGCTGTCGTGGCATTTTTCCAGCAGTTCTACATGGGGCTATCGCGAGGAATCGTAGAAGAATTGCGCCCAATCGACTCTGTCGAATACCAATTCGCATGCGCTGATGAGCCAGGAGACGATATCCCCGGAATAGGCGAATAACGGATCCAGCGTTTCCGCGCGAAGGGCAGGAACAAACACGATCAGCAGAAAGACGAATATCCCCCAGTGCGCGTTTTGATCCATGCGAATCCGGACGTTCACCGGCACGAGATCTTGAATGATGCGATACCCGTCGAGCGGCGGAACCGGGATAAGGTTAAAGATGAAGAGCATGATATTAATCGTGATGAGATAATACAGAAAATGGACGATCGCCCTATGTACGCCGATGGAGCCCGCATCCAGCAGTCCGGCCTGGTTCAGCACGTGCACCGCCAGCACGCCGATCGCGGCCAGGATCAAATTGCTGATCGGCCCGACCGCCGACACGACGATTCCCATCAACCGGGGATGCTTGAAGCGCCCCCGGTTGACCGGCACCGGCCTTGCCCAGCCGAAGCCGGCGATCAGGATAAGCACCATGCCGAGCACGTCGACGTGCACGCGCGGGTTCAGCGTCACCCGGCCGGCGTCGTAAGCCGTCCGGTCGCCGAATTTGTATGCGGCGTAGGCATGCGCGAATTCGTGCACCGTAAAAGCAAGCATGATCACGAGAAAGATGAACGGGATATCCTTAAGCGGATACCATAACAGGTCCGACACGCTTCAGCCTCCTAATTTTACGCTATTCCGGCTTTTTCGCCACGAACGCGATCCAATCCTGGTCGCGCTGGCGGTCCACGATCGCGAAGCCCGCCGCCTCAAGACCGGCTTCCACCGCGTCTTCCTTGTTCTTGAAAATGCCGGAGGCGATGTAGGTGCCGCCGGGCTTCAACGCCGCGTATACGTCGTCGAGAAACAGCAGAATGATCTCCGCCAGAATATTGGCCACGACCAGATCGACGGGAACCGCGACGTTCAGCGGCACCGTTGCCCCGCCGTCTTCCTGGTTCTTCAGCACGCCGAGCAGATCGCTCAAATGCACTTGGATATCGCCCTGGAGATTGTTCAGCCGGCTGTTCTCCGCGGCCGACGTCACCGCGATCGGATCGAGATCGAGCGCCAGCACGCGGCGCGCGCCGAGCAGCATCGCCCCGATGGCCAGGATGCCCGAGCCCGTGCCGACGTCGATGACTTCCTCGTCGCCCTTGATGACCGACTCCAGCGTGCGCAGGCAGAGCGCGGTCGTCGGATGCGTCCCGGTTCCGAACGCCATGCCCGGATCCAGCTCGATAATGCGCTCGCCCGGCGAAGCCGCGTAGTCTTCCCATGTCGGCTTGATCGTCAGGCGGTCCGTGACGCGGATCGGCTTGAAGTATTGCTTCCAGGCGTTGGCCCAGTCTTCTTCATCGACGAGCGCTTTCACGATCGTATAATCGCCCGGATCGATGTCGAACTCGCGCAGCTCCTCGATTCTCGGCGTCAGCTCCGAGATCAGCGCGTCGACTTCGGTGCCCAGCTCGGAGAAATACCCTTTGATCACCGCTTGGCCTTCCGGAATGTCGTTCAGCGGATGCTCATACCATTGGCCGAGCGAGGTGTCCCGCGGTTTGTTTAGCGTGCCGGATTCTTCGATGGATACGCCGTCCGCATCCATTTCATGCAGGAAGTTGGAGATCATTTCAATCGCTTCTTCCGTCGTGTTGATCGTCAATTCATGCCATTTCACGTTCGAGGTCCCCCTGTATCGTCGTCTATGATTTCGACTTGCAAACCTATGACGTCTATTCTACACCAGAAGCCGCATCTGCACAAAATCGCCACGCGCCGCGGCCCTGTCAGGATTTCGACGGCATTCGGCCTGTCGTGCCGCGGCCGGACGACGGTCTCGGCGCCTAAGCGCGCTACACGCAAAAAAGGCCGGACGATCCGGTCCGCAAGGGAACCGAAACATCCGGCTTTGCCTGTCATTACAGTTCTATCGTTCCGCCGGTTTGGCGGACGAGATGGATCGCGCGCTCCACCAGCTCGTCGCCGACCGTCGCGGTCCACGACGCGCCGTCCGCGCCTTCGTCGATCCCGTCGACGCGCAGGAACCGGAGCTTTTGCCGCGCTTCCCTGGCGCGTTCCCCGTCCTCGAAAATCGCGTGAATCGTCGTCACGAAAGCCTCGTGCTCACAGCAAACGCTGCGCTTGCTGCGAAGCGTGCGCCTGCGCTCTCGCGTCCGCTTCTTCCGCGCGTTTCATCGCGACTTTGTCGGCGTCGTCCGCCTGTTCCTCCGAAAACTCCACGTCTTCGTTTTTGCCGATCGGCAGTTCGGCGAAATTTTGCTTCTCAAGGTTATTTTCGCTCATGATCATGCTCCTTCGCGTTTGGAATGGAATAAACACGAAGGTTAGCATGGACCAACGGGCGCGATCTTATGCCCCCAACGGTGCCACGCGACTTGGGATCAGTCGCCGCGGAACGCTTTCTTCATCTTCTCGAAAATCGTCTCGTGGTGCTCTTGCTGCACTTCGCCGCCGCTGCCGACGCCCGAAAATTGGCGCATCATTTCCTTCTGTTCCTCGCTCATGTTCGTCGGCGTCACGACCGTTACCTTGACGTGCTGGTCGCCTTGACCGTATCCGCGCAGGCGGGGAACGCCTTTGCCCTTCAAGCGGAAGAACGTGCCCGTCTGCGTGCCGGCGGGAATCTTCAGCTTGACCTTCTCGCTGAGCGTCGGAATCTCGATCTCGTCTCCGAGCGCCGCCTGCGCGAACGTTAGCGGCACTTCGCAGTAAATATCGTCGTTCTCCCGTTCGAAGAAATCATGCGGCTTGACGCGAATGACAATGTACAGATCGCCGGACGGTCCGCCCTTCGACCCGCCCTCGCCTTCGCCGGTCAGGCGAATTTGAGCGCCTTCGTCGACGCCCGCAGGAATTTTCACGTTGATCTTGCGGTTCTTTTTCACTTTGCCCGCGCCGTGGCAGGTCGTGCATTTTTCTTTGATGATTTTGCCGGTGCCGCTGCAATTCGAGCACGCGCGGCGATTGACCATGCGGCCGAACGGCGTATTCTGAACGACTTCCTGCTGACCGCTGCCTCGGCAGACGGTACACGTTTCCGGCTTCGTGCCCGGTTTGGCGCCGGACCCGGAACAGGTATCGCAATTTTCCGTGCGGGGGATCGTGATCTCGGTTTCTTTGCCGAATACGGCTTCCTTGAACTCGATCGTCATCGTATACTGCAAATCGTTGCCGCGCTGCGGCGCGTTCGGATCGCGCCGGCCGCCGCCTCCGCCGAAGAACATATCGAAGATATCGCCGAAGCCGCCGCCGAAGTCCGCTCCGCCGCCGCCGCCGCCGAAACCTTGGTTCGGGTCGACATGCCCGTATTGGTCGTAGGTCGCGCGTTTGCCGCCGTCGCTCAGGACGTCATAGGCTTCCTTGACTTCCTTGAACTTGGCTTCCGCGTCCGCTTCCTTGTTCACGTCCGGATGGTATTGGCGCGCCATCTTCCGGTACGCCTTCTTGATCTCGTCCTCGTCCGCGCTTTTCCCAACGCCGAGCACCTCGTAATAATCCCGCTTATTGGCCAAAATCCGTCACCCCGTCTCCTATTTACGCTGGTTTCTCTCTCCGACTGCAAACGGATAAGAAGAAACGGGCTGCCGCCGTCTTGCATGGCGCAGCAAGTTTCTTCCCTGAACCTTATAGCTATGACGATGCGTTAATCCATTACATCCTATAAGGTCGAAAAACGGCTGCGCCGTCCGAATTTTCAAGGACGGCGCACCGTTTACGCAAAACCAACCGCATGCATATCGTTGCAGAGCTTATTTCTTGTCGTCGACAACCTCGTAGTCGGCATCGACTACGTTGTCTTTGCCGCCTTGCGCGCCGCCCGCTTCGGGACCTGCGCCTTCGCTGGCCGCTTGCGCCTGCTCATACAGCTTCACGGACAGCTGTTGGATGATTTCCGTCAGCTCCTGCGCGGCCGTATTGATTTGCTCCACGTCGTCGGTCGCGAGGGCCGCGGTTACTTTTTCTTTCGCCGCGTTCGCTTTGTCGATCTCGGAGGCATCGACTTTGTCGCCGAGGTCCTTGATCGTTTTGTCCACGGAGTAGACCAGTTGATCCGCGCTGTTCTTCGCTTCGACCAGCTCGCGGCGCTTGCGGTCTTCTTCCGCGTTCAGCTCGGCATCTTTCATCATACGATCGATTTCTTCATCCGACAAGCCGCCGGAGGACGTAATCGTGATTTTTTGGCTCTTGCCCGTGCCTTTATCGAGGGCGGAGACGTTGACGATGCCGTTCGCGTCGATGTCGAAGGTGACCTCGATTTGCGGTACGCCGCGCGGCGCCAGCGGGATATCGCCCAGCGTGAAGCGGCCCAGCGTTTTGTTGCCGGCGGCCATTTGACGCTCGCCTTGCAGCACGTGGATCTCTACGCTCGGCTGATTGTCCGCGTACGTCGAGTACACTTGCGATTTGCTCGTCGGGATCGTCGTGTTGCGGTCGATCATCTTGGTGAACACGCCGCCCGCCGTTTCGATGCCGAGGGACAACGGCGTAACGTCGAGCAATACGACGTCCTTGACGTCGCCCGTCAATACGCCCGCTTGAACGGCCGCGCCGAGGGCGACGACTTCGTCCGGGTTCACGCCTTTATGCGGATCTTTGCCGATCAGCTTCTTGACCGCTTCTTGTACGGCAGGGATTCGCGTGGAACCGCCGACCAGCACGACCTTGTCGATCTCGCTCGGGGAAATGCCGGAGTCGCTGAGCGCTTGGCGCGTCGGGCCGAGCGTACGTTCGACGAGCGGCGCGGACAGCTCTTCGAATTTGGCGCGGGTCAGGCTAAGTTCCAAATGCTGAGGCACGCCGTCAGCCATCGTGATGAACGGAAGGGAGATCGTCGACGTCAATACGCCGGACAGTTCCTTCTTCGCTTTCTCGGCCGCGTCCTTCAACCGTTGAACGGCCGCTTTGTCCTTGGAAAGATCGACGCCTTGTTCTTTCTTGAATTCCGACACGAGGTAGTCGATGATCACTTGGTCGAAGTCGTCGCCGCCGAGACGGTTGTCGCCGCTCGTCGCTTTAACTTCGAAGAAGCCGTCGCCGAGCTCGAGGATCGATACGTCGAACGTACCGCCGCCAAGGTCATAGACGAGGATCGTTTGGTCTTCGGATTTCTCCAGGCCGTAAGCCAGCGCCGCAGCCGTAGGCTCGTTGACGATACGGAGAACTTCGAGACCGGCGATTTTACCGGCATCCTTCGTCGCTTGACGCTGGCTGTCATTGAAGTAAGCCGGAACCGTGATAACGGCTTGCGTGACCGTTTGGCCCAGGTACGCTTCGGCGTCGGATTTCAGCTTCTGCAGGATGATCGCGGAAATTTCTTGCGGCGAGTAGTCCTTGCCGTCGATGACTTCCTTGTGGTTCGTGCCCATATGGCGCTTGATCGAGATGATCGTGCGGTCCGGGTTCGTGATGGCTTGGCGTTTCGCCGATTCGCCGACGATGCGCTCGCCGTCTTTCTTGAAGCCGACGACCGAAGGCGTCGTGCGGTTGCCCTCCGGATTCGGGATGACGACGGCTTCGCCGCCCTCCATTACCGCTACGCAAGAGTTGGTTGTTCCAAGGTCGATACCGATTACTTTACTCATAAGTAGAAATCCTCCTTCTGATCTGGAAATGAATATAGGCAGCCAAACGTTAACCGCTGACTTTCACCATGGCGGGACGCAGCACTTTATCCTTCAGCATGAAACCTTTTTGAATTTCTTCGACGACGATGCCCTCTTCGTGCTCATCGGACTCCACCGTCATGATCGCCTGGTGGAAATCGGGGTTGAACGGCTGGCCGACGGCCTCCATCGGCTTCAAGCCTTCGGCTTCCAGAACGCCCTCGAATTGGCGGAAGATCATATCCACGCCTTTGGAGAACGATTCTACGTCGCCGCCGGCTTTCGCGGCTTCGATCGCGCGGCCGAAGTTGTCGACGACGGGCAGCAGCTGGCCGATCAGCTTCAAGGAAGCGTACTGCGCAAGCTCGTCCTTCTCCTTCATCGTGCGGCGGCGGAAGTTATCGAAGTCCGCCTGGGCGCGCAGGTAGCGCTGTTGATTCTCGTCGGCGAGTTTCAACAGCCCGGCGTAGCGGCCGTCCTCATCCGTGCCTTCCGGAACGTCGACTTCAAGGGCAGGCTCCTCGGTTACCGTTTCCTGTTCCTCGTTAGAAGCGCCGTCCATCTCTTGCTTATGTTCCTCATCTGTATGCTGTTCATTCACAGACACGCGATTTGACACCTCCTGAAAATAATGAGCATCACTTGTACCAGCGGCCAAGCAGCACGGCCATGTCCTTCGACAAAATATCCAGCAGGCTGATGACTTTCCCGTAATCCATCCGCGTCGGTCCAAGTATGCCGATCGTGCCCAGCGACTTGCCCTCGACGGAATACGTCGCCGTAATAAGGCTGCAGTTGTTGATGGCTTCATGCGTATTCTCGGTCCCGATCCGGACCTGAATGCCGCTTGGAAGCGCGCTGAACATCTGCATGATCGTGGGCGTTTCTTCCAACAGATCAAGAAGCGTCTTCACTTTGTCGACATCCTTGAATTCCGGCTGCGTGAGCATGTTCGTCGTTCCGCTCATGAAGACGCGGTGATCGTTGTCGCTCGCGAGCGTCTGATCCAGGATGCCGAGCAGCCGTTCGAATTGATCCGCGTAGCGGCCAAGCTCCTGGCCGACCTCCGAGTACAATTTCGATTTGAGGCGAACAAGCGGAACGCCGATCAGCTTGGCATTCAAAATGTTCACCGCCTGCTGCATCTCTTCCATGCTCATTTCCTGCGGGATGGAGATGGTCCGGTTCTCGACGTGCCCGGTATTCGTGACGATGATCGCCACGGCCGTGTCCTCGCTCAGCGGCACCAGCTGAAAATGCTTGAGGGACGTCGTGAACGTCTCCGGTCCGAGCACGATGCTCGTATAATTCGTCATGTTCGACAGAATCATCGCGGCATGCTGGATGATTTGTTCCATTTGATTCATTTTCTCGGTAAAAAACGAGCGGACGAACAGTAAATCCTGTTCATTGACTTCGCCAAGCTTGACGAGATGGTCGACGTAATACCGGTAGCCTTTGATCGAAGGAATCCGACCCGCCGAAGTATGGGGTTGTTCCAAGAAGCCGAGCTCCTCCAAATCAGCCATTTCGTTGCGGATCGTCGCCGGACTAAAGCCGACGTCGCTTCGTTTCGAAATGCTGCGTGAACCGATTGGCTCCGCCGAGCGGATATAATCGTCGATGATGACATTCAAAATCATTCGCTGCCGATCAGATAGCATCGCAGTCCCTCCATATTCATAAGATCGAATCCGCTCCGTTTCGGGGCGAACCGTTAAAGCCGTTCCTTCCGCCTTCGTTAGCACTCGATAGCGTTGAGTGCTAATCATTACTACAAAAATACCAAACCCCCTTGGCTATTGTCAAGTCGGTTCGGCATTTTCGGCGCGCCTATTTCAGTGCTGCCCCGCTGCTTGGAATACGCCGCCTATTCCAGGAAAACGGCGTGCATTTCATTCCATAAACCGTATCGCGCGCGCTGAAACGTCCGCTCAGTTCAGCGTCTTCAACACCGCGATCTCGTCGCAGGCATGCTGCTTGGGACAGTTGACGCAGTCCGTCCACACCTTCTCGGGGAAAATTTCCTTGTTGACGACAGTGAACCCGTTCTTCTCGAAGAACTGCACTTCGTACGTCAACGCCATGACTTTCGGAACATGCTGCTCTTTGGCTTCGACGATCAGCTGATCGACCAGCTTGCTGCCGATGCCGAGCCCCTTATAGCCGTCCGAGATGCCGAGCGAGCGGATCTCCACGAGATCGGTCCCGAGTCTCGTCAACGAGCCGCAGCCGACGACCGCGTTCTCGACTTCGGCGACGACGAACGAATCGATCTGGCGTTTCAGCGCTTCGCGCGATCGCGGCAGCATAATTCCTTTCTCAGCGTAACCGGCTATCAAATCCGCCAACGTATCGATATCGTTCTCGGTCGCTTTTCTGCATACCGCTTCCATCGCGCTCGCCCTCCACCCGCTCGAATTCGTGATTTCCCAACTTTCAATACGAATAAATATACAACAACGTGCATTTCTACACAAGACCTATTTGTCCTGCGGAACACTGGCGGATCAGCTTATGAACGCGCCGAATACTTCGTTGCCCAAGGGGATGCCCTTCCGGGACAAACGGTAGCCGCCGACCGCGTCCGCGACCTCGATCAAACCCAGCTTCAGCAGCCGTTCCAGCGGCTCGCCGAATACGTCCTCGATCGTCCTGCCCGGGAACTGGCGGGCAAAATCGTCCCCGCTCACGCCCCGCAGCATGCGAAGGCCGACCATCATGAAATCTTCCATCGCCTCTTCTTCCGAGACGGCGTTCGTCTCCAGGCGCGGCAGACGCGCCGCCGCGGCGTCCAGATACGGCTGAATGCCCTTGATGTTGACGTGGCGCTCGCCCCGCGCATATCCGTGCGCGCCCGCGCCAAGACCGTAGTACGGTTCGTTGCGCCAATAAGTGATGTTGTGCCTGCTTTCGAATCCGGGCTTGGCGAAATTGCTGATCTCGTAGTGGCTGTATCCCGCGCCCGTCAGCCGGTCGATCAGCAGCATGTACATGGCCAGCTCGTCCTCTTCCGGAGGCAGCGGCAGCTCGTTGCGCTCGTATAGCGCATGAAACAGCGTATTCTCCTCGACCTTCAGTCCGTAAAGCGAGTAATGCGGCAAGTCCAGCGCGAGCGCTTTGGCGACGCTGTCCGAAAGCTGCTCGACCGACTGGCCCGGCAACCCGAACATCAGATCGATGGACAGGTTATGGACGCCGGCCGTTCGCGCGTTCTCGATGCTTCGGTACACGTCGTCGACGTTATGAATGCGTCCGATGCGCTCCAGCAGCCCGTTATCGAACGATTGCACGCCGAAGCTGATCCGGTTGACGCCGCCCGCGCGCATCGCCTGCAGCTTGTCGAGATCCGTCGTGCCCGGATTGGCTTCCATCGTAAACTCGGCGTCGGGATGGATGGGGAAATGCCGCTTCACCGAAGACAGGAACCGCTCCATCTGCGGCGGCGTCAGCACCGTCGGCGTTCCGCCGCCGACGAACACCGTCCGGATCTCCTCCGGCGGCAGCGCCTCGGCGGTCATGACCATCTCCCGCTCCAACGCGTCCAGATAAGCATCCACCGGCTGACCCTTCAAGACGTAAGACGTAAAGTCGCAGTAATGGCACTTGTTCGTGCAGAAAGGGATATGAATATAAAGCGCCCTCGGCGCGTGAGTTAACATTGCGTATGACCTCCAGGGTCTTGCTAGAATTTCAAAATCAGCGGGGGCAATAGACATGCACTGCCTCTAATATGCCGCCCAAATAAAGAAAAGGGAGCGAGGATGCTCCCTTAAAACTGCTGCGTTTAGGCGGCCGAAAAGCCGGCAAGGAGATGGAGCAACGAAGTGGTCGCCTTTGCAGCCGTATTTCAATCTTATACGAATCGTTCAAGAAATCCGGGTGCAACAGCGAGCGTAATCCCTTGCCGGCCGCAGGCCTATCCTATAACGCATAGCGGGTTTTAATCCTCGTCGATTTTCAGAACCGCCATGAACGCTTCCTGCGGCACCTCGACGCTGCCGACCTGCTTCATCCGCTTCTTGCCTTCCTTTTGCTTGTCGAGCAGCTTCCGTTTCCGGCTGATGTCGCCGCCGTAGCATTTGGCAAGGACGTTTTTGCGCATCGCTTTGACCGTCTCGCGCGAGATAACCTTGTTGCCGATGGAAGCCTGAATGGGAACCTCGAACATCTGGCGCGGGATCAGGTCCTTGAGCTTCTCGCAAATGATCCGTCCGCGGTTGTAGGCGCGGTCGCGGTGAACGATGACGGACAAGGCGTCGACCTGCTCGTTATTGAGCATGATGTCCATCTTGACCAGCTTCGATTGACGGTAGCCGGATACTTCATAGTCGAAGGACGCGTAGCCCTTCGTGCTGGATTTCAGCTGATCGAAGAAATCGTACACGATCTCCGACAGCGGCATGTCGTACGTGATCGTGACGCGGTTCGTGTCCAGGTATTCCATGTTGACGAACTCGCCGCGCTTGTTCTGGCAAAGCTCCATGATGGCGCCGACGTAGTCGTTCGGCACGATGATGGCCGCCTTCACGAACGGCTCTTCGACGTATTCGATCTTGCCGACCTCCGGATAGTTGGACGGGTTGTCGATCTCGATCACGTCGCCGTTGGTCAGCGTCACGCGGTAGATAACGCTCGGCGCGGTCGTGATGAGCGGAATGTTGAATTCGCGCTCGATCCGCTCCTGGATGATCTCCATGTGCAGCAGGCCGAGAAAGCCGCAGCGATAGCCGAAGCCGAGCGCCGTCGACGATTCCGCTTCGTAGCGAAGCGACGCGTCGTTCAACTCCAGCTTCTCCAGCGCGTCGCGCAGATCGTTGTAATCCTGCGTCTCGATCGGGTACAAGCCGCAGAAGACCATCGGATTGATCTTGCGATAGCCCGGCAGCGCTTCGGTCGCCGGCTTTTTCGCGTCCGTGATCGTATCCCCGACGCGCGTGTCCTTCACGTTCTTGATGCCCGCTACGACGAAGCCGACGTCGCCGACGGCAAGCTCGTCCACGATGCCCATGCGCGGCATGAAGGCGCCGACTTCGATGACTTCGAATTCCGCCGCGGTGGCCATGAAGCGAATCTTCTTGCCGGCTTTGATGCTGCCGTCCATGACGCGCACGTAGACGATAACGCCTTTGTACGGGTCGTAGTGCGAGTCGAAGATCAGCGCCTTGAGCGGCTGGTCCGGATCGCCGGTCGGCGCCGGCACCTTCGTCACGACCTGCTCCAGGATTTCCTTGATGCCGATGCCCGCTTTCGCGGAAGCATGCACCGCTTCGCTGGCGTCGAGACCGATAACGTCCTCGATCTCCTGCTTCACGCGCTCCGGCTCCGCGCTCGGCAGATCGATTTTGTTCAGCACCGGGATGATCTCGAGATTATTGTCGAGCGCCAGGTATACGTTCGCGAGCGTCTGCGCTTCGATGCCCTGCGCCGCATCGACGACGAGCAGCGCGCCCTCGCAAGCCGCGAGGCTGCGGGATACCTCGTATGTAAAGTCGACGTGTCCCGGCGTATCGATAAGATTCAAAATATATTCCTCGCCGTTATCGGCCTTGTAACCGAGACGTACCGCTTGCAGCTTTATCGTAATGCCGCGTTCGCGTTCCAAATCCATCTGGTCGAGCACCTGCTCCTGCATCTCCCGGGAGGACAATGCGCCGGTAAATTCAAGGATCCGGTCGGCCAGCGTCGATTTCCCATGATCGATATGGGCAATGATGGAGAAGTTCCTGATTCGTTTCTGTCTTTCGCGTACGTCCATGCTTAACCCCCAGAGGTACCTAATTACTGATCATCATTGTATTATACCAGTTCGGGCAAGCACCATCAATCCGTTACCTTCTCGAAAAACGAGACGACCATGCGAATTCCCTTCGACGAGATGGATTGCAGCGCGCCGGCCGTGCCGTCCGCGACCTGATTGACCGTCGATTGGCTCTGCATATCGGGTAATCCCGGCAGCCGTTTGGCCAGCTCCTCCTGCAGCTTACGCTCGTACTCGCGCCGGATGTCGTCTTCCGTGCGGCCATGCTGCGCGTCCTCTACGGTCATCTGCCCCGCAGAAGACGCGTAAACATTTTCGGGCAGGCGATCGATCGGCTGCTGCAGTTGCATCGTTGACGCATTGTCCTCCACCGGGCCGTAGATGCGTTCGATCCCGCTCGTCGCGGTATCGATGCCGAACAGGACGATCAGCGCGACCGCTCCTCCGACGAAAGCCGTTTTCAATGTGTGACGACGCATGGGCAGTTCCTCCTTATATTGGCGGACCGAATCGATTCATCCCCTGTTCGGTTTCCGCCTGCGGTTATGGGCTTTGCTATGATTTTGTCGTTGCTCCCGGCGCCGATACTTTCTCGTCCTTCCAGTAAAGGTCGGCGATCACCTTCGCCAGCGCGTCGACCGTGCGGTACGATTCCGCGAGCGTGTTGTCGACGCCGCCAATCTCGATCAGCACGCTGTCCGCCGCGAGCGATTGGTTGTATTCGCCGTTTCCGTTGGCCGTCGTCTTGCCCCAAATGCCGCGCGAGAGGCCGGGATACTTCCGCTCGAGCTCGTCGTGAATCTCGCTTGCGAACGCTTCGTTCTTCTTCCAGTCCGGGTTGCCGTGGCCGATGATGAAGAATACCTGCGCGTAGTCCTGGCCGCCGATGGTCGCCGTCGTCTCCTTGCGATGCTGCGAATCGCGGTGAATATCGAAGAAGAATTTCAAATCCTTGTTGTCCGCCATCGCCGTCAGCACCGACTGCTTCGAATATTTATAGGATAGGAGCCAATTGTAATTTTTAACCGCGGTCGGGTAATCCGTCGCGGAATGCAGCGATCCGACGCCCAATTTATCCAATTGATTGGCCAGGCGCGTCCCGAGCAGCGTAATGTTCCGGGTCGAGGATTCCGCCGTCTTCTTGCTCTTGACCTCCGGAAACCATGACTCCCGCGCATGGGAATGATAGATGAACACCACGTTCCGCCCGCCGGTCGTCGGCTTGGACGGATCCGCCGGAACCGGCGCGTCGCCGGATGCGTCCCCGGGCGTACCCGCCGCTTCCCCGTCATCGACGGTTCCGACATCGCCGGGATCATGATCCGGCCTGTCGGCGTCGTTCAGCCCGTCAGGCGCGTCCGTACCCTCGCCGATGATGCCGCCGTTACCGTCGTCGCTGCCCGTGACGGTCTCATGGTCTTCCGGACCGACCGACGCGTCCGTGCCGGAGCCGCCTTGCAGCAGCGTCGTCTTCTCTCCGTCGAGTCCGGGGTATTGGCTGGCGAGCAAGCTCTTGGGATCGTCGGGATTGATATCCGTCAGCAGCCGCACGAGAAAACTGCCGATCTGATGGCCGGAGATGGAAGGCTCCACGTCCGCCTTGGCCGTTCCGGGCATCTCCATTGCCAGCATATCCGCGAACAAACCGCTTGAAACCGAAGCAGCGAAGCCTTTCATGGACGCGACCGGCGATGTCGAGGCGCGCTGCTGCACGATCACGCCGATTCCGACGACGAGGACAAGGACCATCGATCCTAATGACAGCAAGGCGAAGGTGCGGCCGGCAATGAGCAGTTGCCTGAGCCGCAGGCTGCTTCTGCCGATGTTCAGCGTCATTATGATTCGTTTCATTGTTGTTCCTCCCAGTTCCATTTTCGAGATCTTCGCCCGATTTCAGGCCTGATTCCATCTTATGAAGACAGGCCGTTTGCTAGAACCGAAAGTTTAGTAGAGCGCTAGATTCGCTTGCTAGACCGCTAGATTGATAGAATCGCCCGTTTCGGCAAGCGACGCAAAAAGCCCCCTCGGCCCGGGGCCGAAGGGACTGACGCAGGCTTGAAATCCTCGCCGTCAATGCGTATAGGCGGCTACGTTGCTCTTATCGACGGCTTCGTGAAGCGCCGCGTTCAAGCCGCTCGCGACGATGTTCGCGATGTCTTCGATGAATTGATCGATTTCCTTCGGCGTGACGAGCAAATCGTGGCCGAGCGGCCCGAGCGCCTCGCGCACCAGCTGGAGCCGTTCGTTCTCGTCGATCGAGTCCAGCAGTCCCATGAAGCCGTCCGCCGTCTGGCCCGCGTGCTTCTTGAGATGATCCCGCATGAGATCGATGCTGTTGCTGACGATCGTGGATGCGTACAACACCGTCGGAACGCCGATGGCGATAACGGGCACGCCGAGGATGTCTTTCGTCAAGCCGCGGCGTTTATTGCCGATGCCGGATCCGGGGTGGATGCCCGTGTCCGCGATCTGGATCGTCGTGTTGACCCGTTCCAGCGCCTTCGATGCGAGGGCGTCGATCGCGATGATCACGTCGGGCTTCGAGCGGTCGACGATGCCCTGCACGATATCGCTCGATTCGATGCCCGTAATGCCGAGCACGCCCGGCGCGATCGCGCTAACGTTCCGATAGCCGGGAGCGACTTCGTTCGGCATCAGTTCGAAAAAATGCCGGGTCACGAGCGCGTTCTCCACGACGATCGGTCCGAGCGCATCCGGGGTCACGTTCCAGTTGCCGAGGCCGACGATCAATACGTTCGCCGTCTTGCCGATGCCGACCCGCTCGAGAAAGGCGGCGAATTCCTGCGCCAGCTTGGTCGCGACGCGATCCTGCAGGCCGGTATCCTGCTTGCGCAGCTCGGGCACCTCGAAAGTGACGTAATGACCCATCACTTTCCCCATGACGCGCGAGCCCTCCTCGGTCGTCACGTCCAGGCGGGTAATCTTGATGCCGTCTTCGTCCGAGACGTCGGACAAGACGCCGGGAATCGGACCGTTTCCGGCGGACTCCGCCATTTCCTTCGCTTCCAGCGCCAAGTCGATTCCGACGTTAAATCGTTCCAGGTCCAGGTCTGTCATGTAATAAGGGCGCTCCTTCCATGGTCGAATGGCTTTAGTGTGCGGAAGCCGGACATGAATTATGCGGTCACACGCAGGCGCGGATGCGGATAACGAGCGGCAAACGCTATTGCATTTTGACCCTGCCCATGGTACACTGTGTCAAGTTGTGTTTGTTACAAAGGGTTTTCCCTTTTTACAGGAGGTGAATGCAATGCCAAACATTAAATCCGCAGTAAAACGCGTGAAAACGATCGAGAAACGTCGCGCGCTGAACGCTTCTCAGAAATCCGCGCTCCGCACGGCCGTTAAAGCTGCCGATCTCGCTGTCGTCGCGACGGATGTGGAAGCTGCCAAAGCAGCTTTGATCACCGCTACGAAAAAGCTGGATAAAGCCGCAACGAAAGGCCTGATCCATAAAAATGCAGCTGCCCGCAAAAAGTCGCGTCTGGCTAAAAAGCTGAACGCACTTAGCGCTCAAGCCTAAACCAACGATAAAAGTCCTGCCTTTTCGCCTCGGCGAAAGAGCAGGACTTTTTTATTGCGCATCTCCGGCTATCCGATACAGACAAGACACGCGAGCTATACGGCAAGCGACAGCAGAAACAGTTCCAGGCCGAGCGTTTTGTCCACGCGTCCCGTCTTCATCCCGAAATCCAGGTCCGCCAGCTTGCTCAGATGGCGTCCGAGCGTCTGGGCGGTGAAGCGCTTCGCTTTCTCGGCCGCCAGCTTGACGGCATACGGATGCAGGCCGATCTGGCCGGCCATCTGCTGCTGCGAATAATTATGCTGCTCCAGCTCCTTCACCTGCAGCATGATCCGGAACTGACGCGCGATCAACGCCGCGATCTTGATCGGCTCTTCCCGGCGCAGCAGGAGCTCGGCGTACAGCTTGAGCGCCTTCTCGACATTCAGCGACGCCATCGCATCGATCAACGCGAAAACGTCCTCCTCGACCGTCGACGCGATCAGCGTCTCGACGTCCCCGCTCGCGATCTCGCCGCCGCTGCCGGCGTGCAGGCAGAGCTTGTCGACTTCGTGCGCCAGCTGCTGCATGTTCGTACCCGTGCGCGCGAGCAGCAGCTGCGCGGCCTCGCGTCCCATTTTCCGCCCCTGCTCTTCGGCGCGCTTTATCGTCCATTGCAGCAGCTCGTTCTCCTGCAGCTCCTGAAAAGCGATCATCGCGTCCTGCTCTTTCAGGAGCTTGACGACTTTGCGCCGTTCGTCCAATTTCTCCGCCATGACCTGAAACACGATCACGCTGCTCTCGCAGGGCTGCTTCAAGTACGCGATCAGCGAATCGGTGCCATGCTCCAGCTTGCCCTCTTTGCCCTGGGCGGCCGCAAGCACGGACACGTCCCGAATCAGCACGAGTTTGCGCGAAGCGAAGAACGGCATCGTATCGGCTTCCGCCACCGCCTCCTCGATCGGCGTCTCGGACGTGTCGTATTTCACGATGCCAAGCTCCCGTTCGTCCTCCGGCAGCAGCTTGTCCGTCAGCGCCTCGACGAATTGGCGCATCCGGTAACGGTCCTTCCCGTACAGCACGTATACGGGCCTGAACTGTCCCGCCTTCCATTCCTTCGCGGCATCCTTCAGCTCCATCCGCTGTTCCCCCCTCAAAACCGACAATCTTACGATAGCGCCATTCCGCCGAAAACGCAACAAAGGGATGCGGCACCTGCGCCTCATCCCCTTGTCCCCGAACATCTATATAAACATTCGACAGCGGCGGTCCATGGTACCGGCTGCGAATGGTCATACGACGTCAAGGCTTTCTCGATCGTCCCATGACTGTTCCTTCTCTTCAACATACGCGAATATCACGTCATGTGTGCATGGGCAATGTCATTAATTGCTAGATTGTACCTGTTCCGTCCCCGCGATCGGATCGACGACGAACGATTTCTTCGTCCCGTCCGCATCCACGGCCGTATACGTGAGCTGTTTGCTGTCGTCCGACCACTTCAAATCGGCAATCCCCGTGCGTTTGGTCGCGCTCGTGTATTTCAATTCGCTGTCGCTGACGGTATAGACGCTCACCGTATCGCCGTCCACGATAAACGCCTGATACAGTTTATCCGGCGAGATCGGCGAAGCCATGACCTGCGGCGCGAGGCTGCCGATCTTCTGCTCGTTGCCCGGTCCCGGGACGTTCTCCTGGCCGGCATCCGCCGGCGCATTGCCCGCGCCGCCCGTTTGCCCGCCGTCCGCGGAACTGGATCCGTCGGAGCTATCGGACGCCGGGGCGTTGCCGCCGTCGGAACCGCCGGAATCGGAGGTCGCGTAGTTCGGAGAGTTCGCCTGGTCGCCTGCGGCCGCATCGCCGTCCTGTCCGCCGGACGTTATCGGAGGCATCGCTTCGCCGTTCGGATCGACGCTGCGGTTTACCTCCGTCTTCAGCGTCATGTTCTGCTGCACGGAGGCCTTATTGTTCGCCGCTCCCTCGTCGTGCGCGGCCGAGCTGTTGTTCTCCTTCGCGGCGCTGGCATCGGAAGAGGAATCCGCGCTGTCTCCCGAATTCGTCCTGGCTGCGTCCATCACAGACGAGTCGGCGGAACCCGTATCGGCCGCCATACCGCTGTCGTTGCCGTCACGCAGCGAATGCATGCTATTGTTGCTCAAGAAGAACATGCCGATAATCACGCCCGCGGCCACCGTTCCGCCGATCGCGGACAGCGGCAGCCACCGCCGCCAATTGCCGCCCGGCTTCTGCACCCGCCGCGGAGGGTTCGTCCCTTCGCCGGCAACGACGATGCGCGGCTGTTCGAGCGACGCTTCGGCCGCTGCTTGAATCTCCGCCAGCTTCGGCAATATCGCGTCCACCAAGCTGTAGCTCGGCGCGACTCTCGGCAAGCTTTCCAATCCTGAAGAGAGCAGCTTCAACCGCTCGAACATAGCCGCGCAGTCGGAGCAATGCCGCGTATGATTCATCAAGATTTCGGTTTCCCGTTCATCCAGGTCTCCGTCAAGCTGTCTTTGCATATAGTCCATCACCTCTTGACAATTCATCCTCGGACACCTCCTCTCTGGTAGTCATGCAGGTATGTTTGAAGTTGCTGCCTGGCCCGGAATAAGTATGATTTGACGGTATTGAGCGGCAAATCGAGCGAATCCGCGATCTCGTTGTACGAGAAGTCCTGCAGGTACCGAAGCACGACGACCGCCCTGTGGTGCTCGGGAAGCTTGTCGATCGCCTTGCGGATATCCTGCGAAGTATAAGCGGACATCACTTCTTCCTCGACGGAATGCTGGTCCTGGAAGACCAAGTCATGCTCGTCGATGGATACGGTCGGCTTGTTGCGCCGGAACTTATCGATGCAAATATTCGTGACGATCCGCTGGACCCACGTCTTGAATTGAGCCTTCTCCTCGTAAGTGCCGATCTTGGTATAAATGCGGATAAGCGCTTCTTGGGCGGCATCCATCGCGTCCTGCTCGTTATTGACGATATAATAGGCCGTGCGGTAAACATGATTCTCGATCTGGCGCAACAGTGTAATAAGAGCTTCGCCATCGCCGGCTTGCGCGGCTTTGATCAGGCCTGGCTCTACCACGGAGGATCCCCCCTCTTGCAACATTACAGACGCGGATGGCCCGCCTTATGTTGCATCGTATATGAACAAATTTTTTAAGAAAATTTTGGGTAACCCGAACCCCGGAAAGAAAATACGCAGTACATCAAAAGAATAGCAGAAAACAAAAGGACCGTACACCCTGCCAGAGAATTTCCAGCAAGCGGTACGGTCCTAGTTCGGTCCCTCATGCGGCGTTAATACTGGGCGTTCAAATCGACGATGTTCCTGCCGGGAGCGCCATGCTCGCGGTAATGGACCAAGTTATCGAGCACGATTTCCAAAGCGCGCTCCGTATAATGGCCGGTATTGCCGGATTCGTGAGGCGTCAGAATGACGTTGTCCAGCCCCCACAGCGGATGGTCTTCCGGCAACGGCTCCTGCTCGAACACGTCGAGTCCGGCGCCGGCGATGCCGCCGTTCCGGAGCGCGTCGATCAAGGCGGCCGTGTCCGTCGTGGCGCCTCTTCCGATATTGATATAGTAGGCCGTCGGCTTCATCGCTTCGAACTGGGCTTTGCCGATCAAAGCCCGCGTCTCGCTCGTATGCGGCAGACAGTTGACGATATAATCGCTCTTCGCCAGCACGTCGTCCAGCCGGTCGATGCCGTACATCTCGTCGACATGCTCGGCGGGCTCCCCCGACCTGCGAATCCCGAGCACCTTCATGCCGAACGCTTTGGCGATCTTCGCCGTTTCCAGTCCGATCGCGCCCGCGCCGAGGATCGCGATCGTCTTGCCGTGCGCTTCTCCGAGCTTGGGCGAAGGCTGCCACTTGCCCGCGAGCTGACTGCGAATCGCGCGGTGAACGCCCCGGGTAAGGGACAGGAGCATGGCGAAGATCGACTCGGATATTTGAAACGGGTGCACGCCCGAGGCGTTCGTCACGACGATGCCGAGTTCTTTCACCCGTTCAAGCGGAAGATGATCGACGCCGGCCCCCAAATTTTGCAGCCATTTCAACGCGATCCCGTCCGCGAACAGCGTCTTCTTGACGTCCCGGTTCCACCCGAGGATGATTTCGGCGGACTTCAACTGCGCCCGCGCCTCCTCCTCGCCCAGCCCGACGACCGATACAAACGAAAAGTCCGGAAGCGCCGCTTGGATCGCCGCGGCCTGATCCGGATCGAAAGCATGAACGGATACGATCTTCCCCATATGCAAGGCTCCTCCTCCCTAATTGCCTCAAACATTACCATCTGACGCCGGTTGTGTCAAACGCTCCGGAAGCGGTTATCTTATTAACAGGTCAACCGACTGCGAGGATTGCCGGATGCGGACTTCGATAATAACGAAGGATCATATTAGGCGGGAGGGTCTCACGATGATGCTGACGAAAGAGCAGTGGAGCAGGCAATGGGTGGACGATCAGCTGGACTTGTACAACTTTGCGGCGGCGCTCGGGGATACGGCTTGGCAGACGGAGATCGCGGAGGCGCTCTGCCGGCAGGAATCCGCCTACGACGATAAGATCCGCGAATGGACGAAAGAACAGCTGTGGCTGCAGTTCAATACCATCAATTACAAAATGATGGAGCTGTTCACGCTGATGCGGCAGAGCGGCAACTCGGAGGAAGAGTCCGCTATCCGGGATCTGATCTGGCAGCTAAAGCAGCAGCGCATGGATCTGGCCAAACAGATCAAGGAGCTGTGTTGAACGAACGGCAAGAAGGCCCTTTTTCGCCCGCGGCGGAAAAGGGCCTTTCGCATGCCAAGGCTCAGTCGACGATTAATTTGCCGACCATGTTCGCATGGCCCGAACCGCAGACGATCGAGCAATTATACGGATGCTCGCCCGTCTTGTCGGCGGTAAAGGTCGCGGTGCCGTTGTTCTCCTTGATGTCGACGCCGAAGTCCGGAATCGTGAAGCCGTGCATGCCGGCTTCGTCCACCAACGTGATCGTCACTTTATCTCCCTGCTTAACGTGGATCTCGGTCTGGTCGAATTTGAAGTTGGTCGCTTTGACGGTAATCGCCTGGTTGCCGCCGCCGGAGCTTGCCCCCGTATTGGCTCCGTTGTTCGTCCCCGTATTCGCGCCGCCGTTATTCGCTCCGTTGTTCGCGTTGTCCGACTTGCCGCAGCCGCTTGCGGCCAACGCGGCCGCGCACAGCAGCACTGCCGCGAGCGCGGCGGTTCTCCATCTGTTGGTCATCTTCAACACTCCTTATTTGGCTTGTTCCAATTCCTGGACGGGCTGCTTCTCTTCGGGTGCGTCGTCGATTATGATGCCCTTCGTGGAGTTGCGGAATTCACGAAGCGTATCGCCGAACGCGCGGCCGAGCTGGGGCAATTTGGCCGGGCCGAACACGATCAGCGCGATGGCCAGGATGATGATCAAGCCGGAAATGCCGACATTGTTGAACATGGAAAAAACCTCCTTTCCGATCAAATTTTAGCGCGGTCATTGCAAGATCGGTTTCAGCCCTTGTTTTTCTCTTCTTCTGAAATACCGCATGCTGACGAAAGCGCTGATCTCGAACAACAGGATCAGCGGCAGCGTCACCGACAGATGCGATACGAAGTCCGGCGGCGATATGAGCGAGCCGAGGACGGCTAGGCCCACGTACGCGTATTTGCGCACCTGCTTCAGCTTCCCCGGCGACAACAGGCCGATGCGGGTGAGCAGCAGCATGACCAAGGGCATCTCGAACGCGATTCCCATCGGCAGCAGGAAGCTGACGAGAAACGAGACGTAATGCTGGATGCCGTACACCTCGTTCGCCCCGATGGAGCGGTTGAGCTTGATCATGAACGAGATCATCATCGGCAGCGCCACGGTATACCCGAACAGTACCCCCGACACGAACAAGGCGAACGACAGCGGCACGTAGAGCAGCGTGCTCTTGGCTTCCGCGTCCGTCATGCCCGGCCTCGCGAACGCCCATAATTGGTAGATAAACACCGGCAGCGAAAGCAGCAGGCCTACCATAAGCGCGCATTTCATGTAGACGGCGATCCCGTCGGACAACGCGAATACGCTCCACTCCACGCGCACGGATCCGAGATGCGTCTTCACGAAATGCAGCAGGCGCGGAGAGACGTACAGACCGGCGGCGAGCGACAGGACGAACCAGATCGACGCGATGATGAGCCGCTTGCGCAGCTCCGTCAGATGCAAGACGAGATCATGGTCCGCCGACAGCTTGCCGCTTTCCCCGGCGCTCATACCAGCGAACCCGGTTTGGCGATATACTTGGCGATGCCTTCGGCCGTCCGATAGGCGAGCGCCCCGACGGTCGCCGTCGGATTGAACCCGCTGTTATGCGAGAAGGCCGAAGCTCCGCAGATGAACACGTTCTCCGCATCCCACATTTGCAGGTAGTTATTGACGACCGAGGTCTTGGGATCGCTGCCCATGATCGTGCCGCCCGTGTTATGGGTGGACTGGTACGGGACGATGTTGTACTGCTTGATGGAATCGTGGATCTCCGTCTTCGTCCCGCCCATGCCGTCGGCGATTTCCTTCGTTTTGCCGGCGATGTAGGTAACCAGCTCGCGATCCTGATCCTCGAAATCGAACGTCAGGCGGATAAGCGGCTGTCCGAGCGCGTCCTTGTATTCCGGGTCCAGGTCCAGATAGTGGTGCCGGTAAGGCATGCTGGAGCCCTGCGCGGCGACGGTAAGCACGCGGTTGGCGTAATGCAGCGTCTGTTTCTTGAATTCGGCTCCCCATTTGGCCGTCCCCATCGGAGCGGGCTGGGACTGGATCGGCCGCAGTCCCGTCTGCGTGAAGCGAATGTTCGCGCCGTGGAGGAATTTCAGATCGGCATGGTCGAAATTGTCCCCGTTGTAGTCGTCGAGGCTGCTTCCGAGCGCCCCAGCCCCCATCGCCATATTGAATTCGCGGTCCTCGTACATGACGTTCGTGCTGGCGCCGTTCACCTGGTAGGCGTAATTGCGTCCCACCGCTCCGGTATCCGTCTTGGGATCGTACGGCTTGCCGAGCTTGGACATCAGCAGCAGCCGAACATTGGAGAACAGGTAGCTCGAGAGGATAACGATATCCGCCGGTTGAATGTACTCCTCGCCCGTCGGCGTGTTCACGTAGCGGACGCCCGTCGCTTTCTTGCCGTCGTGAAGAATCTCGGTCACGTTGGAATGCGTGCGCAGATCGAGCTTGCCCGACTTCTGGGCAACCGGCAGCACGGTCACGACAGGGTCGGACTTCGCCCCGTACTCGCAGCCGAAGCGCTCGCAGTAGCCGCAGTATTGGCAGGCGGCCCGTTCGATGCCGTCCGGGTTCTTGTACAGCTCGGTCAAGTTCGCGGACGGAATGACGTAAGGATGGTAGCCGAGCTTCTTGGCCGAATCCTCGAACAGCTTCATGGCGGGGGTCTTCTTCATGGGTCCGACGGGAAACGGCTTGGACATTTTCCCGACATTGGGTTGGGGAGTCGGTTCGCCGCCGATGCCGGCCATCTGCTCGAATTTCACGTAATACGGCTCAAGCTGATCGTACGTGATGCCCCAGTCGCGAATCGCCATGCCTTCGGGAATTTTTTTGGCGCCGTAGCGCTCGATGGTTTTGCTTCTGATCTCGAAATCGTACGGCAGGAACCGGTAGTATTGCCCGTTCCAGTGCACGCCCGCGCCGCCAAGCCCGTCGCCGAGAAGAAACGAGCCATAGCTTCGCATCGGCAAAGCCCGCTGCTTTTCCGAATTCCGGAAGGTAACGGTTTCTTTCGAAAGGTCCTGCATCAATTCGTAGCGGGAAGCATACCGCAGCTCGTCGTGCACGTGAAAGTAATCCTGCGTGTTGCGGCTTTTGCCCCGCTCCAGCCCGACCACGGAATGGCCGGCTTTCGTCAATTCCGCGGCGATGATGCCGCCTACCCAGCCCATGCCGACGATGACGATCGGTACTTTGGGAAGCTTCGTTGCCATGTCAGTTCGCTCCTTTGCCCTTTCTTAGCCGATTTCCAGATGGTCGCTTAAGCTGAGCGGCTCCATCTTGACGAATTCGTCCTTCTCGATGTCGTTGGTATAGCTCATCTGATTTCCCGGGAAATTGCGCATGCGCCAGCCGCCCATGTTTTTGTTCCCGCCGTACAACGGATCCGCATACACGCCTTCGATCGTGAGGTTCAGAAAATACGAGAAGAACGTCGACGCCGGCACGCCCTTCAAATTGACCGCATCCTTCTCGAAATCGCCCAGCACCTTGTCCTGGTCCTCCGGCGCCAGATCGGGGAAAGCCTTCTGCAGCTTGTCGTTGCTGTACGCATTCAGCGCGTCCAAGCCGAGCGCGATGAGCTCCCGGCGTTTGAACGAAAGCTGATAGCCCTGCGTCGCCTCCGATTTGTAAAACGGCGGAGACATATATTCGCGTCCGTTCAAACCGTAGGAGCTCGCCATCTGATGATCGATGAAGAACGCCACGCCAAGCTCCTTCGCGCCAGGCCCCGAATCGTCCTTGGGGTAGATCCGCTCGGCTGCCGCTTCCGCCGCCAGGAACTGGTCCTGATTGAAGAACATCAACGCTTGGTTGAAGTCCCGTTCGGCCGTTTGGGCCGGCTTGCCCGTATCGGGCTGCGCCGGAGGCGTTTCCTCCGTCTTGCCGTTCTTGCCGTTCGCTCCGATAAGGCCGCCGATGACTCCGCCCACGACGACGCCGCCGATCGCGGTTCCCGAGTACTTCAGAAATTTCCTGCGCGATTCGTCGCGCGGCTGCTGCGGCGGTTCTTTCTTGTTGTCTGCCATATCTTCTTCGCCTCTCTTCTGGATAGTGGAGGAAGCCGTTGCGCTTAGTCTTTTCCAGCGCGGGAAGCATTATCCATGATTGGCACGGAAATATTCGGGCCGGACGGCAGTCGGCGGGAAGGGTCAACGAAGTATCGGTCATGAATGCAAATCCAGTCGAATAAGTAAACAACAGCGGCCATTTTGGGCGGAACAATTCGGAATGGGGAGTGAACGATGGCTTGTGCGAATCTCGGCGCAGCAAATGATTTCAACGTCTTCGTGCTCGGCAATCATACGCAGTCTTTCGTGGATGCCGGAGGACGAGTCGCGGTAGGAGGCAACGCAACGTACCGCAGCTACGGGATCGGAAGCGCGCTTAACGTATCCACGACGCGGGCCGATCTGATCGTAGGCGGCAACATGGACATCATCGGCGGAACGAACTTTAGCGGAAACAGCGTGATCAGCCCCGGCGGAACGATCGTGAATTACACCATGACGAACAACAACGGCGTACTTCCGCAGCCGCAACGAGGAACGCCGCTCGATTTTGCCGCTGCCGGGCAGTATTTGACATGCGCCTCCGCCGCTTGGGGCGCATTGGCGCCCACGGGATCGGTAAACGTCGCCTTTGGTGGCGTCACGCTGACGGGCAGCAGTCCGACGCTCAATATTTTCTCGATCAACGGCAATAACATAGCCGGCTCCGGCTTTTCTCTGGGATCGGTCAACGGAATCAACATCGTCACGCCTCCGGGCTCGACCGTGCTCGTCAACATATCCGGCACCGGCGTCGGCTTCGGCAACTACACCATTTTCATCAACGGCGGACAGCCCGCGCCAAGCAATGGCGCTGTTATTCTCTGGAATTTCTTCCAGGCGACGACGGCTTTCAACCTCAACCTGTCCATCAAGGGTTCGGTGCTGGCTCCGTTTGCCGTATGGAGCGCCGTCGGCTTCGGCAACATCGACGGCACGATGGTCGCCCAATCGTTCGTCAATACGACGGGTACGCTGGAAGCCCACACCATTCCGTTCATCGGCTGCCTGCCGGAGGTCGCCTGCACGCCGTCGTTGACCATCCGCAAGACGGTGAACGGCGGCACCTCGTTCTCCGGCACGGTCGGAACGCCGCTCACCTACGTGATCCAAGTGATCAACAGCGGAGGCGGCGTGCTGACCAACGTCCAGATCAGCGATCCGCTGCTGGGGTTCAATCAAACGATACCCTCGCTCGCCTCGGGCCAGGAAATTGATTTCACCATCAATTCGCAGGTCGAAAACGGCGACCCGGGCACCAGTTATCAGAACACGGCATTCGTCCAAAGCAATCAGACGCCGCAGCAGTCCAGTTCCGTCACGATCACGATCGAGGGCTTTCTCGATGTCAGCTTGATCAAAACCGCGGACCGGATGTCGGCGGCTCCCGGCGATACGATCAACTATACGTTCACCGTCGTGAATCCCGGTCAGGCGGTACTGCAAAACGTAACCCTCACCGACGCGACGCTCGGGCTCAATCTGTTCTTTCCGACGTTCGTGAGCGGCACCATCGCGACGTTTCCATATACGGTTCCCGGCAATGCGGTCATCGGGAGCACGCTCGTCAATACCGCGATTCTCGATGCGTCGAACCTGCCTGTTCCCGTATCCGCCCAAGCGTCGGTCCTCATCACGGAGACGCCTTCCGTCTCGCTGTCCAAAACCGCCGACCGCGCGACGGCGCTGCCCGGCGAAACGATCGAATATACCGTCACCGTATCGAACGATTCCTTGATAACGCCGGTGTTCAATCTGCACTTGACGGATACGCTGCTCGGCTTGGACCAATTGATCGTCCAATTGAACCCGCAGGCTTCGTCCGTCTTTACGGGCTCGTACACCGTGCCCGCGGGCACCCCTGCCGGAACGGTGATCACGAATACGGCCGTCCTGCAATCCTCGCTCGGTACGCAAACCTCCACCGTTCAAGTTACCGTCTTGCCCTCGCCTTCGATCTCGATCACGAAGACGCCGCGGCGTCCCGCCGTCGCGCCGGGCGATACCGTCATTTACGATATCGTCGTCACGAACACGGGCAACGTGCCTTTGACGCATGTCGTCGTGAGCGATCCCGCGCTCGCGTTCTCCACGACGATCGACTTGCTTCCGATCGGCGCACAGAGCGCATCGGAGGCGTTCTTCACGGTACCGCTCGGCACGCCTGCCGGAACGAAGTTCTTCAACACCGCCTTCGTCATCACGGATCAAACGCCGCCCGCTGAGGCGTCCAGCGAGATTATCGTGTCGCCGGTATTCTCGGTGTCCATCCAGAAGATCGTCTCTCCCGCGCTTGCGGCTCCGGGCGATACCGTCATCTACACGGTGACCGTGACCAACACGTCGAACGCGCCGATCACGAACGTCGTGATCTCCGATCCGACGATCGGCCTGCAGCAGTCCATCGGCTCGCTGCCCGCCAATGCCGTGGTCGCGTTCGAAATTCCGTTCACGGTTCCGCTCGGTACGGCCGCCGGAACCGTGATCGCCAATATCGTCAGCGTCGTCTCGGACCAGACGCCGGTCAGAACCGCCTCGGCGCAGGTGACGGTCGCCGCGGTGCCGAGGTTGACCCTGACCAAGACCGTAACGCCCGCGATCGCGAATCCCGGAGACTCGGTCACCTACACGCTGACGATCGCCAACGCGGGCAATGTCGTGCTGACCGACGTGGTGCTGGTGGACAGCGTTCTCGGCATTCAGGAATTCGTGCCTTCGCTTAACATCGGCGCGGTGACCGTATTCAACGTTCCCTTTACCGTGCCGGCCGTCCCGCCCGGAACGATTCTCACCAACACGGCGGCTGCGGCATCCGACCAGACGCCTGCTCCGGTCCTCGCCTCGGCGGCCTTGACGGTCGTCGGCGCGCCGTCCATTACGCTCACCAAGACGGTCGACGATCCCGGCGCGGTGCCGGGTCAGACGGTCGTGTTCTCGGTCGGCCTGACCAACACCTCGGCGATCGCCTTGACGAACGTCGTGCTCGTGGACGAATTCCTCGGCATCGTCGACAGCTTTCCGACGCTGCTTCCGGGTGAAACGAAAACCTTTACCCTTGAATTCATCGTGCCGGCGGATACTCCCGCCGGAACGGTCTTCACGAATGTCGTCACCGCGTCATCCGACCAGACCCCCCCGGTATCCGCCGAAGCGCAGGTGATCGTGCTTGCCATTCCCGGCATTTCCATTACGAAGACCGCCAACGTCACCGTCGCATACCCGGGCGAGATGGTCATTTACACCGTCGTGGTTACGAATATCGGCAATTCGACGCTTCATAATGTTGTCGTAACGGATGATAATCCGCCGCTGGACGCGCTGATTCCTTCGCTGGCGCAGGGAGGAAACGCCACGTTCATCCTTCCGTTCACGGTGCCGGACGACGCCGTCCCCGGCTCGATCCTCGTCAATACGGCATCGGCCGGTTCCTTGGAGACCCCGACGTTCGACGCAAACGCCGAAGTGCTCGTAACGCCGCTTCCAACCGATTCGGCAAGCATTCAAAAGCTGGTAGAGCCGCAAGTCGCTTCACCCGGCGAAACCGTGGAATATACGATCATCGTCACGAACAATACCGTCATTACGCTGTTCAATATTCACGTGACCGATCCGATCATCGGGGTCGATCAAACGATCGCATCGCTGGACGCCGGCGAAAGCATCTCGCTGCTCATCCCCTTCGTCATCCCTGCCGGTACCCCGGCGGGCTCGGCATTCACCAATGTCGCGACCGCGACGGTCGCCGGCTTCAACATCAGCTCCTCCGCCACGGTAAGCATTCTGACCGTGCCGAGCCTGGCCCTCTCGAAGACGGCGGATGTCACGTCCGCCCTTCCCGGCGAATCGGTGGACTACACCCTGACCATCACGAACACGGGCAACGCGACGCTGACGAATATTGCCGTTAACGATCCGCAGCTCGGATTCGCGACCGTCTTCCCGTCTCTCGCGCCCGGAGCAAGCCAAAGCTTCGTCGTGCCGTTCATCGTACCCGCCCTGCCGGTCGGAACCATCATCGCGAACACGGCCACGGCCGCATCCGACCAGACGCCGGTTCCGGTTGAAGCTACCGCATTCATCAGCGTAGGCGCCGCCGCCACGATCGCGATCGCCAAATTCGCCGATCCGGTTCAAGGCCCGCCCGGCACGGTCATCGCGTTCACGATCGTCGTGACCAATACGTCCGCGGTCGTGTTAACGAACGTCATCGTGTCGGATCCGCTGTTCGGCTGGTTCGAGATCGTGCCGACGCTCCCGCCCGGAACATCGAAAACGGTCGTGGTCAACTATACGATTCCGCCGCTTTCGCCGGCGGGCTCGACCATCGTCAATACGGCGACCGTCTTCTCCGACCAGACGCTTCCCGTCTCCGCCGATGCGGGCGTCCTGGTGACGGCGGCTCCCGCGTTGACGCTCAGAAAATTGCAGGACAACGTCACCGTCAGTCCCGGCGACATGCTGATCTACACGCTGGAATTGACGAACACCGGCAATACGCCGCTGACCGGCATCGTGCTTGTCGATCCGCTCGTCAATCTGAACGAGACGATCTCCGTCATTCAGCCGCAGTCGACGCTCGAGATCACCGCCGTGTATCGCGTCCCTGCCGACGCGATCGCCGGATCGCGAATCATCAATATCGCGACCGCGACTTCCGACCAAACGCCGCCGCAGCAAGCGATCACGTTTATCGAAATCGTGGCCGGTTATTCCATCCTGGTGACCAAAACCGCGCTGTCGCCTTCCGTGCAGCCGGGCACGGCCATCACGTTCGTGACGGACATCACGAACACGTCCAACGACACGCTGACGAATCTGTTCATCGAGGACCCGCTCATCCGTTTGAGCGAAAACGTCACTTCGCTCGCATCCGGCACGACGATCAGATTGACGTCATTTGTACCGGTCGCCGCCAACGCGCCGGTCAATTCGCTGATTACGAACGAAGTCTTCGTCTCCTCCACCGAAACGGCCGTGACGTCCGCGGAAAGCTCGGTCACGGTGCTGCCGGGACCGCGGCTCGGCTTAACCAAGGATTTCCCTTCGCTCGGCCTGCCGGGACAGCGCGTTCCCGTGACGCTGACCGTGGCGAATACCGGAAACATCCCGCTGCATCGCGTGCGGTTGACCGATCCGCTGACATCAATCAGCGTCATCACCGCTGAATTGCTGCCGGAAGCGGCCTTTACCTTGTTCGAGTTTTATGTCATTCCGGAGGATGCCGTCCTGGGGTCCGCAATCGTCAATCGCGCGGAAGCCGTCTCGAACGAGACCGATCCTCAGTTTGCGTCCCGGGAACTGCTCGTCGTCGGTCTCCTCGTCGAGAAGAGCGCTTCGAGCGCCGCGGCGGAAGTCAAAGGGTTCGTGGAGTTCAACGTCAGGATTTCCAATCCGACGCGGCTGACGGCCCACGACGTCAGCTTGAGGGATCCGCTGCCCGCGGGCGTATCGCTCGTGGCCGGAAGCGTGACGGTGAACGGAACGCCGGCGGCGAATCCGAACCTCGAGAACGGGCTCCGGCTGGGCGCGCTCGAGCCCGGCGCGAGCGTCGACGTCGCGTTCAAGGTCCGGATCGACAAGGAACAGCCCAACGATACGCTCGTCAATCAAGCCTTCGCGAGCTTCGAGTTCCGAACCGACTTCGAGCTCCGGGGAACGTCCGCCTCCAATCGGCTCACCTTGGAGGTCTACGAATCCGAGGAGTAAACGAGGGGCTATGCGAAGAAACCGGAAGCCGCTTGCCTGCGGATGCGGGTGAAAGATCTCGAAGGCGATGTTAGGGCGGCAAGCCGCGTAAGCCCTCTATGCCGATTGCTTGCTGCACGCTCAAAAGCCTGGGATGCCGTGTTCGTTGCGGCATGCCAGGCTTTTTTGGATTCATGAGGAATACAAGTTGCACACACGATACGAGTTACAGCAGCAAGGGAAAGGCAGCGTCAAGACTTTGTTCGGTAACTCGATATCGATATTGCGCCGCGAGCCGTATCCGTCATTTCCGCGCGGGATAGATTGATCGCTGGCTTAAACGATGATCGGGCCCGACCTTGAACTGCACTTCCCCGTTCAAGTCCGTTCTGGCCATCGGGATTCCCGCCTGCTGCAGCCGAGCCACGACGGTCGGGTGCGGGTGCCCGTACGTATTGTTCCGCCCTACGGAAATGACCGCCTCGGCGGGCTTCCAATACGCGAGCCATTCATCCGACGTCGAGGTTTTGCTGCCATGATGCGATATTTTCATGACATCGATGGCTGGCAACGACGACGACGATGGAGGCGGCGGCGAAGCAGCGGCAGCTTTGCCGGCTGCGCCGCTCAATTGGCCAAGCAGGCTGCGTTCCTCCGCGACATCGGCATCGCCGGTGAACAGAAATTGACGCCCGTACAGATCGAGGAGCAGCGGGACGCTCTCCCCGTTCTGCTCGTCGGCCTCGGGGACGGTGCCTGCTTCCCCCTCGTGAATCAGCACCGGCGGCGTGCCGATGACCGTAACCGCGGCATGCCGATCGACGGTCCAGCTCCGGCCGCCTTCCGCGCGATATAACGGAATGCCGGCGTCGACCGCTTCCCTCAACAAGCTTACGGCGTCCGCCGAGTCCTTGACCGATCCGTTCCACAGCACCGCGCGAACGGGAATGCTCTCCATCACGGCGATTAGACCCTTGATATGGTCGCTGTCCAGATGCGAGAGCACGAGCAGGTCGAGGCGATGCACGCCGCGCTGCTGCAGGAGCGGCACGACAACCTTGCGTCCGACCTCGTAGGGATCCTTGCGCTGCCGCCAAGCTTCCCGGCTCCCGAATACGACGGCGCCGCCTCCGTCGATCAGAATATGCTTGCCTTCGGGCGTCCGGATAAAGATCGAGTCGCCTTGGCCGACATCGAGAAAATCGATATATCCGTTCCGGTCGAACGCGTCCGGAAAATAAGCGCCGACCAGCAGCGCCGCCAAGCTTAGCGCGGCAAAGCCGGCAAGCAGTCGGTTGTTCCTCCTGGCGCCGGACGAGGCTGCCGGAAGCTCGATGAACGAAGCCGACCATACGGCGTCACCATTGCCACCGCCGAAGCCGAGGGCAAGCGAGGAAGCCGGATGAACGGCCTTGCCTTCGTCCCCGTGCGGCGAGGGCGATCGGGGCAGCGGCTGCGTCGCGTCGTCCTCCGATGCGGAATCCCGAAACGGCGCGGGACCGCTTGGGACCGTGTCCGGCCGCGGCGCCGGCTCCGCGTTCTTGCTCTCGGCTTCCTCCGCGTCCCGTCTGGCGGCCTGCAGGCGGTTCAGCGCGTTGAACAAAGCCGCCAGGACCGCATAGCATGCGGCCACCCACCAAAGCGGCGGCGTCGCCCAGATCAGCCGGAAGCGATTCAGGCTGCTCAGCTTCAGGACGAAGCCGAAGGTCAGCTCGTTGCCGACGCCGGCCACCTGCGCGGCAAGCGCGCCAGCGGGATGCCACAGCCATTCCAGCAGGAGCGAAGCCCCTCCGAGCGGCATGACGATGAAGCTGATGAACGGCACGAGCACAAGGTTCGCCGCGATCGACAGCACATGCAGCTGATTAAAATAATAGACCGTCAGCGGCAGCGATACGGCTTGTGCGACAAGCGTGACCGAGAGCAGATCGAACAGCGCGGTCGTCCACCATTTCCTGCCGCGGGGGAGCAGGCCGCGGATCGGCTGCGAGCCGAGCATCAGGCCTGCCGTCACGAGAAACGACAATTGAAACCCGACGTTTCCCAGCATGTACGGATCCCATACAAGCATGAGAAGGGCGGCCGCGGCCAGCAGATGCAGCCCGTCCTTGAGTTTGTGCAGGCGCGCCGCCGCCAGGCCGAGCATCGCCATGATGCCGGAGCGCACCACCGACGGCGAGGCGCCGGCCAGGAAGACATAGAACGGCACCGCCGCGATCATGATGAGCAGCATGCGCTCCCGCGTCATGCGCAGGAGCCGCAGCAGGCCGCCGAGCACATAGAGGAATACGGCGACGTGCAGGCCGGATATGGCCAGAATATGCGTCAATCCCAGCTGCGAAAACCGACGGAATACTTCCGGATCGAGATCGTCGCTTATGCCGAGGACGAGGCCTTTCATGTAGCCGGATTGGACGCCGGGATACAGCGCATCCATCCGCTTGCCGAGCGCGGCGCGCAGATCGTCCATCGGGCGCAGCAGCGCCGCCGTGCTCCAGCGCGGGCCCGCGCTCGTCCGTACGGCAGCAGCGCCGTCGGCGCCAAGCAGCCAGTGAATGCGCTGGCCGTGCAGGTACGCGCGGTAATCGAAGCCGCCGAAATTCGTCCGAGCGGACGGGACCGACAGCGCTCCGGCAACGGCAACCTCCTGCCCGCGATGCCAGGCAGCCGCGTTCGTCAGCTCCTGTTCCTTCGCGAGCTTCACCTGCACGAGCAACCGCTCGCCGTCAAGCTTCACGTCCGCGTCAGTACCGGCATCCTGCAGCTTCAGACTGCTGCCCGCCACGCGAAATTGCACCCGGTCGCCGTCGATCTCCGGCGGTGACACGATAACTCCGGTCAGCGCCGCCGGATACTCGGCGGCATCCGCCGGCGAAGCCCCGAGCGCAGCCGCGTATTGCGCCGGCAGCGCGGTGGTATTGCGGGCATCGGCCCAGGCCCGATGCCCCGCCGCCAGCCCGAATGCCGCCAAGCAAGCGGCGGCAAGCGGCCATGAGCTGCGCCGCAGCAGGACCAATCCCGCTAGCGCGGCAAGCAGCGCGGCACCGGCGAGCGCCATGCCGCGCGGAGGCATGGATGCGGCGGCGGAGCTCCCCAGCACCCAGCAAACCGTGAACCAAACCAGTGGCCTTGCATTCATCGTGCGGGCCGCCTCCTTTCGTCAATCGCCGTCGTCCATCCTTGCGGAGACGGCGCCAATCTTGTTACGGCCGTTCTGCATGCCTTCGACCGGTTTCGCATGCCGCAAACGAAAAAACCTCCGGCGCGCCGCGGGAAGCCCTGCCCTGCCGATTATGGCAGAGCATTGCTTCCCGGGCGCAACCGGAGGTTCTTCCTCCTGAATGCACGATTACGAGATGACGGTCATGCCCGCTTGAGCCGGCGGCTCGTAGGCGGACAAATGGCGAAACGCGATTCCCTTCACGCGCATCAGCGCGATCACTTTATCGCTGTCCTTCGAATAAGCGCGATGATACACGATTTCCATCACGCCGCTGTTGGCGAGCATGTTCGCGCACGTCCAGCAGGGCTGGTCCGTCACGTATACCGTGGAGCCTTCGCGGTCGATCCGGTCCGTGAACAGCAGCAAATTCTGCTCCGCGTGAATGGTCCGGATGCAGCGCTGCTTCTTGATCATCCGTTCCTCGCCGCCCTCGATCTGCAATTCGTACTCCTCCACGATCATGCAGCCGTCCTCGGAGCAGTCCGCCACGCCCATCGGCGCGCCGTTATAGGCGGTGCCGAGCAGCTTCTTGCCCTGCACGAGCACGGTGCCCACATGTCGCCTCGGACAGCGCGAGCGGGTCGAGACCATATACGCGATGTCCATGAAATACGTATCCCAATCTTTTCTCGAGTTGTCTTGTACGTCCTGTGCCATGTCTAACGAGACTTCCTTCCCCCCGCGCTTGCGGTTACTGCTGGCTTGCCGCTATCGCTTGCGTTAAATCGTGCAAAATATCGTCGATGCCTTCCGTGCCGACGGACAGGCGAATCATGCCCGGCATGACGCCCGCGGCCAGCTGGTCGTTCTCCTCCAGCTGCTGGTGCGTCGTGCTGGCCGGATGGATGATCAACGATTTGGAATCGCCGACGTTCGCCAAATGCGAGAACAGCTCGACGGCGTTAATGAGTTTCTTGCCGGCCTCGATGCCGCCTTTGATGCCGAACGTCAGGATCGCTCCCTGCCCCTTCGGCAAATATTTCCGCGCGAGGTCGTACGACGGGTGGCTCGGCAGCCCTGGATAATTGACCCACTCGACCGCTTCGTGCCGTTCCAGGAACCGCGCGACGGCCTGCGCGTTCGAGCTGTGGCGCTCCATCCGCAGATGCAGCGTTTCCAAGCCCTGCAGCAGCAGGAACGAATTGAACGGCGCAAGCGCAGCGCCCATATCGCGAAGGAGCTGCACGCGCATTTTGATAATGTACGCCACCGGACCGACCGCTTCCGTGTAAACGACGCCGTGGTAGCTTGGATCCGGCTCCGTCAGGCCTTTGAATTTGCCGCTCGCACGCCAATCGAATCGGCCGCTGTCGACGACCACGCCGCCGATGGACGTGCCGTGCCCGCCGATGAACTTCGTCGCGGAATGCACGACGATGTCCGCGCCGTGTTCGATCGGACGGCACAGGTAAGGGCTCGGGAACGTATTGTCGATGATCAGCGGAATGCCGTGCCGGCGGGCAATCTCCGCCACCGCTTCGATATCGATGACATCGCCTCTCGGATTGCCGATCGTTTCCGCGTACAGCGCTTTCGTATTGTCCGTGATCGCGCTTTCGAAATTGGCCGGATTCGACGGATCGACGAAATTGACGCGGATGCCGAGCTTCGGCAGCGTGTTGGCGAACAGGTTGTAGGTCCCGCCGTATAGGCTCGTAGCGGATACGATCTCGTCTCCGGCCTCGGCGATGTTCAGGATCGAATATGTAATGGCAGCTTGTCCGGAAGCGACGGCAAGCGCGGCCGGCGCGCCTTCAAGCGCGGCGATCCGCTTCTCGAACACGTCGCTGGTCGGATTCATGATGCGGGTATAAATGTTGCCGAATTCCTTCAATGCAAACAGGTTCGCCGCATGGTCCGTGTCGCGGAAGCCGTAGGAAGTCGTTTGATAGATCGGCACTGCGCGGGAAAGGGTCGTCGGGTCAATCTCCTGGCCTCCGTGGACGGATAGCGTTTCAATCGAAAGCTTGCGTTGTTCGGACATTTGATATTTCCTCCTCGCCTGAATGGAAGGGCCGCCATGGAGACCCTATCTCTGCCATTGTCGCATAATCAAGGCCCGAGAACAATGAGAGACTTCATCGTATCTAGTAGTTTCGGACCAATTCCCTTGACGCGAAGCAGGTCGTCGGCACTGCGGAACGGCCCGTTGCGCTCGCGGTCCGCGACGATGGCTTCCGCTTTCGCGGCCCCGATGCCCGGAAGCGCGTCAAGCTCCGCGGACGTCGCGTGATTGACGTCGATTTTCCCGTCCGCGGAAGATGACGAAGCCGTGTCCGGATCATCTGCCGCGCTTTCTCCGATTGCCGGCGTGGGAGGAGGCTCTCCTTCCGTTTCTGCCGCTGCGCCTTTTGTCGCTGTCGCATCCGCGGCAGTCGATGCGCCTTCCGCCTCGCCGTTGGTTGCCGCACCGGCAGCCGGCGCATCCTTCGCTCCGGCAGCCGGCTTCTGCGCGGCTCCGTCCGACTGGGCGGCTGCGGCATCCGTCGCGGCGGCTTCCTTTTCTCCCGCCTGCGCCTGCCCGTCCGCCTTTCCTTGTTCGATCGCATCCAGCGCATGGTCCACCTGCGCGTTCATCGCCGTCCAATGCGGCTGGTCATCCGAACCCTTCTGCAGGAGCGCTGCCGCGATCAACGCGATGGAGACGGCGATGCACAGACCGGCAATCAGCTGCATCCCGCTCCAGCGCTTGCGATGAATCAACCGCTTTAACATCGTATTTCCCCCTTTTCGTCGTCTTGCGATCATTTTCCAGAAAAATGGTCATGTTGGCCTTGCCCGCCGGCATAGTGTAGTAAGAGGCATCACCGGTACGGTCGCAGCCGCCCGTACAAGAGCTTTAGTTGGAACGGGCCGACGCCTGCGGAGCGAGGCCGATAAGGCTGCATGATTGCAAGTTTTGAGCTGTTGAAGCCGCGCTGATGCAAAAAAGGCGCACGGGAGGGATTGCAATGAATGTCGGGTTTATCGGGATTGGGAGCATGGGCAGCCTGCTTATAGATGCGTTTATCGGATCGGGAGCACTCAAGCCATCGCAAATAACGGCCAGCAATCGAACGTTCGCGAAAGCCGTCCGCTTAGCCGACCGTCACCTCGGCCTGCAGGCGGTCCCGTTGAACCGCGATGCCGTGACCGACCAGGACGTGGTCTTCCTCTGCGTCAAGCCGCTCGAATACAAGACGGTCCTCGACGGCATTCGCGATGCCGTGCAGCCGAATCAGCTCGTCGTCTCCATCACGAGTCCCGTCCTGCTCGATCAGCTGGAAGAGGAGCTGCCTTGCAAAATCGCCAAAGTCATTCCGAGCATCACCAATTACATGTGCAGCGGCGCCTCGCTCTGCATGTACGGCAGCCGCATGACCGACGCCGATATCGCCAGGCTGAACGGCCTGCTCTCCTATATAAGCGAACCGCTCCATATCGATGAATCCCATACGCGCATCGTCTCGGATCTGTCCAGCGTCGGCCCCGCCATCATGGCCTGCCTGCTGCAGCGGTTCATCGACGCGGCCGCCGAGGAGACCGGCATTCCGCGCGAGCAGGCCAGGCTGATCGCCAGCGAGATGCTGCACGGAACGGGCCAGCTGCTGACCTCCGGCGGCATGTCGCCGGAACAGCTGCAGGCCAGGGTCGTCGTGCCGGGCGGCATCACGGCGCAGGCGCTTGCTTTGCTGAACCGCGAGCTCGACGGCGTGTTTAACCGCGTCATTCGCACGACGCACGCCAAATATCACGAGGATCTGGAGCGCGTCTCCGAAACCTTGTACGGCAAAGAGGTGAACGGCCCTTAACGCATGCTTTGCGTTAAGAGGTCGTTCACCTCTTTTTTCGATGACCGTTCGCTTGCCGGCTTATCCGACGACGATGTTGACCAGCTTGCCCTTCACGACGATCAGCTTGCGCACCGTCTTGCCCGCGATCGCATCGGATACTTTATCCGATGCCTTCGCGACGCGTTCCATCTCCGCTTCGTCCATGTCGGCCGCGATCGAGAGGCGCTCGACGATCTTGCCGTTCACCTGCACGACGATCTCGACCTCCTGGTCCACCGTCCAAGCTTCTTCGTACGTCGGCCAAGCCGCGTACGTCAGCGTGTCGGCACGGCCCAGCTTCGACCACAGCTCCTCGGCGATGTGCGGCGCCAGCGGCGAGAGCATTTGCACGAAATGCTCCACCGCTTCGCGCGGCAGCGTCTCGGCTTTGTATGCCTCGTTCACGAAAATCATCAGCTGGCTGATCGCCGTGTTGAAGCGCAGATTCTCGTAGTCGTCCGTCACTTTCTTCACGGTGCGGTGCCACGTGCGCTTGAACGCATCCGCGGCCTTGCCGCCGATTTTCTCGCTCAGCTCGCCGTTCTCGCCGATAAACAGGCGCCATACCCGGCCGAGGAAGCGGTACATGCCTTCGACGCCGTTGGTGTTCCATGGCTTCGTCGCTTCCAACGGACCCATGAACATCTCGTACATGCGCAGCGTGTCCGCGCCGTACTCGTTCACGATATCGTCCGGGTTGATGACGTTGCCGCGGGATTTGCTCATCTTCTCGTTGTTCATGCCGAGAATCATGCCTTGGTTGACGAGCTTGTGGAACGGTTCCTTCGTATCGACGACGCCGATATCGTAGAGGACCTTATGCCAGAAACGCGCATACAGCAAGTGAAGCACCGCATGCTCCGCGCCCCCGATGTAGAGATCGACCGGCAGCCATTCCTTCTGCTTTTCCTTGGAGCAAAGCTCCTGATCGTTGTGCGGATCGATAAACCGCAGGTAATACCAGCAGCTGCCCGCCCATTGCGGCATCGTGTTCGTCTCGCGGCGCGCGCGTTTGCCCGTCTCCGGATCGACCGTTTCCACCCATTCCGTCACGTTGGCCAGCGGCGATTCGCCCGTACCCGACGGCTTGATCTGATCGACGTCCGGCAGGAGCAGCGGCAGCTGATCGTCCGGCACCGGCTTCATCGTGCCGTCCTCCAGATGGAGAATCGGAATCGGCTCGCCCCAATACCGCTGACGGCTGAACAACCAGTCGCGGAGACGGTACGTCACTTTGCCTTGGCCCTTGCCTTCCGCTTCGAGCCACGCGATTGCTTTCGCGATCGCTTCTTCCGTGCCCAAGCCGTCCAAGAAACCGGAATTGACATGCGGTCCTTCGCCGGCGAAGGCAGCCTCGCTAACGTCCCCGCCCTGCACGACTTCCAGGATCGGCAGATCGAACTGCTTCGCGAACTCCCAGTCGCGCTCGTCATGGCCCGGTACCGCCATGATGGCGCCCGTCCCGTAACCGGCGAGCACGTAATCGGCGATCCAGATCGGCACGCGGACGCCGTTGATCGGATTGATCGCGTAAGCGCCCGTGAAGACGCCGGATTTGTCTTTGTTCAGGTCCGTGCGCTCCAGGTCGCTCTTGCGGGCGGCCGTCTCCTGGTAGTCCTTCACCGCGGCTTGCTGCTCCGCCGTCGTAATCGCCGCAACGAGCTCATGCTCGGGCGCAAGCACGCAGTACGTGGCGCCGAACAGCGTGTCCGGACGGGTCGTGAACACGACGAGCGAGGCGTCATGGCCGTCGATCGCGAAGGTGACTTCCGCTCCCTTGGATTTGCCGATCCAGTTGCGCTGCATGTCCTTGATGCTCTCCGTCCAGTCGAGCTCTTCCAGATCCTCGAGCAGACGCTCCGCGTACTCGGTAATGCGCAGCACCCATTGCCGCATCGGCTTGCGGATGACGGGATGGTTGCCCCGCTCGCTCAGGCCGTTGATGACCTCTTCGTTCGCCAGTACCGTCCCGAGCGCGGGACACCAGTTGACCGGCACTTCCGCGACGTACGCCAGCCCTTTATTGAACAATTGGATGAATATCCACTGCGTCCATTTGTAATAATCCGGATCCGTCGTGCTGAACTCGCGGTCCCAATCGTAGGAGAAGCCGAGCGATTTGATCTGGCGGCGGAAATTGTTGATGTTCTTGACCGTGATCTCCCGCGGATGCTCGCCCGTATCGAGCGCGTGCTGCTCGGCCGGCAGACCGAACGCGTCCCAGCCCATCGGGTGAAGGACGTTATAGCCGCGCATTCTCTTGTAGCGCGACACGATGTCCGTGGCCGTATAGCCTTCCGGGTGGCCGACGTGAAGTCCCGCCCCGGACGGGTACGGAAACATGTCGAGCGCGTAAAATTTCGGTTTGCCCGCGTCTTCCGTCGTTCTGAACGTCTTGTTCGCGTCCCAATGCCGCTGCCATTTCGGCTCGATGACGAGCGGGTTATACCCCTGCTGTTCCTGGCGTTCTTGTGTCATGATCCATTAGCCTCCCTATTCACTATCCTGCGCAAGCGCGCAGACCGCAATAAAAAACCTCCCGCCCCCAGCGATATACGCTAGGGACGAGAGGATTACGCTCCCGTGGTACCACCCTAGTTAACGGACGGTATGCTTTACCCCCGCTCACTCTATACCCTTAACGCGGGCGAATCGGCATGTTTAACGCTGATCGCAAGATCAGTCGGCATGCGGCTCCAAGGCGAGTTCGCTTCACGCTGGTCCGGCTCGCACCACCCGCCGGCTCTCTTGACCATACGCTTTCGAAGTTACTGCTCCTCTTCAATGCCTTATCCATGTTGAAAATGGTTAGTTCGATTATAATGAAGCCGTGCCGCCCGTGTCAAGGCAGGAACGCCCAGCCGCGCAATATTGGACAAGCATCACTTAACGGCGGCGAAAAACAGGCGCTCCGTGCCCTCATCCGCCGGCTCCAGCTCGAAATCCCCGAACAGGTCCACCCGGGAGAAGCCCGTAGCCAGCAAGGCTTCCCGGATCCATTCGGCATCGTAGGCGCGCTGCACGTGCATTTCCTCGATCCGCGTGAACGGCCCGCCGCGGCCCCCCGAAGCGTCGGCGAAAATCGTCAGATGATGCTCGATTTCCATCCGGTCCTCGTCAAGCTCGCTCGTCCAGATATACGCGATATCGGGCTCGTCCAGCACGAACGGCTGCTCCTCCGCATAGCGGCGAAGCGTCCGCGGCGCATGCGCGTCGAACAGGAACAGCCCGCCGGGCTTCAGCCCTCGATAAGTCGCCGCGAACGCGGCGAGCACGTCGTCGTCTTCCGTCAAATAGTTGATGCAGTCGCAGAACGAAAGGACGCTGTCCGCCGGTTCTCCAAGCTCCCATTCGGTCATGTCCTGCTGCAGCCACGTCACCGCTACGCTGCCCGCGGCTTCGTCTTGCTTGCTGCGCCCGACCGCCAGCATGTCGGACGAAAGGTCGATGCCGTACACCGCATAGCCGCTGCGCGCCAAAGGAATGGCGATGCTGCCCGTGCCGCAGCCAAGGTCGACGACGGTCGACGGTTTCCCGTACCGCTGCCAGCAGGCTTCCGCGAACGCGAGCCACCGCGGATAAGGCATGTCCGCCATCAAGCGGTCGTATACGGCGGCAAATTGCGTATAAGCTTCCATCGCGCCGCCTATTCCTTCGAATCCGGCTTGACGGCCGATTCGGAAGCGCGCGGACGGCCCGCCGATACGCGAGCGGTTGAAGCCGATGCGCTTGCGGCGCCTTCTTCAGCCGCCGTCCGATCCGCCGAATCGGCGGTCCCGCCGTCCGCCGCCTCGCCCTTCTCCGTCAGCTTCGTCCAGCTGCCGTCCTGCTGGATGAGGCCGTCGCGCATCAGCTTGCCGAGCGCCCGCTTGAACGCGCTTTTGCTGATGCCGAACTTCAGCTTGATGATGTCCGCCTGCGTCTCGTCCGAGTACGGCATCGCGCCGTTCGGCCGTTCCTTCATGAAGCTCAGGATCCGGTCCGAATCCTCCAGCCGTCCGACCTCTTTGCGCTGCTGCATGGACAGGTTCACGCGACCGTCTTCCCGGACGAACGTCACGCGCGCTTTCACGCGCTCGCCGAGCCGCAGCAGCCGCGTCCGGTCGTCCGCGGGGATGAAGCCGTACGCGCCGAAGCCGAGCACGCCGCCGTCGATCATGACGAACGACCCGATCTTGAGCGTTTTCGTGACCCATCCTTCTACCCAAGTATTATGCCACGAGGAAGGCGCATGGAACGCGAGCTCCGCAAGCTCCTCCTCGAACGCGACCTTCGCCACGAGACGGCCGATCTTGTCGTGCGCGAGTATGACATGCACTTCGTCGCCGCGCTTTGGCCGCAGCTCCTTCAATTCCGGCTGCTCCGACAGCGGAAGCAGCAGCTGCCGCCCAAGGCCCATCTCCAGAAACGCGCCGATGCGCGGATGAATGTCCGCGACCGCCAGACGGGCGACTTCCCCGAGCTGAATGAGCGGCTTCTTCATCGTCGCCGCGATCCGGTCCTCGGAATCGTAAAACAGGAAGACTTCGTACGAATTGCCGATGACCGGTCTTTTCCCGACAAGCTCGGTGTAGTGCATCAGCACTTCCGATTCGCCGTCGGTCATAAAATAACCATAGGGCGACACTTCGCGCGCCACCCTCAAATTCATGGTTGTCCCTGCTATGAGGTTCATGCGAACTCCACGACCTTCGCATCCGACCAGAGCCGTTCGATGCTGTAATATTCGCGTTCTTCCCGATGGAACACATGCACGACGACGTCGCCGATGTCGACGAGTACCCATCTGCCGCTGTCCGCGCCTTCGATGCCGCGCACGCGCACGCCGCTCGCTTCCGCCTGCTTGCGGATTTCGGTCGCGATGGACTGTACCTGCACGTCCGAATTGCCGTGGCAGATCACGAAATAATCCGCCACAAGCGAGATGTTCTTCAGATCGAGCGCCACGATGTTATGGGCTTTCTTTTCTTCCGCCGCCGCGACTACCGCTTGCAGCAGCCTTTCCGAGCTAATTGTCATTCTCCAGCCTCCTGTAGGTGTAAAATCAAATCATTCCGCGCGGCAATGGTCAGCGGGAAAATCCGCCTGCCCTGCTGCAGCAAATACATAATCGTCGAATCGAAGCCAGCCAACAGCGCTTTATTCAAGCTATGCCCGGCCAGCTCCCGAATGTGCTTCACGCCCGGAAAATCCCGCCCCGGCTCCATGTAGTCCGCCAGGCAGACGATCTTGTCCATCAACGTCATGCGCTCGCGGCCGGACGTATGATAGCGGATCGCATCCAGAATCTCGGGATCGGACACGCCGTAATCCCGGTCGGCGACGAACGCGCCGACCGGCGCATGCCACAATTCTTTATCGTAACGCAGGAGCTCCTCCGGCAAGCCGTGCTCCTTGATCATCGTCTCCATCCGCGCCGTCGGCCAATACTTCGCCACGTCGTGGAGAATCGCCGCCCGCTCGGCCCGTTCGGGGTCGCCGCCAAAACGCTCGGCGAGGATGATCGACGTCTCCATGACGCCAAGCGTGTGCGTCCAGCGCCGGTCCGGCATTTCGGCCTTGACGGCCGCCATCATCTCATTGCGATTCATAGAGTCCGTTCCTCCGTATGAACGAATGCACCTTCTCCGGGACCATGAACCGGATCGAGCGTCCTTCCGCAACCCGTTCCCGGATTGCCGTCGACGAGATATCGATGAGCGGCATCTCGACCACGGACAGCTTGTCCGTAATAAAGGCCGGAAGCTGCTCCAATCGAAACGCCTCTCCGGCGCGAGTGACGCCGATGAACGATACCATCTCCGCCAGCGCCTCGATCTCGTGCCACTTCGGCAGATCGTTGACGCGGTCCGTGCCGATGATGATGCTGAAGGTCCGTCCGGGATAAATCCCGTTCAGCTCCTTGATCGTATCGATGGTAAAGCTGGTTCCTTCCCGTTCCAATTCGACGTCCATCGCGCGGAAATGCGGCTGAAAATCGATCGCCCGGTACACCATTTCCAGCCTCGACTCGCCGTCGGCCTGCGGTCCGCGGTCCTTCAGCGGCGGATGCCCCGAGGGGAAGAACCATATCTCGTCCAGGCCGCATGCCTCTCTCGCGGTTTCGGCGGCAAGCAAATGTCCGTAATGGATCGGATCGAACGTCCCGCCCATGAATCCAACTTTAATCAACTGTCCGCACCCCCTTTCGATTCCTGCCTGACGAGCCCCGGTTATGGCAGCTCGATCGTCTTGTGATCCTTCGATTCCTTGTAGAGCACGATCGTCTTGCCGATGACTTGGACGAGCTCGGAGCCGGACTCCGCGGCCACCCATTCGCCGACTTCCTTCGGATCTTCCGAGCTGTTGTTGAGCACGTTCACCTTGATGAGCTCGCGCATCTCGATCGCTTCCTCGATATGGCGGATCAAATTATCGTTCATGCCGGCCTTGCCCACCTGAAAAATCGGGTTCAAATGATGCGCCAGCGAACGCAAATGGCTCTTCTGCTTGCCTGTTAACATAGGTCATGTTCCTTCTCTCGTCAAATTAACTTGGGGACTGCAGCGCCGCCAGCACCGTTTCGCGCATGGCTGCCGCGGGAGCGGGCTGCCCCGTCCAGTATTCGAAGGCGTAAGCGCCTTGGTAAATAAACATCCCGAGCCCGCCGTGGACGAGGCATCCCCGTTCCTTCGCTTCCTCCAGGAACCGGGTCGTCAGCGGATTATAGATAAGGTCGCTGGCGATGCTTCCCGGCCGGAGCCATTCGCCGCCCAGCGGCGAGGCGTCCACGTTCGGGTACATGCCGAGCGATGTCGTATTGATGACGATGTCGCTGTCCGCGCACGCGGCGCGAAGCTCGTCCCGGCCGATCGCGCGAATGTCCGGCACGAGGCCGCGGAACGCATCCGCAAGCTCCTCCGCCCGGGCCACGGTCCGGTTCGCGATCGTCACGGACGCGGCGCCTTCCCGGGCAAGCGCGTACAGGATACCGCGCGTCGCGCCGCCGGCGCCGACGATGAGCACGCGGGCCCCCGTCAGATCGGAGCGCGCTTCTTCCTTCAAGGATCGGACGTAGCCGATGCCATCCGTATTGTAGCCCGTCAAACGTCCGCCGTCGTTCACGATCGTATTCACCGCGCCGATGGCCTGCGCGCTCTCGTGAATCTCGTCCAATAACGGCATGATCGCGAGCTTATGCGGAATCGTCACGTTCACGCCGCGGATGCCCATGGCTCTCACGCCCGCGACGAAATCGCCCAGGCGGTCGTCCGTGATATGAAAAGCCGTATAAATGCCGTTGATGCCGCATTCCCTAAAGGCGCGGTTCATCATGACCGGCGATTTGGAATGCCGGATCGGATCCCCGATGACGCCGTAGAGGACCGTATGACTGTCCACCGTATTGCCCATTCCCCACTTCACTCTCCCCACAAGCGTGATGAATCGGCGATTAAATCAGCGCGTCGCGGGTCAGCACCCGGATCCCCTTCGGCGCATGAATGTCCACGATCGCGCCGTCCTCGCCGTTCACGTGTATCCAGCCGAGACCGGAGACGAAGATATCGGTGTCGACGCCCCGGCGGATCGTAAGGCGGTGACGCGTCCACGGCGGCATTGCTTCAAGCTGCTCCCGCGAAGGCGGCGCCAGCAGTTCCCCCTTGTGGTCCGCGAACAGCTCGTCCGCGCGCTCCAGCTTCGTCCGGTGCACCTGCAGCGCGTTGGAGACGTATATCGAGAACGATTGGCGGTTGCCTTCGATGAAGTCGAACCTCGCCAGCGCCCCGAAAAACAGCGTTTGTCCCGCGTTCAACTGGTACACGAGCTGCTTGATCGGCTTGTCCGGGAGCAGGGCGCCGAGCACGTCGCGCTCCACGATCTCCGTCATGCGGTGCCGGTAAACGATCCCCGGCGTATCGATGATGTCCCTGCCGTCGTCGAGCGGGATATGCACCGCATCGAGCGTCGTGCCGGGATAACGCGAGGTCGTCAGCTCGCGCTCCATGTCGCTGTAATCGCGGATCAACCGGTTGATCAGCGTCGATTTGCCGACATTCGTCGCGCCCACGACGTAGACGTCGCGGTCGCCGCGGTGGCGGCCGATCGCCTCGATCACCCGTTCGAAGCCGATATTGCGCTTGGCGGAGCAGAGCGCGATATCGACGACCTTCAGCCCCTCCGCCTTCGTCTGCTTCTGCACCCAATTGAGCAGCCGGTTCGGGTTGATGCCCTTCGGCAACAGATCGATCTTGTTTACGACGAGCAGCACGGGATTGTTGCCGACGAACCGCTGCAGGCCGGAAATCAGGCTGCCTTCGAAATCGAACAGATCGACGATGTGGACGACCAGGCTGTTCGTCCCGGCGATGCTGCCGAGCAGCCGCAGGAAATCGTCGTTATCGACCGCGACCGATGCCGCTTCATTATAGTTCTTGATTCGGAAACACCGCTGGCAGATCGCAGGTTCCTTGGCCAGCGCCGAAGCCGGGATATAGCCCAGCTTCTCCGCCGTTTCGGTTTGCAGCTTGATGCCGCATCCCGCGCACGACGCCGCGCCTTCTTCTTGCTGTTTGATCATGAATTCCGTTCCTCCTCGGGCCAGAGCCCTTTCTTCCGCAGACGGGACAGGGCGACCTTCTCGAGCAACCGGTTGAACCGGGTCATGATGCCCTCGTCATCCGGCGCGATCGGTCTGACCAGAATCGTGAACAGCCCCATCCTTCTACCGCCCAGCACGTCGGTCATCATCTGGTCCCCGATGACGGCCGTCCGCTCGGCGGGCAGGCCGAGTTCCTTCAGCGCCCGCACGAAAGCGGCGTTCGCCGGCTTGCGCGCGGCATGCACGTAAGGAATTCGGAGCGGCTTCGCGAATTTGGACACGCGCGTTTCGTTATTGTTCGATACGATGACGACCTTGAAGCCGAGATCGCGCACGTCGTCGAGCCATTTGACCAGCTGCGGCGTCGCGAGCGGCACTCTTGCGCCGACAAGCGTATTATCGAGATCGGTAATGATTCCTGAGACGCCCTGCTCTTTGAGGGCATGCAGATTGATATCGTAGATGGTATTGACGCGCATTTGCGGCAACAGCCGTTCGAACATAATTTCGACTCCCCTGTCATGGCTATCACGCAAACTATACCATAACTTGCGAATTTGTTGCAAAAACACGCAGGCGCCCGAAAAGCCGCACCGAGCGCGGTCAGGAAACGCCACGTCCTCCCGATGTCGCAAAAAAGCCGGCGCGGATGCATACGCACCTTAGCCGGCTCCATGACTCCCATCAGCCCAAATGCTCGCGGATTTGTTTCATCGTCGCCGATACCCGGTCCGCTTCCTCCTGGGACATCGACTTGCTGCTGTACATCGCCTGCTCGAAAGCATGCTGCACGATGCTGAATTGCGACTGCAGGGACGTTAGACGAACCGACCAGCGGCTCATGGTCTCCCTGACCGTTTCGTTGCCCTGCACGTCCAGCCCCTTCCTGCGGCAATGCTTGATCAGCCGGTTCGTCTCGCTTACGATCCGGGCGTTAATCGTGTCCGAGCCGCCGCGATAGCGGCGAAGCACCGCCGGGAACGCGCGGTACGAGTAGACGGCGAGCGCCAGCGCCAGCGCGCCCGCAGCCGCCCAGAACATCCACGGCTTCACTTCGAAGCCGCCGTCTTCCTGCACCGGTTCGACCGGCGTGCTGACGTCGTCCGCGGGATCGACCTGCGCGGGGGCTTCCGGTTCGTCCTTAGGCAGCGCGTACGGATAGCTGAAGCCGGGCGTTGCCTCGAACGGCAGCCAGCCGTAGCCGTTGAAATAAATCTCGACCCAGGAATGCGCGTCCGCGTTGCGTACGGTATACGTGCCGGCGCCGTCCGGATTCGCGTTGACCGCGTCGGGAATGCCTTGCATCTGCTGGAGGCTCGGATTGCCCGGCAGGCTGCCGGAGGAATATCCCTTCACCCATCTGGCCGGAATCCCGAGCGAGCGCGACATGACCGCAAGGCTCGTGGAGAAATAATCGCAATAGCCTTCCCGGATCTCGAACAAGAACGCATCGACGAAGTCCTTGCTTGATTTCTTGCTCAAATCCGGCGTGTTCGTATAGTTGTAGTTCAATTGCAAATAGCTGATCAATGCCCGCACCTTATCGTAAGGGGTTGCCGCATCCTGGGTCAGCTGCTGCGCAAGTTCGGCGACGCGATCCGGCAGCCCCTTGGGCAGCTCCAGGTAGATGCTGCCGATGCCGCCCGCCGGTTCGGCCGCCGCTCCGCTGCGAAGCGCGTTCTCGTCCAGAACGGGCACGTTCGATTGCACGGTATATGTCTTGGGATAACGAACCGATGCCCCCTTGGCCAGCCGCAGTTCCCAAGAGTCGGGCAGCCAGCTCATCGCCGGAAACGCATCCGCGCTGTCGTTGATCTTCGTCACCTTCGTGATCGGCCCCGCTCCGAACAGCACGGGGTACTTGTCCTTGCGGACCATCTCGACCGTCTGGTCGACGACCTCCGTCGCCGTGGTCTTCGGAATGCCGTTCGCCGGAAGCCCCTTGCCCGGAGCGACGCCGGCCTGAGCCGCTTCGGCCTTTTCTTCCGGCGATTCCAGCCAGCCGGTGCCGTTGTAGAGCGCCCTCGTCTCGCCGCGCCAATAGCTGCGGTAGTTGGTCGTCACCGTCATGACGGGCGTGTAGTCGAACGTGAAGCCGCCGCCGAGGACGCTGTCGTTGCGGCTGTAGCCTGACCGGGTATCGGCGTTGTTCTTGGTGGTCGCCACCGTGATGGCCTTATCGCCGACGAACGAAGGCACGGTCTCGCCGCGCGATTCCTTCCATGCCGTATACGGATCGGTCAGCACCGGCTTCACCGTGGGAACGAACAGCCCCGCGGCCATGACGAGCGTCAGGATGAGCAGGATCGGCAGAAACAGGCTGAGCGGATATTCGACCATCTGCGCCCAATTGTCCGGGTGGCGTTCCTTGAAGCCCGCGAAATGGCTGGCGACCAGCCAGCCCAGGCCGATGAATACGATCCAAGCGATCTCTTCCCACAAATAGATCGGCGTGAAAATCGAGTCCGCGACCGTCAGCGACAGTACCGCAACGCCGGCAAGCAGCAAAATAAAGATTCGCTTGTACCGAAGAAGAACGAGTATATGAAAGGCGGCCAACACGCCGAGGCTGATCCAGAGAAACGGGTTCAGCTCCCCGAATTGATAGCCGATCCAATGGAACCAATCCATGATATTCCGGCGGCTGCCTTCGAACGGAAGCCACTGAAAATCGGTGAACGCGACGTTCAATCCGGCAAGGGCGATCAGCTGAAGCCCGATCGACAGCCCCTTGGACGGAATGAGCAGGTTTGCCAAGGCTGCCGCGAGCAAGACGCCGTTTACGATCGTGAACGTCTCGCTCCACCAGTAATCGCCGAGGCAGCGGATCCATTGATAGATCATGAGCGCCGCGAAGCAGGCGGAGATTTTGCGGTACACGTCCGCGGAAAGCCAGCGAAGGGCCATATGTCGGAATGCTGTCATGCTCGGCCTCCTTCCAGCGCTTCGGGCAGTTCCTGAAGCTTGCCGATCGTATAGACGGTAAAGCCGCTTCTGCGCAGCAGCCGCAGCCATTCGCCCGAACGGATATCGCTGACCTTGCTGCCGCGAGGGTCCTCGGGCCGTTTCAAATGAATGAGCACCGGCACGACGCCGGTGCGGTTCAGCCATTCCATGGCGCGGATCGTCTCCTCGCCCTCCTGCGGGCTGACGATGATGACGAAGGAACCCGCTCCGGCGATGGCTCCGGACTGCCGGATCGCGCGGTACAGCGGCTGATCCCCGTCCGCCTGCACGCGCACGAGGTGCTTCAGCATCAGCTCGCGCTGGTCGGCCGACGCATTCGGCGCGTAGCCCTCATGCTTGGCCCCGACCGAGATCAGCCCGACCGCCGTCGAGCGCCTAAAGCCGAATTCCAGCAGGGAAGCCGCGGCGGATACGGCGAGCTCGAATTGCTCGTTCCGGCCGTAAGCGCCGGAATACCGGTCCAGCATGACGATCATGCGCGGCAGGGACTCGCGTTCGAACTCCTTGGACTTCCATTGGCCGGTCTTGGCCGTCGCGTTCCAGTGGATGCGGGAAAGCCGGTCGCCGTATATATATTCGCGGACGCCGTTGATTTGCGTCGTTTCTTTCGAGGACAAGCGCGAAACGGACGTGGAGAACGGCCCTTTCGAGCCGCGCTTCATCTGCCGCCAGTCGCGAATGGCCGCAGTGCGCGGATAGACGCTGAACGGCACCGACGACTGGAACGTCCCCGAATGCTCGAACAACCCGAATATATCGCGCGTGGAGCATTCCGTCGATTCGAAATGGTACACGCCCCGCTCCAGGGGAGGCGTCATATAATTAATATTTCCCGCCCGGCGGTAGTTGGGCACGAACGAAGCCTCGAACGGGACGGAGCTGCCGTTCTGGGCGACCAGGCGGTCGCGGACGAGCACGTACGGAATCGGCCAGAAGCCGGGAATCTGCACGTCGATATTCACTTCCAGCCGCGAGCCCGCCACGAGCGCCTGCTCCGTCGGCGCATTCCCGCCGTAGTTCAGCCTGCGCTCTCCGGCGACTTGCGCGATCCCGCTCCAACGGCCGAACACCAGGTATATGAGCAGCACGTTGAAGATGCAGAACAGCATCAGCGACGTTTTCCCGCCTTGAAACAGCACGAACAACAATGAGGCTATATAAAGAAACCCGATCAGCCGCCACCTGAGTATCGTTGCTTTCGCCGTCAACATAAACGTTAACGCTCCATTCGGACAGGTACGCTCGTCTCGCCGACGACCGCCTGCACGACATCCTCCGTGGTCAAGCCGTTCATTCGGGATTCCGTATGCAGAATGATCCGATGCGCCAGAACGGACGAGGCAAGCAGCTTGATGTCGTCGGGTATGACGTAATCGCGTTCCTGCAGGTACGCGTTCGCCCTGGCGGCCGCCGTGAGCGAGATCGCCGCCCGCGGGCTCGCGCCCAGCTGCACGCCGCTATGCTCCCGCGTGCCGCGGATGATGCGGATGATATAGTCGGCGACGGCGGCGTCGAGGTGCACCCGTTTTACGTCCTCCATCATCTGCGCGACCTGCGAGGCGGTGGCGACGGGCTCGAGCAGCTCCGCCGGCGACGTGGCGTGAGGCGATACGATCATTTGGCGCTCGGTCGCCGCATCGGGATACCCGAGCGAGAGTTTCATCATGAAACGGTCCAGCTGCGCCTCGGGCAGCGTGTACGTGCCGTCGAATTCGATCGGATTCTGCGTGGCGATCAGCGTGAACGGCACCGGCAGGCTGTACGTATCGCCGTCGACCGTGATATGGCGTTCTTCCATCGCTTCGAGCAGCGCGGATTGCGTCTTGGTCGTCGCGCGGTTGATCTCGTCCACGAGCACCAGGTTCGCCATGACGGGACCCGGACGGAACATGAAGGTTTCGTTCTTCGGATGGTAGATGGCTACCCCCGTTATATCCGACGGCAGAAGATCGGGGTTGCATTGAATCCGGCGGAATTGGCCGCCGATCGTGCGCGCGAGCGCTTTGACGAGCTGCGTTTTCCCCGTGCCCGGAACGTCTTCGATCAGAACGTGGCCGCCGGCCAGCAGCGCGGTGAGCAGCCGCTCGATTTCGGCTTGTTTTCCCAGGATGCAGCTCTCCAGATTGCGGCGGATTTCATTGCTTAAACGGTATTCCGCGGTACGTGTATCCATGAACATTCCTCCCGGAAAAGTGCTAGATAATGAGTGCAGTTTCTAGTCCTATTATTTTACAGAAAATACAGAGTCCCGTATAGCGCAGAACCGCCAAAAAAAATTGGAGATTCCCACAGGGAACCTCCAATTTCGCTGGTAAATGCTGCCGTTACCCCTTCGGCCTGACGGCGAGCGCCGCCAGGAAGGAGAAAATGATCGCCGCGGATATGCCCGCGCTCGTGATGTCGAAGATCCCGGTGATGATCCCGATCCACCCGTCCCGGTTGAGCTCCGTGATCGCGCCGTGCACCAGCGCGTTGCCGAAGCTCGTGATCGGCACCGTCGCGCCTGCGCCCGCGAACTTGATGAGCGGATCGTACCAGCCGATGCCGTCCACGATCGCGCCCGCCACTACAAGCGTCGCCATCGTATGCGCCGGCGTCAGTTTCGCGACGTCGAACATCAGCTGTCCGATCAGGCAAATGCCGCCGCCGACGATGAATGCCCACAAATAAATCATGCTGCCCTGCTCCTTTCGTATGGTTAGTTGTGCATGGGACTTTCGATCGCAACGGCATGCGCGATACAGGGAATCGTCTCCCCCTGCTGGTAGGACAAGGGCGACAGGAGCGCCCCGGTCGCGCAGACGAGAATGCGCTTCAGCTCGCCTTTCTTCAGCCGCTTCAGCAGATGCCCGTACGTCACGACGGCGGAGCAGCCGCAGCCGCTTCCGCCCGCCTGCACCTTCTGGTTCTGCACGTCGTACACCATCAGCCCGCAGTCGCCGAACACCGTATCCTCCATCGGAATGCCGTCCCTGGCGAACAGATCCTTGGCGATGCCGTGGCCGACGGTGGCCAGATCGCCCGTCACGATGAGATCGTAGTCCTTCGGCTGCCTGCCCGTGTCGTTGAAATGCGCCGTCAGCGTATCCACGGCCGCCGGGGCCATCGCGGCGCCCATGTTGAACGGGTCCGTGATGCCGAGATCGACGATTTTGCCGATCGTCGCGCATTCGACGACCGGCCCCTCGCCCTCCGGCGCGATGACGACCGCTCCCGCGCCCGTTACGGTATACTGCGCGGTCGGCGGCTTCTGCGCGCCGTATTCCGTCGGATACCGGAACTGCTTCTCCGCCGTGCAGTTATGGCTGCAGGTGCCCGCGAGCACGTATTGGCCGGAGCCGGAATTGACGATCAGCGAGGCGAGCGCAAGCGACTCCATCGAGGTGGAGCAGGCGCCGAACACGCCGAGATAGGGAGCGCCGATCGTACGGGCCGCGAAGCTGTTGCTGATGATTTGGTTCATCAGATCGCCGCCGACGTAAAACTGCAGCTGCTGCTTGTTGACTTTGGCTTTGTCGAGCGCCATCTGGGACGCCTGCTCCAGCAAGAGGCGCTCCGCCTTCTCCCAGCTCTTCTGCTGCATGTCGAGCTCCGGATGGACGAGGTCGAAATCGGCGGCGAGCGGACCTTCCCCCTCGTCGGGACCGACGACCGTCGCTTCGCCGATGATGACGGGACGTTGATCGAACCACCATGTTTGTTTTCCGCGCAGCATCGTCAGTGTCCCTCGATTCCGAAAATCAGATAGACCAGCCCGACGAAAAACGCGGCGACGACGCCGAATACGATGACCGAGCCGGCCAGCTTGAACATGTTGGCGCCGACGCCCAGCACGAGCCCTTCGGCGCGGTGCTCGAGCGCCGCCGAGCACATGGAGTTGGCGAAGCCGGTGACGGGAACGGCCGAACCCGCGCCGGCCCACTGGGCGATTTTGTCGTAAACGCCGAGGCAGGTCAGGATGACCGAAATCAGGATCAGCACGGCCACGGTCGGGTTGCCCGCCGCCGTCCGCGACATGTGGAGGCCGTACACGAACACCTCGGATATGGCTTGTCCCACGATGCAGATCAAGCCGCCGATCAGAAAAGCGCGCACGCAGTTGGCCAGGATCGATCTCGAAGGCTCCCGCGTTTTGGCGAAGTTTTGATATTCTTTGGGCGACATCGACATCTTTTTGTATTTGTTTTGTCCCGCGCTCTTGGTTGCGATAGTGGTACCCTCCTCTTGATGGTCTTTAAAGGAGTATGCGTCATCCAAGGTTTCTTTATGCCAGAATTGGCAGGGTTCGCGGCAAGGGAAAGTCCGACCGGAAACGCCTCATAACCCTCGTTCCCGCGCATCGGAAACGAAGGTTATGAGGCGGAAAGCCCGGACGTTCCAAGGGCTCAAAACAGCGCAACCACCAACAAAACGACCAGCAGCACGTAAAGCACCAACGCCAGCAGCATGAAGATGCCGCGCAAATCGCGTTCAAAGGGCATTCGAAGAAACTCCTCTCGGCCGGGATAGGCTTCTGGGTTATCCTATGCGGGCGCTTGCGGAGCGGCGACATATCCGGCCCATATTCCCGCGCCTCAGCCGGAATTCCGGACGACCAGCCGCGCGGAGAGGATGATCTTCTCCGGCAGGGAACCGGGCTGGGTCAGCTTGCGGACGAAGGCTTCCACGGCCCGAATGCCGAGCCGTTCCTTCGCCAGATCCACGGTCGTAAGCGGTACGGAAGCTTCCATGCCAGGCGCCGTATTGTCGATGCCGACGACGCGGATGCCGCTCCCGCCTAGCCCCTTCTCCGCGAGCAGCTGCAGCAGGCAGAGCGCGATGTCGTCATTGGCGCAAATAAAGCCTTCCGGCAGGCTGCCTTCGGCTGCGGCGGCGTCCAAGCGCCGTTCGAGCACCGCCTGCCATGTCCGCCATTGCGCGCCGCCGTACGGGATGGTCCATTTCTTCAATTGGGGAAGGAACTCCCCGCGGTTGCCGGGATCGGCGGAGCCTTCTTCGCCTGCTGCATTCGTCGCGTTGAAGGCGAGGTTAGGCGCGCTTGCAGCAAGGCTCTGCGCGCTATCGGCGCGGCCAGGCGTGCTTGCGTTGCCGGTCGGCGCGCTTGCGGCGCGGGGCGGCACGCGCCGCGTCTCCTTCGCTTCGTCCAACGCCAGCCTGCAGCCCCACCAGCGTTCCCGAAAACTGACCGCAAAGCTGTCCCTGCCCATGAACACGAGCGCCGCGCAGCCTTGGGACAGCAAATGATGGCAGGCCATGCGGCCCGCTTCCGCATTGGCGTTCAGCACGGCGTCCGCGCCGGTCAGCGGCGCTTCATGGTCCGCCAGCACCATCGGCAGGCCGAAGCGCGCCAGCTGCAGCAGCGTGCCGAGCGGGCAACTGCCGGCGATGATAAATCCCAACGCGCGCCGCTCGGATCCGCTAATGCCGAGCAGCTCCGGGAGCTCGTCGAAAGCATAAGCCGATTGGCCGAACGTGAAGAACCTCGGCGTCAGCCCCCGCTGCCTGCAGCCCGCCTCCAGCCCCTCGACGACCCGTTTCCAGAAGTTCGGTTCCTTCGCGTGGCGCTCGTCGAGGCCGATGAAGAGCAGCGGACCGTCTTCTCGGGGCGAGATTGGCCGTTCCGGCGGTACGGGGTTGGTGTCCGTCTGAAGCAAGTGCTGCGGCTCGGGCATGGACTGCTGTTCGGATTTGGGCCGTATCTCCGGAGTAGACCGGATGTCCTGTATCAACCGTATTTCCGGCATGGGCCGAGGCTCCGTTAAGAACTGCGGCTGTCCTCCCCTTCTGCCCGACGCCCGAAGATCGTACCCGAGCGCTTCCGCGAGCGCCGTCACCTCGAGGCGCGTCGCTTCGCTGACGCCGGGCTTGCCGGCAAGCGCTTGCGACACCGTGTATTTGGACACGCCGAGCCTGTCGGCGATATGCTGCATCGATATTTTCCGAGCCATTGCAGGCGCCTCCGTTCCGTGAGCGGGAAGTCGTTATCTTCTCCGTTGACTTTTGTCTATTTTACCTCTAAAGTGGGCCCGGACAAAGCATCTTTTACCTAACAAACCTAACAAATCCCGGACAATACTTACCGACGAGAGGCAGTGAAGAAGAAATGGGCAATCCTCACATTCTGTTTTACGACGAAAGCTTCCCTTACGCGGGCGAACGTCCGGATGCGGCATCGATCGCGCGCTTGCGCGAAAGCTTCCGGGTCGTAACGGCATCCGAGCTGGAAGACGCGCTGCGCGACGCGGCCGTGTACGTGCATTTGCACGGAGCTTACTTCCCGAAATCCGCTTGGCCGGCCATCCTCGCGCATGCTTCCGAAGGCAAAGGTCTGATCGCCGCCGGCGGCGCGCCGTTCAAAACGCCGGTCAACGGCACGGACGGCAGCTGGACGCCGGAACCGGACCAAACCGCATACCACCAGCAGCTCCATATTCACGAGGCGCTGCCCGTGACGACGGAAGGCATCGCCAAGCTCGCGCATCATCGGGAGATTCCGCTCTTCGCAGGCAGCGAGCCGCTCTTCGCGATCGAGCCGACGTTCGGGCTCGTGCTGCACGTGACCCGCACGGACGACCGTCCGGGCGAGCTCGGTTCCGCCGGCCCGATCGACGCGCATCTCTATCCGCTCTTGAAAGGCATCAGCGGAGACGGCCTGGAGCGCGAACGCTCCGCCCCCGCCGTACTGCTCGAGCATACGAAAGGACCGTTCGCCGGCAGTCGGATGATTTTCGTGAACCAGCGGTTGGGTTCCCCGTTCTGGTCCGGCAGCGGCGCGGAGGCGCTGGCGCGCTGGGCCGAGTTCGCGGCGGCCGGCGTCACGGAGCTGTGGCTGAAGCCGAACTACGGCTCCTATGAACGGGGGGAGCGTCCCGTTCTGATGTTGCAAGGCCAGCAAGTGCTTCAGACGCGTACGGAACGCGTCAGCTCCAGCACCGCGGCTTGGTCGTTCAAGCTTCGCATCCTGAAGGCGAATAACAGCGAAGTCGGCGAGCCCGTGCCGTCGTATGATTACGACGGCGGGAATTTCACCGAGGTTTGGCGTACGGAAGCCGTGCTCGAGATCGGCCGCGAGCTCGTCATCCAGCGTATTGTTACGCCTTTGGACGCGGAAACGGGCTTCTATGCCGTCGAGTGCGAAGCCGTGTCCCCGACCGGCGAACGCCGTCTCCTGCGCCAAGGCTTCTGGGGCATGGATCAAGCGCTGCTGGAATCCGGCGAGATGATCTCGTGCGACCGCGATTATTTCATCAAGAACGGACGGCCGCTGCCGATCGTCGGCATGACCTACATGACGAGCGACGTGGCCCGCAAATTCCTGTTTCTGCCGAACGCGGCCGTCTGGGACCGCGACATGGCGCAAATGAAGCGCGCCGGCATCAACTCCATCCGGACCGGCGTCTGGACGGCATGGCGCAGCGTCATGTTCGTCGACGGCCACCCGTACGAGGAGGTGCTTCGCGCGATCGACGCCCTGTTCCTGACCGCGAAGCGGTACGACATGGAAGTGACGTTCAATTTCTTCGCCTTTACGCCGGAAGCCTGGGAAGGCGTCAACCCTTACCTCGACCCGCGCAGCGTGGAAGCGCAGAAGCGGTTCATCGCGGCCATCGTAACGCGCCATAGGAATTCGAAGCACGTGCACTGGGATCTCATCAACGAGCCGTCCATGTTCGATCCGAAACGGATTTTCAAGGGACCGCGTTCCGCCCGGGATCCGTTCGAGAAAGCCGCTTACCTGGCGTGGCTGCGCGAGCGCCACGGCGAGATCGGGCTGCTGCAGGAGCGCTGGAACATGACGCCCGCCGAGCTGCCGTCGTTCGATGCCGTCGTGCTCCCGGAGCCGGACGACATCAATTTCGGCACGACGGAGAACGTCGCCAAACGCGGCGGCCAGTGGCTCGATTACACGCTGTTCACGATGGACATGCACAACCGCTGGGCGTCCCAATTGATCGAGACGATCCGTTCCATCCAGCCGAAGCAGCTCGTGACGGTCGGCCAGGACGAAGGCCTCGGCAAGCAGCGTCCTTCCCCGTTCTTCTACGCGGAAGCCGTCGATTATACGACCGTGCACTCGTGGTGGCTGATGGACAATCTCGTGTGGGACGGCATCTTCGCCAAGGCGCCGGACAAACCGAACCTGATCCAGGAGACGGGCATCATGTACGTGGAAACGCCGGACGGACGCGCGAAACGAAGCGAAGAAGAGCTGCGCAACATTCTCGAGCGCAAATACGCCTATTCGTTCTCCACCGGCGGCGCCGGCGCCGTGCAGTGGATCTGGAACATCAATTTCTACATGAACAATGTCAACGAATCCAATATCGGCGCGCTGCGCGCGGACGGCACGGAGAAACCGGAGGCGGCGGTCTCCTATGATTTCGGCGCCTTCATGGCGGGCATCCGCGATCTGTTCAAGGATCGCCAACTCGAAGAGGTGGCCGTCGTCTATCCGTACTCCAACGACTTCTCCAACCGCAACCTGGCGTACGACGCGACGACCCGCGCCATCCGCACGCTGTCGTATGCGATGAACGTCCATGCTTTCGGGGTAGGCGAATATCAGCTGGGGTCGCTCGCCGCGGCAAAGCCGAAGCTGATCCTCGTGCCGAGCGCGCACAACTTCAGCGGAGCGGCGCTGGAGAAGCTCGTATCCCATGTCGAGACGCACGGCGGCACGCTGCTGTTCACCGGGCCGCTCGGCTTGGACGAATACTGGCGGCCGGTTCAGCCGAAGGCGGACGCGCTCGGACTCGGCGCCGTCGGCAACCTGCTCCGCGAAGAGCTGCTGGAGCTGAACGGCAAATTCCTGCCGGTCTCGTTCGGCGGAACGCGTATCGCGGACAGCAACAAAGGCCTGGCGGCTTCGGCGGAAGGCGGCCCGGCGAAGCTGACGGCACTGAACCTCGGCGCGGGAAGCTTGCTGTACTGCCCGCTGCCGATCGAGCTGAACGAACGTCTGGAGCCGCTGCTGGCGGTGTACGGGGAGGCCATTGAGCAAGCAGGCGTCGAGGCCGAGCTGGAATGGCTGCACGGGGGCGAACTGCCCGGCGTATACGGGCGCAAGCTGACGTTCGCGGCCGGCTCGCTCTACGTCTTCGTCTCGGAATTCGCCTGCGATGCCGCGATCGAGGTCCGCGACCCGAAGACGGGCGTGCGCTACGCGTTCTCGCTTCCGCAGGAACGGACGGTCATGTTCGCCGCGGACACCGGCGGCAAGCTGCTCGGCGTATACCGCCCGGATGAAATCGCGATCGAGGTTCGATAAGCCGGCAGCTTCCATGCTCGGCATAGCGGGACAATAAAAAGGCGAGCGCGTTCCCTCGAGGGGACGCGCTCGCCCTTTTTCATTTGCCTTTTCTCTTACGCTTTCCGCTTACCTTGTTGCCTCTCCGCTTACCTATTTGCCTTAGCGATAACCCTTTGCTTATTAACCGTCACCTGCTTAGGCTTCGACCCACGTCGTCTTGCTTGCCGCCGACGACCGTTTCGCCTGGGGCGGCGCCATGTCGGGAACGCCCAAATAAATAAAGCCCAGCATCTTGTCCTGCGGACGCAGGCCGAACGCTTCGTTCATGAGCGGGTGATAGCAGGGCTCTCCGCTCCTCCACACCGCCCCCAAGCCGAGCGCATGGATCGTCAGCAGCATATTTTGAATCGCCGCGTTGACGGCGCCGTATTCTTCCAGCTCGATGACGTCCTTGCGTTCCGCCGGAACGACGGCGACGGCGATGACGACCGGCGCGCGCAGCGCTTTCTTCTTGGCGTCCTCGGCTTTGGCTTGCAGCGCCTCCGCATCCAAGCCTGCGCCCGCCTGCGCCACCGCGATCGCCGCCAGTGCTTCGCCCAGCTTGCCGCGGCCTTCGCCGCTCAGCACGAAGAACCGCCAAGGCTCGGTCAGCCGATGATTCGGCGCCCAGACGGCCGCGTCCAGTATTTGCTCGATCGTTTCTTTCGCGACCGGCTCCTGCGTTACTTTGCCGATGCTTCTTCTAGTGCGAATCGCTTCGATAATGTCCATGTTCGTCTCCTGTTCTCTACCAACGGTTTGATAGACTTATTGTAGCATAGCCGCGGGTAAAATTTGAACGGGCGGACGGCGCCGCTCATGCGCCGGCGCGCAAAAAAAGTCCCGATCGGACCGGCAATCGCCGGTCCGATCGGGACGCTTTCGCTTACTGCCAGCTTAAGCCAAGCCGGCTGCAAGGTAGACTTTATCGAAACCGGCTCTCGAACGGGCCAGCAAGCCTTCCGCAGTGTCCGCCGGCGCTTCCGCCGACAGGATCTCCTGCGTGACGGAGCCTTTGTAGCCGATCGCGTTCAGCGCCTTCAGGAAGCCGCCCAGATCGATGACGCCTTCGCCCGGGTACAATCTGCCGTTATCGCGGGCTTCTTCCACGGGCACGTCCGGCGCGTCGTTGATATGCACGTGCACGATCTGATCCGGCGTCAACGCTTCGATGGCGGAGAGACCGAGGCCGTTCGTGTACCAGTGATAGGAGTCGAACAGCAGGCCGACGTTCGGCTCGCCGATGGCAGCGATCCAATCCAGCGTTTCTTCCACCGTCCACAGGAACGGATTCGCCCAAGCGGTCCGCAGATGATGCGGGCCGACGAATTCGAGGCCGAGGCGGATGCCGTAAGCGCCGAGAATTTGCGCGCAGGTGCGCAGCCGGCGCGTCGCGATCACGGCGAAATGCGCCGCCTTGTAATCCGTCGCGGGCAGCACGTACGTGCAGCAATTGCGAACGCCGAGCGACGCCGCGGCCGCGGCTTCTTCCGCCAGCTTCGCGAGGCCGGCGCGGAAAGTGTCCTCCGAATGCCGCCACTCCGCGGACAAGCCGATGGAGCCGATCGTCACGCCGTTGTCCGTAAGCAGCTTGCGAGCGCCTTCGAGGCCGTTGCGGTCGATCAAGCCTTTCGCGTCGATGTCGACGGTTTGAAAGCCGTATTCGCCGGCAAGCGCGATGAAGCGCTCGTCGCTGCCGATATCGCCGAGTCCGGCGCGGGAAAGTCCTTTTAACATATGCTGTCAGCCTCCATAGTTTTACTAGATTCGGGGTGCGCGCGATGAACCGCGCCTTACAGATTCCAGTCGAGTTTCACTTCGTGGCCCGTCCGCGACGATTCGTAGATCGCGTCCAGCACCAGATTGTTCGTAAAGCCCGTCAGCGCCGACGTGATCGGCTGCTTGCCCGTAATGATGCAGTCGAGGAAATGCCGGCTCAAGCGCAGCCGCTCGTGCTCGTCGTTCTCCGGCCGGGAAAGCTGCGTTTCCAAAGGCTTGTCGAACTTCTCCGTCAGCAGCTTCCCGGTCGCGCCGCGGTAGCTCGCGCCGCCCTCGGTGCCCATCAGGTGCACGAACGGCGTGTTGTCCGTATCCATATGAACCGCCCAGCTGACTTCGAGCGTAAGCGAGCTGCCGTCTTCCATCTTGATGAGCGCGGTCGCCAGATCCTCGACGTCGTAGACGCCGTTCCAATTCGGCTTGCCCCAGGTGCCGATGCCCTTGCGCTTCGGTCCGAATTCCGCGTACGCCGCGCCATAGACCGACACCGGCTTCGGATTGCCCATGAGATACAGCGCCAGGTCGAGCATATGCACGCCGATGTCGATCAGCGGGCCGCCGCCGGATTGATCCATGCGCGTGAACCACGTGCCCCAGCCCGGGATGCCCTTGCGGCGGTACCAGCCGGTCTTGGCCGTATAGATCCTGCCGAGCTCGCCGCGGTCGATCTGTTCCTTGATCTGCATCGGCACGGACTCCCAGCGCATCTGATGTCCGATCATGACGACCTTGTCGGTTGCCTCGCTTGCTTTCAAAATCTCCTTGGCCGCCGCCGCGTTGATGCCCATCGGCTTCTCCAGCAGCACGTGCTTGCCGGCTTCGATCGCCCGAACGGCCAGCTCCGCGTGGTACTGGTTCGGCACGCCGATGATGACCACGTCCACGTTCGGGCTTTGAATGAGCGCCTCCGGCGATTCCAGCACGGCCGGAATGCCGTATTCGACCGCCCGCTGCTCCGCCAAAGGCAAATAAAGATCCGTGATTGCCGTTATTTCGCAAACGTCGCGCAGCTGCGAGAACTGCGAAGCGTGAACGCTTCCAATATTGCCGGCGCCGATAATGCCGATCCGAATTGCCATCGCCTAGTTCCTCCCCGGATACCTTGCCTGCCTGATAACGCTAGTGTTCGATTCTATGATAAAGTAGTCTGTAGGAAAAAGCTTGTCTCATATTTCGATAAACGTCCCATTTCTTCGGAGGATCGCAATTGCCATGACCCATTTTCCGGATTATTTGAAAACGTATCCGAACGTCGACTCGGCGTTCCCTTTCCATATCGGCATTCATGCGCTGCAGCGCGGCTTCCGGGCGCATCGCCACGACTTTCTGGAGCTGTCGTACGTCATCGAAGGCCGGGGCTCCGAGGTCGTCAACAACGTCCGGCACGAGATGGTCCCGGGCACGTTCACGTTCGTGCAGCCGTATCAAGTGCACGAGCTGTTCACGGAACCGGGCAGCACGCTGCTCTTGTACAACTGCATGTTCAGCATGGATCTCCTGATGGACGCCGGCGGTCACGGCGACGGGCTGGCGGAGCTGATCGAGCCAAGCCCGCTTCCGCCGTATACGGCGTTTACCGGCGCCATCGCGGAACGCACGCGCTTCCTCATCGACGACATGATGCGCGAGTACGAAGGGAACGCTCCCTGGCGGCTTACGCTGCTGCAGGCCCGGCTGAAGGAGCTGCTCGTCTGCTTCGACCGCGAGCGGCGGAAGCATCAGCCGGCCGATGCGGCGATCGCGTCCTCCTCGAAGCCGGGCGCGTCCGTCTGGCCCATCATTCATCATATTCACCGCAATTACCAGGAAGACGTTACGCTGACGCAGCTATCGGACCGGTTCGGCATGAGCGCCTCGCGCATCAGCGAGGTGATCAAGGAGAAGACCGGGCAGACGTTCGTTCATTTCCTGCAGGATCTGCGGCTTCGGCATGCGAGCTCCCTGCTCGTCTCGACCGACTACAGCGTCGTCGAGGTCGCGCTCGAGGTCGGGTTCGGTTCGTACAAGACCTTCGCCAAGATCTTCCGCGAACGCAAGGGGATGGCGCCGCTGGCTTACCGCAAAGCCAAAAGACCCGTCTGACGAGAGACGGGTCCCGGGTTCGCAATCCGCTTAGACGCGATGCATCTTGCGGCCCTTCTCATCCTTGACCGCCTGCCAGAGTCGCCGCCATTCCTCGGCATCCCGCAGCACGCCGTCCGGCTCCGACGCGCTGCGCACGGGGAAGGAAGGCTGAAACGAACGGCCCGACGGCGCCCCCGTCTTGTGATAGCGCAGATCAATGGACCAGCGCACGATATCCGAGCGGTTGCCGATGCCCCTGTGCGGCGTGTATTTGTTCATGATGACGAGACCGCCCTTCGGACATTCCGCGAGCACCGGCTTCGCGTCCGGCAGCTTGTCGGGGTCGATCGTCGTGCCGCCCTCTGCCCTGTGGTTGATGTAGCCCTGCTTGAATACGCGCGGCATGACTTCCATGCAGCCCGTCTCCGCCGTCGCGTCCACGAGCGGCATCCAGAACGTGATGATCTCCGAAGCCTCGGAATCCGGCGACGTCACCGCGCAGTCTTGATGCCAAGGCACGTTTTGAAAATAATCCGGTTCATCCGCGGCGAGCTTCGACGGCACCTTCGCCCGCACATGCTGGATCGGGTTGCAGCTGAGCTCGCTCCCAAGCAGGCATTCCACGACGTCCAGCAGCTTGCCGTGCCCGAGCAGACTGAACATCGCTTCGCCCAGATAGGACTGGATGTCCAGCCCCTTGCCGATCTCCGGGCACTCCCCGTACAGACAAGCATAACGACGTTCGAACGGCTCCGCCTCGTAAAGCGCTTTCAGCTTTCCTTCCGCAAACAGCCTCCGCGCGCGGCCGTCGATCTCCCGCTCCAGCTCGTCGATGACCGGCTGCAGGTCCTTGCCGTCCAGCACGTCCGGTACGATGAGATACCCTTCCGTTTGATACGATATGATTTGCTCCAGCGATAACCGCATATCCGCATGCCTCCGTTTTTGAACGCTTCGATTGGTCTTCCTGCCATCTATGCTACCAGCAGGCCGGCCACCGTTGAAGGTACAAAATTCGCTTCGATGCGGACGATCTTATCCTCTTCGGTATTCGACGGGCGCGCGCCCGTGATGCCTGCGGAATAGACGCGCGAAATACGACGGATCCTCGTAGCCGAGCATGGCCGCGATCGTAAACACGGGGTAATCCGTGTACAGCAGCAGCTTCTCCGCTTCCGCCATCCGCAGCCGCTGCAAGTACGTCATCGGCGCCATGCCGGCGTGCGCCTTGAACGCGCGGCACAAATAATTCGGCGACCAGTGGACGAGCTCGGCCAGCTCCTCCAATCGGACGGGCTCGCCGAGGCGGGCGGTCATATGCCGCTTCAGCGTGTCGATCTCCTCGGCGACGCCGAGCCTGCCCGGCACGACGCCGTCCGCGGCGATCAATTGCCACAGCAGCTCCTCCGCGCGCAGCAGCAGGTCCATCGCCATGAGGGATCGATGCTCCGCCGTGAGGAAGCGGTTGGCGGGATCCAGCAGCCGGTTGAAGCCCTCCAGCAGCCACGGACGGAGCTGCGCAGGGACGGCGATAGGCTGCGCCCGAAGCATCCGCGGCACCGGAACGCCGCGCTTCTCCTCGAACCAATCGAAAAAATTGGCGCAGACGGGTCGCTCCTCCTCGTCGCGGACGAGAAAGGTGCATTCGAGATTATGCAGCGGGGTCCGTTCGTCCCCGTGGAACTGATGCCATTCATCCGGATTGACGATATACAATAATCCCGGCACCGCCCGGGTCATGCGTTCGTTCACGAGAAAGCGGCCTTCGCCGTCCGTGACGTACATCAGATGAAACACGGGATGCCGGTGGCGGACCGTCAGCATGCCGGCGCGGCCCTGCTGACGATCCGTCGTCACATGTTCCAAGCGCAAAAGCCGGCCGTTCATCAAAACGCGCAAACTCATGTCGGAAGCCTCCCGGTACGATGGCAAAATGGAACGTCTGCTACCATTTTACCAAGACAAGCGAACGCCGAAAAGACCGGGACCCTCCGTCCCGGCCTTTTCTTATATGAACGCCTCTTCTATGATCAATAGATTTGGCCGAGGCGGTTGCGGCCGTGCAGGATCGGCGCGCTGCCGTCCGCATTCTGTTCCTGCTTCTCCGCGATCGCGTGCAGACGCTCCGTCAGCTCCGCGAACCACTCCGAATCGCGCGTCGCCAGCGCAAGCTCGATGAAGTCCATGATCGGCTCTTCGTAATCCAGCACCTGAAGCGTCGGCTGTTCCTTGAGCCAATTGCTCAACACGGCGACCGTAGTGCCTACGGCGGCATCGTGATCCGATTGAACGACATAAACCGTCGCAATGTTCTGCCTTTCGTTCAGCGACGTTATGAATCCTTGAATAAGTTCCCCGTCTTTCGTTCTGCCTTGTACCCAATCACTAATCGCAAAGCCCATCGTCAGCACCACCTGTCTGCGGATTTTTGGAAGCTCCTTAACTGTAAGTGTATCAGTTACAGTATAGGGTGGAAAAGGGGACGATTCGCAAGGCTGCCTGCTAGCCGTCCCTTTTCTCTGTTACTGTAATTATATGAGTTACAGTTATTTATGTCAAGCAGCTTACTAAAATAAAGTAAATAACCGAGCCTGCAAGATATTGCGCCGCCGGCCCCTACACCGCCCGCTCGACGGCGACGCGTCCCGAGAAGAAGGTCGCTCCTTGTCCCATGTCCGCGACGCGGTCGGGCGTGAGCGCGTTTACGACGGCCTTGCGATCCGCGCCGTCCGCCCACAAGCCTTGGCTGACGACGACGCCGGGCAGCACGTCCTCCCCGACGGCGGCCGTCAGCTCGCATTCGCCGCGGCCGTTCCACACTTTCACCGCGTCGCCGTTCCGGATGCCAAGCCCTTCCGCATCGGCGGCGTTCATGTGCAGCTTCGGCATCTTCTCCATCGCCATATGCTTCTCGTTATGCGCGAAGGTGGAATTCAGGAAGCTGTGGTTGACCGTCGGTATGAAGAGAAACGGATACGGTCCGTCATCGGCGAGCGGCGTATAAGTCGGCATCGGCGGGAAGCCCTGGCGTTCCATCGCGACGGAATACAGCTCGATGCGTCCGCTCGGCGTCCGCAGTCGTCCCGGCAGCAGCGGCTGCACGTTCGCTTTGGCGAACTGCTTCTCCTGCAGCAGGCCGGCGGTAATGCCTTCCAGGTTCGGGTTGTTCGGATTGTTCAATGCGTGATCGATCATATCCAAGTCGCTGTCCCGCAGCGCCTCGTCCTCGTAGCCCATCGCCTCCGCGAGCAGGCGGAACACCTCGGTATTGGATTTGCTTTCGCCGTAGCGCGGGATGACCGGTTGTTGAATCTGCACGTAGTGGTGCCAGTAGGACGAATAGACGTCCGTGTTCTCGAAAGTCGAGGTAGCCGGGAGGACGATGTCGGCGTACTTGGCCGTCTCCGTCATGAAGAGCTCGTGGACGACGGTGAACAGATCCTCGCGGGCCAGCCCCTCCCTTACCTTGTCCGCATTCGGCGCAACCACGGCGGGATTGGCGTTATAGACGTACAGCGACCGGATCGGCTTCTCCTGCTCGTGCAGCGCGATGCCGAGCAGATTCATGTTGATCTTGCGCGGGCGCTTCAGTTCTCTCGGCTTTAGGTCCGGCCTCGCCAGCGCCCGCTGGTTGAGCGCCAGATGGCCGCCGTTGCCTTTGATCGCCCCGCCTCCCTTCTTCAGCCATTGTCCGGTCAAAGCCGGCAGGCAGGCGATCGCCCGGGTCGTCATGCCGCCGTTGTCGTGATGCTGCGGTCCGTTGCCGATCCGGATAAACGCGGACCCGTCGACGCCGCCGTACATGCGGGCCAGCTTCACGATATCCGACTCGGGCACGCCCGTGATCGCGGAGACGTGCGCCGGCGTGTAGGATTTCACATGCTCGCGCAGCTCCACGCTGCCGACCGTATACTGCTCCATGAACGCTTCGTCTACCAGCTCCTCGGCAAACAACACATGCATCAAGCCGAGGGCGAGCGCCGCGTCCGTTCCCGGAAGCACCGGAATAAACCAATCGCCCCACTTGGCGGTGCGGTTGCGGTGCACGTCGATGACGACGATCGTCGCGCCGTTCTTGCGCGCTTTCTCCGCGATCGCGACCTGGTGCATGTTCGTGCTGACCGCGTTGACGCCCCACATGACGATCAGCTTCGCATGGACGGTATCCTCCGGATCCGTCCCGTAGCTGCCGCCCATCGTGAAGCCGTACCCGACGGTGCCTGCCGCTTCGCAGATGGAATAGATCAGCTCGCTCGCGTTCATCCGGTTGAAGAACCGGCGGCCCATCCCTTCCGTATTGACCCGGCCCATGTTGCCGTAAAAGCTGTACGGCAAAATCGACTCCGGACCTTCTTCCGCGATCAGCGACTTCCAGCGGGACGTGATCGTCCCGATCGCTTCCTCCCAGCTGACGGGCTCGAATTGTCCGCTTCCCTTCGGACCGATCCGGCGAAGCGGATGCTTCAACCGCTTCTCGTCGTAGATTCTCGCGGTCATGTTGCGGACTTTATTGCAAATCGCTCCCTGCGTGACCGGGTGCGAGGGATCCCCTTCGATCTTGACGATGACGCCGTCCTGCTTATGGACCAGCAGGCCGCACTGGTCGGGACAATCCAGCGAGCATACCGATGGAAATACGCCGTTCTTCTGTTCTGCGTAGCCGCTCATGCCGCCACTCCTTTCCGTGCTTGCGATACCCTGATTATACTAGATTGCTCCGTCGGCGGCATCCTCGGGCATGCCGTCGTTATGCGAGCCTGCAAAAAAGCCTGCCGGACCCGGTAAAGGTCGGCAGACTCTTCGTATTACTCGCCTGTTTCCAAATAATGCACCTGCTGCGGCGTCAGCGCCAAATCGCCCGCCGCGCAGCTGTCGATGACGTAGGCCGGCTTCGATGCCCCGATGATCGGGAATACCGGGAACGGCTGGGACGTGAGGTAGGCCAGCGCGATCGCCGAACCGGTGGCGCCGAGCTCCGCGGCCAGCTCCTGCACGCGGTCTAGCCGGGCAAAGCTGATGTCGTTGAAATAATGCCGTTCGACCGCCGATGCGCTGCCTTCGCGCCCCGCTTCCCGCCCGCGCGCGTAGCGTCCGCCGAAGAAGCCGTTCGCCTGCGACGAGAACGGAATAACGGCCATCCCGGTTTCCTCGAAGTAATGCTTGTCCGCCTCGCTCATCGCGACGAGCGTCTTGTCCCCCAAGGACCCGGGGTTCAGCGATGCGAGATTCCAGAGCGGCTGGCTCGCCGCAAACGGCGCGAGGCCGTTACCTTCGGCGTAAGCCCGCGCTTGCTTGATCCGTTCGACCGTCCAGTTGGAACAGCCGATGCCGCGGATCTTGCCGGACTTGATCAGCTCGTCCAGCGTATCCATGATGCCTTCCACCGGGGCGGCCGGATCGTCGCGGTGAAGCCAGTAGAGGTCGATGTAGTCCATCTGCAGCTGGCGCAGGCTCCGGTCCACGTCCGCGATGAGGTCGTCCCTGCCGAGCCTTCCGATATGCATCGCGCTCAGCTCGGGATGACCGCCTTTGGTCGCGAGCACGAGCTTCTCGCGAATGCCGCGTTCCTTCAGCCATTTGCCCAACCGAATTTCCGTCAAGCTTCTGCCTTGGCTCAGCCAGTCGTCGTAGACGATTGCCGTGTCGAAGAAATTGCCGCCCTGTTCCACGTACAAGTCGAATAATCGAAAAGCGTCCTCTTCCGCCATGGTCCCGCCGAAGCCGGCTGTTCCCATGACGATGACTGCCGCGTTCAAATCCGTTCCCGGTATTGCGCTGTACCGCATATGCGATCCCTCCGTTTATCGATGGCTGCATTTCATGGTCGATGCAAGCTGCCGGTTCTGGTTGTCGCGGAACGGATAGGTTCGGCAAATGATTACGGCGTCGCGGAAACCGCGGTGCCTTCTTTCAGCGGCAGATGCGACACGTAGCTGTCCGCCAAATTCAGCAGATTCAATGCCCGTTCATACTGAGAATCCGTTGCCGGCGTCGTTGACGTCTCTCCCGGAAGCGGGAAGTTCGTTCCGTCCTCGAAGCCCTTGCCGGGCACGAACACGCTCTCGTCCGTGATGAACGACCCGGTCGGAAGGAAATGCCGCATCGGCAGCAAGTTGGAGCTCTCGTTGAACAAGTCCTGGCCGAAGTGAATCTGATTGGCAGTCGATACGCCGAGCAGATTCGCCACGGTCGGCAGAATGTCGATCTGGCCGCCCACGTCGTGCTGCACGGACGGATACGTCACGCCGGGCACGCTCAGAATGAGCGGAATGCGGAACATGTCGGGATAGCCGTAATCGTGGCCCAGCATATTCTTCAGCATGTCTTTCTCGTCGCCGCTCAGCGAGTATATCGGCAATCCTTGATGGTCACCATACATAACGACGATGCTGTCATCCCAGAGTCCCGTGTCCTTCAAGCCTTGAATGAAGGCGCCCAGCGCGTAGTCCGCGTAATTCTGCGCATGGATGTAATTGCCTACCAGCGTGCCTTCCATGTTTTCCGGCAGCGTCATTTTGTATTTCGATTCCGGAATTTTGTACGGATGATGCGCGCTCATGGAGATGACTTGGGCATAGAACGGTTTGTCCGCTTGATCCATCCGCTGAAGCTCCGGAATCGTCTTCGCGTATAGAATTTCGTCCGAAGCGCCGAATGCGATATGGTCATCGTCCCCGTAAAAATGCTGATCGTAATACTTATCCCAGCCGATCGAGGCGTAAAGCTCGTTGCGGTTCCAGAAATGGACCTCGTTCGTATGGAACGTCGCCGTGTCGTAGCCGTTCGCGTGCAGCAGCTTCGGCAGGCTCGGCAGCGCCTTCTCGACGTATTTGTCCGTCGCGGCTTCGTGATGCGGCACGTAGAGCGACGTATTCACGACGTACTCGGCGTCGGATGTCGTACCTTGGCCGGCCATCGTGTAGAAACGGTCGTAATGGAACGTTTCGTTCATCAGCTTGTTCAAATTCGGCGTGACTTCCTGCCCGTCGATCTTCAATCCGATGAGGAAATCCTGGAACGATTCCATCTGCAGAATGATCAAATTCTTGCCTTTGGCGGCGCCGAACAGCTTCGGAGCGGCCGGCGTTTGGAAGCCTTTCAGCTCGTCGATCTTGGATTGCGTGATATCGGACATGTCCACGACTTCCTGCTTCTCCGTCGAATCGGAGAGCAGCGTGTAGACCTCGTAATTGAGAATCCCCATGTCCTCGGCCTGCTTGTTCTCGTTCATGCTTGCCCGGTTCGGCCAAACGTTGAACACGCACAAAGCGAGCGAAGCGACGATCATCGCGTAGAGCGAGGCTCTGCGGCGCGGAAGCAGCCGTTTGTGCACCGAGCCCGGGTCGTACGAAGAGGCGTAACCGGTTTTCTTCTTCGGCCAGAAGTGGACGACGCCCAATACGACGATGTCGATAAAGAAGAGCAGGTAGTACGGATCGAGCAGCGAATACGTGCTCTCGCCGACCTTCGTTACTTTATCGGCCTGGTGAAGCGCGTGGTACGTGACGATGACCCCGTAATATTTGTAATAAATGACGACCGTGAAGTAGAGCAGCGTAATCAATAAATTCGAAACGAGATAATACACGACCTTGCGCTTGCGCGCAATCAGCTCGATACAGCAGAAAACGATCCAGATGAACGGAAGCTCCGTTACCAGCGTTTCCCAAGAAAACCCGATGTCGAATACCACGTACATGACCAGGCTTCCCTTAATCAACAACAACAGCGTAAACAGCAAAAAACGCCGACTTAACAATTTTGACCAAAACATCCTTTTCATCACCTTCATGCCATTGATGTGAAGCCTCCGCCGGCTGACTGCTTGCCGGAACGCTTCGAAATAACGACGAATGACCCGGACGAACGTCCGGCTGCGGCGAATGCAACAAATAAGAAGAAACGGCCGACGCCGCCCTTGCAGGCGGCGACGCGGTTTCTTCCCTAAAATACAGGCAAAGCCGAAGTGAAATTCATGCTTTCCTTATCGCTCATCCTGCATCCTTGCACAAATCCATCGATCAAGGATTTTCCGATGATGTTGCAGCCTTCCTTCATTTCGTCACGCCTGCCAAAGACTTAGCGTGAAATCGACCATTTCTTCCAGATACGCGGCGACATCGGGCTCGGAAACGACCGCGATGCCGATAATGGCGCTGTACGTGAACTGCATCCACATCGACATCAATTGCCGGGCCGCCAGCGTGAAGTTCATCGCGCGAATCTCGCCCTTGGCGTGCCTGCGCCTCAGGAAATCCGCGATCGACTCCACGCGCTCCGACATCATGACGGACAACTGCTTCGCTTCTTCCAAATCCAGCAAGTCGTTCTCGCGGAACAGGATGCGCATCAAATCGAGGTCATCCAAAAACAGCTCGTTGATCTTGCCCATGATGGCCAGCAGCGCCTCGCGCAACGGAAGATGTTCGATCGTTTCATTCGTCAACTGCTTGATTTCGTACACGCGATGCTCAAAACTTTCCCGCAGCAGGACAGACATGATCTCTTGCTTCCCGCCCGGAAAATAGTGGTAGAGAATGCCATCGCCTTTCTGGATTTGCCTTGTGATCGCACGAACCGGAGTGCCGTGATAGCCCATCTCAGCGAAAAGGTTTTTAGCGGTTTCCAGTAGCTTCTCTCTCGTAGCCGTTGCTTGTTCTTTTCGTGTGAGTTGCGCCATTCAAGTAACCTCCAGCTTTCGTTGAACGATCGTACAATGAGAAGTATAGTCCCGGCCCGCTCGTTCTGTCAATGAGAAGATCACCCTCATCGCAGGCCCGTTCCGCCGTCTACCGTAAGCACTTGGCCGGTCACTTGGCTGCTCAGCGACGACGCCATGAACAGCACGCTGTCCGCAATGTCCCCGCCCGTCTGGATGCGTCCCATCGGCAATCGCGCGGATACTTCGGCGAACATTTTGTCGGGGTCGACGCCGGTCGCGCGAAGCCTGGCCGTCTCGCCCTCCGAGGCAACCCAGCCGGGCTGGACGCAATTGACGCGAATGCCGTGCTTCGCGAACCCCTTGGCCAAATTCCGGGTCAAGGTCACGAGACCGCCCTTGGATACCGCGTACGCCATGGCGGCCGGATCACCGCTTCTGGCATGCGTCGAACCGATGTTGACGATGCTGCCGCCTCCCTGCTCGATCATCCGCGGCACGAACGCCTGGCACGTCATATAAGCGCTTTTCAAGTTAATGCCCATGATCCGCTCCCAGAACGCTTCGTCCGTGCCCATCAGATCGGCCCGGGGGAAGATGCCCGCATTGTTGACCAGGACGTGCACGCCGCCAAGCTTCGCCCGCACTTCCGCCGCCATTGCCTCGATCTGCCGAAAGTCGGATACGTCGCAGCGCATGAAATGCGCCTCGCCTCCGGCCTCCGCGAGCTGCCGCGCCAAATCGGCGCCTCCTTCGTCCACATCCGCGATCACGATCCGCGCGCCGTGCTGCGCGAACCGCTCCGCGATGGCCCGGCCGATTCCTTGCGCGCCGCCAGTCACGAGCATCGTCTTGCCGGATACGCCGAGGATGTCCGTCACCGGAAATTCACGTCCTTCCGCGCCGCTTCGTAGGCCATGCCCGGGATTTGGGTCGCGAGCTTGCCGCCGCTGACGTCGACCATCGTGCCGGTGATATACGAAGCAAGGTCCGAGGCCAGAAAGCAAATCAGGTTCGCGACATCGTCCTTGCTGCCCCAGCGGCGAAGCGTCAGCGTATCCAGCAGGCGGTTTTGCCGCTCATCGCTCAAGTCCGCGAAATGATTCATTTCCGTCAGGATCATGCCGGGCGAGTAGCAGTTGACGGTAACGTTCCACGGTCCCAGCTCCCCCGCCAGCACGCGGGTGAACTGCTTGACCGCGGCCTTGGACGAGGCGTAGGCGGCGCTTCCGTAAGCGGGCACGATCGCGGCGAAGGAAGCGGCGTTCAGGATGCGTCCCCCGTTCTGCGCTTTCATGATCGGAGCCACTGCCTTGCACATGAGGAACGTGCCCTTCAGATTGATGTCCATATTGAGGTCCCAGATCTCTTCGCCCAGCGATTCCACGACGCCGCCGCTCGCGACGCCGGCATTGTTGACCAGAATATCGATTCGGCCGAAGAGGCTCTGCACCTCCCGTACAACCTCTGTTACGCGATTGGCGTCCCGAACGTCGCATAAATATTGCGCGCTTGTAAATCCCTGCTCCGCGAACAGCTCGCCCGCCTCGTCCAGCATCTCCTGCCGGACGTCCAGCAAGGCCGTCTTGACGCCTTCCCGCGCCAACGTCAGCGCGATTTGCCGCCCGATACCTCTTCCCGCCCCGGTAATGATCGCCGTTTTTCCGTTTAAATCGATAATCATGAGACCGCCTCCTCGGATTGGCTTGACTCGGTTCCTTGCAAGAGCCGCCCGTTCATGGGCCGTCTCGCCCTTCCTGCGCTTGTAAAGGAATGCGCTTACATGGTACCATTCTGCTAACCGCCTTGGATTTACATTAAAATGACCGTTTTTTGGACTTTTCCGTAATTCTAACGTACGGTGGTGATCCGTTTGGAAGCTTCCCCTTTTGCCGTTCCAAGACCCTGCGCGTTGCGCGATCTATCGCCCGTCGTTCATTGGGCCCGGCATCATCTCCGGACGCCGACCTTTCATTGGAAGCGGCGGATCTACGATTTCGAGCTGCTTTTCGTCAAACACGGGGAGATCCTGGCCACGATCGGGAACGAAAGGCATTCGGCAAGAGCGGGGACGCTGCTCGTGCTTCCTCCTTGGACGCCGCATGCCGTCGTCATCCGGTCGGAGCCGCACGCGGAGCTGCTCGGGATTCATTTTGACTTTTTCGACGGGGCTTCCGCCAGTCACGACATCATCGTCGACGAGAGCCAGATCAACCCGTCGGCCTTCAGCGCCGTCCCCTATTCGCTCGATAAGCCGCTGCTCGCGAAGGTTCATTATCCCAACGTCTCGGCGCGGATCGTCTCCCTGCTCGAGGGCGTCATCCAGGAATGGCAGGAACGGCTGCCGGGTTACGACGCGGCCTGCAAGGCCATGCTGCTCCAGCTCTTCACCCTGCTCGTCCGGCCGGGCAGCGAATCCGCGAGACGACCGCACCCCAAATACGAACAGCCGCTCTTCGCGCTCGCGGATGAAATCCGGCGTCATTACAGCCGCAGATGGTCGAGCGCGGAGATGGCCAAATTCCTGCTCGTGCACGAGGATTACATGAGCCGGCAGTTCAAAGCCCTGATGGGCGTCGGGCCGAACAAGTTCGTCCAATCCGTGCGCCATCAGGAAGCCAAACGGCTGCTCCGCGAAACCGATCATACGATCGAACGGATATCCGCCGAGGTCGGCTACGAGGACTTTCATTATTTCAGCCGGATCTTCAAACGGTGGGAAGGAATGACCGCGCTGCAGTTCCGGAAGCTGACCCGCACGATCTAGCTCCGTACGGGCAGCATGGGACTGTCCGGACATCCGGCCATTCGCCACGATTCAGCGACAACTAACAAGACGCGGCGCGATCCGACCGGCATTGACGGTCGGTCGCGCCGCCCGTAGCGACAAAAGGCCTGCTTCGTATCGCGAAGCAGGCCTTTTGTCGAAAATGCAGGTCTGAAGAAGAAAAATCGGGTCTGAAGAAAAAAGCAGTTCCAAAAAAGAAAAACCAGCTAAATAAGACGACTTCTTATAGAAGAAACCGATTTTATAAAAAGCACGGAATCCCCCGCAGCCGTCTACGGAAAAATCGCGATCTACCAGGCGTTCGTCATCGTCACCGGCGCGATCGCGCCGCCATCGATGTCCATCCGGTCGATGCACAGCACGCGGCTGCCGGGATCCGTGTCGCCGATGATGCGGCGGTGATAGACGATCAGCCATTCGTCGCTCTCCGGCAAATGCAGGTAGCCGTGATGTCCCGGGCCTTCCGCGATCGGTTCTTGGCGCTGCAGTACCGTTCCCTTCGGCGCGAACGGGCCGAGCGGGCTGTCGCTAACGCCGTAATCGACGCTGTAGGTGCCGTTCGTCCAGCCGCCCTTGGACCACATGAAGTAGTATAAGCCGTCTTTCTTGACCATGCACGGTCCTTCCACGTAGCCCGCCGGCGTTATGCTGCGATGCAGATCGCCGTTCTCGAACGGAACGAAACCCGTCATGTCCTCGTTCATCTTGGCGACGTTGCAATGGCTCCAGCCGCCGTAATACAAATAGATCGTCCCGTCGTCGTCCTTGAACAGATGCGCGTCGATCGGCTGGGCGCCATGTATGAAGCGATCGATCAGCGGCTTGCCCGAATAACCGCGGAAAGGGCCTTCCGGCGTATCGGACACCGCGATTTCCAGCCCGCCGACCGCCTCGTCGTTCTGAATGTCGTTGGACGCGAACACGAGGTAGTAACGGCCTTTGCTCTCGATGATCGTCGGCGCCCACACGGCCCGCCAAATCCAAGGGAAATCTTCCATCGCGATGATGCTCTCGTGCTTCTCCCAGCTGACGAGATCGGCGGAACTGAAGGCATCCAAGTTCATTTGTTTCGTATACTCCGTGATAGATCGGGTCGCGTAGATCCAATGGCGGCCTTCATAGGTTCTCGCTTCGGGATCGGCATAAAAGCCGGGTACGATGGGATTGACGATGCCTCTCAACTTGGTATTCCTCCCAAAATCGGATTATTGTTCTCACCCGTGATTATACGAAGCCCGGGCGGAGCTTGTCCATGCCGATGTGATTGTGTCTTCGCAATGCCGCGCCATCATATAGAAGGAAAAGCCGAACGCAGCGCGCCCGGCCGCAACGTAGAAAAGACCGTTCCGGGCGAATGGCCGCGAAACGGTCCAAGCGAATTCCCGGGAGGCGCATGGCTTGCGTGCGCGAACTTCCCTGCCTTGAGGCTGCGGCTCCGGCGGTATGCTCCGAAGCGCTTACAGCCGAATCGTCTGACCGCAAGCGTGAACGACTACGCCGCTCATATCTCCGCCGAGCACGTCCACGCCGAAGCTCCATTCGCCGGTGGCGGGATCTTTGGCCTGGCGGTAGACGCCCCAGCCGCGGCCCGTGCTCCAGAACGTCCGATAATCGTCCGCGGGCTGAACGGGTTCGAACGACATGCTGCCCGCCGCCATATCGAACCGGAAGCCCGTCATCGCGATCAAGAGCCCCCAGCTCGACATCGATCTGGCGTAGTGATGGCCGCATTCCACCTCGTTCCACGGATTGCGCCGGTAGCCGTCCTGCCTGTCGCGGACCGCCTTCACGATCGTCAGGCCCTCGTCGACGAAGCCCTCGTAGATGAGATTCGTCGCCACCTGGTATTCGATGCCGGTCCAGACCTCGTCGGAGTAGACGAACGGGAGTTTCGGCCGTCCGCCGTTCGGCCAGGAGCAGAGCACGAGTCCTTGCTCGTCGTGCAGCGCATAGACCCGCTGGCAGTTTACATGATCATTGAGATCGGACTTGTAGTTGTGACGGAAAACGGCCATGATCGCGCTTTTCAGCCGGTCTTCTTCCATCAGATGGCCGAGCCCGTACAGATGCGCCAGCTGCTGGCCGAGCAGCTGATCGGACAAGCAGCCGATGCCATGCTGATATTTGTAGGCGTTAACGTCATCCAGCACCTGTACGAAATATTCCCCGTTCCAGGTCAGCTCTCCGAGCCGTTTGGAGCTGCGCGGCCAAGCGCTGCCGTATCGCTCGGCTGCTTCCGCGTCGCCGAGGCCCAGAGCCATCGCTTCGCCGGCTTTCAACGCCCCGAGCAGCATGAAGCCGGTCAGCGGATTCGGCCCGTAAAATTCGATGTCGTACGTGTTATGCTGCTCGCCCTCCATGACACCGTCGCCGTCGAGATCCCAATGCGGAAGGGCGAAGTCCAGCGCAAGCTTCACGTTCGGCCATAGCTCCCGCAGGAAATCCCCGTCGCCGGACAGCTTCCACTCCCGGAATACGCGCATGACCGAACCAAGCTGGCCGTCCGCGGCGGCCGGCCCGGCACTCTCGCCCCACCGCCATTCGCAGCCGAACATCCGCATCGCCCGGAAAGCCATCTTGCCGGAGGCGTCGACTTCCTCCAGGAACTCGACGCGGCGCATGGTCCTCTCGAGCGTCGGGTACAGGAAAGCCAGCGTCTGCTCGTAGTTCCATACATGCGTGCAGCTCCCGTCGCAGGAGCCTCCGTCGTCGAACGTGCCTTCGTAGCCAAGGAATTTGCCGTTCTCGAGCCAGAAGCAGGTCGTGCTCCGCAGCACGGGCATGTTGCCGGCCATGGCGTCGATGACTTCGGCCGGCAGCGACGAGCCGAACAGCGCGTCCCGGAACGCGGACGTCCGCTCGCGAAGCCCCTCCAGGCCGCGCAGCAGATACGCGCCCGCCTCCCATGAATCCGCGAACCGCGTCGCATAATGATTGCGGATCGTCTCGTGCCCCGGTCGGGCATCCTTGATATGGTCGGACCAGCCGTTGAGCCGGTTCGGAAAGTACCAGGACAGCACGAACGGGAACGATTTGGTCTCGCCCGGCTGGAGCGTCTCGACGATGCCGAGGGATCCCGTGTCGGTTCGATGCTCCTCCGACGGGGTTTCGTACCCGAGATCGGTCAGCCGGCCATCGGCGACGAAATCGTCCCAGAACTCTTGCAGGAAGTCGTACCATGCGCCGCGCAGCCAAGCCCGCTTCACGGTCAGGCGGGACGCCGTGGTCAGGAGCGACAGATTGCCGAAATTCAGATCGCCCGGCGCCCATTTCTCGGAGGAGAAATACAAGCCCGAGATGTCCGCATCCTGCCGGAACGCGTTTACGTTCTGCCCGCAGGGCATCGCGTGATGCAAATTGCCGAACTTGTCGTACTTCAAGCCGCCGACAGGGTTGATGAGCGAGCCCGCGATGACGACCTCCGCGGGACGATCGCCGGTGTTCGTGACGCGGTATGTCAAGGAGGCGCCCGGAATGCCCGAATTCTCGGGATCGAGGGGCATCATCGGCGTGAACGCCTCCAACTCCACCTGTACCGGAAGCTCGGCGTCGCGGAAGACGACGCGCGCCATCGGGTACGTGCCGATCAGCTCGGACTCGTCGAAGCGCGGAAGACCCGCGCCCGTGAGCGGGTGATAACCGTGCGACAACGCGTGCGGCGGCAGCAGTTTGGACTCCAGTACCTTGGCGACCGGCTGCCCGCCCTCCTGCTCGACGCGAATCGCGAAAAACGTGTTGGGCATGTACGTGCCTTTGGCCGGATGGTTGAAAATCTCCCAATCCCGCAGCTCGCCTCGGCTGCCGAGCGAAATGTTGCCCGTGCCGATGCCCCCCAGCGGGAAGAGCGCTTCCCTGGCGTCTCCGGAATACGTGCGTTGGCCGCGGCCGGCCTTAACCTGTTCCTTCGTCTCGATCATCGATAACACCTTCGCTTTCCGAATGAATGGATTCCTGCGAATGATCGTCCTGCTCGGCGCGGCCTCTCGGCGGACAAACTGCCGTGCCCTGTTCGTGCTGCGTGCTGCCTTGCTGCTACCGGTACAGCGGTCCCAGCGCTTGGCACGCCCGGAAATCCGCGCCGACCGGGTCCATGCCGCCGAACGCGCTCCAAATGCTCGGACGGAACACGCGCTCCTCCGCGACGTTATGCATGCTGACGGGAATGCGCAGCATGGACGCCAGCGTCAGAAGCTCGCCGCCGATATGGCCATAGCTGACCGCCGCATGGTTGGAGCCCCAATTGTTCATGACGGCGTACACGTCCTTGAACAATCCCTCTCCCGTCAGGTTCGGCACGAACCAGGTCGTCGGCCAGGTCGGGTTGCTGCGCTGGTCGAGCTTGTCGTGCACGTCGTCCGGCAGCTCGACCGTGTAGCCTTCCGCCAGCTGCAGGACGGGCCCGAGACCCGCGACCAGGTTGATCCGCGCCATCGTGACCGGCATGCCCGCGCGCGTCGTGAAGTCCGTCGAGAAGCCGCCGCCGCGGAAGAAATCGACCGCCGGGCTCCACCGGGTCGCCTCCAGGCAGGCTTCCACGTCCTGCTCGGTGATACCCCAGAACGGCTTCATCGCCGGCTGGCCGCCGATCGTCTGACGGCCCGTGCCGTCGAGCGCCGCCGGCCCGGAATTGATCAGATGAATGATGCCGCCCGCCGCCCTGCCTTCCAGCTGATGCCCCGTTACCCGCTTCACCGCATCCGGGCTCCAATACGTGCGCACGTCCGCGAAGATCTGCGCCGCATCGGTCAACAGGTGGCCGAACAGCATCGTGATGCCATTCAGCGTATCGTTCTCCGTCGCCAGCATGAACGGCTCGCGGATGCCGTTCCAATCGAAGGAAGACGTCAGCATCGCTTCCATGAAGTCGCCGTTCGGGAAATAGTCCGTCCACGCGCGCTGGCCTTGGAACCCGGCGGCGATTGCGTTGTGTCCGAGCGCTTCCTCGCCGTAGCCGATGTCGTCCAGCTTCGGATTGCCGATCATCAGGTCGCGCGCGATCAGCGCCATTTTCACGACGGTTTCCCAGTCGCCCGCCTGCTGCTCGGCCGTCCGCCGCAGATGCTCCGGATTGACCTCGGCGCCCGGCCTGCAGTTCGCCTTCGTCCAAGCCAAGGCGCGCTCGTATTCGGCATGGTCGTAGATGCCGAGCTCCATGCGGCGCACGAATTCCGTCATGTCCACGTATTCGTTGCGAATGCCGAGGAAACGCTGGAAGAACGTCTCGTCGACGATGCAGCCGGCGATGCCCATGGATACCGAGCCCATCGACAGGTAAGACTTGCCCTGCATCGTCGCGACGGCAAGCCCGGCCTTGGCAAACTGCAGCAGCTTCGCCTGCACGTCCGGCGCGATCGTCGTATCCCCGATATCCTGGACGTCGCGGCCGTAGATCGAAAAGGCCGGGAGTCCCTTCTGGTTATGCGCGCCCAGCACCGCGGCCAGATACACCGCGCCCGGACGCTCCGTTCCGTTAAAGCCCCAGATTGCCTTCGGCCGCGTCGGATGGGCGTCCATCGTTTCGGTCGGATAGCACCAGGACGGCGTGACCGAGATGGTCAGGCCCACCCCCGCCCGCGCGAATTTCTCCTCCGCTCGCGCCGCTTCCGCCACGCCGCCGATGCAGGTATCGGCAATGATGCATTCGACGGGCAGGCCGTTGCCGTGTCTCAGATTCTCCGACAGGAACGCGGCGGCGCCGCGCGCCATCTCCATCGTCACGTCTTCGAGCGACTCGCGGATGCCGCCGCGGCGGCCGTCGATGATCGGCCGGATGCCGATTGCCGGCAGGCCGCCCTGCAGCCGATTCCCAATATGGATGTCCATGTTCATTCCTTCTTTCGTTCCGAGTTGAATTGCCTTCGAGATATGCATGAATTGCCGTCAACGCATTTGCTTGATTTCATGGCGGAAAATCTCGTTTGCCGGTTCAAGCGCCCCGTTCTCCCCGCGGATGCGGCGCAGCAAAATCTCGCCGGCCCGGAGTCCCATCTCGTAAGGCGCCTGATCCACGTAATAGAGCCCCGGCTCCTTCAAGAGTTGGCCCGCCTCCACTTCGCCGAAGGACGCGACCGCCATGTCGCCGGGAATCCGCAGACCGCTCCGCACCAGCTCGAGCAGCACGCCGTGGCTCATCCGGTTGTTCAGGGACACGATGGCCGTCGGCCGCTCCTTCTCCCGCAAGAACCGCTGAACGGCCCCGACGCCGCCGTCCGTGGAGAAATCCCCGCTGTACAGCAGCAGCTTATCTTCCGCGCCGCGCTCCTTCAAAGCCCGAAGCACGCCTTCCAACCGTTCGCGCCCCGTGCTGACCCGGGTCAAGCCGTTCACGATGCCGATACGGACATGACCGTCGTCCAGCAGCGCCCGCGTCAGATCGTACGCGCAGCTCGCGTTGTCCTCCGCCACCAAATCCAGCGCCGGCGTCTCGCCGCCCGCTTCCAGCCGCCTGTCGATCAAGACGATCCGCTGCCCGTTGCCGATCAGGGCGTTGATGGTCGCCGCACTGCCGCCTGAGGTCGCCAGCACGATCGCGTCGACGCGCTTCTCGTGCAGCAGCTGCAGCAGTCTCGTTTCCTTCTCCGGCGCCTCGTCGGAGCTGCAGAAGAGCAGTTGAAACCCTTCCGGCCCTACGACGTCCTCGATACCCCTGGATATGCCCATGAAGTACGGATTGGAAATATCCGGCGCGATGATGCCGATCATGAACGTCTTATCCTGCTTCAAGCTTCGGGCGATCGCGCTGGGCTGGTAATTCAGCTTGGCAATGGCGGCGAAGACGCGCTCTTTCACTTCCGGACTGACGTAGCCGTTGTCGTTCAACACGCGGGACACGGTGGCCGTCGATACGTCGGCCTCGGCCGCGACTTGTTTGATTGTTGCTTTGGACAAACCTCATTCACCTCTAAACATGTTGTGTAACCGTTTACGTAATCGATTACATGAAGAGATTACAACGATTGACGTTTACTGTCAATCCCTAATCGTTCGACAAATCAACAACCCGCCTCCGGACATGCTTCCGTTAGGCAACCCGAGAATAAATCGAGCAAATCGCCGTTCGCTGCCAACATCATTATGAAGAAAAGGAAAACGCCTAAATATTCCTTGACAGGAATATTCCTAATTGAATATATTCTTATTGAAAGCACGGCCGATGACAAAAATCGGCAGGCAAAACACCATGATACCGCTTCGGTTAACGGGCTGCGCCCATCCCATTCATTTAGGAGGAATTATAATGGCGAATCAAATGACGGCAACCGTAGAAGGACAAGAACTTATTCTGGAGCGCGTGTTCCAAGCGCCGAGCAAGCTGGTCTTCCAAGCATTCTCCGACGCGGAGCATCTGAAGCGCTGGTGGGGACCGCGCGGTTGGGACCTGACGGCATGCACGGTCGATTTCCGTCCGGGCGGCGTTTGGCACTATTGCATGAAATGCATGGACCCGAACCAAGGCGACTTCTTCGGAATGGAATCGTGGGGCAAAGCGGTTTACGAGGATATTGTCGAAGCGGCGAAAATCGTTTATGTCGACTACTTCTCGGATGCCGAAGGCAGCAAGGTCGAAAACATGCCTTCCTCGCATGTCACGATGACGTTCGTGGAGCAGGACGGCGCGACGAAACTGGTCAGCCGCTCGCGCTACGAATCCGAGGAAGCGCTCAGAAAGGTCATCGAAATGGGGATGGAGCAAGGCATCACCGAAACGTGGGACCGTCTCGCCGAGCATCTGGCTTCCCAGCAATAATCGAATAAGCATTTCTAATGAAGAAAGCCGTCCCGGCAAGGGACGGCTTTTGCCATGTGTCGGGACATCGCCGGAAGCCTCGAGCCGAGTACCTTCGGCAGGTCTTCATTCTACCGGTCTGGCCGGCTGTCGAAAGCCTAGTCTGATCACTGACCGTACTTTCTGTTCGCTGGCCGTACTACCGGATTCACGTGGTCTCCCGCCGCAGGATGCGCACGCCGTTGACCGGCAGTTCCAGCTTCGAAGAGACCGCTTCTCCTGTTTCGGCGTCTTCGTAACGCCGATCGTCCAGCTCCAGCGCGGCCGCTGCGCCCGAGAAGTTCAGCAGGAACACGTAATCGCGCTCGCCGTCGCGGCGCAGCTGCGCCGTTACGCCTTCCGGCAGCGCGGCGTCGATCGTCCGCCTTACGCCTGTTTCTGCGACAAGCTTGCCGTAGAAAGCCGCATAGAAGGCGGGGTCGCTCACCCTCGCAGCCTGATAATACGCCTTTCCCCGTCCCAGCGCATTGACCGTCAATGCCGGCCGGCCCGCGTAGAAGTCGTTCCCGTATACCGCAAGCACCTCGGCCGTTTCGGCATGAATCAGCTCGCAGAGCTCCCCCACCTCGTAAGCGCCCCCGAATCCAAGCGCATTCCCGTCCTGCATGACAAGCGCGTTCCGGTCGTCATCGTAAAGACCGTCGATCTCTTCCGCCCAGATGCCGACCGTCTCGCGCAGCGGACCAGGGAAGCCTCCCGGATGACAGAGGTCGTGCTCGTCCACCACACCGGACCAATACGTGATAGCCACGGTTCCGCCGTTCCGGACGAAGCGCTCGATCTTCTCCCCCGTCTCCTCCCGCAGTAAATACGCCATCGGCAGCAGAAGCAGCTTATATCCGCCGAAGTCATCGTCCGACCCCACGATATCCGCGGGAACGCCCATTTCCCATAAGGCCCGGTAATGCTGCATCACGGTCCGTTCGTAATGAAGGCCGGAGTTGCGCGGTCCCTGTGCGTCGTTGACTGCCCAGCGGTTATCCCAATCGAACAGGATCGCGGTCTCGGCCGGAACGGGCGTGCCGATCAGCTCCGGGAGGCCGGCCAGCGTCCTGCCTAGCTCTGCCACGTCGCCAAATACCCGGGTATGCTCATGGCCGACATGATCGACGACCGCGCCATGGAATTTCTCGCTGGACCCGCGGCTTTTGCGCCATTGGAAATATTGGACCGTATCGGACCCGTGCGCGACCGCCTGCAGCGAGGACAGACGGTGCATGCCCGGCCGCTTCAACTTGCTGACCGCCTGCCAGTTCGTCAGGCTCGGCGTGCTCTCCATCAGCATGAACGGCCTCTTCTTCAAGGAACGGAACAAGTCGTGATTGAAGGCGAACCAGGACGCGACATGGCCGTCCGATTTCGCTTCGTGCCAGGTCGGATAAGCATCCCAGGAGATGACGTCCAATGCGGCGGCGAACTTCCGGTAGTCCAGCCCGTCGAACAGGTCCATCATATTCGTCGTGCAGGGCAACTCCGGATTGACGGCTTTGAGCGGCGCGATTTCATGCTTGTAGAAGTCCAGCGTCCGATCGGAAACGAAACGTCTCCAATCTAGATTCTGGCCGTGCACCATCGTTTCGCCGTGAGGCGCGGGCGACTCGACCTGCGACCAAGCGGTATAGGCATGGCTCCAGAACGTCGTCCACCACGCCAGGTTCAGCGCGTCCAGCGTGCCGTATTTGTCCTTCAGCCAGCCGCGGAACGCTTCCTGGCAGTACTCGCAATGGCATTCCCCGCCGAATTCGTTCGAAATATGCCAACCGACGACAGCGGAATGATTCCCGTACCGCTCGGCAAGCCTGGCGTTCATGATCGCCGTCTTCTCGCGGTAAACCGGAGACGAATAACAATGATTGTGCCGCAGCCCGTGCAGGTTCCGCACGCGATTCGCGCCGACGCGCAGTACCTCCGGATACGCTTGCGACATCCAGGTCGGCCGCGCGCCGCTCGGCGTCGCCAGCCAGGCGAAGATGCCGTTCTCGGCAAACGTATCCAGCACATGATCCAACCAGCCGAAATCGAACACGCCTTCCTCGGGTTCCAGCTTCGCCCACGCGAAAATGCCGACGGCCATGACGTTGCAGCCGGCCAGCTTCATCAAGCGAATGTCTTCTTCGAATATCTTCGGATCGTGCAGCCATTGGTCCGGATTGTAATCCGCGCCGTGCATGAATACCGGCAGCTTGGCGCTAATCGGCGGAAACTTGGTGGTCATCACGAATCATCTCCCAGGATTGAATTGCCGCGTTCAGAGAAAAGAGGGGACGTTGGTCCCCTCCCTGCGGTTAATCGTTAATGAGCGGCGAGGAATTGGTCGATTTGGGTCTGCATTTCCTGCTGCACCTTATCGATGCCGGCCGCCTTCAATTGCTTGATCAGATCGGCTTGGCCTTTGTCCAGGTCCTTGATGATGCCGTATTCCAGCGGAATCGCATAGCGAACCATGACGTTGCCGATGTTCGACACTTCCGACTTCACCTTGGAGTCGTCGAATACGAACGTTTCCAGCGGGAAGTGGAATATTTTCGGCTGCCAGGCGTTGAAAATGTCGTCCGCTTCCTTCGGGTAGGACGCGTCCTTGCGGTTGAGCAGCGAATTCCAACCCCAATTCGAGAAGCCCGTAAAGTTGGCGGCACTCGGTCCTGCCGTGTACTTATCGTCGCCCTGCGGCTCGTAGTGCGTCCCGGATAGGCCGTACATCGTCAGATCATGAAGTTCTTTGTCGTTCTGCAGCAAATCGACGAGCATCAAGGCGCGTTCCGGATTTTTGGAACTGGAATGGATGGCCATGCCGTTCTGCGTCGAGATGGCCGCCAGCTTCTTCTTGTCCGGCGTGAGATCGGCGATCGCGAACTGAATGTCCGGCGTATCGCGGCGCGCCTCGGCCAGGTTCGCGGCAACCGTTCCCAGGTTTTGCGCGTAGGATGATACCTTGCCTGCCTTCATGTCCTGCCAGACATCGTTCTTGTTGCTGACGATGTTTCTCGACCAAGCGCCATTATCCGCCAGATCCTTGTAATACGCAGCAAGCTGCTTGAATTCCGGGGTATCGTACACGTCGAACACTTTGCCTGTCGGATCGTCCAGATCGTACGCGAGCGGCAGCCTTCTGTCATTGACATGCCAATCGTTCTCCTGCTCCAGCGTCGCTTGATCCAGCTCGTGGAATTTCCAGCCGTCGGCCGGTTTGGCGCCGTAAGCGGCGATGCCCTTCTCGTTTTTCGCAACCGCTTTCAAGTAGTTCGAATACGATTCCAGACTGTTGATTTCAGGCAGATCGTATTTGGTGCGAAGATCTTCGCGGTACAGCACGACTTTATCCGTGATCTCGATATTGTTGTTCGGAATCATGTACAGCTTTCCGTTGATTTTCGCTTGATCCCAAGCGACCTTCGGCATGGCCGCCCATGTCTGCGGCGCATAGGTCTGAAGCATGTCGTCCGTCAGCTCCAGGAAGCCGCCCTTCAGCGCTTGGTCGTTGTAGTACGCCCAGTTCGCCGTATAGGCCAAATCGAAATCTTCGTCGGCCGCGAATTTGAGCGGGTACTTCTGGTTCCATTCCGCCCAGTCCAGAAATTCCGCCTCTACCGTCGCGTTGATCTTTTCCTTCAGCTTCTTGTTCAGCTCGTCGAACACCGGCTTATAATCGACCGGCTGGCCGCCGATCAGTATCATCTTCAACTTGACTTCCTTCGACGTGTCGGGCTTGCCGGACGTGTCGTCTGCAGGCTTATTCGCCGGCTCGTTGGCCGGTTCGTTCGCCGGCTTCGCGTTCGCGTCGTCCGCCGGGGCATCGCTTGCCGGCGCGTTGGCCGCGTCGTTGCCGTTGTTACCGTTATTGCCGTTGCCGCAAGCACCGAGCAGCAAAGTCATGACGCATACGATCGCAAGCAGCAGGAAAGCGGATTTGGGTTTTCGTTTCGAATGCATGTCTTGTATTCCCCCTGTGGAAGATTTGTATAATGATAACCAGGTTGCCCTGAGATCATCCTTTGACGGCGCCGATCGTGAGGCCTTGCACGAAATACCGCTGAATAAACGGATACGCCAGCAGAATCGGGCCGATCGCGACGACCGTCATCGCCATCTTAAGGCTTTCCGTCGGAATATCGATCGAGACGACCGCGCCGGAGCTGATCAGCGCTTTGCGCATGCCGTCCATGTTGCCGAGCATTTTGTACAAATAATACTGCAGCGGCATCAAATGATCATTGGAGACGAACAGCAGCGCGTTGTACCAGTCGTTCCAATAAGCGAGCGCGATAAACAATCCGATGGTAGCAAGCGCCGGCTTCGACAATGGCACGATCAGCCGGATGAAGATGAAGAAATCGCCTGCGCCGTCGATTTTCGCGGATTCGGTAATCGCTTCAGGAATGCTGCTCATGAATGACTTCATGACGATGATATAGAAAACGTTCAGCAGCATCGGCAGCAACAATACGATGAACGTATCCTTGAGATCGAGGTAATTCACGATCAGCAGGTACCAGGGAACGAGCCCGCCGCTGAACAGCGTCGTGAAAAAGAAGAAGAACGAGAACCGGTTGCGCCACTTGAAGTCCTTGCGCGAAAGCACATATGCCGTCATCGCGGTCAGGAACAACCCGGCCGCCGTACCGATGACCGTCACGCCGATCGTAACCCCGTAAGCCCGAAGCATCTGCTCCGGATAACGGAACAGTAGGCTGTACGCCTCCGCCGAGAACGCGGTCGGGAAGAGCTGGAAGCCTTTGGCGATGATGCTGCTTTCCTCCGTAAGCGACGACGATAACACCAGAATGAACGGCAGCAGGCAGAATAGGGAAACGACCGCAAGAACCGTATAACCGATGACCGCGAGCAGCAGTTGGTCGCCCCTGCCCTTTAAAGCAGCCCGAGTCGTCTGAGCCGCGCCCGGCGTATGAGATAGTTGTGCGCTCAAGTTCTAACCCCTTCCCTAAAACAATGCGCGGTCTTTGTCGTATTTGCGGACCGCGTAATTGGCGAGCAGAATCGTCGCGAAGCCGAGCACGGATTGGTAGAAGCCGGCGGCTGCCGACATCCCGATGTCGTTCGACGCGGTGAGCGAGCGGAAGACGAACGTATCGATGACGTCGGTCGACGAGAACAGGATGCCGTTGTTCCCGACCATGTTGTAGAACATGCCGAAATCCCCCCGGAAAATATTGCCCACCGCCAGCAGAATGAGAATGATCAGCGTCGGGTACAGATTCGGAATCGTGATCTTCAGGATCCGCTGGAATATATTCGCGCCGTCGATCTGGGCGGCTTCGTACATCTCCGTATCGATGCCCGTGATGGCGGCCAGGTACATAATCGATCCGTAACCGACGGCTTTCCAGGCCGACACGATCACGAGCAGCACCGGCCAGTAGGCCGCCGTGTTATAAATATCGATCGGCTCGAAGCCGAGCGCTTTCACGAAGACGTTGATCGTGCCGTAATCGAAGTTGAACAGGTTGTAGGCGATAGCGCCGACGACGACCCACGAGATGAAGTAGGGCAGGAAGAGCATGGTTTGGAAAATTTTGCGGAACCACTTGCTTGCCACCTCGAAGAGCAGGATGGCGATGATGATTTGCAGCAGATTGTTGACCAGAATGAAAGCCGCATTGTACAGCACCGTATTGCGCGTGACGGTCCAGGCGTCCCCGGAATCGAAGAAGAACTTGAAGTTGTCCAGGCCGTTCCATGGACTGCCGAAGATGCCGCCGTCGTAATTAAACTGCTTGAACGCCAACACGATGCCGGTCATCGGAATATAGGCGAACAGCAGAAAAAACAGGACGCCCGGCAGCAGCATGAGCAGCAAGGTCCGATAGCGCGCCACGTCGCCCCAGAAGCCGCTTCGATTCATGTGTTTCCCTCCTTGATGTCTCTTGCTTCGATTATAAGCAATCCGGCGGGCGGGTCACATTCAGGCGAGCAACTAAAAATAGTACTTATTCTACGATGTTAAAAAACGCGGTAAAAAGGGCATGACCTGCGGTCGGTATGGGTCTCCAATCGCTGTTGTAGTTCTGATTTCTTTGAATGTATAAGTGCGAACACTCGAGGCGATTGGTTTGCGTTCACTGTCGGTGACAGGGAATGCGGCATTCGCCTGCTTCGGAAGCATAGACTTCGTTTTTCCGACTCCATTCCGACCTTCGGTCACTTTTTTACCAAGTTCTTAAATCTTAGAATCCCGGGGCAGGGGCAAACCATAAAACAAGCCCGGGACTTTTTAGCCCGGGCTTATAGGAAGTTAAATATTATGCTTCTTCCGGTATTCGCCCGGCGTCATGCCTGTGGATTGCTTGAACTGCCGGTTGAAATAAATGATGTTCTTATATCCTACCCGGTCGGCGACTTCGTAGATTTTGAGCGTCGGGTCGGTCAGCAGCTGGCATACCCGCTTCATTCTGCCCTCGATCAGAAACTCGCTGAAATGCATGCCCGTCTCTTCCTTGAACAGGTAGCCCATATAATTCGGCGTAAAATCGAAATGAGCTGCCGCTTCTTTGAGCGTCATCTTCTGCTCTACCCGCTCTTCCACGAACCGCATGATCTCGTCGATCAGCTTGCGGTTCTGCCGTTTTCGCTTCGCGAACAACAGCTCGGACAGCTCGAAGAACCGCCTCCTCAGCCAGGACAGGATGTCGCCCACCGTCTCGAATTGGAACAGGACGACCGGTTGATGCGACTCCCACGCGAGCAGTTCGTAGAGGTTCTCGTTCAACTGCTGAAGATCGGCATGCAGCTTGGACGTCACGCGGATGATCAGGTTGTAGACATCGTCCTTGCGCGTCAGCTGCGTTTCCGGTCCGAACATCCGCAGCAGGCAGTCGTCGATCACGACCAGATCGTAGGACAGCACCGCCTGCAGCATCGTCGCCACCGTTTCGTCGATATCCGGGACGGTTGGCGCGCTGATCCGCCGCCGCGCGGCGTCCCGGATCAGCCTGTTCTTGCCGATCAGCCATTTGACGCTGAGGGCCCCTTGCGCTTGCGCGTACGATTCGGGCAGCCGTCTCCAGTCGGGCGCGAATTTGCCGCAGCCGATCGTGACCGTGAACGGAAACGCCCGGCCGATCTCGCCGATCATCTCCTCCAGCAAGCCGGCGATCCGCTCCTCGGTCCCGGCGGTCAGCAAGACGAGCCGGGCGCTCGCAGCGCTTTCGATCAGCGTCCCCAGCCCGTGAAGCTCCACGAAATCGCGAATGCGGAGCGTCATCCCTTTCGTCGCCCGGCGGCGCGCATCATCCGGCAAATCGCGCGCTTTCCATTCGAGATCGTCGATTTCGATCAGCGCCGCGGCGGAGCTATTCTGCAGGAACGGCGACAGCAGCGATTCCAAATGCGGGTCGAGCCGCTCCGCCGGACCGCCGTTCAGCCAGCGAAGCAGCAGCTCTTGGGAAGCCAGCGAAAGCGTTTCCGATAATGAGCGCGTCTGTTCCTGTTCCTTCGCGACATTCAGGCACAGCTCTTCCAGCAAACGATATAACTCTTGATCGTCGACGGGCTTCAGCAAATAGCCGCAGGCGTTCAACTGAATCGCTTCCTTGGCATAGCCGAAATCCTCGTGTCCGCTGATGAAGACGATCTTGATCTGCGGCTGGATCGCCTTCGCCTTGCGGGCGAACTCGATCCCCGACATGATCGGCATGCGAATATCGGAGAGGATCACATGGATCGATTGCTGTTCGATCATGCCGAGCGCGGCAAATCCGCTATTCGCCGTTCCCACGATGTTGATCGGCCGACCGCTGTTCACGATTCTTCGCCGCAGCCATTCCAGGTCGACCTTCTCGTCATCTACGAGCAGCATGTTGATGGTCATCGCAATGCCCCCTTTTATGAATAAATGCGAGTATTTTCAGCTTCCGGACGCGCTGTTACGATCGGCAGGACGATGCGCACGGTCGTTCCGGCACCGTAGATGCTGGCAAATTGGATGCCGTACTGCTCGCCATAACGAAGCTTGATCCGCTCGTCTACGTTGATGAGCCCATAGCCGCCGCTTTGGATCGGCCCCTTCAGCATCGCGTCGACTTGCCTGGGTCTCATGCCGATTCCGTTGTCGATGACCTTCAATTCAATGCGGTCGCCGCCCAGCCGCTTACCCGTGATACGGATCGCGATCGTCTCGCCGAACCAGGCATGCTTGAAGACATTCTCGACGAACGGCTGCAGGATCAGCTTAATGACCTCGACGCTCAGAATATCCGGCTCGATGTCCTTATACACGGTGAAAGCCTCGGCGTACTTGACCCGCTGAATATCCAGATAGGTCTCGACCTGCTGCAATTCCTTCTCCAACGGAATGTAGACCAGCCCTTCGTTCAGCGACAGCCTGTAGAAGCTGGACAAGCCGCGCACCATCTCGGTCACTTGGCGGGTTTCGCCGAGATTGGCCAAGCTGCTGATGGTCGAGAGCGTATTGTACAGAAAGTGCGGATTGATCTGCGCCTGCAGCGCTTCCAGTTCGGCCTGCTTGCGCTGAATGCCCTGGACGTAAACGCTGTCAATCAGCTCCTGAATATTGCCGGCCATCTTGTTGAAGGCGTTCGCGATATGCACGAACTCGTCGTTGCCGCCGAACTGCAGCCGTTTCTCGAAGCTGCCGTTCTGGAACGAACGCAGGATCGTGACGATCTTTCTCATTTTGCGGCCGGACAGCCTTGCCACGACGAATCCGATGCAGGTCATCACGATAAAGCTGATCGAGCACACGGTGAAGATGATATTTTGCAGCCGCTTCGCGTCTTTGCGCAAATAATCGTTGGGCACGAGCGTCTCGATCGCGTAATTCGTATTCGGAATCGCCATTCTCAGCGTCAGGTAATTGCGCTTGACGGGCTCCCGCGACGGGGTTCCCCGCTGGTAGAGAACCGCCGACGTCGATTGATCGATCAGGCGCAAAATATTGCCGTTCTTGACCGGCACCGTATCGATATTGCCCAGCAAATCGTCGATCCGGGCCGTAATGCGCAAATAGCCGACCGCGGTCTGATAGTCGCCGAACGAGACGAGCCGATGCAGATGCGAAAGGTTGCCGAGCCCGCCGTCGGTCTCCACCTGCATCCAACGGTCGTTCGATTGGATGGACCGAAGCCAATCGCTGTCCTTGACGGTCAGCCACGACAGAATGTAATAATCGCTTCCCTTGATCGGCTGGGACAAGTCGTTTCCCTGCACCTCGTACAGATCGCCGTTGGTCGTATAGAGGATCAGGCGAATCGGATTGGCGAACAGCTGCAAAGGCGCCCGCAGCTGAGGGACGATCTCGTCGATCATCGTCAAGTAGACGGCATAGGAATCGCCCTTCTTCTGCAGCGCCCGCTGGAAGGGAACGCTGTAAAAGAGCGTATCCGAGATTCGCCGGATCTCGTCCATCTGGTATTTGAAATTGTTGCGCGTCTGCCCCATCGCGGTCTGGATATTGGACTTTGCGATCTCTGTCCGGGATTGAATCAGCATGGAGTAAGACAGATACCCGATGACCGCGTCCGTGAGCAGCACCAAAATCAGATACGGAATCATCATTTTATAGGAATACGGAATATACCGCTTAAACGAATATGACTTTCTCATGCCGTCCCCGCCTATTGTTTATTGCCGATCGCTCGATGCACGGTACCTTGCGATCTATTATACAACCGATCCTTCGGAACTTGCCGCATAGTTTCATTGTCATTCCGCTCGATCGCCGTGCCGTGCGACAGTACGGTCCGGAAGGGCTGCGGGAAGAGGCGTAATTCGATATTCAAAGTTGAACGCCGCCGCAAAGCGATGCCAAAAAGCCGCATCGCTGCGGACTGTTTGGAGCTACTGCAATTGATAGAGCCGGTACAGCATAACCGCCGCTTGAGCTCTCGTCGCATGCGCCGCAGGAGCGAAGCGGCCGGAAGAAATGCCTTCAATCAATCCCGCCTGCCGCAGTGCCGCAACGGCATCTGCCGCATAGGAGGCGATCGCCGATCGATCCGCGAATCGAACCGCAGCCTTGGTCGAAATCAAGCCCTGCGGCAGCTTCTTGGACGCATTGTAGACGATGACCGCCATATCCTGCCTGGTCAGGGGATCGTTCACGCCGAAGCTGCCGTCGGTCTTGCCCGTCACGATGCCAAGCTGCCCTGCGGACGCGATCGCATCCGAGTACCATTGTCCCGGCAGCATATCGGTGAAAGGCGACTTGCCGTCCTGTCCTGCGCTCGACAATCCGAATGTCCGCATCAGCAGCGTCAGGAATTGCGCGCGCGTAATGTCCGCATTCGGGACGAACTCGTCCTTCGTCATGCCATTCACGGCATCGCGCGCGGCCAATGCCTCCACGGCTTCCCTAGCCCAAGGCACCGTCCGAAGATCGCCGAACGTCACGGGGTTGTAGAGCGCGGCGAATTTGCCGACACGCACGGGATACCCTTCGATTTTCCCGGCAGCGGGGTTGAACTTGCCATTCGTCAAGGTATCCAGTCCGCCTTCGTCGTTGACGTTGACGATGATGACCTTGTTCAACTCTCCGTCCGGCGCCTTCGGATCCGGATTCAGCGCTAGTTGAACCTCCCGGCCTTTGAAAGCGTCGACCGGCGTCCCGTCGATACTCAGCGAGAAATCGTAAACCGGGCTCCCATCCAGCCTTGCTGTGATGTCGTCTGGATGCGTATTCGGATCGACCAAGGTCACGGTAAGCTGAAGCTTATCGGCGTCGGCCTCTGCATGTTCAAGCAAGGACGTCCGAAGCGTCACGCCCGCGAGGCCGGTTTGCACCCGGATGCTCTGAATTTCGTTGTCCCCGCTCGCCCGCAGCGCCTGAACCGGGAACGCGAGCTTCACTGCTTTCGCTTCCGACGAAGGCTCGACGTTGACCGTGATCTTGCCTTTAATCGGTGCCGAATCCCCCGCTGCGGCAATGTCCGCCGAGCGAAGCTCGTAGTCCGCCGTGCCGTTTGCGTCCACATTCGGAACAATCGTCACCTTGCCTTGTGCTACCACCGCATTCGGTACGGCAGGCTGTACCGGCACCGACGTTCCCGGCCCCGTGCCAGTCCCTTGACCCGGAAGGCTGCCGGTTCTCACAAGGGTCACATGATCGAGATACCCCCAATAATCGGCACTGCCCGATGCCGTCAGCGTAATGGTCGCCTTGCCGTCCGTCACCTTGATCTCCGGTATGCTGACCGTTCCCCAGATATTTTGCCAATCGGCGGTCTGGCCTTGATTGATCACCGGCTTGGACGTCGACCCGTCCGCCGTTGCCGCCGACAGCATCAATGACGCGACTTTCGGGTCCCCGGCCGCTCTTCCGTCGGTGCCGATCATGAGGTTGCTCTTGCCGGCAGACTGCGCAGCCAGCGTGTAGTACCCGTTCTCCAGACCGCTTACTTGCTGCTGCAGCATGAAAGAATACGCCTCTGCGGACCAATAGCTGAAATAGCCGTCGCCGGCGTATACCTTACCCTCCCCCGCTTCATGCAGCGGTCCGAAGGCAGAATTATCGCTGTTGCCTGCCGCAACGCCGGTCAAGGTCCACGCCCCCAGTTCTCCATCCCGTTCGAAGCCGCCGTCCGGCACGAGCGCGGCCGCCGCGGTATCGTCGACGCGCAGATTCAGCGACTCCACCTCGCTGTTCGCGTAACCGGGACTTGCCGCCATCGTTCTCAGCACCGTGTTCTTCTTGATCGTGACGGGACCCGCGTACACCAGCGTCGTGCTGGAGTTGCTGGCATAGCCGGGCTCGCTGCCGTCCACCGTGTAATAGAGCGCGGCTCCGTCCGTACCGCTGCTCAGTTCGACTTGGGTTCCTGTCGGCAGCAGGGTATCCGGTTCGAGCGGACTCCCGTTAACAGCAGCGCTGGCGGGTTCGGCCATCGTGGCCGTATCCGTCGTGGTCGGGAGACCGAAATACAGATCGTCGATATCTCCCCAAGCTCCCGCATCGCCGTTGATGTTGACGCCGAGCTCGACATGTCCCGACGTGACCGGAACTTGAACGCTGTACATTCTGAAATTGTTCCAACCCGCAGGCGTCGCGTTCGCCTTTACCACTGCGGAAGGGTCCGCGGCATCATAGCCTGTCGCGTACAAAAATGGAACAGCCGCTCCTCCGAGCGCATCCCCGTCGATCCATGCGGAGAACGTATAGACTGCGTTCGCGACATCCAGCGACTGGGATACGACTGCGTTGTCGAATGCGGCATCGCTCCAATAATGAATGGCCGAGCTGCCCGTGCGCGGCGTCGAACCGGCGCCCTGCGGCGCAGCGACGCCAGAATTCGTGACGTCCCAGCCGGCCGAACCGCTCTCCAGGCCCGGATTGACCAGCAAATTGGCCGGCTGCGAGCCATGAACCGTCACGATGGCGGAGGCCGCAGCCGGGTTATCGCCGATCGTCCCGAAGGCCTTGTACACGCCGGGCTCCATCCGGTCGACGGCCAAAGTATCCCATGCCGTTACGGTAACCGACCTGTATTTCCCGTCGCCGTACTGCCCCTTCACTTCGGAAGGAAGCGTCAACGTCCCTCCGGCTTCCATCTTGACCGTGACGGGATCCGCCTTCACGAGCACGGCGTCCGGCACCGAAGCCGCATTCCTCACCTGCCGGAAGACGTCGATAGACGGCAGCGCTTTGCCGGAGAAATCGAACAGCGCCTGATTCTCCCAACCGCTGCCTTGTCCGGCGATCCAGCCCGTATCGGTTCCCGGAAGCCAATCCGCCCCCCAGTAGAACAGCCCGAGTCCCTGATCGTTCGGCACGTTCGCCAGATTGCCGATGATGTCGCGCATGGCCGCCGCTTGGCCTTGCGGCGTCGGCGCGTAGCCCGCTGTATAGGCACTGGACTGATCAAAATTATTGATCGTCTCGTCTCCCGGCTGCAGCGTCCAGGCATACGCGGTTTCCGCAACGACGACCGGTTTATCGTACCGGCCGGCGAGCGTATTCAGGATTTGCGCATCCTGCTCCATCGTGCCATGCCAGAACGGATAGTAGGAAATACCGATCACGTCGAAGTCCACCGCCGTGGCGCCGGTCGTCCATTTATCGAGATTCCAAGTGAACGTATCCGCGGTGCCGCCGGAGCTGCCCGCGATATGGATCATGATGCTGATCGCGGGATCGACCGCCCGCACGGCCGCGGAAGCCTTCTGCAGCAGCGGTGCCGCCTTGTCGGCGGAATTGCCGTCGGGCCACAGCAGGCCGCCGTTGATTTCATTGCCGATTTGCACCATATCCGGCTGAACGCCTTCTTGCTTCATTTTCGCAAGCGAGTCGAGCGTGAACGCGTAGACATCCTGCTCCAATTCCGCCCCGCTGTCGTTCATCCAAGCTTTCGGCTTGTTCTGTTTGCCGGGGTCCGCCCAGAAGTCGCTGTAATGAAAATCGAGCAGAACGCGCATGCCCAGCGCCTTCGCCTGCTTCGCAATGGCGATATCGCTGGCCAGATCACTGTTGCCGCCGCCGATCGGCTGTCCGAACGCATCCGTCGGATCGTTCCAGAGCCGAAGGCGGATATAGTTCACGCCATGGTTCTTGAGCACCTGCAGGGCGCTCATTTCCGAGCCGTCCGTGTCGTAGTACTTCTTGCCCGCCTTCTCGATCTCATAGAGCTCGGACACGTCGGCCCCCATCATAAAGTCGCTTCGCTGCCCGTCCTGCAGCCCCGCTACCGGCGCCACGGCAACCGCCGGCGTCTGCGCAACGTTGACCTCTTGCCCGGCTGCTTCCGCTCCCGCAGCGTACGCGAAGCTCGGCGCAATCAGCAGCAGGGATAGCAATCCTGCGATCGCGGTACGGTGGTTCATGCCCCTCATTTTCATCGTCCAGCCTCGATTCTCTCTCGATTTAGTATGGCGCTCGATACGCCTCCGCGCCGATGTAAGCGCTTATCATATTCATTGTAGGCGCTGCGCCGTCACCCGCACATCCAGAGAATCAACAATATGTAATACCATTTCCACGAAATGCCCATTGCCGTAGCAACGCGCACGCGCCGACGCCGGCGAATAGGCTGCTCCATGTTCGGAGCAGCCTTGGGTCGGCGGCTGCGCAAGGCCAGCATTAACAACCTTCGATAAAGCGCAACAAAAAAAGAAAGCCTGTTGAGGCTGCTCAACAGGCTTCGCTTCCATGCAATAGAGACTTGCTTCAATGCCGCCGGCGAAATGAAAACTTCCGGGTTCGAGTGAAGTCGCCCGGTTTCGGGCATTCCTTGCGCCGGCTAGTCGATGTCGAACCGATCGCTCAACACTTGGAAGACGTCGAACGAAACGAAGAAGTCGGTCGATTTCGCATTTTTCTGCGCGATATTCACGATCTTGATCGTATGGATATCGTCGCTGAGCGGAGCCGACTCGAACACGCGCGACTTGTATTGATAGGTCGGGCTGTAGTAATCGACAGGGCTTGGCGTGGCCAGCTTGCCGTCGATATAGATCTCCGCTTTGCCTCGGTTCGGCCCCTTGGTGCCGAGCACGATGACTTGGGAGCCTCGGAAGGAAAGCTCCACGGAGTTCCCCGCCCGGTTCGAGTATTTCGCGCTTCTGCCGTAGTTTTTCGTGGACAGATTCGTCGTCCAGACGCCGTTGAACGCGACCTCCGGATTCGTGTCTTCGAAATTCGTAGTGGTCGTCGTGCCCGCGTCATCCTTCGCCGCCTTCGTCACGATAAGTCCGTCGACGGTAATCGGCAGATAGGTGATGCCTTCCGGCTGGCTGATATTGACGATGCGCAGATAATGCTTGCCGTCAGGCAGCTCTCCCGTATCGTACACCTGCGCTTGGTTCGTCGTCGTATCGTCGTACTTGCGCAAGTTTACGACCTTCTCCGTCTCCGCCCGATCATCCGTCGTGACCACCATGGTTCCGGCGACTCCCTGCGTGGAAAGCAATACCGCCCTCGTCCCCGTGAACGACAGAACGGCGGTGTCTCCCTCGGTGATCGTCCTCATCGCATGCCCGTTCGAGTAGCCGGAATTCGCGCTCGGCGCCCAGGTGCCCGTGTACTTGAAATTCGCGTCGTTTTCTTCGAGCTTGACGGTGTAGGGCTCCGATGGATTCGCAACGCGAAGCGCATCGACGTCGATGCCGTTGCCTCGCGATGACGGATCCTGATTCCCGGTCCATTTGATCTCCATGGAATGGGATCCGCTCGGCAAAGTTTGCTTATAGATGACCTGCTTGGGCTGCGTCCATCCGCTGTACAAAGAAGGGGAAGCGACCTTGACGCCGTCGATATACACGTCGGCGATGCCCAGATTGCTGTCCTTGTAACCGATCCAGGCAATCTCGCTGCCGCTGAACGAGAAGCTGACTCCGCCTTCGGCGTTCAGACGCCGCGCCGTTCCGTTCGAATAAAATTCATCGGCCACCTTCGCCCACGGTCCGGTGAACGCCAGCGCGGCATCGGAGTCCTCGTAGCTGCCTTCCGGGTGCACCGATTGATCATGGGATACGCGAAGGCCGTACGTGCCCGCCCCCGCGAACGCGCGAACATCGATGGCGTAATTGCCCGTCTCTTCGGCTTGATAAACAATGGATTCCGTCGAGGTTCCCTCGTTCTCGGAGTATGCGGCCATGCCGCCGCTGGCTTCGATCGTCGTGGCGGAAGGGCCGTACAGATAGAGATCGAAATCCGTATCCGGGCTGCCCGTAAGCGAAAGCGTCAGCTTGTCGCCCGCGAACAGGCGAACGTAATAGACGTCATCCGGATCCGCCGCTTCGTCCAGCGTGCCGTTCTGGCTTTCCCCGGCAAACGGTTTGCCCGGCAATTCGTCGTCGGACAGCACCTTGAAAGCATCGATCATGCTGCCGCCGGACGTCTTGTTCTTCAAGGCATCCACCGGTTTCCCGCCAAGCTTGATCCGGTCCTTGACCGCTTCCGCCGTCTCCGACGGGTCCTCGCTCAGGATCAATGCCGCGGCGCCGGCCGCGTAAGGCGCGGCCATCGACGTGCCGGAATTCCGGCCGTAATCGTCGACGGGAATTTCCAGATTGATCTTCGCGATGGCCGGATCGTTGGTTTCGACGTCGCTGAAATTCAATTGATCCGTCAGATTGTATTGGGCGCCGTCAAAAACGGTACCCGGCTTGCCCAGGGCGTACGTCCAGGATTCGTAATCGGGTTCTTCGAAACGAACGAAATCCAAACGCAGCGTGTCGCGCATGAACGGGGAACCCGCCAGCTTGTAGAGCGAGCCTTCGCCCGTAAGCAGCAGGCGCTTGCCTCCGTTCAAATACGCCGTCAGGTTATCCTGGTCCGCCGGTTTCAACGCCGTGGTGAAGGCGCCGCTGCCCAAGCCCGTGAACCAAACGACCTCGTCGTACTTGTTCAGCGTCTCCAGATCAGGGCCGTCGGCGCCGAGCGGCACCGTCTCCACATCGTACGAATAACCCGAAGCATCGAGCAAATCGGTATAGACCTCCAGCACGTCCGGAGCGGCGCCGCCATCATGCTCGTCGTCCTGCACGAGCAGGACGGACGGCTTCGCCGCGTCGGATGCGGCCAAATACCGCATCGCCTGATCGAACGCCTGCTGCCTTTGATCCGGAGCGGGCATCGATTCGAAGCCGAACACGTTGTAGATCGCCTTGAAATTGCCGTCGTCGATCTGCGCGCCAAGCCCGATATTCCGGGACGGCTCCGTGCTTAGCACCGCCACGCCGGGAGCCGCGATATCAACGGTGCGCGGGCCGTAGTTGCTGAACCAGCCCAATAATCCGTCGGCGCCGAGCGCCGCGATGCTGATGATGTTCTTGCTGCCGTAAGATGCCGGATACACCGGGGTTACATCCAGGTTTTTCGGTTCCTTCACGGAAAAATCCGCTTTGGGCTCATTGCCCGCGGCGACGGTGAAAAGCATCGGCGAGGCGTCGATCGCATCCTTCAGCGCCCGGCTGTACGTATCGGTCGTCCAGCTCAGGTTGGCAATTCGGGCCCCGGCGCGCTCCGCATACTGGATCGCCTGAATGACGTCCGATACATAACCCGAGCCATCGGGTCCCAGCACCTTCAAAGGCAACACTTTTACGCCCGGCGCGACGCCGGAAATCCCGATGCCGTTATTCGCCGAAGCCGCGATAATGCCCGCTACTTCGGTCCCGTGATAGTCGCCTTGGCCGGCGTCGAAGACGGTGCCGTCCCGGTTGTAGAAATCCCAGCCATGGACGTCGTCCGCGAACCCGTCGTTATCGTCGTCCTTGCTGTTATCCGGAATTTCGCCCGCGTTCGTCCAGATGCTGCTCTGCAGATCGGGATGGTCAATGTCCACGCCGGTATCCAGGACCGCGACGACGGTGCTGCCGCTGCCCTTGCTGATGTCCCATGCGTTTAGCGCATTGATGTCGAAGCCGGGAAGACCTTTCACGGGTCCGTCGATCACTTGGCCTACGTTGCGAAGCCCCCATTGTTCCGGGAACAACGGGTCGTTCGGCACGGAAGCGAAATGAACCTTGACGTCCGGCTCGGCGTACAGGACGTTCGGATCCTGCTTCAACTCGTCGAGGACGCCGTTCGCGTCGGAAGCCGACGTTGCCAGCACCGCCAGGTCCGATCCCGGCACCTCCCAGGTATCCGCGATCGAGGCTTGCGCGCGCAATGACGTACGATTGGCACCCTGCTTGTACTTCACGATAATCCGGCTGCTCTCTGCCGGCGCTATCCCCAGCTTCCCGTAGCCTGCCAGAAACTTGTCCTGCTCGGTGGTCGGAAGCGTCCGATCGGGCGTCTGCGAGGCGTCCGCGTCGGCCGGCCCGGATACAAGGCCGGGATCGTCCGCTTCCGCGGGCCAATGGCTTTTTCGTTCTTGGTGCGGATTCGTCTGCGCCGCCGGATCGGCGTGCGCCGTCCAACCCGGAACGGAAGGCCCGAACGCGACCGATATCGAAAGCACCGTCGTAAGCGCATGTCTAAGCACGTTTCTTTTCAAGGTTTTGGCTCCTTTTGTCACTGATAGTGTTCTCCCGCCGTGAGTGCCCTTGAAGCCTCGGGGCGCCGAACGGCTTGCTTTCGGCAACCCCCGATGCATTCAAAGAAGCGAAACGAATTATTGGATTAGAGCGGCGGCTTGGAGCAAGCTGTGGAGCACCTTGGCCACGGCTTCGCGGCTGGTCGCGCCGCGCGGGTCGAAGCGAAGGCCCCCCTGCGCCTCATAGCCCTCCATGAGACCGAGGTCGGTGACGGTCCGAACGCTGTCCTGCGCATACGGGCTGATTTGCGCCGCATCCGCGTAAGCCTTATTCGAGCCCGCGGGCTTCGAGAGACCGAGCAGCTCCGCCGCTCTCGCCAGCATCACCGTCAAGTCCTGACGGCTGATCTCGGCGTTCGGGTTGAATTTGCCGTTCGCGCCTTCGATCAGGCCGGCCGCATAAGCAGCCGCCACGTCCTGCGCGAACCAGTCTTTCGCCGATACGTCGCCGAACGGAGCCGGCGTCGTCGTCTTCGTCAGACCGATCCCGCGAACCAGCATGGAGGCGAATTGCGCGCGGGTTACGTTCGCCTTCGGTTCGAACTTCCCGGCCTTCGTGCCGTTCAGCAGGAACGTATCGGCCAAGGTTTGGATTTGATCCTTCGCCCATGACGCACCGATATCGGTAAACGCGACATGGCGCTTCGCTGCCGCATAGGTCGACAAGCCCGGACGGTCGATCGTGACGATCGTCGATCCGTCAGCCGCCGCCTTGAATGTCGCGGCTACCGGACTGACGCTTCCTTCTTCTTCGTACAGGGCGCCGGCCGACGCCGTATCCACGCCTTTCGCGATCAGGAAGGAGCGTTTGAACGATTGCGCCGGCGTGAACGCTACCGGCGTCGTCTTGCCTTCGAACAGCGCGTACGCCTCGAAGGAATACGCTTCGCCCAGAAGTTCGGCTTCCGGATACGCCGCTTGGAACGTAGACTTGGCGTCCGTATCCTTCATGACGTTGATCGTAAGTCCGGCACCGTCCGTCAAGCCGGTCAAGGCCGACAGCGGGAAAGCCACGGAGGACGCGTCGTTCCACGAGAATACAACGGAGCTGCCGGTCGGCGCTTTGCGCAGCATATCGACTTGCGCCGGCGTAAGCTGCAATTGCGCCGATGCCGAGTCCTTCTCCGCGACGTTCAGAATAATGGCCGCCGGGGACTGCTTGGCGGAATCGAGCGCCTTCTGAAGCTCGGCGTCCGTGACCGTCGCGAGCAATTGCGTCCCTTGCAGCGTCGCGGAAGCAGCCGCGTTCACGCTAGTTTGGCCTTGCTCGATGACAGTCGGCGTGATGGCATCGGCTGCTGCCGGAGGCGTTTCGCTGCCGCCGCCTGTACCTGTACCTGGGCCTGGACCTGCTGGGGTACCTGGATCTGGATTACCCGGATCCGGATTACCTGGATCCGGATTTCCTGGATCTGGATTACCCGGATCCGGGTCGCCGTCGCCCGGCGTGCCGTTTCCTTCGTACGAGACGGTCGTATACGCGAGTTGCGCATGTTCTTGGTCCGGCAGTCCGGTGACCTTATCCACATGCTCCGCGATCATCAAAAGCTCGTACGTGACGCCGCTGTTTAACTGGCGAACCAAATAATTGCCCTCGTCGTCCACCCGCACGTCGTTCGCGTTCAAGCAGGTGCCGTCGATTTGATCGAACGTGAGCAGTCCCGGTTGAATCGTCGTCAAATCGTCGGCGTACATCGTGGAAACCAAACATTCGTCCGATTCGTTCGTGGCGATCAGCAGAATCTGTTGAATGTCGTCCGCGTTCAGCTTCGCGGTAACCTGGAGCGGATCGTTCAGCGAGAACTTGACGTCCGACGCTTTCATGTCCTGCAAGCCCCAATCGTTATTGGCATCCTCTTCGCCCACATGGATAACGAACGGCAAATGGAGCGTAGGCAGCCCGTCGCTTTTCAGCACGACGTCGCCTTCATAGACGCCATCGGCCGTTCCCGTTTTCGCTTGCGCGCTCAACGTGAAGTCATAGTCGCCGTTAGGCGCTACCGTAATCGTATTCCCGGCGCCAAGATCGCCCAGCGTCATCGTGATATCGGAAACGTCCGGCGTCGGAATCGCAAGGAACGGGTCCGGATCCGAAGTGACCTTCGGGTGCAGCTCCACGCTGGCCGTATACGTATGCGCCGCGTTCGACTTGTTTTCCAATTCCAGCGGCTCCGCGACCGCGGCCGCTCCGGCTTCGATCTTGCCGAAGCTCACGCTGCCCGCCTCGCTCGGCATGGTCGTCGGATTCATCGCCATGTCGTAGATCGTGATGTCGTTCATTGCCTTCAGCAAGGCCGGCGTGTCGAGCGCATGCGCCAGATTTGCCCGTCCCGTGCCTTGGGAATACACGTCGTACAGCGTGCCGTACGGATCGGCGATCAGATCCGACGTATTGTCCAGCGCGGCACGGATATCCTGCGGCGTCCATTCCGGGTGCGCCTGCTTCACGAGCAGCGCCAGTCCCGCAACGTGAGGCGTCGCCATGCTCGTTCCGCTCTCGACGTTGTACGCTTTGCTGTAGTCGGGATTGGAAGTCAATTTTCCATAGGCCGGCCAAGTCGAATACACATTGACGCCGGGAGCGGCGAGATCCGGCTTAATGCCGTAATTGCCGTCCGAATTCGGACCCCGCGAGCTGAAATCGGCAATCGTATCGCCCGCGCTCGTTAATTTGGCAAATTCGCCGAACGTGAAGCGAAGGGTTTTGCCCGGCGCGTCGACCAGCTGTTGAGCGATCGCGCGACCTTCGACGCCCGCCATGTCGATGGTCGGGATGTTGTTTTCGCCGGGGCCCGTGCCGATCCCCGAGCCGATCGGGCCGTTTCTGCCCGGAATGTTCGGGGACAGATCCGGCACCGACATGCCGTTTACCGTTTTATTGATGCCGTTGAACATAACGACGGCCAGCGCGCCATGCGCTTTGGCAATCGCGATTTTGTCGACGAAGTTGGTCTCTCCGCGCGAGATGAACGCGATCTTGCCCGTCGCGTCCACATCGGCGTAATCGGCGTCCTTGCCCAAGCCGACATACACCGCGTCGATCGGAGCCGTGCCGAACAGCTCGCCGAAATTTTCCTGGCCTGTCTTCCACATGCCGAGGTTTAACGCTTCCGGTTCGGATAAAGCGCCGCCCGTCAACTGATGGGCTACGGTCGCGTGATAAACCGGAAGCGCGCTCGGACTCGTAGCCGCGGCGACGGAGAAGGCAAGCTGCGCGCCCGCGGGCGAACCCATCGAGTAGTAATAAGGCCCGTCCATGGCCGCGTTGCCGTTTGCGACGACGACCGTGACGCCGTCTAACACGGCATTGTTGACCGCGATCGAGTCCAGCGTGTTCGGGTTCTTGTCCAGATCCGCGCCGAGCGACATGTTGATCACGTCCACGCCGGCCTCGACCGCGCGCTCGATGCCGTCGATAATCATCGCCGACGTGCCGGAAACCTGGCCGTTGTCCAATCTGCCGAGTACCTTGTATACATACAGATCGGCTTCATAAGCGACGCCCTTCTGCGCCTGCGCGGCCGACGCGTTCGCAGCGCGTCCGACGATCGTACCCGATACATGCGTGCCATGCTGGGTGCCTTCGAAGCCGATGCCGAGCGGATCTTGCGCCGGGGCGAGCGGCGGTTCCTCGTAAGGATCGGGATCGTCGTGAACGACATCGTAGCCGCCTTTCATGGCACCCGATAAGTCCGGATGCACGTAATCCACGCCCGTATCGAGGACGGCGACCTTCATGCCTTTCCCCGTCAAACCCTTGGCCCATGCCTTGTCGACGCCGATCTGTTTGAGCGGGCCGTCGTCATAATACGGCTCTCCCGCGCCGGCCGCATTCGCCGCGCTGTCGGCGAGCGGGTAGTAGGTCAGATTCTCCTGAATGCTGACTACGCCGGGAAGCTTCGCCAGCGACGGGATCTGATCCGCGCGCACGGTGACTTCCATTCCGTTCAATACCGTGTCGAATTGGCGGTTGACCTTCAGCGCCACGCCTTTCGCTTTCGACGCGGCAATGAAGGCGGACTGCTCCGCATGGACGGCTTGCTGCGCCGATTGCGCGGAGAAGGACTGTTTCCGCAGCGTGGCGGCGTATTTCCCCGCGGCCACCGGTTCTGCGCTCATCTGCACGATCACGTTCACGTTCGCGGTCGACTTCGTATTAATCGCCGGCGATACGATCGTCGCCGGCGCCTTATCGGCTCCGGCTGCTTTCGCGATCAGCTCTTGGAGCTGCTTGTAATCGGGCACGGAAATCGCGCCCGGACCGTTGGCTGCGCCATTGTCCGCGGCCATGCTGTGCGCCGGCATATTGAACAGCAGCGCCAAGGCGGCTGCAAACGCGGCCGACTTTTTCATGAGTACGTTTTTCAAGTTTCTGTTCCCCATTTCCGCATGAATAATAATGAGTGCTTCCGGGATGCCGCCGGCGATGCCTGCGGTTCTCGGGTTTATTTCGTTACGATGAAAGCATCGATCGCGATAATGCGGCCGGAAGAAGCAGCGTTTTTGTCTCCCGCATTCACGATTTTCACGATATGGGTGCCGAACGGCAGGGCGTCCGATTCGAACACGGGAACCTGATAGCGGAACTGCTCGCTGTACAAATCTACCGGTTCCGGGGTCGCGAGATCGCCGTCGATATAAATGTCGGCCTTGCCTCTGTTCGCGCCGGTTTGAGCAAGCAGCTTGACCTTCGTGCCCTGGAAGGAAAGCTGCGCGGAATTGCCGGCCGCGTCGGAATATTTCGCGCTGCTGCCGGAATTTTTATTGGACAGGTGAAGCGTCCAGACGCCGTTGAACTTCACGAAAGCGTTCGTATCCTGATAGACCTTCGTGATCGCTTCCGCAGCCGGCTTCGTCACGACGACGGCATCGACGTTGCTGCTATAGCCGCCGGACTTCTCGTTCTTCGCATGCACGTTCACGATCCGAAGCACGTGGCGGCCGCTTGCCAGCGCGCCGGACTCGAATACGGAAACCTGGTATTGCGCAGACGGACTGTATAAGTCGATCGTCTTCGCCGTCTCGGGCAGATCGTCGATCATGATCGTGACTTTGCCGCTCATCGGCGTCTTGGCCGCCTTCAAGGCCACTGCCGTGCCCGTGAACGAAAATTCGGCGTACGCGCCCGCGCTGTCCGTCACTTCCGCATGACCGCCCGAGTACTTGGCATCCGACTGCCAAGCCCAGATGCCCTCATAGTTGAAGGCGGAATCGTTCTCCTCCGCGACGGTCGTATAGCTGTCGCCGCCGTCGCCGACAAGGAACGCGTCGATGTTCACCGCATGGACCGTCCGTTTCGCCGCAGGATCGGATTTGCCGGTCCAGTTCACTTGAATCGTATGATAGCCGTACGGCAGCGATTGCTTGAAGACCGATTGCCGGGCTTGCGCCGTCTCGCCATACATGGAAGGCGAAGCCTTTTTGACCCCGTCGACGTAGACGTCCGCGATGCCCATCGTGTCGTCCTTTAGGGCCAGCAGCTCGATTTGGCTTCCGGTGAAAGCGAATTTCGCGTTGCCCGAGGCATCGATGGTCTTGATCGTTCCGCCGGAATAGGCGGCATCCGATTTCTCGGTCCACGGGCCGTCGAAGCCGAGGGCCGCGTCCTTATCCTCGTAAGTGCCGACCGTATTGCTCGCTTCCAATCCCGCGGCGAGCGTGTATGCGCCCGAAGTGCCGGTAATGAAGACGCCCACGTAATAGTAGCCGGTCTCCTGGGCTTGATAAGCGATTGCGCCCGGGGCGCTTCCCGACATCGCAGATGCGAGTATCTTGTCGTTCGCGTCCCAGTCGGTCCAGGATTTCAGGGCTGGATTATAGAGCGACATCGCGAAATTCGCGCCGGCTTCCCCCGTCAGCGACAGGTTCACCTTATCGCCGGCGTTCAGATGGATATAGTAGAAGTCCTGATGATCGTCCATGATATCGAGCGCATCCGTCTGAAGGGCTTTCAGCGGTTTGCCCGGCGCGTCGTCGTCGCTGACCGACCTGAACGCATCGACGAATTTGCCGTTGTTCACCTCGATCTCGTTGTTGTCGTTGTCGGAGATTTTCATCTTGTCGAGGTGTTTGCCGGCGAGAATGATACGTTCCTTGACAGCCTCGGCCTTCATGGACGGGTCCTGACTAAGGATGAGCGCGGCTACGCCCGAAGCGAACGGCGGAGCCAAATAGGTGTCGAAAGCATAATTGTAATCCGGCATCGGAACGGCCAGGTTGGTCGTTGTTATGGCGTCGTCATTGGACTGATAGTCCGCAAACGCGATGCCCGAGATGGCATACTGCTGTCCGTCGTAGATCGTTCCGGTCTGACCGTCGGCAGCAGTCCATTCGCTGATGTCGCCAGAACCGCGATCAAAATCATAGCGGATAAAGTCCAGGTGCAGCATTTGGGTCACGAAGGCGCTGCGCTCGATATTGGCAAGCATGCCATTGCCCAATAACATCAAATGTCCGCCGTCATTCAGATACGACGTCAAATTCGCCTGGTCCGCATTCCGCAGAACCGTCGTCGCGTCCCCGTTCGGCATGGCGCCGAAGGCATAGCCCGAGAACCAGATGACGATATCGTACTGGTTCAATGTCTCCGGTGACGGACCGTCTTCCCCGATTTGCACGTTGGCGAGATCGTACGAGACGCCCGCGGCATCGAGCATCGCTTGATAACTCGGCAAAGAGCTATACCCGCTGCGGTTCGTAAGCTCTTCGTCCGCTACCAGCAGCACGGACGAGGCGCTGCCGTCCGGTTTCCCCAAATACGCGAGCGCTTTATCGAAAGCGTCCTGATGATTCGCCGAAGGGTCGCCGATACCCATCCCTTCGAAGCCAACTTCATTGTAGATCGCTTTGTAGGTGCCGTTGTCGATCTGCGCGCCGACACCCGGATTTCTCGTCGGTACCGTCGTGAGCACTTTCGAGGCAGGCGCCGCGATATCCACCGTCTTTTGTCCGAAGACGCCATACCAGCTTCCGTCCATGTCGCCGCCGGCAACGGACAGAATATTGTCGCTGTCGTAGGACGCCGGGTACTCCGGAAAGTTGTCCTTATTGATGTTGACTTCTTCCTCGCCGGCGCTGGCGACGAACAGCATGGAGGAATCGTCGATCGCTTCCTTTAGCGCCTGGCTGTACCCTTCGATCGACCAGCTGATATTGGCGATTCTGGCACCCATGCGTTCGGCGTAATCGATGGCCAGCAAGGCATCCGATACATAACCGCCGTCCAAGCCCATCACCTTCATCGGCATGATCTTGACGCCGGGCGCGACGCCGGAAATTCCGACGCCGTTATCGTTGGACGCCGCCAATATGCCTGCTGCCTGCGTGCCGTAAAAATCGTCGTCGTAGACGCTGTACGGCGAATTGTCGTTTCCATAAAAGTTCCATCCGTGAACGTCGTCGACGAAACCGTTCCCGTCGTCGTCGATGCCGTTGCCGGGAACTTCCCCCGCGTTCGTCCAGATGCTGTCCTTCAAATCGGGATGCTCGATATCGATCCCCGTATCCAAAACCGCCACGACCGTATCGGACGTTCCTTTCGTGATGTTCCAAGCCTCGGGCGCGTCGATGTCGACATCCCACGTTCCGAATATCGGCGTTCCGTATGCGCCGTCGATTCCCTGTCCTTCGTTATGTAAGCCCCATTGGTTCACGAACTCCGGGTCGTTCGGGATGGAAGCGGAAGCCATGGACGCGGCCGATCCCGCCGCAGCCTTCGTCGGCGTCGCTCCCGCCAGGACGCCGCTTTGACCGGGTCCGGGCGCCTTGGCCGGTCCGGCGGGTTGAGAGGCGTCCGGCTTGGGAACGAGAGGCGCATGCCGTTTGATCTTCATGTCCGGTTCGGCGAAGAGCACGGACGGATCCTCCTTCAATTTGGCGACAACGCTCGCCGCATCCGCTTTCGAAGCCACTTCCATGACTTCCGTGTTCGATTGCGACAGGAACCACGACGCCGATACGCCGTTCTCCGCGTGGATCCGGGACGCATTCGCGCCGTCCTTGTATTTCACGATAACTCGATTTCCCGCCGACGATGCAAGGGGAGGCCAATTCCCGAATGCTTCGCTCGCCCGTATCGACGCTCCTGCCGGATCGCCCGTCTCCGCTTCGGCGGACATCGCATGGGGAAGCAGGCCGATAGCCAATGACCCGGAAAGCAACATCGTGAAAGCATGTCTTGCCACTCTACTTTTCAAGCGTTTCGCTCCTTCTGTCGCAATTGGAATTCTACGTGACGGAACTCTTCCATCGTGCGCCGCGTCACCCGACGAGTCTAGCGGCGCGAATCAAACTTACTAGTAGGTAAATAGCGGACAACAGAATAAAACCCCGCTTCTATTCTGTTAAAAGGGGATTAGGACTTTCGATATGATTGGATTATCGTAATGCGACCACCTCTTCTGTCTTTGGATAATCAACGTCAGATATTGTGACACAATTCGCATGAATCTGAGGAAATTATATATTTCCGCCATTGGAAACGTCAAGAAATTTATATTTTTAAACTTATACGAAAAATTCTATACATAAACAGGAAATTCGTGTTATATTACATGACATAAATCGACAAAATTCTCGAAATGTCAACCGCGATTCATCCGCGCCGTAGGCAATTTGGCACGAAAAAACAGGCTGCCAATAGGCAGCCCATTCGTCGATGCGCGCAACGGCGCGACTATGCGTTTTTTAGCAAACGGGCGATTCCGTACGAAACTTCGGAATAAAAATTCTCGCACATCGTCCGTCTATATTGCAGCGCGCCTTTGACGGCGGACAGGATCGTGATCGCCAATGCGCGCGTATCGGTTGCGGGATCCGTCGTTTTCTCGGCTACGATTTCATCGATGATCGAAAGCTCCAATTGACAAATCGCCTGAATTTTCTGTTTCAGCGCTTCCGGCAGCTGTACGTAATCGGCTTGCAAGGAAGATACCGGACAAATATCCTGCTCCGCGTACCGCTCGTTTTGCAGGCATACAAACGCGACCAGCTTCTCCTCCGCCGATTTAGGCGAGCGCTGAATAAACGCCATGAATTCGTTCAGCCTGTGGTAAAGCTGCTCTGCTACGGCAAGGCCAAGGTCTGCCTTCTTTTCGAAATGATAGTGGATGCTTGCTTTCGTAACTCCGAAATGTTTTGAGATGTCGTCATAGCTGAAGGCGGAGTAGCCTTTCCGTTGAATTAACGTTATGGCCAATTTGATGATTTGCGATTTCCTGTTTTCCATCCAATAAGTATTGCGTAGTTATAAATCAGAGTCAAGCGCCAGCATCCTCCATGTAAAGGCTTACCATTATAGAACAAAGCGGCTGCCATACGTGCAGCCGCTTTGTTCGTCTATATCGGATTCGCCCGTTTATTTTATTCCAAAATACGGAAAACATGAAACGCATGCCCATAGATTGAAGCGATCACCGAAAAATTTTCCTAAAGTCTTTCTTAAGTCTTGCTCGGTCCGCCTGCTCCCTATCGACGCGGGACCCGCCTCTAGCAGGCCAAAGTACCTATCCGCCTATAAAGCCGACGTTCACGCCGAGAATCCCCTTCCATTCGCGCCAAACATCGGGATCGGACGTTCCCTATCGCGCTTGTAATACTAACCGAATGCACTAGAACCAGCCTCGAACCGTTTTCCAAGTATAGCCATAAGGACCCGTTGCGTCTTCCATTACTAGGCAATAACGCCCATTGTTCTCGTTAAATCGACAGAATATAATGACGCTGTGAAACGGGAGGTCCCCGAAATGAGGATGAAAGTTTCATACGCGCCGACGGCGCGTCTCGATTCAAGCCCTTAGGGGTACTTTCAGAGGAGGAAAAATAAGTATGGGTTCACTTGCTAAACGCATTACCAAGTCACGTATGCCGCTCACTTCGCTCTCCATCACTGCCGCTATGCTGATTGGCTCGTTGAACATGCAGCCTGCCGCGCAGGCCGCAAGCTCGTCTCATCTGCTATCCTATGAAGGCGCAGCTTATGCTTCGTCGATGGAAGGCGGCCTGTCGCCCGACAAGGCGGTGGACGGAGACTTGGACTCTCGCTGGGGCAGCGCGTTCAGCGCCGGCCAGCAATGGATCTACGTCGACCTCGGCGCCCCCGCGACCATCGACAAGGTCATTCTCCGTTGGGAGAACGCCTACTCCAAATCGTACAAGATTCAAGTCTCCGACGATGAGTCGGAGTGGAGGGACATTTACAGCGATGCCGCCGGCGACGGAGGCGTGGACACGATCGCGTTGACGGGTTCCGGCCGCTATATCCGCATGCTGTCGCTGCAGCGCTCCGGCAATTACGGCGTCTCGCTGCATGAATTCGAGGTATACGGCACCGGCGGCAGCAATCCGCAGCCGGTCGTGCTTGGCCCGGATGTCGCCTTGAACAAACCGGTCGTCGCCTCCTCTTACCAAGTACCGGATAAAGATAAACCGCTCCTGCTCCCGGAATACGCCGTTGACGGAGATCCGAAGACGCGTTGGTCCTCCCACGATACCAGCGACGAATCGCTCTACGTCGACCTCGGCAGCGTCCGCGAGATCGGCCGCGTGCGCCTGAACTGGGAAAACGCGGCAGGCCGGGTATACGACCTGCAGGTATCCGACGATGCCGAGCATTGGACGACGGTATATCGCGAGATGAACGGCCACGAAGGCTGGATGGACACGCCGATCTACGCCAGCGGACGCTACGTGCGGATGACAGGCATCAGCCGGACGACGAGCTACGGCTACTCCTTGTATGACTTCAACGTGTACGACTATGTGCCGGGCGACACGAAGCCGGTCTATGATATTCCGGCGCTGCCGACCGCGTCCGTCGTGGACGTCGGCGAAGGCAGCTACCTGACGAGCGACATCTCGATGCCGCAGCCGCGTCCGCCGGTCAACAAGACGGCCGACGTAGCGGCTCCGATCGCCTCCAACGACTGGTGGCAATCCGTGCTGATCAAGAACCTGAGCGACAGCCTCGTAACGCTTCCGCTCAAGTCCAAATACACCTCGCAAGGCCTCGGCATCCTGAACCCGGGCGCGGGCTGGGTCAACAAGGACGGCAATTCGCAAGCCGCGGACGGCGCGCCGGACTTCTTCCTCTCGGCCGGCAACATCGGCGCCTCGCGCGCCAAGAACGTCGTCTCCGGCTACAGCGACTGGTCCGCGACCGTCGTGTTCAGCGACAACGACACGAAGAAGATGGAAACGACCCTCGTCAAAGGCTCGCCGTACCTGTATTCGGAGTTCAGCGATCCGACGACGCCGAACCTGTACTTCCCGGTCGCCACGACGTTCTTCGGCGACGACGGCAAACCCGTGCTCGCGGCCGACGGCGCCTCGCTGACGACGGACCACATCGGCTTCACCGTCACCAACGTCGACGGCTCGCCGGAGCAGAAGACCGTCGTGCGCCACTACGGCGTCTTCGCGCCGGAAGGCTCCACGTTCATCAAAGTCGGCAACAAGGTCAAGATCCGCCTCGGCGGGGGGGCGCATTACCTGTCCCTGGCCGCGATGCCGGCGGCAAGCGACCTGAACTATTTCTATCAACACGGTTACGCGTTCGTCGCGAAGACGACGGTCACGCCGGGCTTCGACGAAGCGACGTCCGAAGTGACGACCAAGTTCGAAGCGACGATCGACCTGAAGCGGACGGATCTCGCGCACACGACGTTGATGGCGCTGCTGCCGCATCAATGGAAGCAAACCGCATCGCCGCTGACGGCGCTGTCGTATCCGTCGATCCGGGGTACGCTGAAGCTGCATGAAGGCAACGACTTCACGACGACGGACCGGTTCTACGGCATCGTGCCGCAGTTCACGGAACCGGGCGACCCGACGTATTCGCGCGACGCGCTGCTGGAGCAGCTCGCCTACCTCGACGAATCGACGTCGAAGAACGTCATGTCCGGCGACGCGTACTGGCAGGGCAAGGTGCTGCATCCGCTCGCCATGGGCGTGCTGATCGCGGATCAGATCGGCGACGACGCCTACAAGAACATGTTCCTCGGCCGCCTGCGCACGATCCTGACCGATTGGTACACGTACACGAAGGGCGAACCGGACTATTTCATGTATTATGACCCGACGTGGGGCACGATGTACTACAAATCGAGCGAGTTCGGCGCCAACACCGGCCTGACGGACCACCACTTCACGTACGGCTACTACGTGTTCGCTTCCGCGATCCTGGCGACCTACGACCAGGACTTCAAGGACAACTACGGCGGCATGGTCGAGCAGCTCGTGCGGGATTACGCCAACCCGTCGAAGAACGACCCGCAGTATCCGTTCCTGCGCAACTTCGATCCGTACGAAGGCCATTCGTGGGCCGGCGGATACGGGGACAACAACAACGGCAACAACCAGGAAGCCGCGGGCGAATCGCTGTTCGGCTGGGTCGGCGAGTACATGTGGGGGCTGCTGTCCGGCAACAATGATTACCGCGACATCGCCATCTACGGCTTCACGACCGAGCTGAAGGCCGTCGAGCAGTACTGGTTCAACTACGACGGCGACAACTGGCTGCCGGCGTTCGACCACAAGTCGACAGGCCAAGTTTACGGCAGCGCGTATAACTTCGGCACGTTCTTCAGCGGCGATCCGGTCAACGTTTACGGCATCCACTGGCTGCCGACCGGCGAATATTTGACGAGCTACGGCTTCGATCCGCAGAAAGCCGCCGGCCTGTACGACGGCATGGTCGCGGACAACGAAGGTCCGGAGGACGCGTGGCAGCACATCGTCTGGCCGATCGAGTCGCTGAGCGACCCGCAGGCGGTGCTGGACAAATTCACCGTCGAAGGCACGCAGAAGAACGAGATTTTCGACACGTACTGGTTCGTGCACAACATGGCGACGCTCGGCCAGCGCACGACGGACATCTGGGCAACCGGCTGGTCCGGCGCCACGGTCTACAAGAAAGGCGCGGCTTACACGGCGATGATCTGGAATCCGACGAACGCGCCGATCGCCGTGACGTTCCATAACGCCGCCGGCGTGACCGGCTCCGCCACTGTAGGCGCCAAGTCGCTGGTCAAGGTCGATCCGACGAAAGCGACGGATCTGGATCAAGCGATCCCGCCTCGCCTGACGGCCGATACGACGCAAAACATCGTCGGCCAGCCGGTCGAATTGACGTTCGCCGACAACGCGGCATGGCGGCAAGCCATCGGCGCCGTGAAGGTGAACGGCGTAAGCGTCGACGCTTCGAACTATCGCGTGCAAGCGGGCAAAATCGCGCTTGACGCGTCCGCGTTCCCGATCGAAGCCGGCTACGACATTACCGTGCAAGCGGCCGGTTATCCGGACGCGACGATCAAGCAGATCGTCACGACGAACAGCACCGCGAACCTAGCACTGAACAAGCCGGCGGCGACGTCCGGCAACGCGAACAAGGCCGGCGCCTTCGCGGTCGACGGCAAAGCCGACACGCGCTGGGAGTCCGCGTTCAGCGACCCGCAGTTCATCACGGTCAACCTGAAGTCCGAGTATAAAGTCAGCCGCGTCCGCCTGAATTGGGAAAACGCCGCGGGTAAGGATTACACGGTTCAAGTGTCCACGGACGGCAATAAATGGAAGACCGTCTATAGCACGACGCGCGGCCACGAAGGTATCGACGACATTACGTTCGCGGCCGAGAACGCCCGTTACGTCAAGGTAAACGGCACATCGCGGACGACGAACTACGGCTACTCCCTCTGGGAGCTCGAGGTGTACGGCACGCCGGCCGGCGCGCTTGACGCGCCGGAATTGACCGCGGACGCCACCATGAACCGCGCCGGACAGCCGATCGTCATCGGCTTCGACGATGTCGCGGATTGGCGGACGGCGATCACGGCCGTGAACGTTAACGGCACGCCGGCGGAAGCCGGCAAGGTTCAAGTATCGCCGGGCCGCATCGCGCTCGACGGCTCGCTGTTCCCGAAAGCCGGCAGCTACGACATCACGGTCGAATCGAAAGGCTTCGCGAATACCGCCGTCAAGCAAACGATCGTCACGGGCTCGAACGTCAACCTCGCTCTCCGCAAGCCGGCGACGACGTCGGACGGCGCGAAGCAGCCGGGCAAATACGCGGTAGACGGCAACAAGAACACCCGCTGGGAATCCGACTTCAGCGACCCGCAATTCATCGCGGTCGACCTGGGTGCGGAGAACGTCATCAGCCGCGTGCTGCTGAACTGGGAGAACGCCGCCGGCAAGAGCTACACGGTCGACGTGTCCGCCGACGGCAAAGCATGGAAAACCGTCTATGCCACGACGAACGGCAAACCCGGCACGATCGATATCGGTTTCCTGCCGGTCAGCGCGCGCTACGTGAAAGTGAACGGCACGGAACGCACGACGAACTACGGCTTCTCGCTCTATGAATTGGAAGTGTACGGCGACGCCGACGGCTTGCCGAGCGCGCCGGAGCTGAACGCCGATACGACGGACGCGGTCGTCGGCCAGCCGATCGTCGTCACGTTCGACGACGACGCGGCATGGAGAGACGCGATCAACGCCGTCAAGCTCGACGGCATCGCGATCGGCGCGGGCCAGTACGCGGTAACCGAAGGCAAACTCGCGCTGAACGCGGGCTTGTTCGCCAAAGCCGGCGCGTATGCGATCACGGTCGAAGCGAAGGATTACGCGGACGCGGTCGTGCAGCAAACGGTCGCGGCCAAAAACGACCCGAACCAGAATCCGGGGCAGAATCCGGGACAAGACCCGGGACACAACCCGGATCAGACGAATCCGAACCCGCTCAACCTGGCATTTAACCGGCCGACGGCCTCTTCGCCGGACTACCACCGTTCGAGCGCCGACGCGGTCGACGGCAGATTCGACCGCCGTTGGGAGTCGGCCTTCGCGGACAATCAATGGATGAGCGTCGACCTCGGCGCCGCCAAGACGATCAACCGCGTCGTCCTGAACTGGGAGAACGCGTACGGCAAAGCGTACACGATCGACGTTTCCCTCGACGGCGAGACGTGGACGACGGTGTACGCGACCGAGAACGGCAACGGCGGCATCGACGACCTCTCGTTCGATCCCGTCAGCGCCCGTTACGTCAAAATGAACGGCATCACGCGCGGCACGCCTTACGGCTTCTCCCTCTGGGAGCTCGAGGTGTACGCGGGCGACAAAGCGCCGCTCGCCGGACCGGCGCTGCAGGCGGACGACGCGGATAACGTCCTCGGCAAGCCGATCGAGCTGACGTTCGCGGACGACCAAGCGTGGCGCGGCGCGATCAACGCGGTCGAGCTGAACGGCGCTGCGATTCGCGCCGACCAGTACGCGGTAACCGCAGGCAAGCTAACGCTGAACGCGGCTTTGTTCACCGAGGCCAAGCCGTATCAAGTGACGGTGCAGGCAGTCGGCTATAAGGGCGACATCGTCGTGCAGCCGGTATTGCCGTCGACGAACCTGGCGCTGAACAAGCCGACGGCCACGTCCGAGAATCCGCTGCAGGGGGGCGACCGCGCCGTGGACGGCGACAAGAGCACACGCTGGGAATCGGCGTTCACCGATCCGCAATGGATCAGCGTCGACCTTGGCTCGGTCTCCACGGTAAGCCGCGTGCTGCTGAACTGGGAAAATGCCTCCGCTAAGGAATATGCGATCGAGGTGTCGACGGACGGCGAGACGTGGACGAAGGTCTACGCCACGGCGACCGGCGACGGCGGCATCGACAATATCTTCATCGCGCCGACCGAAGCCCGTTACGTGAAAGTGACCGGCACGCAGCGCAATACGCAATACGGTTACTCGCTATTCGAACTGGAAGTTTTCGCTTAAGCCGCGAAAACTTGACGCAAACCAAAACAACAAGGGCCGGGAACACCTGATAGCAGGTGCTTCCCGGCCCTTTGCCGTTCGTTGGGTTAATCCACGTCGAGGAGTTCAAGAATGACGCCCAGATCGCCCGTGCTTTCCACATAGGCGTATTTATCGCCGTTCTGAATGAGGGGATATCCGAAGGCCTCCAGCTTCGCGGCCGTTTCGAGCATGCGGTTCTTCGCCTTGAAGGCGATGTGATGCACGCCGGGACCTTTGGTGTCGAGAAATTCCTTCCAGGTGGTCGGGTCTTCCGTAGGCTCGATGAATTCGACGACGAGATTCTCCATATGAAAGAAGGACAATCTGACTCTGCCTTTCGTCGGCTGTCCCATGTACGTCACCGTATCGCTGCCGTCTTCGTTCGCCATGATGACGGCCGGGGCGGGAACGCCGAGCAGCTCGGCGAAGCGTGCGGTAGCTTTCTCCACGTCCCGAACGATCATCGCGATCTGGCAAACCAAGGTTGTTTGAAGGATCGTGTTTTCCATGCGCGTACCTCCTCGAATTTGCGTAATGATTTATTAGGAATCTCCCCGTTTACGGGGTTACGTCCCGCAATACGATCTCGTGACCAGCCGCAAGTCATTGCTTCATTAATAGGCTGACCGCGCAAACTCACTCTCGACTCCCTCGTGCCGACCGTACTGTCCGGCCATTCTCTATTCTTTCACCCTGTAGCTGACGAAAGCCAGTCGGCCGCTGTCGGGCGACCAGGAATTGACGTTCAAGGTGCCCTGTCCGCCGAACAGCTCGACGAGCGTGCGGAACTCGCCGCCGGCGCTCGACATGAAGCGAATTTCGACCTGCTTGTTCGCGGGATGGTCTCCGGGAGCGACATCGTCCTTGCCATACGTAATGTAGGCGATCGATTGTCCGTCCGGGGATACGTGCGGGAACCAGCTGTTGCTCTCGTCGAACGTCATTTGGACTTGTTCGCTGCCGTCGGCGTTCATGCGCCACACCTGCATCAAGCCGGAACGCACCGAATTGAACCAGATGTGTTTGCCGTCCGGCGAATATTCGGGACCGTCATTAAGCCCGGGCACGTTCGTCAGCTGCGTTTCGATGCCGCCATCGACGGGAATCGTATAGATATCGTACTCCCCGTTGCGCTCCGCGCAATACGCCAGCGTGCTTCCGTCCGGCGACCAGCCGTGCAGGTAGCTCGGAGCCATCGGCGTGACGAGCAGCGGTTCGCCGCCCGCCAGCGGGAACGTATAAATGCGGGACTGTCCGTCCTCGTAGGTATGATGGCTGACCGCGACCCGCGCGTTGTCGGGCGACAGCACATGGTCGTTGTTGCATTGCACGGCGTAGCCCGATTCGATGACCGTGCTTTCCCCCGTCGCGATGTCGTACGCGTACAGGTACCCCAGGCTGTTATAGACGAGACGCCGGCCGTCGCCGGTCCAATTCGGCGCCTCGATCAAGTAATCGAATACCTTCAAGACATTGCGCTCGCCGCTGCGCACGTCGATCGTTTCCAGGATGCTGATCACGTTCCTGCCTGTTTCTTTGCGTGGTTCCGATAGTGTATTCATCGTCTAGTCTCCTTAAGTTTCGATTCTCTCGCCGCTATTCTTGGATGACCGCGGGTTAAGCCCGCGGCTTGATATTCAAATTAACGCCCAAATCGTCCTCGCTGTCAACGATCGTCCAGCTGCTGCCCGGGTAGAAGCCGATCGTGCGCATCGCATAGCCCATCTCTTCCAGCTCGCCGATGACCGCATCGCGCTTGTCCCCGACTTGGAAACCCAGATGATGCACGCCGTTGCCGTGCTTGTCCAGAAACTCGCGGAACGTGCTGTCGTGCTCGTCCGGTTCGTGCAGTTCAATGACGAAATTGCCGGCCTTGATAACGGCGAACTTGAGCCCGTAATACGCGGGTTGTCCGCGATAAGTCAATTCCGGGTTATTTGCCGGCGCATGATTTTGAATCTCGGGCACGGGGATATTGAAAAATTCGGCCCATGTCTCGGCCGTCTTTTGGATGTCTTTCACGACGAGCGCGATCTGAATAAACCCGTCGAAGCTGATATTGTTTTCCATATAAGCACCTTCCTTGTCTCGTTCGTATAGAATAAATTTCCTTACTTCTCCAGTGTGCCCAAATGTTGAAGATGCGCCTTCATGTACGCGTCTGCCTTGAAGGCGAATCCGAACGTTTGTTTGATCTGCGAGACGTCGATGGGCATGGCCCCGGGATCGGGACGGCCTTTGTCCTCGAGCAGTATCCGGCTCTCGGAGCCCATGAGGTCGACCGCCATTTGCGCGATCTCGGCCCAAGTACGAAACTCGGTGCTGACGGCGGTATAATAGCCGCGGTTCAGCTCGTCGGAATGAAGCAGTGCCGCGTATACCTTCGCAAGATCGCCCGCCCAGATGAATTGCGTGCCGTCATGCTTGACGAAGGACATCGGTTCGTTGGCCAGGGCGCTCCGTACCATACGGACAAGCTTCAGGTCGGGATAGAGCGGACCGCCCTCAACGCAGGGATTGCCGAACGTATAGCCCGGCCGCACGATATTCGCCTGCAGGCGAAATTGCTGGGCGATGGCCATAAGATAAGCTTCCGTTGCCGCCTTGGTGGCGCCATAGTACGACGACGGCTTGATATAGCCCCGATCGTCATTCGGCGCCGAGCCGAAGCTCGCGATGGACGATGTATACACGATCTTGCGGACTCCCGCTTCCGCCGCCGCCTGGAACAGGCGGATCGAGGGGAGCGTTTCGTTGACGGCGTTCTCGACCGCCGTCCCGTCGAGCCACGAAAGCGCGACGTGGACGCATGCGTCCTGTCCCTCGAGCCCTGCCGCGATCGCATCCGAATCGGCCATCGTTCCGGTCACGAAACGGATGCGCTCGCGGCCCGCAAAACCCGGGACCTTATTGGCGTTCCTGGCAAGGAGCGTGAGCGAATGGCCATGCGACAGCAGCTCCTTGACGACGTACGACCCGATAAAGCCGGTGCCTCCGGTAATGAATATGTTCACGTTATGGCTCCTCCCCGTATCATTCCTTGACGCTGCCCATGACGAGTCCGGTCGTGAAATACTTCTGCAGGAACGGATAGATGCACAGAATCGGAATCATGGCCAAAAACATTTGCGCCGCGCCCGTCGTGCGTGCGCTGACCATGGACAAATATTTGGACAAATTGCCGCTGAGGTCGGTGTTGTTGCGAATGAATTCCTCCGGATTCACGACAACGGTCTGCAAATACGTCTGCAGCGGATAATGCTGGATCTGGTTCATGTAAATCATCCCGTCGAACCAGCTGTTCCAATGGTCGACGAACGCGAACAGCGTGACGGTCGCGATCGTCGGCGCCGAGACCGGCAGCACGACCCGGACCAGCGTCTGCAGATGACCCGCGCCGTCCATGTGCGCCGCCTCCAGCAGCTCCTTCGGCAGGCTGCGCATATAGTTCATGACGACCAGCATGCTGAACACGGGAAGCGCGCCGGGCAATACGAGCGACCAGACGGAATCGATCAACCCGGTGGATTTCACCACCATATACGTCGGAATCAAGCCGGCGTTGAACAGGATGGTCACGACGAAGAACCAGGAGAACAGGCTGCGGGCCCGGAAATCCGATCTCGATTTGGACAGCGGATACGCCGTCAGGATGATGAGCAGCAGATTGATCGGCACGCCGATCGCCGTTCGATGGAGCGAGACCACGAGCGACATGAAAAACTTCGACGTATTCGTGATGAATTGATAAGAGATCGTCGTAAAGCCGACCGGAAAAAAAGTAACCTCCCCCGCGGCCACCGCGGTTTTGTCGGAGAACGATACCGCCAGCAAATTAATGAACGGCGCCAGGCATAGTAAGGCAACGATCAGCAGGAAAGCCATATTGCACACAAGAAAGATCTTACGTGGCATGGAAGCCTTTATTCTCATTGTCCCGTCCTCCGCTAGAAGACTTTATATCCGGTAAACTTGTCGGCCAAGTAATACGACGCCACGATAAATATCATCGATACCCCTGATTTGAACAGGCCGGCGGCCGTGGAAAGCGAGTATTGCGCCTGCTCGATGCCCAGCCGGAACACGAAGGTATCCAAGATGTCGCCGCTGGAATACACCACGGGGCTGTACATGTTATAGATCTGGTCGAAACCGCCGTTCAAAATATTGGCCAGTCCGAGCACGCTCATCAGCACGACGATGGACGAGATGCCCGGCAGCGTGATGTGCCATGTCTGGCGCCAGCGGTTGGCGCCGTCGATCACCGCCGCTTCGTACAGCGCCGGGTCGATCCCCGTCAAGGCCGCCAGATAGATGACCGATCCGAACCCGAAGCTCTTCCAAATATCGCTCGCGACCATCGTGGCCGGGAACGCGTCCGGATTGCCAAGGAAGAAGATCGGTTCGATCCCCAGCTTGGCGAGCAGGATATTGACGAACCCTTCGCTCGGCGACAACAGATTGATCAGAATGCCGGATAAGATGACCCAAGACAAGAAATGCGGCAAATAGACCACTGTCTGAAAAATGCGCTTCGTCAGCAGACTTCTGACCTCGTTGAGCAGCAGCGCGAACGCGACCGGAACAATGACGCCCGCGACCATCTTGCTCAAAGCGATGACGACCGTATTCCGAATCACCGTGCCGATGTTCGGCATGGAAAACAACGTCGCGAAATTTTTGAACCCGACCCACTGCTGATGCCCGAACAGCCCTTTGGCCGGAATGAACTTCTGGAACGCGATTACGACGCCCGCCATGGAACCATAGCTGTAAATAGCCACCAGAACCACCGCGGGAAGCAGCATGAAATACAAAGGAAGCTCTCTAGCCAGCTTATCTTTTCGTTTCAGACTCGCAAACACCGGTTCTCCACCGCCTCTAACCGAATTGGACAATCCCGCCGCTTCCGGCAGCCCGCGGCGGACGCTCCTGCCGCGGGCCATGTTTAGGCGTTATTTCGCCGGATACATGGTATCGAGTTCGTCGAGCGTCTGCTGACCGCCCGCTTTCAGCCATTGCTGCACGAAGCTGTCGAAATAATCGACGGGCTTGGCGCCGGTTATGATGTCGGTGAAGGCCGTGATCGTGAGCGTATCCAGCGAAGCTACGTTCGTCAGCCAGGTTTCGGGTCGTTGAATGCCCAGGATGCTCTGGACGATCGCGTTATCCGGCATGTACTTGTTCAGCACGATCGGCAGCGATCCCGATTTGGACATTTGCCCCCAGGTGCCGAATGCATTGTCGTCCTTCGCAAGCGATCCGTCCTCGAAGCCGGCGATATAATCGTACAAGGGCTTCGCGGCGGGAGCGAGACCGTCGGAAGAGCCTTTGTCGAAGGCCTTCAGGAGATCGGCCGCGTATACTTCGCCCGGCTGGTCGATAAAGAGCGGCGAAAGTCTGTATTGCTCATCCGCCCAGTATTTGAGATAGTCTTCCTTCGTCGAATAATTGACGGTCTGATCGTACAAATCGAGGATCTTGATGGCGGCTTCGGGATGTTTGTACTCCGCGCTGACCATCGTCATCTGACCGACCGCGTTGCTCTCGATGCCGATCTTGTAATCATGGCCAGCTTCCGTGGGAATGGCGTACGGACGGACGATAACGCCATCCTTCTTGTACACGTTGTTGTACGGATACCACGTGCCCCAGTTGCTGCCGTACGCCATCCCGATCTTGCCGCTCGTGATGTCCTCGACGAGCGCCGATTCGTTCTTGGACGTAAATTCCTTGTTGATCAAGCCTTTTTTATACATATCGGCCAGCACCGCTAGCGCTTCTTTCATGTCCGGCTGGATCCAAGCAAACGTCATCTTGCCGTTCCCGTCGCGGTAGAACATGCTCTCGTCGCGGCCCGGAACGCCGAACGCGGAGACCAAGCCGAGGATGCTGCCGTGATTTTGCCGGATGAGATCCTTGTTCAGGGCAAGGCCGTACGTGTCGCCGTCGATGCCGTTGCCGTCCGGATCGCCGGTCGCGAACTTCTCCGCGAGCGCGACCATCTCTTCGACGGTCTTGGGCGGCTGGGAACCGGTATTTTTCAGCCAATCCTCGCGTATCCACAGGAACGGCGCCTCGTGAAAGTTGTCGTTCATGCGCGGGATGGCGTAAAGCTTGCCGTCTACCGTTGCGCCCGCGAACGAATCGGCGAATCTTTCCTTGTAGGCCTTGAGCGAATCGGACGCGTATTTGTCGAAGACGTCGGTGAGATCGGCCAGTTGGCCGTTCTGCGCCAGCTGCAGGAATACGTTCGCGTCCTGCGTTTTGAATACGTCCGGCAGATCGCCCGAGGCAATGATGGCATTCAGCTTATTCTTGTAGGCGTCGGTGCTGCTGTCGGCAGAGAAGGCCACCTTGAGATCGATATTGAGCTTATCTTTAATCAAACGGCTCCAGCGATTATCTTCCCAGGTGTCTTTGTCAAGGAGCTTGGAGGCTGCCGCGGTTTGAACGGCCCATGACATCGTGATCGGTTCTTGATACTTTCCGTCGGCATCCGTCGGCTCCGAGGCATTGCCCGTATTAACGGCATTTTCCTTGGCGTTGCCATCATCGGATCCGGTGGAAGCGGTTTCACAAGCTGAAAGGACAAAAACCATAAGCAAGCCCGCCATAACATGCGGCAGAACTCTACCGGATTTTATCTTCTTCACGCACAACTCCTCCTTATGATCGTTGCTACGTTGTTACAGCTTACTCTCGCCCGCGGTAGAACCGATAACCGGTCCCGCAAGACGGGTTCGAAAACTGAACTGATCCGTACTCTGCACAAAGCATTCGCCGCCGACTACATGCGGCATCACCCCTCTCGGAAATACGCGTCAAACCGTGTGAACACGCGTTTAAATTGGCCGAAAAAAACGAAAAATACCCTGAACACGCGTTTATGAAGATGTTAAAAAAAGAGCGTCATCGTTTCCGCACGCATCCCCCGATTGCCGGACCGCAATCATGCGAATTTCCATGTCTAAACGCAAATAAATGGCGGTAAAACAGATTGTTGCATCGCGTTTGCCCGGCAATGACTGTCGCGTTCGGCAGCGTTTATGCCTCGTGTTCGTAAACGCGTGTCTACGGACTCATAATACACAACTTGCAAAAACGCTGTCAATCGTTTATTTCTAAGCTTTTCCAAAAATAGTTTATGAGCCACCAAAAACATCATTGTGTGAACGCGTGTTTATGCTATAATACAAAAAACGGCAACCGCTTCTCGGCTGAGCTGGGGCCGGCGCTCTCCTCGCGTCTTCCCGCAAACGGCTTTTGCGCCGCACGCCGACCCGGCTCCCAGCATCACGCCGTACCTGAGGAGGCAATAGGCATGAACAACGACAAGGCCGATTTCATCCCCATCTTTGACGGACATTCGCTCGCGGGCTGGCATTCCGTCCCTCGCCTGCCCGTTTCCCGCGCCCCGGGCGAACCCGTACCGGACCCGGACGACGAGCATTACCGGCGCGCCATGCGGACGACGGGCAAATGGACGGTTGAGCATGGCGCCATCACGGGACGGCAGGATCCGCCCGGCTGCGGTTACGGCGGTTATCTCCTCAGCGACGGGGTATACGGCGATTTCGAGCTGCTCTTCGAGGCTCGTCCGGACTGGCCGGCGGATACCGGGGTCCTCGTGCGCTCCTCCTCGCTCGGCTCCCAAGGCTTCCAGATTTTGCTGGATCACCGCCGTTCGGGCAATATCGGCGGGATATACGGCAACGGAATCGGAGGCTTCCACGGCATCAATTTCACCCTCGACGCCGCGTACGACGAGCACGGCCGTCCCGTAGGGCTGAGATTGGAGGATCCTTCGACCGCCATCGAGCCGATGACCCCCGACAAGCCCGCGCTTCTTGACGACGCGGCAACCGGCGAGCAATTCCTCTCGCTATGGAAGTGGGACGATTGGAACGCCTTCCGGATTCGCGTCGAAGGCGCTTCTCCGCGAATCACCGTCCATATCAACGACGGGAAAATTTCCGAGATCGACACGGCTGCCCTCAGGCATCCCTTGTATAACCCCGCGGCGGTCCGGGATTTGCTCGGCCCCAAAGGACATATCGCCTTCGAAATCCATGATAACGATCCCGGCATGGGCGAAGCGCGCTGGGCGGCGAATGCGGCTTGCCGATGGCGGAATATCCGGATTCGCGAGTTATAGCCGCAGCATTAGATCGGCATTTCTTGACCCCGGTAATCGACGAAATTGAACTTCGTTTCTGGAATCGCTTTACGCTCGATCAAGTCGAGGATGCCCTTCGCGCTCGCTCGCGGATCGGTCGGCGCGTTCTCTCCGCCCATATCCGTCTTCATCCAGCCGGGATGAACGCTGAGCACCTGAATGCCGCGCTCCTTGACGTAAGCGAGGAGCTGCCGGGAGAACATATTCAGCGCCGTCTTCGTGATCGCGTAGGGATAGTCGCCCGGATAAGCGTGCGTGATGCTGCCCGCTTCCGAGGAAATATTGATCAGCGCGGCAGCCGGCTCCGTAAGCAGCGGCAGGAAATGCTTCGCCACCCGCATCGGTCCGAATAGATTGATATCGAACGAACGGATGACGTCGTCCATGTCAAGCGCTTCGATCGGGGTGTTGCGGGCCGCGAGTATGGCCGCGTTGTTCACGATCGCGCCGAGCGTCTTTCCTTCGCGCCCCAGCCGAGCGGCGAGTTCCGCGATTCCCGCTTCGTCCGTCACGTCCAGAGCGGCGAGCGCTATCCGCTTGTCGTATTTGCTCGCGAGCGCGGCCAACCGCTCGTCCTTCGCATAGGGATTGCGCACGCCCGCGATGACGGCATGCCCGCGCTCGAGCGCTTCGGCGGCGATTTCGAAGCCCAATCCGCGATTGGCGCCCGTTATAAATATATTCATTCCAACTTCCCCATCCCTTCGGTTGTTCCTTGATTTCCTGCGCGAAGAATCAGATTCTTCGGCAGGAGTCCCTCACGACCAGACTGCAATCCAGCGTGATTTCCTTGACCGTCAACGTCTTCTGTTCGATGGTCGAGATCAGCAAGGCGGTCATGCGTTTCAACATGTCGCCAAGATCGACGCGGATCGTCGTCAGGGCCGGGTGATGCTTCTCGCTCATCGCATGATCGTCGAATCCGATGACCGATAGGTCCTCCGGCACGCGCAGCCCATGTTCTTTGAGCGCCCGAATGGCGCCGAACGCGACGCTGTCGTTCGCCGCTACGATCGCCGTAGGCAGGTTAACCCCGCTGCGAAGGAGGGTTTGAACGGCATTGTAACCGCTCGTCTCGTGAAAATCGCCGTCCAGCACCCAATCCGGATTCACCTGCAAGCCGCACATGCGCATTGCCGTCATGAAGCCTTCGTATTTGGTCTTTCCGGACAGGCGGTTCATATCGCCGTTGATGACTCCGATACCGGTATGGCCAAGCCCTGCCAGATACGCCACGGCCTGCTTCATGCCCGAATCATTGTTGAAATTGGAAACGATCCGGTTGGGCTCGGGCTGCTCCGGAAGCTCCTGGTCCACGACGCCGACCACGAAGCCTTCGGCGATCAATTCCTCGATGAACGGCTCGCGATTCGCCGCGCCGATGAAGATGCCGCCGTCGATCCGCCGCTGATAGAAGATTTCCATGACGCTTTTGACCACTTCCGTATCCTTGGCATCGCGGATGATGTGCGTCAGGACGTAATATCCGTGTTCGGAAGCATGTTCGATCACGCTGACGATCAGCATATTCGTCAGCACGTCTGCGGATACTCTCCCCTGCCCGAAGAGAAAGAGGCCGATCGTACGGGCGCGCTTCCCCGCAAGAACCTGAGCGGATACATTAGGAAAATAGTTATGCGCTTCGATCACCTTCATAACCTTTTCACGCGTTTCGGCAGGAACGTTGGTATAATTGTTGATTACCCTGCTTACCGTGCTTCTGGATACCCCGGCAAGCCTGGCGATCTCCGTGCTGTTGATCTCTGATTTTTTCATGGTACCCATCCTCTTTCATAAACGCGTGTTTACGAATTTATCATACACATGGCCATGAAATGTTGTCAATCTTTTATGCGGGCATGCGACTATTTCAGTGATTCGGACTCTTGAATAAACGCGCGTTTATGATATGCTTAACCCGAAGCACTCATTTTCGGTACGGCAACCCTATTGCGAAGGATGGGATTCAGGTGCGTCTTGGCGGACAAGTATTTCTCGAACGGAAAGACCCGGAAAACTGGGCGAAAGCCCTCGCGGAAGCTGGCTTTCGCGCGACGACTTGCCCGATTGACGGAGACGCGGACATCGGCGAGCTCGACGATTATCTGGCCATGGCGCGGCGCCACGATATTCTCATCTCCGAGGTCGGCGCCTGGAGCAACCCGATCAGCCGGGACGAGGACACCAGGCGGAAGGCGGTCGCCTACTGCGTCAAACGGCTGGAGCTGGCCGAGCGGATCGGCGCGCAGTGCTGCGTCAATATCGCCGGTTCCCGCGGCGAACAATGGGACGGTCCCGATCCCGACAATTTCAGCGACGACACGTTCGCCCTGATCGTCGAGACGACCCGCGAGATCATTGACGCCGTCAAGCCCGAGCGTACCGTATTCGCGCTGGAGATGATGCCTTGGGTGTTCCCGGATTCCGCGGATTCCTACCTGTCGCTCGTACGGGCGATCGACCGCAAAGGCTTCGGCGTGCATTTCGATCCGGTGAATATTATCAGCAGCCCCCGGACGTACTATCGCAACGGCGATCTGATTCGCGATTTTTTCGCCAAACTCGGGCCGTATATTCGCAATTGCCACGCCAAGGATATTCTGCTGCGGGGCAGCTTGACCGTGCATCTGGACGAGGTTCGGCCCGGACTGGGCAATCTGGATTACCGCGCCTTTCTCACGGAGCTGAACAAGCTTCATCCCGATACGACGCTCATCATCGAGCATCTCTCGACCAACGAAGCGTACCGGCAGGCCGCGGAATACATCTCCGGCATCGCATCGGAGCTTCGCATTCCCTTATGACGGAGGTTCAGCGCATGACGAAGGAAGAACGATTGTTGGCGGAATTGCTGCGGGAGGAAGAGGAGCTGCAATTCGCCTCCTTCTCCAATGAAACCGCGCTGCAAATCGGGATGGCGATCATCGAGCGGGTCCAAGCGGACGGCAAGGCGGTCACGATCGATATCAACCGAGGCCGGCAGCAGCTGTTTCATTATGCCTGCTCCGGCACTTCGGCCGACAATGACGATTGGGCCGCCCGGAAAACCCGCATCGTCGAACGCTTCGGTCGCAGCTCGTATTATCTGGAAGTCGAACTAAGCGCCTCGGGCCGCACGATCGCCGAGCGTTATTTTCTCGACCCCGCCCGATATGCCCCCTATAACGGCGCGTTCCCGATCCGCGTGCGCGGCGCCGGCGTTATCGGGGCGATTGCCGTCTCGGGCTTACCGGGGGATCAGGATCATCGACTGATCACCTCGGTCCTCCGCGACTATATGGCCGGAGAACGTTAGTCGAAGCTTCATCGCGCACCAACATGCCCGCAAAAAACGAACCCTCATTGCCGCTGCAGCCGAGCGAGAATGAGGGTTTGTTTTGCTGACTATTTTATCGCTTCTTTTCTTCCGATTCGACATTCCCGCCGGATAGGGCTTAATAGGACCGCCGAGCTCAGAATACCCGTCTGGCCGTCACGAATCTATCCTTCCACTGCCCGTCGAAAGCTTCGATATGGACCCCGAGCTTGTCCGAATACGTGTGCAGGATTTTGCCGTCTCCGGCATAAATGCCGACGTGTCCGATATCGAGACCGCGCGCGCCGAAGAACAGCAAATCCCCTTTGCGCAGGTCTTCGAGCTTGACTTCCCGGCCTTCCTTCGCTTGATCGTAAGAGACGCGGGGAAGATCGATCCCGAGCACTTCGCCGAATACGCGCTTGACGAACGACGAACAATCGAAGGCATCGGTCTGATCGGAATCCGCGCCGAATTCGTAATGCGTGCCGATAAACGACGAGCCGAACGCGATCAGCGCATCCGCTTGCTTCATGGCCAAGTCCGGGCTCGTATAATTCGAATACTTGGGCTTCGCCGACATAAACCCGATCTTCCCGTCCTCCGTCTGCACCTCGAGCCAATTCGCGTCGACGGCGCGGATCACGTGGATCCGCTCGCCTTTCGCGAGCATCCGGACGAGGGATGCATCCACGTCGGAGCTCGGTTCGGTTCTCAGGTTAACGCCGTATGTAATCTCCGTCCCGAACGTATGGGCGGACGATATGCTGATCGAGCGGGCGTATGCATGCCATTGGACGACATTGCCCAGCATCTCGCTTACGAACCGCAGCGGTACCATGGAGAACCCGTCGATCAATTTCCCCGGCACCGGAAGCGTCAGCTTCTCCTGGTTTTTATAAGCGACGCTTTCGCCCATCCGATACGTGATGACCGCGCCGTCCTTCATCGCCGTAACCGATTGCGTGCGCTCGTCCCATTTTACTTGAGCCCCTTCCGCTTCGAAGACCGGACGCAAAGGCACGTAGCTGACGCCGTTCTCGACGACGGGCGGCGCGGAAAATGCCAGCGGGCGACCGTCCAGCAGCATCGTAGGCGGCTGTTCGCTCGCCGCGTGCGCGTTCTTGGCTTGGACCGTCGCGATCGTCAGGGCCAGCAAGGCGACCGTTGCGTATTTAATTGTGCTTTGTTGCATTCCTTGGACACCCTTTCCAACCGAGATAATGGTTAGACGCGAATGCGGGCCGGTTTGTTTTGGTCTTTTTTGCATTGGATGTTTTTACCACAATAATTCGGCGCTCATGGCTGGACGCGGGATCCTATATAACGATGAAAGCCTATGACCGCCGCCGCGATTGGCGATCATAGGCTTTCGAAGCTGACGATTATGCCGTGATGCCGCTGCCTTTCGGCGTCTCATGCCATAGCGTATCGAGGTGCGGCCGCGATGCTGCCCTCGATCCGCCGGCCGTTCTCTCTATCCGATCAGCAGCCCGTCCTCCGCCGACTCGCGCGGGAATGCGCCGGTCAGCTGCTTGCCCGTCGATACCGCGAACTTCAAGGCCTCGTCCATCAGCGCCAGCGGCACGGGACGGAAGAAGCCATGTATTTCGTAAGTGAAATCGCCTTGGTAGCCGGCATCGGCCAGCCCCGCCATTACATCGTCCCACTGAACCGTGCCTTGGTGCGGAAGCAGATGCGCGTCGGTCAATCCATGATTGTCCTGCACATGGATTGTTTTCAGCAGTGCGCCCAGCACGCGAATCGAATCGCCTTGGCGCAAGCCTTGCATATGCGCATGCCCCGTATCCCAGCAGGCGCCGAACAGCGGATGATTCAGACTGCCGACCAGCTCGGCCAATTCCTCGGGCGCGGCGCAATAGCTGCGCAGCGGCCGGCCGCCGCCTCTTGGACGGTCGAACATGTTTTCGAGCGCCACGCCGACGCCCGTCTCTTCCATGACAGGCAACAGACGCAAGTAAACGCTGCGGTTAAATTCCAATTGCTTCGTATACGACTCCGCGCCAACAAGCGTCCTATTGCCGGGATGCAGGACGACCCATGGCGCACCCAATATCGCGGCCGTACGCAGCGCCCGCTCCGAATAAGCCAGATAGGAATCGAGATCAAGCCCCAGCTGCATGCTGTCGAAGGCTGCGCCGTGAATAGGCCCGTGCGTTTGCGTGAACGCCGCGCCATGCGTCTCTGCCGCCTCGCGGATCTCCTGCGCCCAACGTTCTTCCTCCGTCCAGGACATGCCGAGCAGGCGGGGCACATAATCGGTATAATTGAAATCCAGCGCCTCGAAGCCTGCCGCCTTGCATCTGCGAATCGCCTCTCCGATCGGGTATTCCGTGTCGAACATATGAATGGATGTGGAAATGTTCATCTCGCCAACTCCTCCTTATGGTGGTCTTGCAGTAAATACCGCTGCACAATCCAGGCTACCCCGTCTTCCTCGTTGGTCGGTCCGATCAGCTTGGCCAGGCGCTTCAGTTCGTCCTCGGCATTGCCCATGGCAATTCCAAGACCGACAGCCTGAATCATCGCTGCGTCATTCATGCCATCCCCCGCCGCAATGACCTTCTCCATGGGAATGCCCCATTGTCCGGCCAGCTCCGCGACGCCCGACGCTTTGCTCACGCCTCTGGCGTTGATCTCGCATTGGTATGGATTAGCCCGGCTGACCTCCACCTGATCCTGCCATTCCTGCACGCTCTGCCGGATGCGCGCCATGATCGCATGGTCCCGGGACTCGACCGCGAACGAGAACCAAGCCGCTTCCTCCGGCTCCGGAAACGGAACCCCGGCGTTGCTGTAATAGCTTCCCTCCCTGGCATGGCCCCAGTGCAGGACGCCATGCTCCTCCGCCGCCATCCGCAGCCGGCGGACCCAAGGCGCATCCAGACTACGTTCGCTTAAGAGCTTCCCCGGCGCAAGCCAGTTCTGAGCGCCGTTGGCGCAGACCATCGGCGTGCTCAGGCCGAGCTCCTTCATGACCGGAAGCAGCTGATCCACCGGCCGGCCGGAAGCCAAGATCACGAGGCAGCCGTGCTCCGAGGCTTGATGCAGCGCTTCGCGGGTAGCATGGGCCAGCTCCCCCCGGGGGTTAAGCAGCGTGCCGTCGATATCGAGCGCGATGCAATTATAGGTCATGGAATCGCCTCCTAGCCGTTCGCATATATGCGCGGCGTTCATCGCCGCATCCCGATGCGCGGTTAATTTCTGAACAATGAGAAATCATCGTATTGCGCCCAGGCGCCTGCATTGCCGCTGGCCGAGACAGCCAGCTTGACCGAAGCTCCCTCCGGTACGCCGATACCGCCGATACTATACTCCGTCCAAGTCGTCGTAGTCGGCAAATTCAACTCTTTGCTCAAAGCGCCGTTCACGTAGACCTGCAGCTTTTTGGATGCGAAGCTGTTGCCGCTCCGATGCCATACCTTGGCCGTGTACGTCCCCGCGCTCAGCCCGGAAGCGGAGGCGTTCTCCAGCAGCGTCGTATACGCGCTATTGCTCCAGGACTTGGCCGCCTTGGAACCGGCATGCACTTCCGCCGGGTCCGTGGCGATGCTAATATTGCCCGCGTACGTCCAATTGCTCCAATCCGACTCGAAGCCCGGGTTTAACAGACCGCCGGCCGCCGCCCAGGTTCCTTGCGCCGCATCGACGTTCCAGTTGGCATAACCGTTGATCGTTGGCGAGCCGTCGGCCGCGAAGCTGAGCGGGTACCAGGCGTATACGCCCTTGCTCATATCGCCGCCGGAATAATTGCTCCAGCGATCGCCGCAGTAGACGTACGCGGTTCCCTGCGTTCCCTGTACCTCCAGCACGAAATCATGCTGCGTGTTGAACGAATCGGACGAAGCGGGAGACGTCGCCACCGCCTTGCGCGCCGACCAAGGCCCGGCCATGCTGTCCGCGGTCCGATACGCCGTGTCGCTGGACTTCCAGCCCCGGGTATTGGAGGTGAAGTAGTAGTACTTGCCGCCTCGCTTGAAGACGGAGGCCGCTTCGCGAACATCGCCGTTATCCCAGGTGCCGCCGGAAAATTCGCTGTAATTCCCCGCCGTCGGCGCAAGAGGCGTCAGGAAATCGCTCGACAGCTTCAGGATCGCCTGCCCCCCGTTGGCTTGTCCTTTATCGAAGGTATACATCAGATAAGCGCTCGTTCCGTCCTGATAGGCGCCCAGATCGCCCAGGCTGTAGAGCGTGCCCGACGCGTCCGGCAGCTTCTTGATCAAGCTGGCGCTCTGATAGGTCCAGGCATTGCCGGCCGACAGGTCCGTCGCCGTCAGAAAGGCGTATTGGTTGCGCACCCCCGTCTCGTGGCCGCCCCATTCCAGCACCATCACGTATTTGCTCGTCGCCGCGTTCCACATGACGTACGGACGTCCCACCCAATCGCCGGATTGGAACGGAATACTCGGCATGCCCGGCGTAATCCGTCCGCCGCTTTGCTTGGTCCACGACCGCAGATCCGTCGAGGTATAGTGGTTGATGGCATAGAAACGATAATCTCCCGCGCTCCCGAAATCCGGTCCGAACCAATGATACACGCCGCCGGCTTTAATCATGCCGCCGCCTTGGGCCTTGATCGGATTGCCGTCGGTATCCACCCACTGCGTATCGTTATGAATCGCGGCCGAAGCCGCGTATGCGGAAGGCATTCCCTCGAACATGAAGCACAACATGAGCAGCACCGCCAATGTTTTTTTCATTTTTGACCATTCCTCCATCGAATAAGGTTCGTTATTCGCCTGTCGGTCTCATGGTGTAAAGGTTCTATTGGATGCCCTTGAATTCCTGATACTGCTTGGTCCATACTTCCGTCAATATGTCGCCTTCAATCTTCATGTAGTCCGCGACGGCCTTGTCCCAGCCGGCCTCGTCGATCGCTCCGATGATGTACTGAATTTGCGATTCGGCGATCTTCGTAGCGCCGTCGCCGGTCAGATTCTCCGCCGGCGTACCCGTCAGCGTGAACGGAATGGCGGCATCGAAGGGCTCGACGAACTTGTAATCCTTGTAAATGTCTCTCATCTTGTACTCGATCTTGCCGGGCTTGTCGTAATCCGCCGGCACGTAGGTCGGCCAGATCGCCGGATCGAAGAAGTCCGCCAGGTTGTAATAGCCGGCATAGCGTTCCGAGGCGTTTTCCAGCAGCGTGAACGTATTTTTGCTCTTGTCCACCCACTCCCAGTTCTCGCCCTCGACGCCGTTCCAGGTCAGCATGACATTCTCCGGCGAAGCCAAGGTCCAATCCAAATATTTGATCAAGAAGGCCGCGTTCTTGCTCGTGCTCGGAATGAGCAGCGTGGAGGAATATTTCGGATTGCTTCCCCATGCCGGCGTTCCCGTCGCCGGCGCATCCTCGAGCGGCGGCAGCGGATCGTACGCCACGTTCGGATTCTTCTCGTTCAGCTTGATCTGATTGCCGACCATGGAATTGAACCAGCCCGAATAGGCGCCGACTCTGTCGGCCAGCACGAGATCCGTGATCTGGTTGGTGTTGATGGTCGCGAAGTCCTTCAGGATGTACCCCTTGGCGTACCAATTCCGGAACGTGGTCAGCATCTCCTTGTAGCCCGGGGCGCTGACGGCCGGAATGACTTCGTCGCCTTTCAGGTATCGGGTGGATTCGTCTCCCATGAAGTAGGGCTGGAAGATCTGGATGAGTCCGTTCAGGTTCCAGGAGTGCAGCAGCGGAATTTCGTCCTGCTTGCCGTTTTTGTTCAGATCGGTTTTCTTCACGGCATCCATGTAGGCTTCGAATTCGGCCATCGTGTGCGGCATTTCCATGCCCAGCGCATCGAGCCAGTCCTTCCGGATCGTCGGCGCGTAGCCGGTCGGGAAAGACTCTCGTCTCGGAATGCCCCAGATGACGCCGTCCTTGTCCTTCATAACCTCCAAAGCGTCCTTCATGTATTTCTGGATATTGGGCCCGTATTGGTCGATCAGGTCGTTCAGCGGCATGAGCGAGCCTTTATCCTTCAGCGCCGTCCAGCTGACCAGCTGTCCTTCAATGAAATCGAATTTCTCTCCCGAGGCCAGCAGCAGATTGATCTTGTCCGGATAGACATCCCGCGGAATGACCTCCGCTTCCAGCTTGATGCCGGATTGCTTCTCGATGATGTCCAGCACCTTCTGGTTGTCGGTGCCGTTCTCGCGGGTGCCCAAGCTTCTTCTGACGATTTTCAGCGGTTCGGTTTGCACGGGCTGCTCGGCCGGAGCGGCGTTGGCGTCCTGCGGCGCATTCGACGCGCTCGCCGTATCGGCTTCTTCGGCTCCGCTGCTGCTGCTGCAGCCTCCCAGCACGGCCACGGCCACCATGGAAGTCAATACCAGCGTTATCAACCCGGTCTTCTTTGGCAATTTCGTGTTCATATGTTCTCTCCCACTCCCAAACCGATTGTATTGATGCTGCCCGCGGGCGATACCGGCCGGATCATGGCAATCTGCCGCAATCCATTCAGCCCTTGATCGAGCCTACGGTGATTCCTTTGACGAAGTAGCGCTGCAAAAACGGGTACACGCACAAGATCGGCAGCGTCGTCACGACGATGGTCGCCATGATGACGGACTGCGCCGGCGGATTGACTTCCACCACGGCATCCGACCGGATCATATCGTTTAAATTCGTATTGTGAATGATTTCCCTCAGAAACACCTGAACGGGCCATAAGCCGCGGTCATTGATGTAGATCATGGCATCGAACCACGAATTCCAATGGCCTACCGCGTAGAACAGCGAAATGGTCGCGAGCGCGGCGGTCGACAAGGGAAGGATGATTCGCAGGAAGATCACCAGCTCGCTCGCGCCGTCCATTTTGGCCGATTCGATGACGCCTTGGGGAATCTGCATGAAGAAATTACGCAGGATCAACATGTTCCATGCGCTGATCAGACCGGGCAGAATGAGCACGGCGAAGTGGTTGTACAGCCCCAGGGACTTAACCAGCAGGAACAGCGGAATCAGGCCGCCGCCGAACCACATCGTAAAGGCAATGAGCATGGTGAACGCACCCCGCAGCGGATAGTCCCGGTTGGACAGCACGAACGCCAGCGCCGCCGTGAACAGCATGTTGCAAAACGTTCCTGCGAGCGTCCGCAAAATCGTGATCGCGTAGGCATTTACGATATAAGAACCGGATGAAAAGACATATTTGTAGCCGGAAATATCCCATACCGTCGGCCAGATGGCGAACGGATGAGCCGCCCTGTCCAGATCGGTCATCACCGAACGCCCGAATACGAACAACACCGGGTAAAGCATGACGAGGCACACGAGTATCAGCATGATCGTGTTGCACGCGTCGAACAGTTTCTCACCTAACGTCTGCTTCAAGACACGCCTCCTGTACACTGAAGCCTTGCGGCAAAGTCGGCTAGCCGCCAGCTTGGACGACTACCATAAGCCATCGGAGCCGAGCCGCTTGGCAGCCCGATTGGCCAGCACGACCAACGCCAGCGCCACCACCGATTTGAATAAGCCCACCGCGGCCGAATACGCAAACTTCGCCTCTACCAACCCTTGTCGATAGACATAGGTATCAAAGTTGTCCGCAACGTCATAGACCGCCGGGCTGTAAAGATTGAAAACTTGCTCGAAATGGCCGTCCAGAATGTCGCCCATGCCGAGAATCAGCATGATCGCCACGATTTCCTTTATGCCTGGCAGCGTAATATAAATCATCTTGTGCCATTTTCGCGCCCCGTCCATGGCTGCCGCCTCATAGAGCTCCGGATCGATGCTTGCCATGGCCGCCAAATAGATGATCGTTCCCCAGCCGACTTCCTTCCAGATATTCGTCAGCACCAGGATGAGACGGAAATATTCCGGATCGCTCGTGAAGGCCACCGGCTCTTTGCCCATCAGCTCCATTAACGCATTGACAGGCCCGCCGGTCGGCGTGAGCAGCTGCAGCACCAGTCCCGCGCACACGACCCATGACAGGAAGTGCGGCATATAGCTGATGCTCTGAACCGCTTTCTTGAACCATAGCCCCCGCGCTTCGTTAATCAGCAAGGCCAGAATAATCGGGGCGGGGAAAGCAAAGATCAGCAGATACAGGCTGAGCACCAGCGTATTGCGCAGCAGCCGCCAGAAGTAGATGGAGTGGAAAAACAGATTGAAATTTTTCATCCCCGCCCAATCGCTATGGACGATGCCCTCGAAGCCGCCCATGCCCTTGTAATCCTTGAAGGCAATGACGATGCCATACATCGGCAGATACTTGAAGATCAGAAAATATAGCATGCAGGGCAGGGCCAGCGCGTGCAAATACCGGTATTTCCAAATCCATGTCGCTGCCTTCCTGCGGACCGTGCCGATCGAACGTTTCCTGCTTGGTGCGGCGATCGTGTTCATTATCGGATTCTATCCTCCTTTCCGCTTCGTTGTCCGACCCCGTCTATCGTAGCCACCGCGCGGTCCGAACGTAAATCGGAATATCTGACACTGCGTACCAAATTCTCGTAATCCGCGTCCCACAATCGCAAACAACGTGCCACCGGACGTTCCAGCAACAGAAAAATCCTTGATTGCTCAAGGATTTTCGATCCAATCGATATGATAGCCTTTGACGTATTTGCCGGGGGTGATTCCCTTGATCTCCTTGAAGATCTTGATGAAATACTTCGAGCTGCTGAAGCCGACCCATTGCGCGATGTCCTTGATCTTGAGATCCTCCTCCTGCAGCATGGAGCAGGCCTGCTCGATTCTCGTATTGTTGAGGAGCTGGACGAACGTGCTGCCCGTATGCGCTTTAAGGATTTGATTGATGTACGTCGGACTCAAATTCACCTGCTCGCTTACCGACTCGAGCGTAATGTCCTGCATGTAGTGGTCCTTGATATAACCGGCGATGCGTTGAAAATACTTGCTGGCCCGGGTCGTCTTGTTGGCTTCGATCACGTCGATGATCGTTTGAATCAAGCCGCCGAAGAAGATTTCCACCCGCTCCTTGCCGTTCAGGCTGCTGAGCCGGTCGATGCTGTATTCCTCGCCGTAGATCTCGTCGACGGACAAGCCGAGCTCGTTGATCAATGCCATGAGCGTACTGTTCAGATGGAACACGAACTGGTACATGTTCTGATAGCGCCGGTCCTTGCTGATTCCGCCCAGCATCTCCATGAACAACGCGAGCGCGTCGTCCTTATTGCAGGCGCGAATGTTGTTTTTGAGCAGCTCCTCTTTATCGTAGGGATAATTGTACGCCGTCTTGTCGCCGCTGCGGATGTCGCTCGTCAGCATGATGTCCGTCCGGCCGTATAAAATTTTGTATTTGAGCAGCTCCCGCACTTCCCGGTAGTTCCTGGCGATATGCAGCAGATCCGTAGGCTCGTCGCTTACGATCGCGGTAAAGGATACCTGCAGGCGGTGAAGCAGCTGCTGCTGCAATTCTCTGATCTTCGCCAGCAGCTCGCCCGCTCCCGCCGAAGGGCTCTCCAGCGCCACGACGAGCTGATTGCTGTGGTTGACCAGACTGAAGCTTGCGATGCCCTGTCTGGAGCCGAAATATTCCGTAACCGCATCCAGCACGGAATAGAGCAAAATGCTGTCATTGCGCGCCTTGTAGCCGCCGGTCCCCTCGTCCACGTCCAGCTCGAGCAGCATCAGCGTCAGATTCCGCCGGGGAATGTCCAGCGCGAATAGCTTCAGGTTATCCTCGATTTCCTCCCAGCCGGTGTATACGCCCCAGATGAGATTGTTCAGAATCTTCTCCCGGAACACGGGAACCGTCAGCTCCAGCTTCTCCTCCAGCTGCTCGTGATTGTCCAGTATATCCAGCACCGCGTCGCGAATCACGCCGAGCTCGTTGCCCTTGCCGGGGATGCGGCGCGTCCTTGCGCGGATATGCTTGCGCAGCTCGTCCACCGGCTTCACCGCGCGCATCGTGAACAGCAAGGAGACGATGAGGCTGAAGGCGAGCAGGACGAAGCTCATCAGCAGAATAATATTGCGGATCATATGTATGCTGCCGGTGATGCCGCCGAACGGATACATGGCCACGTAAGTCCAGCCCCGGTTTTCCGCGGTGTTGTACACGACGAGCTGCTCCTTGTCCCCGACGTTCGACACGAAGCTGCCGCTCGCGCCGGCGAATGCGTTCTGAAAACTCGGCCGGGTACGGATATCCGTATACAAGTCCTCCTTGAGCCCGGAAACGATGACTTCCTTCTTGCTGTTGAGCACGAGGAAAGGCGTCTCTCCGCCGTTCTGAATTTGGGCATGCAGCTCCCGGTAGACCAAGGATTGGTCGATATTGATAATCAGCGCGCCGTTGTAATTGTTCGCCCTGTCGAGCGGCAGATGGGCGTACACCGAGAATACGTCCAGCGTCCGCGGGCTGTTGTTCCAGAATTTGACGGGATGCGTATCCGACACGATCAGCGTGCGGCTGTCGTTTTCGTACCAGTTCATAAAGTCCAGGTCGGGAAAGTTGGCCGCGTCGGATATCCCGTACTCGGTCGAGATCACTTTATCGTTCTTGGCGAGGTACAAATAAACGGAATGGACATAGCGATTGGAGGCTTTGATCTGGTTGATCTTCTGATTGATATAGTCCCAGTCCGCGTATTGTTCGTCCGCGTCGGCGCTGGCCATAATCTGGTTCAGGCGGCTGTCCTTGTACGACTGCTTGGAAATATCGATGATATTATTGACGACCAGCTCCACGGAGGCGGCGAATTGATCCAACGCCTGCCGGTTGGACTCGCCGAAATCCTTGATCACCATGCCCTTGGCTTCCCGGTAATAAACCGTTCCCAGAATCGCGATCGGCACCAGAATCAACACGGTAATGAACAGCTGAATTTTCAACATCAGGATCCGGTCCTGAATCAATCGGCCGACGGCTTTGAAGCTTCTCACGCGATGCCTCCACCCAAGAAAGGAATAAATTGCATTTCCCATTTTACGCGTTCATCGTTTGCCTCGCGTTAAAGGGATGACAAGTTATTGTTAAGCTCCGGCAGCCGACGCCGTTATCCGCGCTTGCCGCCGAAGAAAAAACCGCTCCCCGGCATATAGCCGGGAAGCGGTCGCTTCGAGAAATCGCATCACTGCGGCAAAACTGCCTGCAAGCGAATCAAAAAGGCAGCTCGAGGCCGAATTCCCGCGCGGCCTGCTCCAGCACGCTCCGGTGTTCCTCGCCCACCGGTATGCCGTCGGCACTCCATGCCCGTTCGCGCTCCGCCTCCAGGACGCCCGGCAGGACGGCCCGGTCAAAGCCGGGAAGCGGCTGCATCTCCGCCGCGAGCTGCATATACCGGTCCATCTCGTGCTTGAACGCGTCCAAGGAACCGAATTTGGCAGCGTCCAGCGCGATGATCAGCGATCCCTGGTTGGCGCCTTCGTACGCGCGCGCCGCCCGCTCGCGTTCCACCGGCACCCCGGCCAGGAATCCTCCCAGCGCCTGGCACATGAAGCCGAGTCCCATGCTGCGGAAGACCAAGCCCGGAGTCTGACGGATCACGTCCGCCCGGTGGGGAGAATCCTCGTACAGGTCGTGCATGGCGCCGAAATCCAATACCATGGCGGGCGCATCGCCTGCCGGGACGGCAAACGACATCGGGGAACCGCCCGCCGCCTGCATGATGGATTGCTCCGCGTCCAAGTCCAGCTGGTGGCCGGAGGTCACGTACCCGATCAGATCATGTTCGGCAAGCACGCGGGAATAGATGCCCGCCGCCCCGATATGTCCGTGATTGCGGGTAACCGCGGCGGCGATTCCGCAAGCCCGGCATTTCTCGACCAGCAGCTCGGCTGCCCGGTAAGCGGGAAAATAGCCCAAGCCTCCGTCGCCGTCGACCAGCAGCGTAGCCGGCGTCTCGCTGATCACCTTCACCTCGGGATCGGGATTGATCAGCCCGTCGCGCATGATGCGCGCGTAGGTGGCCGCCTGTCTCGATCCGTGGCTGAAGACGCCGCGCAGATCGTTGCGGACGAGCAGCTCCGCCAAAAACCGGCTCTTGGCTTCCGGCATGCCCGACCGTTCGGCCAGCGCGGCCGCGGCGCGCTTTAGTTGCTCCGGAGGTACCGCGGCATATCGTGCAGGTAACTTATTCATGACGTTCGCTCCTTTTGATGAAGAACGGCTTCGGATGGTACCCGCCGCTCTCATGCTTTCCGCTCCTAAGATATTACCCGTTGCGCGGGCGGAGAGCAATCAAATGCCGATTTTCGCATGGCTTGCATAAGTTCCGGATTGAATGTCACAGAATAAATCGCAGCATCGTTCTATTTCCGGGCAGTAGACGGAATTTCCGAGACAGGGATCGAAATCCCCCAGCAAAGCGAGGCAACAATATGACACAGCGCGTGAATTTCGCTCAGCAATCGCCTAAACTATTCAAATCCTTTTTGGCGTTTACCAACGAATTGTTCGACAGCACCATCGAAGTAAGCCTCATCGATCTCGTGTCCATCCGAATCTCGCAAATGAACGCGTGCGAATTTTGCTTGGACCTGCATGTCAAGCAAGCGGCTGTCCGCGGCGAGAGCGAGCTTCGGATCCAGCACGTTTCGAAATGGCGGGAATCGGATTTGTTTACGCCGCGGGAGCGAGCGGCCCTGACATGGAGCGAGCTCCTGACCGAGCTGCCGGACGAGGGCATTTCCGACGAGGCGTACGCGCAGGTTCACGAGCATTTATCCGAACAAGAAATCTCGGACCTGAGCTTCTTGATCGTCTCGGTAAACGGATGGGACCGCATCAACATCGGCTTCAAGACCGCATCCGGCCGCCTGACGCGGAAGTTGAATTAGCGCGTGCGCCTGTTGGCAGCCTTCATTTCGCCGAAAGCTCGGCATCCGTTAACCATTTATGATTTTTCACGGGCGCTCCGACGGTCGTCGGCGTGAAATCAACCATGTAAACCGTACCGTGCCGGACCGAATCGACGGTGGCGGCTGCGCCCGCCATCCCGGGCATGTGGTTTGCCAGCAGCGTAACCCGCGTTCCGGGTTTGATCGGCTCGTGGCCCGCATGTCGGATCTCTTCGCGGATCACCCATTTATGATTTTTTACCGGTTTCCCGCCGGTTGTCGGCGTAAATGACACGGAATACGCCGTCGTATCGAAAGCGCCAACGATCGTAGCCATGGCGCCCTTCATACCCGGCATGTGGTCGGCTGCGATCATGGCTTGGCTGCCCGCTTTATAGGCCGGATTCCGCGCCGCTTGTAACCCTGGCGGAATTTCGCCCGGATTGGGCTGATTTTGGCCGCCTATGTTCGACCCCTGGTATGGTGTCACGGGGGCGATGGCTTGCGCGGCATTTCCAAAGCCGCTGCAAGCGACCATTGCGGCGACGGCAAGCAAAACCAATTGCGTCTTCATCCCAACAACGCTCCTCGTCATTTGATATGCGGAAATACACCCCCTACGCTTCCCGCAATTTCACATTTTCATGCCGCCTATTCCAGCACGCTTGCGCTAGCGAAAATAAACCCCGCCGTTAATAACGGCGGGGTTCTTCGGATCGTTCATCGCATCTGAAGAGAACGTTTATTCCAACCTTCCAGCATCTGCACCGCTTCGCGCTGGCGGTCCTCGGGACCGAACTCAAACACGGCATAGCCTTCGTATCCGATTTCCTCCAACGCTTGCAGGAAATCGTCCCATGCGATCGTGCCATCGCCGATCGGAAGGTGCTCGTCGATCAGTCCGGCGTGATTGTCGTGCACGTGAAGATGCTTGATGCGGGTCCCGAGCCGCTTCACGGCTTCCGCCGCGTTCAACCCCGCATGATGCGCATGTCCGATATCCAAGCACACGCCCTTCGCGTCCGACTCCCAATCGTCATGTACCCGTATGATCCCGTCTAACGTCCACGTATCTTCGAAGTGCACGTTCATTTTGGGCAAGTTTTCCACGACGACTCGTATCCCATGGATCGCGCCGAACGCGCCCATTTCGCGAAACACGCTTAATTCCCGCCGTTTCATCTCGGGATAGTGCGTTTCGGGGAAAAAGCCGGTGATACCGGGATGCACCACGATCAGCGATGCGCCGATCGCCGCCGCGACGTCCATCGCGCGCAGCATATCCGTCCGGGCAGCTCGAATACCGTATTGTTCAAGGACGCGATATTGACGTCGCGGAAGGGAGCATGCACCGTGTAGGCGATCTCCCGCTCCAGGCGAAGCGCGTTCAGCTTGCGCAGATGCTCCTCGTCCACCGCATCCATTGAAAAATCCACGGACAATTCGAAGGCTTGGATAAATGCGGAAGACGACGCGATTTTGTCGAGATTCATAATCGATGTGGCCGCCGAAGGAACGAGCTTCATATGTTTCCTCTCCTCTGCGTTAGCTTATTTGAGCATCTCGTCCAGCACGCTGCCGTCTATGTCCTGCATCTTGAAATTCAGCATGGCGGCCATGGTCGGCGCCATATCGACCAGGCTTGCCTGTTCGATGACGGCGCCTTGCTTCACGCTCGGGCCGCAGGCGATAAACGCCGTATGCTGCTCTTTGTACGGCAATCCGCCGTGGCTTGCTAAAGCCGTCTTGTAATCGCCGACGCTCGTCTCCGAGAATACGTCCTCGCCGGCCAGGAGGTTGCCGAAGGAAATCGCGGCGCTGCCTTCGATGACGAATTCGAACGGACCCGTAAGCTTATATTGCTCGCGGACCTCTTCCTTCGTAAACACATGACCGAGCCCGTATTTCGGATCCTCTTTCACGGATAACAGGAAGTCGTACACCTTTTGCTTCATGCGCGCATCGGAAGGATCCTTCAGACTGATCCAGGCGGACATGCCCACGGAATGGCAGTAGGCATCGTAATCGACCAGCCGATTATCCGGATCGACGGTTAAAAATCCGGCTTGCTTGAGCAGGATATTAAAGTTCAACACATGATCGATATCCGTTTGGCCATGATCGCCCAGCACGACGATATTCGTCTGCTCCAAGTCGCCGTATTGTCTGACTTGATCCAGCAGCAACCCGAATTCCGCGTCGTGCTTGCGCAGCTGCTCCATGACGTGTTCGTTCATCACGCCGTACTGATGACGCACGCTGTCCAAATCGCACATCTTCACGAGCATGACGTCCGGCTGATTGTAATCTTTAATGATATCCAAGGCCAAGCTCATCGTGTATTGATCCAAGCTGCGGTTCTGACCGATCAGATGATGGCTGTATTTATCGTAGTAACGGTCCAGCAGCTCCGGCGTGGCGGTACTTTCGAAGAATTGCAGCGGGTTAGGGCCTCTGTACCCGATCGGCACGATCATCGGCATGTTCAGGTCGTAATCCGCCCCGCCCGATACCGGCCACGTGATGGAACAGGTCGTATACCCGTTTTCCTTGGCATAATCCAGCATCGTTTTGGATTGGACGTCTTTTCTCATATTGTACCAAGGCGCGTGCTGCTCGCCTGCTTGGACGATTTCATTGTGGGGAATGCCGTGCTTCTCGACATAGTTGCCCGTAATAATGGAGCAATGGCAAGGGTAAGTAACGGAAGGGTAGATCGAATGCATATGGTCGACCCAGGAGCCCTGCTCGAACAGCAGCTTGAAGTTCGGCATCGTTTTCATGTATTCCATGTCCATGGCGCAAAGCGCATCCAGGCAAAACACCAGCAATTTCGTTTTTTTCATCATGTCGTCCTCTCCGTGCGACCGTGACGGTCGCATCCGTGGAATAAATTGCGGCTGCGGCCCGATCCCGTTAATCCGGCGGCTGTTCGTCCAGCTTGGCGACGATCACCCTCGGAATCATGTCCCGAAGCTTCTCCAAGATCGGGATCGGGATCCCTTCATCGGTCACCAGGACGTGAACCCGCTTGGTCTCCATGCCGAACAGGAAGGCGGTTTGATTCATCTTGGAGGAATCCGCCATCAGGATAAGCTGATGCGATTGATCACTCAGGGTAACGGCGGTGCTTTGCGGTTCCATCTTGGAGAAATACAGGCCTTGCGGCGTAATGCCCGCGCAGGAAAACAAGCCCTTGTCGAACCGGTACTGCTTCAGCTCTTGCTGCAGCTTAAGTCCGGACGTCAAGCCGTTGTCTCCTACCTTGCCGCCGACGATGTACACTTCCGAACGGGTCTTCTTCTGACTTAAATTAAACGCGACCATGATGGAGTTGGTGACGATAATCAGCTCCTTATGGTCGGGAATCAACCGGGAAAGGGTCAACCCGGTCGTGTTGCCGTCCAGAAATACGCTGTCGCCGTTTTCCAGCAGGTTGATCACTTCTTTGGAAATCGCTTTTTTCTGCTCGACGTGATAATTGATCCGCTCCGTATAGGGCATCTCCCACGTCATTTGTTCCTTCTTCTCGGCTCCGCCGTAATTTCGCCGCAGCAGCCCTTTATCGTGAAGGATGCGCAAATCCCGACGGATCGTCTCCACGGACAACTGATAGCGGTCTACCAAATCTTCCACGAGGATGGCGCCTTCACGAAGGACTTCCTGCAAGATTTCGTTCCTTCTCTTTGCTGAACTCATGGACGCATTCCCTTCGTAAAAGTGGATGGCAAGGGGGAAATCCCCAAGGCATACGAAGCGAATCCGTATTCCCCGGGGATTGAATATTACTTGTTCTCCGCCAAAAGCTTCGTGGCTTCCGCCTGGAGGCTTTTCAAGGCATCCGCAACGGACGCTTTGTTCGAGTAGACGTTCATGATCGCGGTATTCACCGCGTCTTGGATCACGTTGCTCGCCGCCGTGGCAACCGGCGCTTTACCGAATGGGAACACTTCTTTGAACGCTTGCGCCTTCTGCGGGTTGGCCGTGTAGTCTTGTTTCAATACGTCGACGTCTTGGGAGGACAGCGTTGCGGGGAAATACCCCGTTTTCGCGCCGTAGATGGCTTGTCCTTCTTTGCCGGCAAAGTATTTCAAGAACAGCCATCCGGCCAATTGTTGCTCCGGCGTGGTTTTGAACAGGACTTGGTTGCCTCCGCCGATGTTCGTGGTCGGCTTGCCGGCATCGCCTTGCGGGAACAGCGTGATGCCCCATTGGAATTTATCCTTGATCAAATTGAGCTTCGAGGTGGTACGCGCCGTCGTTCCGATCTCCATCGCCGCACGGCCGTTCGTGAATTCTTGCTCCGTGTCTTCACCGACCACGATTGCTTTTTGATCGAGCAGGTTCTTGTAAATCCCGAGCAATTCGGCCGCTTGCGGATTATCGAAGTTCACGCCGGACAGATCCGGTGCAATGGGATCGATGCCGTAAGACGACAATTCCGTCATGAAGTTAAAGGCATGCGAGCCGTAGCCCGTGCCGTTGCCGATGACGAGCGCCGGAACGCCCGTTTTCTTATAGATATCGAGCGCTTGCTGTTCAAACTCTTTCCACGTTTTGGCGGGTGCATCGTAGCCGGCTTTTTTCAGCACGTCTTTGTTGTAATAGATGCCGGTCGAGCTATTGCCGTGCGGCCAGCTCATCGTCTTGCCGTCATAGATGGCGCGCTGACGATCGAGAATCGCGGGCAGAATGTCGCTCACTTCCTCCGGCTTCAAGCCGTAGGTCGGATCGTTGATGTAATCGTCCAGTTGAACGATTTGGTCGGCTTTCATATACTGCAGGATATCGCTCTCGTTGGCCATCGCCACCGCCGGAAGACCGCCGCCTTGAAGCGCCGCGCGCAGCTTTTGGTTCAATTCCGTGTAAGAGCCTTGGAACACTTCGTTCACGACGATTTTGCCTTCGTACGCTTTGTTGAATTGCGCGACGATATCTTTGACCGCTTCGCCGTATTCCGTTGCTTGAATATGCCAGAAATCGATTTTCACCGGGCCGTCCTTGCCCAGTTCGATGTCGATGCCGGCAGGCTTGTCCGTCGGCTCAGCGGCGGTATCGGAAGGCGTCGAGGAGGTATCGGAGGTCGATGCGCCGCCCGCGTTCGTATTGCCGGAATTGTTCGAATTCGTATTACTCGCTCCGCATGCGGCCAAGATGACCGACAGTGCGAACATGACCGTTACCATCGCGAAAACCGTGCGAAACCTTTTGTTGAACAACATGATTTCCATACCTCCTAGTTTTGGCCGATAAGTTGATCTATTTGAACCGTTTCTCCGTAAACCGGGTAAAAACGGGGGATGCCTTTGCTATCGAACAACGTCGGGTTCATGCTGTGCAGCGGTATGACGACCTTCGGCCGAATCCGTTCCGTCAGCTCGCTGATCTCTTGCGGGGCAGCATGTCCGCCCGTCGCGCAGTAATGGTACTGAACGCCGAATTCGGTCAGCCAGCGATGCAGCATCTCATCGTTCGGCACGAGCGGATTGCCGTCGGCATGGACATAATGGGAACCGTGCGATCGATCGCCCGCGCACTCCAGCTCGGCCATGACCGGCAGCTGGTAATACGGCAGGTACAAGCAGTATCGTTGTTTATCCGCGACGATGCCGGGCAGCGAGACGGATGAATACGGCAGCGTCAGACCCGCTTCGATCGTCGGCGAGTTTAAGGTAGGCAATACGCGGATCACGTCTTCGGCGCAGGTCAATGCCGGATGCCCTTTCAGCGCCGCGATGCCGACGCGATTCGCCTCGTACCAGAACGCGGCCGTGCTTTCGTCCATCGCGAGCGTCCTGCCCGCATCCTTCGCGGCGAGGATAAGATCGGCGAAGCGCTCGACGTTTCTTGCCAAGATATTGACGTACACGAGCCCCTCGGCTTGCTCCATCACTTCGCGGCAGCGTAGAGCGACATCCGTTTCGAGCCGATCCATGGGTTTGCGATACAGCGTGTCCATCCGGAAACGCGTCCCCTCGGTGATCAGCACGTCGACCGCTTCGCCGCGGCACAGCTCGATGAAGCGATCCATCCGGTACGCATGCCGGCCGTGACGGCGCCAGTCCGCGGTAAAGCCGATCTTCGCGCCGGAAGCAGCGGTCAGAATAAAGCCGGAACAGCCCGGCGAATCGTGATCGACCTCGATGATCTTCAACCGCACCTTGCCATCGTCGTCAAGCGCGATCTCTTGCAGATCGTCGAGCGCGATGATCGTTCCCTTGGTATCGCCGTATTCGCCCGAAGCGACGACCGCCCGATAGACGGCATAAGCGTCTCGGCTCATATAAATCGGCGTTCCTTCGGCAACGTACGGCAGCAGCGCCATATGGTCCTGATGGATATGGCTGACGAAGACGCGCAGGTTGTCGTATTGGGGAAGCTCCGCGCGCTTCCAGACTTCCTGCAGCTGCGGGAGCGTCAACCCTTCGGTGGCTTCCGGCGGGTAGAGATTCAACAGCGGCGGAGCCGAACGGGTCAGCAGGTAATGACGCGCGCCTTCCGGCGCCTTCGTCTTGATGTGCTCACCCAGCATTCCCCGCATGGCGAGTCCAAGATCGAATACGAGTCCCGTGTTCTCGTGCCCGTAAACGATTTGTACGCCGCCGATCGTATGCAAGCCGCTGTAAAACGATAATTGATCTTCCGTTGCCAACGTAAATCCTCCTCCATCGTGCATGATTGTTCAGGGTCAGCTTTCGAATTTCAGCAGGAAAGCGGCCAGTTCGTCCAACGTGCGAATTCGCAGATCCCAGACTTCCTCGTCATGGGTTTCATAGCGGGAAACCAAAACGGTGCGTCCGCCCATCCGCTTGATCGGATACAGTTCGTTCCAAGCGTTGTCGCCGATCGACGCGATTTGATGGGGCATGATCCCGTTGTCCCTCATGTAACGCTGCAGGTACATGATTAATCCTTCGGGCTTGTTCCCGCCGTAGACGACCGTATCGAACGCGTTCTCCAGCCCCAGCTTGGCAACGAAACCGACTGCCGCCTCCTCGGGGGAATTGGTCATGAGCAATTTGTGCCGGATCGACTTCAGTCCGCGAATCGCGGCATTCACTCCCTCGTGCGGCGTGATGGAGTTCAGATTGTCGATCATATCGCGGCGCACGTTCAGGAAAGCTTGCGAGCGTATCGCAGGCGGAATGCCGACAAGCTCCGCGATGGCGGCCAGAACGCCCCACGAGTCTCCGATGTAGTGCATATCGCCCTCGGAATGCCGGAGGCTCCCGGCGGGCTGCTCCACGGTCGTTCCTTCCCAATCATAGAGCGCGATCAGTTGTCCGTCTTTGTGCCGAACGCCGGATTTATGGGCTTTGCTGAAGAAATGCCCGATTTTGACGGGATGCTCGCCTTTCAAGATCCGTTCCGTTTCCCGCTGCCACTTCGACACGGCCGATTCGTCGCCGCCGTCTTGAAACAAGTAAGTTAAATAGGGTCTTATGAAGTTCTCGTCCTGATATAACGTGCCGTCCAAATCGAAAACCAGCACCCGAATATCTTTCATCCATTCCAATGATGTCGTCTCCTTGTCGTGTTAACCTTTAATGCCCGAGGCGGCGATCCCGGAATGAAACCAGCGCTGCGCCGCGAAATACAGCAGCACGATCGGCAGCACGGTAAATGACGCGGCTGCCATGAGTTCGTGGTACCTTGATCCGTTCTCGCTGACGAAGTAGAGCAGCCCCACTTGCAGCGGACGAATCGCTTCCGTAGAGGTAATGATGAGCGGCCAGGATACGGCGTTCCACTTGCCGATGAAGCCGAGCAATCCGGCGGTCACGAGACTCGAGGCGGACAACGGGATCAAGACGGCATACAGGTAGCGGAAGCTGGACATGCCGTCCACCTGCGACGCCTCCCAGTAGTCCTTGGGCACGGATAGGAAGGCTTGTCTCAACAGGAAGATGGAGAACGCGTCCGCCAAGTAAGGCAGCATGATGCCCATATAGCTATCGTAGAAGCCCTTCCCGCCCGCGCCCGCCCAATCGTTGCCGCCCGCGAACGGAATGTGGCGAAGCGTCACGAAATTAGGGACCAGCGTAATATCGTACGGAATCATCATGGTCGCCACGACGAGCATGAAGACGACTCCTTTGCCTTTGAACGTGAAGTGCGAGATGGCGTACGCGATCGGAACGCAGATGATCAGCTGCAGCGCCGTTCCGAGTCCGGCGACCACGATCGTGTTCCAGAAATACCGGGCGAACGTCGACTCCGGCTTCATCCAAGCCTCCGCGTAATTTTTGAACATCCACGCACGAGGGAAAAAGTCCGGCGGCATCAGATTGATTTCGTCCGCCGTTTTGAAGGAAGTCAAGATCATCCACAAGAACGGAAACAGCATCAGCGCAGCCAACAGCAGGACGATGACGGTGACGATCCCCCACAAGAAGCGGGAGCTAAGCTGAGAGAAGTTGAAACGTTCCGCATTCATCGCGGCATCCTCCTTTATCGTAGGTAGTGAACCCGTTTCTCGCCGTACTTGTACTGCACCCATGTCAGCAGCAGAATGATCACGAACAAGAACATCGAGATCGCCGACGCGTAACCGACCTGGCCGTATACGTAAAACGTTCTGAATATATACAGCGGCAGCGACATCGTCGTGCCGAGCGGGCCGCCTTCTCCGCCGCTGATGATATAAAACGCGTTAAACGATTCGAAGGATCCGATGACCGATATGATGGAGAGCAGGAACACCATCGGCGACAACAACGGCCACGTGACATGGCGCATGATCCTTACCGTACCGGCTCCGTCGATTCTGGCAGCCTCGTACAATTCGGGCGATACGCTGCCCATGCCCGCAAGGAAGATCACGATGTTGAACCCGATGCTCGACCAGATGGTGAAGAGCATGATGACGATCAGCGCGTAAGACGGACCGGCAAGCGCGGTCGGGATCGAGGAAGGCCACGTCCCGCCGAATGCGGCCGCGATATGCATGAACAGGGGATCCGGATCGGATAACCAGTCTTGCGGCTGCAGCCCGACGGTCTTCAGCGCCGCGTTGGCGACGCCGACGTTCGTATGGAAGATCCACTTGAAGACAAGGCCGGCCGCCACTTGCGAAGTAATGTACGGAATGAAGAAGACCGTTCGCAGAATGCCCTTGCCCTTTATTTTTTGAAAGAGAAAATAGGCTAACAAAAACGACAGAAAAATCGAAATCGGGATGGTTCCGATCGCATAATACACCGTGACCATCAAGCTGTTGGCGATCGGACCGAATTGCCAGCCCAGCAACGCATCCTTGTACAGCAGTCCTTCTTCGAAGATTTTGGCGAAATTCCCGAACCCGATGAACTTCTCCGGTACAAAGCCCCATTTCCATAAGCTGATCCAAGCGCCGAATGCCATCGGCCAAAAGCGGAAAACCAGGAGCAGCAGCAATGCCGGAACCGCGTAGGCGAATCCGGTCCAAGCTTGTTTCCGGGCGAACTTGGAGGCGCGCTTCTTCGCGACGATCGGTTTTCGCGGCAAACTCGTTTCCTTGGTCTGTTCCATGTTGTGTTCCCTCCTCGCTTAGTACAAGTGTAGCGGCGAAGCGTATGTCGAAGATCACGTTGAAGTTAATAATTTGTTGACTTTATGTCGTGTTTTAATTTATTTCCGTAGCAATTTAATAAAAACAGCAATATTCATGAGATAAAACGGTCATGTATTTCCATCAATTATTTCCAATGGCAATCAAAAAGCCCGACCGGTTAAGGTCGGGCTTTGATTGCGGCAGGCGATTTTAATTTATAAAATGCATGAACTGCAGCAACCGCGTAATCATGACGGCTGCCTCGGCCCGGCTTGCGTCTGCCGCGGGGGCGATCGTCGTCTCCGATTTTCCCCGGATGATTTGAGCGGCAACCATTTCGGTCAGCGAAGCTTTTGCCCACGACGCGACGGTTCCGTTATCCGCGTATTTCCCAAGCGGATCGTCTTCACTATCCTTAACTCGGACGGACTGGCTCGCGTACTTCAGGGCCGCGGACAGCATCACTGCCATTTGTTCGCGAGTCATGCGTGCATCCGGTTTGAACGAACCATCCTCGTAGCCTTTCACGATTCCCGCGTGAACCGCTTCATTTATCGCGTCAGCGAACCAGTCTCCCTCGGCTACGTCGCTGAAAGCGGCAGCCGTAGTCGATGAATGCAATTGCAAGCCGAGAGAACGAACGAGCAATGCCGCGAACTCCGCGCGCGTGATCGGTTGGTTCGGCGAGAAGCGGTGAAGCTCATCCCCGTTTACGATTCGCTTGGAGGCCAGCAGTCTGATGCCCGGCTCGGCCCAATGGCCATGAACGTCGGCGAACGTCTCGCTGCTCGATGCCACGGCATAGATACTATTCCCGTTCCGCTTGATCACGGCTTCCGTATGGCCGCCGTCAGCTTGAAACGCGGCCGGAACGAAACGGAACGTCGACGTGTCCGGATCGAATAGGAGTGCGGTCGTTTTCGCCGGATCCACGGGGCCGGAGAGGATCATCGATCGTTCGACATAGGCGCTGCCGAAATCGGTGATCTCGATCGACTGTTCGTTAGCCAGCGCATGGATGCTGTAATCGAGCGAAGGGCTTAGCAAGGTCAATCCGTCACGGCTCGCCTGCGCCGCGATTTGATCTGCCGCGCTGCCTGCAACCCGCTCGACCGCGATGCTGATCGTCATCTCATCCGAGCCCGCGCCAAGCTTCTTCGCTAACGCGTCCAACCCCAATGCGTTGACCGGAACTTTGTAGCTGCCGAAATCGGTCTGAATGATGACGAACATGCCCGGCTGCCGGTTCGCGACATCGGCGAACGCAGCCGACGGTATGTTCACTTTCACGCTGCCGCCGTCGTTACGGAGTGCGATCGTCACTGAATTCATGGCCGGTGCATTCGGAATCGCTTGGAAGGCCTCCCTAAGCTTCTGCGAATCAATGGATGCCACCGTCCCGGTTACGCCCTCCCCGTTCGTCGTTCGAACGGTCTTGACCGCGTCTTGGCCCAGCTTGACTCCGCTAGCCGTCGATTCCAGCGACGGTTCTTGCGACGTTGTCGTGCCGCCGCCACTGGACGGGTTCGGGTTGGACTCGGACGATACGGTGATATGGAAGGACTTCTCGATATTGCCGTCCGAGGTCTTCGCCGTGATATCGGTTTGGCCGGCGCCTACAGCCGTGACCTCGCCTGCGGAGGATACATAGGCGATTTTAGCATCTGCCGAAGTCCATACGACTCTCTTGTTGCCGGCTTCCGCAGGAGCTACGGCGACATCGATCCGGGTCGCCGCACCCGGAGCCAATTGCAGCCGGTCCGGCGTATTCGCCGTTAAGCCCGTAACCCTTACCGGAGCTTGAGCCGTACTGCCCGATACGTCTACGCTGCCCAGATTCAGCCATCCGCTGCTTGCCTGCTCGGCATTCGCGAAATGGAACCGCTTGGCATCGGCATTGATGTCTTCCAGCGGATTCACATAGCGCATGAGAATTTGATAGCTTCCGTTGCTTAATTCCGGATTATCGGTCGATTCGAACAACCGATTACCGTCGAATCCGTTCGTATTCGGCAGAATCCCTTTCAGATCCCAACCCGGCTCCCATATCTTCACGATGCCGTTATCCGATCGGGCAGCCAGCTCGACCTTCCAATCGGCGTAGAACGGCGCGACGCCATTGTTCTCCAGCTCCACGCCTACCTTCAGCTGTCCATCGCCAGCGTCGACGTAGGCGGCTGGCACGTAATATTCATAGCCCATGCTTCGCGAACCTTCGGTTGCTCTCGCCAACGGCTCGGGAGCCAACGGAGTTTGGAATACGCCCTGCGCGATCAGCCAGGAGGCATGGGTCAGATCGAGGCTCGTGTAGTAATCCTCGCCTTGCGCGCCTTCGATCGGAGACGACGGTTCATCGTATTTGGGCGGATCGTTGTTCCACATCTTCACTTGAATTTCCGGTCTCATCTCTCCGCCCATGCTGTTCTGCTTCCAAAATTCAGTAGCTCCCGCGTCTTTCACTCTCCCCCAGAAATGCCAGCTTTGACCGCCCAAGCTCGGCGGGAGCGTCTGGAAAGCGAAGGAATCGTCATGATAGCCGACATCGAAGTTTTTGGTTTGAAGCGTGCCGTTGTCCATCGGATAGCGCAGCACGAGCTGCGTTTTGTCGAAGGCATCGTCCATATCGGTCAGCACCCGCTTCAGGTTGGCGTCGGTCGGCATCAGGTTAGGCGACTTCAAATTTCCGTCATAGGGATACGTGTGCCATTCACCCCAGAACCCGATCAATCCGATCATGATGGAGCCGATGCGCGGGTCGCCGTCGTAACGCGAACCGAGCGCGCCGATAAAATTATCCAAGGCGCCCAGCAGTCGCTCGTCATTATAATCCGGCGCTACGCTCGCAGCCGTCTTGCCGTTATCGTATTCTTCGTAATCGTACGTCTTCAGCCCTTCGTCGATCAGAAATCGCGGGATGCCCGAAGGCTTGTTCGGGTAGTCCAGATACACCCGGAATACGGCCTGATTGCCTCTCGCGGCTACCGCCGAGAGCCGTTTGTCCAGTTCGGTCCAATCGAAGTCGTCCAGATTGTTCATCAGCTTAGTGAGCGGCAGATAGAAAAACTCCATGCTGTACGGCAGCTGAGCAGGCCGGTCCCGCCAATCGTCGCCGTCCGCGAAGTAAGCTTCCTCGGCGGCATCGTAGAAAGGAAGCAGGCCCTTGAGCGGATTATCCACCGGGGCGGGCCGATAGGCCAGCGCATGCGTTCCAGTTGCCGTTGCCCATGCCGGCGGACTCGGATGTTCGGCCGGATCGTCCGTCGGTCCTCCACCGGATCCGCTCGTCCTGCCGGCTAAGGCATATAGTCCAAGCTGGTCAATACCGAGAACATTGTCCGCTTGATTCTTAGGACCGAAGCCGAACTGAATTTGAAGCACCTTGCTCTTGTCGAATGGGGCGTCGCAAGCATCGCAGCCCTGCCAGTCCGATTGGGCGAGCGCGCTCCAAGGAATTCTGACCATCCCTTTGTAGCCTGCGGCGATCGACAGGGAACCTCCGCCGAGCGCGGTTGCCTTCCAGCCTCCGGCGGCATCGTAGAATTGCACGACTGCGCCCGCTTTTAGCGAGAACTCGCCTTTCGCGGCATCCGTAACGATCGCCACGTTCAAATCCATGGTTTTGCTGCTTGCCGAAACGTTGTTGACCCAGAACGCAAGCCCGTCGAAATCGGACCAATCCGAGTCTGTCCCGGTGAATGCCGCGCGTTTGATATTCACCCAGTCGGATGCGGGCTTGCCCGGAGGAGGGGATACCGAGAACGTCATGGCTTGATTGCCCTGCGCAACGTTCGCCCGGTCGAGCGTTCGAAGCGCAGACGGTTCGCCGGACTCCCAATCGATTCGCCAGACGCTCTGCAGCGCGGCATCGTCCGCGTACGATTCGAAATCGTCCAGTATTTTATCCGCCCGGTAGAGCAGGATGTCGTCGATCGTGACGACGTTATGCGCATACCCCGACGGCGGATAACCGAGCTGAAGCCCGTCGACCTCGCTCGGATCCAGCACGGCCGCGCATTCGGCCTGTACGCCGCCGCACTGCCATGCGGATTGCACGAATTGATCCCACGGTATTCTCACGACGCCTCGGAAGCCTGCGGGAACAGCAAGCGAGCTTCCGCTAAACGCCGCAGGGCGCCAGCTTCCGTCGGCGGCGAGCGTGAAGGCCGACCCGCCTTCTTTCAAGCCGAACTCACCATTGGCTGCGGGCGTTTCCAGCGCTACGTTCAAGCCGAAATCCTTATTGTCGCTCGTCGTATTGTCCACCCAGAAGCTTAGTCCGTCGAAGCGGGACCAGTCTCGCTTGCCCGACGGGATGGGGTGAAGGATGTTCGCCCATTCCGCATCGGCGATGGCGGTCGAAAGCTTTAACCCTTTGCTTCCGCTTGCTTGGCCGAGCGTTCTTGACACCGATCCCGGTTTGTCGGACCATGCTTCCGTCCAGGCTTGGCCAAGAGCGGCATCGTCGGCATAGGATTCGAAGTCCTCGACGAGTCCCGGCGTCTCCGGTTCAGCGACAGGCGGCGTGCCCGTATCCGGATCGGATTCGACCTTGTCCGTGAAGTAGATCTCATCGATAACGATCGTTCCTGTCGTTCCCCAGACTGCTTGCGCGATCGCGAGGCTCCAGATCGTCTGCGACAGATCCACGCCCTGGGCAGGCAGATCGATCACGATGTCTTTATAGCCGGTCGTGATCGTGTCTCCGCTGAATTGGCCGATCGTTTTCGTTACGCCGCCGATCGTCAAGCTGATCTGACTCTCTTCGCCGCCGGCGGCCCCTTTCACCCGCAGCACCAGTTTGCTCGTATCGGATAGATTTCGTCCGATGTTCGTTTCCATCCGCGACATATTCTGGACCTGCAGTGTCAACGCACCGTCTTGGACAACGCCTGCGCCATTGCCATTGGCGAAATTGGTTGAGCCGGTCCATTGATTCAGATCATTCGTCGTGCTGCCGGACCACGCCGGCGTCCCGTCGTAATCGTCCACGAGCAAGCGCTTCGGCGGGGGAGGCGGAGAATCCGGCGGCGGCGAACACGGCGAAGCGCAATCCCCGATTAGCACCGGCCCCAGATTGAGCCAGCCTTCCGCGTCCTGGTTCGTATTCGCGAAACCGACCTGCTTGGCCTTACTGCTGACGGCCTCCAGCGGATTAACGACCTTCATCACGACATAGTAGTAGCCGTCGTTCAGCTCCGGCGCGGCGATCGTCGCGTCGAAATAATAAGGCTCGCCGAAAGGGACGTACTTCGGATCGCCGGGAACGTTCCACTCCGGATACGTCCGGATCTGCGAAGGCATCACCTTCGTCATGTCCCATGCGGTATCCCATTGCTTCAAGAGCTTGCCCGAGGCGTTCTTCACGCCGAGCTCTACCTGCCATGGATATGCGAAGGGAGCGACGCCGTTATTCTGAATGGTAACGCCGACCTTGAGCGGCTCGCCCTGCGCGATGTTATTATAGTAGGCGCTCTTCACGTTCAGGTCGTAGCCCATCTTGCGCACGCCGGCGGCAACGGCCGCATCGTCGGCATGATAGTTGCTGATGCCGCCTTGGTTGATCATCCACGTCGCATGCGTCAGCTCGATATCGTCCATGGCATCGTCGACATTGGCACCGCCGCTGAAGAAGCTGCCCTGAATCTCCGGACGCACTTCCCCGCCGACCGGCTGCGTGATCCATTTGTTCTCCGAGCCGGCATCCAGCATCCGGGTCATGAACGAATAATAGGCGCCGCCCATGCTTTCCGGCTGCGTCACGCTTTGCGGCGGATCGCCTTCCTTGTAGCCGAACGAGTCGTCATGGTAGCCGATGTCGTAATCGCCCGCGTTAGGCAAGCCGGGATAGCGGACTTCAAGCTTCGTCGCGTCGAAGGCGGTATCGTACGCATCGAATATCGCGTTGATCGTTTCCGCATTCGGCATGTAATTCGGATAGCTGTCCTGGCTGGTATCCGTATCATAGGGATACGTATGCCACTCGCCCCATAAGCCGACGAGGCCCATATGAATGAATCCGATGCGCGGATCTCCGTCGTACGCCGCGCCGAACGCTTTGATGAAGTTGGTCAGATACGCCACCATCAACGGATCGTCGTAATCCGGTTCGTCCTGGTCGTAGGACTCGTTGTGCCGCATTTCAACGCCGCTTTGATGAATGAAATCGGGTATGGCATCCTCTTTGCCCGGATATTCGAGATATACCCGGATCGCTGCCTGATTGCCTCTGGCCGCAATCGCGTTCAATGCCGGCTCCAAGCCCGTATCGAACGAATAGGAGTCAGGGCCGGTCATCACCGCTTTCAGCGGAACATAGTACCATTCCAGACTATGAGGGAACGAAGTTTCCGTTTCCCACGGATAGAAGGGCGCGAAGCCTTTCAGCGGATTGTCGAGCGGGCTCTGCGCGGGAGTCAGGTCATGCTTGGCCAGCGCGGCATCCGCCGCTGGGCTCGGATACGGAACGGCCGGTACGCGTACCGGCTCGGAACTCGCGTACGCGCTGCCGGCGGGATTCGCATAAAACGCGCTCGCCAGCACGCACAGCATGAGGAAAACGCGAAATGAAGCCTTTCTAATGGGATATGACGCCAATGGATACATGGATATCCTCCTCGTTCGTTGTCTTGTAACCGCTTTAATTTTCGTTTAAAAAAAACGCCAAGCCGGCGGAACAGATGGGCTTAGCGTCTTGATGCCAGTGAAATGAACCGGGCAATGAAGCGTGCGATCATCCTTTATGCGCGCTGAACGCCACGCCTTCGATGAACTTTTTCTGAAAGATAAAGAACAGGACGATCATCGGAATGACGGCCATTAACGCCCCCGCCATCAAGATCGGGTAATTCGTGCTGAACATCGACACGAGCGTGGCAAGCCCGGAAGACAACGTGAGCTTATCGGGCGAGCTGTTGATGATCAGCGGCCACTGCAATTCGTTCCAGGACCACAGCAGCTGGATGATGACGATCGCGACCAGAGCGGATTTCACCAGGGGCAGCATGATATACCGGAACGTCTGAAACGGATTGCATCCGTCCAATATCGCGGCTTCCTCCAGCTCTTTGGAGATGCCGAGGAAAAATTGCCGCAGCATGAACGTGGCGAACGGACTGACGAGCGCGCAAATCCACAGGGCGGTGACCGAATTGACCAAGCCCCATTTGCTCATGAGCAAGTATTGCGGCGTATAGAAGACCGGATTCGGCACCATCATGACGGAAATGATGATGAAAAACAGCAGCGTTCTGCCCGGGAAGCGGATTCTCGCGAACGCGTAAGCGGCCATCGAGCTGAACAGGACGGGGAATACCGTCTTCATCAAGGCCGTGAACGCGGTGTTCAAGTAGTAATGCTTAAAGTCCGTTTTCTCGAACGCTTTCGCATAGCTGCCGAAATCCGGATGGGACGGAAAGATTTTGACCGGAATTTGCGTCGCTTCGGTTACGGTTTTGAACGAAGTCAGAATCATCCAGCCGAAGGGGATGATCATGACGATGGATGCCGCGATCAGCACCACGTGGACGATCCAATTGTAGTTGCGGTCGACGGCTTGGCGGCGATGCTCCATGCTCTTCCCCCTCAGTCGTAGGTCACCCATTTTTTCTGAAACGCGAACTGCAGGCCCGTCAGAATTAAATTGATCACGAGCAGCATGTCAACGATTGCCGCGCCGTAATTCTGATCGTAGTAGACGAAGGAATTTTGGTAATAGGCGTACACGAGCGAACGCACCTCGGGCAGCGCGACGTTCGTCTTGCCGATCAGCAAATAAATCGAATCGAAAACCTGCGTGGCGCCGATCATGAGCACGATGGTCGTGAAAAACAATGTCGGCGTCAAGAGCGGCAGGGTGATGTAGCGGAACTTGCGGAACCGGACGGCTCCATCGATCGAGGCCGCTTCGTACAGCGCTTTCGGTATCCCTTGCAAGCCGGCCAGTATGAGCAGCATGTTCAGGCCGATCGCGCCCCATACGCCCACGATCACGAGCGCGAACATCGCGAACCTCGTATCCGAAATCCAGGCCACGTGCGTGCCGAGCAGATAGTTAATGAAGCCGTAGTCGCGGGCGAACAGCACGACCCAAACCATGGCCGCCGCCGCGGGCATCGTCACCTGCGGCAAGAAGAAGATGACGCGGTAAGCGGATAAACCGCGGATTTTCGCATTGAGCAGCACGGCGAAGAACGTGGAGAACACGAGCGTGAGCGGCACGTACAAGACCATGTAATACAGCGTGTTTCCGAGATTTTTCCAAAACTCTTTGTCCTTGAACAGCTTTTCATAGTTTGCCAAGCCGACCCAATGGTTGACCATCCCGAAATTCTCGGATTTCAGAAAGCTCAGATAGATCGAATAGACCGCCGGCCAGCTCCAGAATAAGAGCGTTCCGAGCAAGGTAGGTGCAATCATGAAATATGCCCATACGTACCTGCTTCTCGAATTCATGGCCTACCTCCCTTATTCATCATCGAAGGCACTCCGGCTTCGGAATGCCTTCGACCTTCCAATGACCGTCGCGGCGTTCTTACTTGTTCTCCGCGATCGCTTGATTCATCATGGCCGCCACTTGCTTGGCGCCTTCTTCGATGGAGATTTTACCGCCCCATGCCTGCGCCATGATTTCCGATTCTTTCGGGAACCAGACCGGGTACGCCTTCGTGCCTGCCGGATACGGCGTCGCGTCGGCGGCTTGGTCGATGAATACCTGCAGGTTCAGCTGCGGCTTCGATTGGACCCATGCCGCTTGCGTGTCTTTGAAGGCCGGGATTGCCGCTCCCATCTCCGCCGTGATTTCGGCCGCGCGCTTGGAACCGAGGAATTTCAGGAATTGCCAGGCCTCGTCCTTATGCTTGCCGGACGCCGACATGACGTTGCCGAGACCGTTGATGATGTCGCCGCGCTTCGCTTTGCCTTTCGGCAGCGGAGCCCAATTCCATTTGCCTTTGATGATATCGCTGGCGTCGATGTCCGTCGTTCTCCAGTCGCCTTCGAAGATCATCGCGAGTTTGCCGGACTTGAACATCTCGGTGGAATCCGTGTCCGTCATTTGCTGATGGCTCGGAGAAGCTTTATCGAGAATCATTTGGTACCTCGCTTGCAGCGCTTCGATGGAGGCCGGGTCGTCGTAACCGGATTTCGTGCCGTCGGCGGAAATGATCGAGCCGCCGTTCGCGAGCATGTCGTTCCAGTAGCCCCCTTGGGTATCCATCTTGGCCGCGAAGCCGTAGATGCCCTTATCCGGTTGGCTCAGCTGCTTGGCCACTTGCGCCAGCTTCGCGTAATCCCATGTATCGTCCGGGTACGGAACGCCCGCTTGGTCGAACAGCTCCGTGTTGTAGGCAAGGCCGATCGTATCGAAGTCTTTCGGAATCGCATAGTTTTGGCCGTCAAGCTGATAGATGGAACCCAGATTCGCCGCATAGTCGTTCAGATTGATTTCCCCGGCTTGCACCTTGTCGGTGATCGGCTCGAGGAATTTGCCGGACGCGTACTTCACGAATTGACCGCTGTGCATCCAGAACACGTCCGGCAACGTGCCGGCCGGAGCCGCCGCGGACATCTTCGTCCAATAATCGTTCCAAGGAATGACTTCGACTTTGACTTTGACGTTCGGATTTTCGGCGGTGAATTCTTTCGCGATCGCTTCCATGGCCGGCTGTTGCAGCTGATCCCAAATCGAATACGTCAGGGTCACGTTTTCTTTCGTCGCGCTGGACGTATTGCCGCCCGCATCGTTTTCCGTCGTGCTTGCCGCGTTGCCGTTGTTCGAATCGTTGCTGCCGCAGCCCGTCAGCGCCAATGCCGCGGCGACGGTCAGGCCCACCCCGGTAAGCCAAGCTTTTTTGCGAAATGCCACTCTATTTCCCCCTCGTTTTATAATGAGACGACAATGGCCTCCGAAAAAATTGCGCGCATTTTTCCCGGCCTTGTCTCACAAGGTATCCCCTGTGCATTCATCATAAGACACGCGATTGCAGGGGCGAAATGCCTCATTCTTAAGATTGAAACCCCATAATTAAGATGGGCTTTTCAAGCGTGCAGGTTAACATCCATAATGATTTTTGAAGCATGCAATCCGATAAATACGCAAGCTTACGTATGTATGAGGAGGTCGTATCATGACAAGAAAACCGTCGCTTGCCGTTATCGGCGCAGGGGCAAGAGGGTTGATAAGCTACGCGCCGTACTTCGACCGATTCCCGGACGAGGCGGAGATCGTGGCCGTCGCCGAACCGAACGAACAGCGAAGAAACGCATTTGCCGACCGGTTCGGCTTGCCCGGCGAACGCGTCTTCACGACATGGGAACAGCTGCTTGACCGCCCCCGCATCTGCGATGCGCTGCTCATCTGCACGCAGGACCGGATGCACTTCGAGCCGACAATGGCTGCGCTGCGGAAGGGGTATCATGTATTGCTCGAGAAGCCGATGTCGAACGATCCCTCGGAATGCATCGCGATGACCGAGGAGGCGAGCCGATCGGGCCGCTTGCTGACGATCTGCCATGTATCCCGCTATATTCCGTTCTGGCAGCGGATCAAGACGCTCATCTCGGAAGGCGTCATCGGGGAGGTCGTGTCGGTCCAGCATAACGAGAATGTCGGTTACCTGCATTACGCTCACAGCTTCGTCAGGGGAAATTGGAGGAATGCCGAGCAGTCCAGTCCGATGATATTGGCCAAGTCCTGCCACGACATGGATCTGATCCGCTGGCTCGTGGACTCGGATTGCGTACGCGTCAGCTCCTTCGGCTCGTTAAGCCATTTTCGGCCGGATAACGCGCCTGAAGGCGCGACCGATCGGTGCACGGACGGATGCGCGGCGGAAGCGGCTTGTCCGTATTCCGCCCGGCGATTTTATTCGCAGGATGCGGAAGCCAACCCCTTCGCGGCGCTCATCGCCGATCCGCCGACGCTGCAGAATCGGATGAACGCCATCCTGACAGGGCCTTACGGCAAATGCGTATACCGGACGGACAACGACGTCGTCGACCATCAAGTGGTTAATCTCGAGTTCGCAAGCGGCGCGACGGCGATGTTCAGCATGTGCGGATTCACGCGCGACATCAATCGCATCGTGCAGATCATGGGAACGAAAGGGGAAATTCGCGGAGACTTGCTGAAGGAAGAGATCGATCTGTTCGAATTCGCCGGCGCCAAACGCACCCTGTACCGTACGCCTGGCGGCGACAGCGGACACCACGGGGGAGATGCGGGCGTCCTGCGCCAGTTTCTGTCCGATTTGCGCGAAGAACGTTTCGCCGGTTCGTTGACATCGGCGGAAGCTTCGCTCGAAAGCCATTTGATGGCTTTCGCGGCCGAAGCGTCCCGGTTGCGCCAAGGCGAGGTCGTGGATATGCGGAATTTCCGTACTTCGTTGGCCGCAGCCGGCAGGAGTTGAGCCCGGGTCACGGCAGACCGTTTTTATATTCCTGCGGCGTCATGCCGTAGTGGGTTTTGAACAGCTTGATAAAGTATTGCGGCTTCTGGTAACCTACCTCCTGCGCGATTCGATTGATTTTACAGTCCGTTTGTTTCAACAGCCGCAGCGCCAAGTCCATCCTTACGCGCAGGACGTAGTTCGAGAAGTTGTCCCCCGTCTCGGTCTTGAACAGATTAGAGACGTAGACCGGGTGCAGATGAACATGGTCCGCCGCCGACTGCAGCGTCACGTCCTTGACTTCGTCGTTGACGTAACGGATAACGCGGTTGATCAGATCGTTGCGGAACCGGTTGGACAAGCTGCCGCTGTAGGATTCCAATTGCCGCAAGCTCCGAAACGACCATTCCCGCAAAGGCTCGATGCTCCAGCCGGCATCGAGCTTCAGCATTTTCTCGGCTTCGCGGCCGTAGATGTCGTAGAACCGCTTTCCCTTCTTGTGCACGTAGTAGGAGAAGGCCTGCATGATCGTGACGTACGCTTCGAAGACATGCTCCCGCGCCTTGTTCTCCCGCCGCTCCAGCTCCTCGAATACGCGCTTCATCTTCGCTTCCGCGGCACCCCATTGCTCGACCTCCAGCAGCTGCATGAACGAAGGACTGGCGTACAACTCGGATAACGGGCGGACCTCCTCCACGCTTCGCTCCTGCAGGTCGTGAAAGAAGCTCTCCGTCTGGAAGCCGATAAAATCCGTGAATAAAGAAAGCGAATTATGATAGACGGCAGGCACCTCGCCCGGGAACGCGCTCCAATTGCTCATGACAAGCGAAACCTTGATTTTCAGGAACCGTTTGATCTGATGCTGCACGAGCCGGGCCAGTCTTTCCGCTTCCTCCATCCATTCCTTGTCGGCGCATTCGGACGGCTGCTTCGGACGGATCAGGAAAACCATGTAGTCGTAATCGTCCTTGCAATGCCAGTTATGATAACGCGGCGAGAACATCTCGTCCGCGATGTTCGTGAGGGCATATTCCAGCAGCGATACGCTGTAGAGGTCCGTTCCGGCAAAATCTTCTTCGATGCGCATGCACAGCATCAGAAACGGATTCGTTTCGTCGAACGCCAGCTCGTACAGCCTCAGCTTCTCGCGCAGCTGGGACAGAGGCGGCCTCTTGCCCGCAAGCAGCTCCCGCAGCAACGACTCCCGGAGCTTCGGCAAGCTGTCCCGGAACAAGTACGCCAGCTTTTGCTGATTGACCAGCGCTTCCCCTTCCCGCTGCAGTTCGCCGATCAACGCGCGTATCGTCCTTTCGAGCTCCTCGTTCGAGACGGGCTTCAGCAAATAATTGCAGATGCCTTGGCGAATCGCTTCTTGCGCGTACTGGAATTCGTCGTGCCCCGTCAGAATGACCGATTTGATCTTGGCCCATTTTTCCTTCACGACGGATACCAGCTCGAGCCCGCTGATCCCCGTCATTTGGATGTCCGTCACGATCAAGTCGATACCGTAATAATGCAGCAATTCCAGCGCTTCTTCCCCGGAATACGCCTTATGCACGGCAGTGATGCCCATCTGCTCCCAAGGCAGCGCGTTCGCCAAGCTGTCCACCAAATGCGTATGATCGTCCACGATCAAAATCTCGTACACGCGCCGTGCCTCCTCTTCATGCTTGCAATTCGTCGTATTGCGCTTGCCACGTCAATTCCGCGTGCAAGCCGCCCCATTCGGATAAGCGGAGGGATAACCCGGAGCCTCTGCCGAACAGCAGCATCAGCCGCTGGTGAACATTCTGCAAGCCGGAATCGATCTGATCGATCAGCGCATTGCGGATCTTCGCCTGCAGCGCATCCAATTGCGCCGGCGCGATGCCCGGTCCGTTGTCTTCGACCGAGAGCCGCGCGACCCCGGATTCCTCCAACGTTCCCCGGATGCGGACGGAACCGTACCGCGCCGGCTTCCTGAACGCATGCACGATCACGTTCTCGACGAGCGGCTGCAGCGACAAGCGGGGAATGTTCATGTTCAGCATGGCCGGGTCGATGTCGATTTCGTACTCGAAATCGTCCGTCAACATGCAGTGGATATCCAAATAATTCACGACCAGCTCCAGCTCTTCCCGAACGGTCGCCAGGCTGCGGCTGAGCTTGGTCGTATAGCGGTAATACTTGCTTACGTTCATCGTCATCGACACGGCGGCTTCCTTTTCCTCCAGCTCCACCATGCTCTTGATATAAGCCAGCGTGTTGTACAGGAAATGCGGGTTGATTTGCGATTGCAGCTGCTTGACGTTCGCTTCCTTCGTCCGGATCTGTTCCTTCAGCACGTCCTCGATCAGCTCTTCGATTCTCGCGGCCATGGAGTTGAAGCGGTGGTACAAGTAACGGAATTCCCCTCTCGGAGGGTCTTTCATCCGGCTCGTGTAGATGCCTTTCTCGATGAAATTCATCCCCTGCATCAATTTGCGGAACGGTATGCGGATGCTCCGGTACAGGATGAACCCGAGCATGCAGGCCATGAACAGCATCATGCCGCTGATCGCATAGAACATCGTCTGGTTCCGGTTGATCGGCGCCATGATGGTGCCGATGGGCACGTAATCCACCAGATACCAGCCGAGCGACGGGATCATTTCCATGTGCGTCTGATAGTCGCCGCCGCTTGTGCGGATAAGCAGCGGCTCGAAGCTTCCCGCGCTGCGGTCCGGGTTTAACTCCGGAAGCATCTCGTGGATCAAAGCCTGATTCGCCGTATAGTTGTAGATCGGCGAATAGCCCGGTTTGTACAGAAAGGGATCCTCCAAGCCGTTGCCCTTCATCTCGGACAGATCGCTTTTGATCTCTCCTTCGTCCACCTTCGCCACGACCGTCAGATCCGCCTCTTCGTCCTTGGCGTTTTTGGCCGGACTGGAGATCGTCTCGATAAAGTAGGCGTCGCCTTTCGGATTCGCCTGATAGCTCCAAAACCCGTCTTTGTCCGGAAGCGCGGCCGGCATGGCGCCAAGGCTCGAATTGCTCTTGATGATCATCCCCGTCTTCGGATAGACGACCGCGACGATTCCCTTCCGCCCCCCGTAGCCCGCGAGCCGATTGATCTCTTCGGACACGGTTTTGAGCGTGCGAAAATGGAGCAAATCATCGCCAAGCAAGTCCGGATACGCCAGATTTCGGACCTCCGTGCTTTCATACAGCATTTTTTGAAAGGAGTCGAATTGGGCGAACATTTGGCCGAGTTGTCCGACGAACGTCTCGACCTGCGTGCGCTTCGCCTTCACGAGCTCACCCGTCAGCACGCTGGAGCTCGTATGGTTCGAGTACGCGTACAGCGCGATGATCGGCGTCAGCAGCAGCAGCAGGGCGATCACCATATTCGTGAATATGCTGGACTTCACCTGGACGCCTCCCGGTCGGCGGGGACGGACTGGCCTGCCCGGAAAGCCGCGTATTGTCGCTGAAGCTCGTCCCATACGCTGTCGTAGCCGGCTTTCTGAAGCGCGTCCATCGCGCCGTTAAAATGTTTGTCGTAGGTGACGATGCCCATATTGATCGGCACGAACTTCTCGTTGTACACCGCGAGTACCTTCGCGTACTCTTTCTTCACCGCTTCCGGGTTGAAATGGAAGCCGAACAGCCGGGAAATCTTCGCGTTATCGTCGTTATGCAGCATATCCTGCACGACGGAATCATCGACGCTGGTCGTCGCGAGGAAATAATTCTTGTTCCGCCACATCCACTCGTACATGAATTGGTCGTTGGTCAGCAGCTTGATTTTGCCGTTCTCGATGCGGTAATCCTTGCCTTCCACGCCGTAAATGATGAATTTGTAATGCTCCTTGCTCTGCAAGATCCAATTCATGAACTGCATGGCGCGCTCCGGATGAAGCGCTTTCGCCGGAATCATGTACGCTTCGTTGGAAGGCGCCACGATGTACTTCGGCTTCTCCGGGGACAAGTAATACTCCCGCAGCTTGGCGCTCGCGTCCGCTTTCTGCACCGTTTGCAAATTTTCCATCGCCCGGGATACGGCACCGACCCGGAACAGCAGCTTGCCCGCGTCTTCCTGATCGATATTCGCGGCCAGATTGCCGATCAGGCGCTTGTCGATCAGCCCCATGTCCACCCAACGTTTCCGGACTCGCACCGTCTCCTTGTACAGATCGGATGCCAAGTAATTCACGAGCTCGCCGGTGTTTTCGTTCACGGCGAACATCTGATTCTCATCCAGGAAGGTGAACGGTTGATCCGACAGTTCGCGCCACAGGACGTCTTGGCCGCGGTCGGTTTCCAAATAGCCGTAGTAGCTCGGATCCTTCGCGCGCACCTTGGAGTAAAACGCTTCCAAATCCGCGATCGTTCGGATAGACTTCATCCCGACAGACTCCAGCATATCCTGGCGCACCATGACGGACGTGAACTTCCCTGCCGAGGTAAACGCCTGGGAAGGAATGGCCCACAGCTTCCCGTCCATTTCGTCCAGCTTGAAGTTATCCGCCGGGATGTTCGCCGTCAAGTCCTTCCCGTACGTTCGAAGGAGCGCGTCAAGGGGCTGTATGTAGCCGTTTGCCTTGTAATCCGACACGAACGGCGTGCCGTACCAGAATAAGTCGTAATTCTCGCCGGTAGACAGCGCGAGCTCGAGCTTGGATTGATAATCCGACCAAGGAATATACGTCATCTCCAGCTTCATGTTCAATTCCCGCTTCAATCGCGCGTTCAGTTCGTTATCGGCGAATTCCCGCATGCGCGCGGATTCGTCGCCCGGCATGATCATTCTTAACGTGACATAAGGCTGCGGCGCGCCTGCGGAGTCCCCGTCCGCGGAGAGGTCTTCGGCCGACTCTCCCTTGCAGGCCGAGTTCAGCGCGGCGATTGCGAGCATCGCGGCCAGCGCGAGTATACGTTTTTTTCTCTTCATTCCAGGTATGCCTCCCCCGATTGCCGATAGACAATTTCAAGATACCACGGCTTCCCGAATAAATGAACCTCCGGACCTAAATCAAAGGGAGGTGCGCACACGCTTGCGAATACGGGCGCAGGAATCGTTAAAAGGCTCCCCCTTGACGGTTAAACCGGAGGGGGAGCCTCTTCGGCGATGGCTGTAATTGGAACCGGAGCTGTTATTCGAACCGGAGCTCGTCGATCCACACCGTCCCGGCGCTGCCGTGCCAGAACGACATTTGCAATTGTCCCGGCGCGGCTTGATTGACGCCGTTCGCGGCCAAATCGATCGCGATATCCTTGTAAGCCGTCGTGACCGTATTCCCGCTGAATGCCCCGAGCGTCTTCTCTACGCCGCCAAGAATCAGGTGAAACTGGCTTTCTTCGCCCCCAACAGCACCTTTAATTCGCACGATCAGCTTGCCGTACCCGGCGATGCTCTGCGTGACGTCGCTGCCCAGCCAGCCATTATTGTTGTACTGCAGCTTGACTGCGCCGTTCTCGATGACGCCGGCACCGTTCACGAATCCGTTGGCGCCCGTCCATTTGCCCAGATCGTTGCTGCTCGGCCAAGCCGGCGCATTATCGAAATTGTCCAGCAGCAGCGACGTGCCGCCTCCGGATGCGTTCGTCGTACCGGATGCCGCGCCGCTGGCCGCCGACACGTTGCCCGCCGCGTCTTTGGCTCTCACCGCGTAGCTGTACGTCGTACCGGAAGCGAGTCCGGTGTCGGTATAGCTCGTTGCCGCGGTCGTTCCCGCATAGCTGCCGTTCCGGTAAACGTCATACCCCGTTACGCCCGCGTTATCGGAAGAGGCGCTCCAGCCGAGCGCCAGGCTGTTCGTCGTCGCGGACGTCACGGCGAGGTTCGCCGGCACGGTCGGCGCCTGCGTGTCCGCCCCGCCGCCGCTGCCGGTATTCAACTGGATCCGGTCGAAGTCCGGCGCCCAAGCGTTCGCATTCGACCATTTGATCGTATTGTTTCCGGCGGCGAGCTGCACGGAAGTTTGCACCGTCCCCACCGTGTTCCAGCCGCCCGTATTCGGAAAGCTCACGCTGGCGGCCGCCCCGCCGTTGACGCTGAGCTGCGCCGATCTCGCCGCGTCTCCGTTCAAGTAGGAGATCGTCAGCGTATACGTGCCAGCGGCCGGTGCGTTAATGCCATTGAACTGCAACGTGCCGCCGTTGTTGCCGACGAACCCGACTTTCGAGCCCCCGGAGCATGCGCTGCATGCGGCCGTCGCGGCTCCGCCCGCAAGCGTATTCGCGGCGGACTCCGCTTCATACGCGACGGAGGTGCCCCCGCCTCCGGCTGCCGACGTCGTCACGGTCACCGAATTGCTGGCGGAGGATGCGTTGCCTGCCCCGTCCTTGGCTTTCACGGTATACGTATACGCCGTCTGCGCTTGCAGTCCCGTGTCCGTATAGGAGGTTCCCGCGGAGGAACCCGCATAACTTCCGCCCCGATAAATATCGTACCCGGCGACGGCGACATTGTCCGTCGACGCGGTCCAGCTCAAGCTGACGCTGCTAGCCGTTTTCCCGGTCGACGCCAGATTCGAAGGCGCCGTCGGGGCTTGCGTATCGCTGCCTCCTCCGCCCGTTCCGCCGTCGTAAGCGCCGCTTTGCAGGCTGTAGCCCAGCGTGTTGTCCGACTTCAAGCTGGCGAACGTTCCCAGGTTCTGATTGGCCGGATCCGTGCCGATGCCTACTTTGCCGATCGGCGTACGGCCGCCCGCGTAATAATTCGTATTGGCGAACCGGACGCTCGGCTTCCAGCCCGCCGGATCGAGAACGGACAGCGCCAGCGTATACGTGCCGTTCGGCACGCTCGCCGGGATCGTGAACGCACCGTTCACCGTGTTGGTTGCCGGCGCTTGGTTGTACGCGCGAGTCGCGCTGTTCCAATTCGTGCCGGGCAGCCAATTCCGGACATCAGCCTGGAATAAGCCCTTCCACGCGACGCTTCCGTCGCTCTTCAGCAAGCTCGCCTCGACGGGCCAATTGTAGTAGAACGGCGACGAGCCTTTGTTGACGACTTGGAACGAGACGTTCATCGTTCCTCCGGGCGTCACATTGCCGGTGAACGTAGCCTGGTTCAGCACGAAGCGGTAGCCGAGCATTTTCTGCATCGCGGTCGCTCCCGCTTCGACGGAAGCGTTGCCCGCGTTGTAATCCGATATCCAGCCCAAGCTGGACGTATGGGTGTTCATGATCCAATCGATGACGTAGTTCGTATGCGAGACATTGCCGAGCGTGCCGTCCGGGCTGCCGCCGAGATTGGACTGATCGCCCCAATCGTACGCGACCTCGCCGCTGTTGATCTGCGTCCGCCACGTATCGCGGGCGATCTCCCCGTTGCCGCCCGCGGCATCGTCAGGCAAGGCGAACGAATCCCATTGAATGCCGAAGTCGTAGGAGGTGAACGTCTCGGGGTAGCGCACGAGCACTTTTTTGTTGTGGAACGCCGCCGTGTACGCGTCGCCCAGCGCGGTCTGGAAGCCGAGCGGAATGCGGTCCGTCCCGTCGGCGAATTTGTTCGGGTAGATATGGGTTTCGCCCCAATTCCCGTATAGGCCGAGCTCGACGAACGCCACGCGGGGATCGTTGTCCCAGGCTTGCCCGAGCTTGCCGATGAACGCGACGAGACGGGATTTGAGCGTTTCCGACAACCACTGGTTCACCGGATCTCCATGCGTCACGCCGTTCGGCCAAAACTCGCCGGTTCCCGGATACACGATGACGACGCGCGGCACGACCTTGATGTTCTTGTTCTCGATGCCGGACCATGCGGTATTGCTCCAATCCTTGATCTTCTGCACCGAATCCGACGCGTCCGTCTCGAGATCCGTGTACTTGATGTATTGCTTGTAAATGTCCGCGTACTCCCGGTCCGAAAACGCGCTCTCATTGATGTAGCGGGACGGACGGAAGCCCATGATCGGATTTTTGAACGCTTCCGACGATTCCGTCAGATTCACCGTGATCGGCCCGATCGCGGCATGCGCCTCGCCTCCGCCCGGTCCCGCGCCTCCGCTGAACCACGCGAACGCGGACAGCGCCGCCGCGCACAGCATCGCGCCTGCTTTTCTTCTTCCCATCATTCTCCTCCTCGGCTTTGGATTCACTCTCATTCTGTCACACGGAGTAACGGCCCGCGATGCCGAGAATTTAAGAAAAGCGCCAACATTTTAATAAAGGCAAGCTGTGCGGTCGTGAGCGGAGCACACTACAAGGCGTAAGCGGAGCAAAGACGGGGCGTAGGTGGTGCAAATGACGGGGCGTAGGCGGTGCAAATGACGGGGCGTAGGCGGTGCAAATGACGGGGCGTGAGCGGAGCGAAGCACGGGGGCGCCGGCGGTGAAAACAACAGGGGCGAAGCACGGGGGGCGGCACTCCGCTCGGAGCGCGCAGTCTGATGCCCCATTATAAAGATTGCGGCCCCATACTTAAGATCGTCTTTGCAGGAACCGGACGACGCTGCATAATGGGAACCAGACGGGGATGCTTCCCCTCATGACCAGGATGGACAAGGAGCGCTGCGACATGGATGCGATCGAATTGAAGAAACTACCCGGAGAATATTGGTGGGGCGGCGTCATCAACGACGGGAGCTGCATGCCGTACGGAGAGGTGCCTTATGCCCGAGACCTCAGGTCGACGGACGACAATCAGGCGTCGCCGTTGTTGCTGTCCAATCACGGGCGCTATGTCTGGAGCGAAGAACCTTTCGCGTTCGACTTCGACGACCGGGGACTCACGATCTCGCGCGCGGACGGACGCGTAACGGTCGAGGAAGGCCATGGATCGCTTCGCGGCGCCTACCTTCATGCATGCAATGCCCATTTCCCGCCATCCCGCCTCATGCCCGATCCGTTGGCCTTTCTGGCTCCGCAGTATTGCACGTGGGTGGAGATGTTCTACGAACCGACGCAGGAGAAAATCATTCGCTACGCGGCATCCATTCTCGAGAACGGCCTGCCGCCCGGCATTCTGATCATTGACGATAACTGGATGCGCGATTACGGGATGTGGGACTTCGACAAGTTCCGGTTTCCCGATCCGAAGGCGATGGTCGATATGCTCCACGGGATGGGATTCAAAGTCATGCTCTGGGTGTGCCCCTACGTCAGCGCCGACTGCACGGCCTACAAGCAGCTGCTCGCGAACGATCTTCTGATGAAAAGCATCGACGGCAGCCCGCTCATTCGACGCTGGTGGAACGGCTACAGCGCCGTGGTCGATTATACGCAAGCGCCGGGGGCTGCATGGTTCAGACGGCAATTGGACCGGCTCGTCGAGCGATACGGCGTAGACGGCTTCAAGCTGGATGCGGGCGAGCCGATACTGCCCGATGCGCAAGACGTCCTGCGGCCGGTCGCATGGAGCCGGCCGATGAACGTCATGGAGGATTGCGAAGCGTACGCCCGCCTCGGCATCGGCTACCCGCTCAGCGAGCTTCGCATGTGCTGGAAGCTCGGGAACCAGCCGCTTATCCAACGGCAGCGGGACAAGCATCATTCCTGGGATCGGCACGGGTTGGCCGGACTCATCCCGAATGCCGTCGCCCAAGGGCTGCTCGGTTACGCATATAATTGTCCGGACATGATCGGCGGAGGGATGGACGGGGACATTAACTCGCCCGACTTTCATTTTGACGGCGAGCTGTTCATTCGGTATGTGCAATGCTCGGCCTTGTTCCCCGTCATGCAGTTCTCCATGGCGCCTTGGCGCGTGCTGCGGGACGAGGAACTCGCGTGGTGCCTGGATGCCGTTCGGCTACGAACGGCGCTCGGGCCGGACATCGCGGCGCTCGCGCGCCAATCGGCGGAAGACGGCCAGCCCATCCTGCGAAGCATGGAATTCTCGTATCCGCATCGCGGTTATGCGAGGATCCAAGACCAATTCATGCTGGGCGACCGGATCTTGGTCGCGCCGGTCCTGGAGAAAGGGATGACGTCGCGAATCGTGCGTTTTCCCGAGGGACGCTGGGCCGGGGACGACGGCAGCATCGTCGAGGGTCCGGCCGAATCGCGCATAGATGCACCGCTTTCCCGCCTGCCGTGGTTTTGCCGGATGGATGAACGGATTCCGGTTAATCGCATCTAAAAAAAGCTCCGACGCCAATCGGACTGAATACTCCACTGGCGCCGGGGCTTATTTTGATAACCCATTTCATTTTCGTGCCGCACGAGGGCGAGATCGAACGAGACTATCGATTTTGAAATGCATGACAAATGCCGCTCAGTACTTCGGTAAGCAAATCCTCGCGGACGACGCGCCGATATTGAAGCGAGCCCTTGATGGCCGCCAATACGACCAACGCAATCGCTCGCGTTTCAACCTCCCGGCCGGATGCTTCATCGGCGATCAAGTCCTGCATGACCGTCAACTCCAGACGGCTGATCGCTTGAATTTTTTCCTGCATTCGTTCCGGCAGCAGTTCGAAATCCGTCTGCAACGCCGATATTGGGCAAATCTCATCCTCCGCGAATGTCCCGGATTGCAACCTGCAAAACCGGTCCAACTTCATGCTTAACGGCTCCCGGGAAGTCGCGATGTTCGCAGAAAATTCAGCGAGCCTCACATAGAGCCGATCCAGCACGGCGAGACCCAGATCTTCCTTTTTTTCGAAATGATAATGAATGCTCGCTTTCGTGATGCCGAAATGCTTGGAAACATCGTCGTAACTAAAGGCGGCATAGCCCTTCCGTTGAATGAGCGATTTCGCGAAACTTATGATTTCCGATTTTCTGTTTTCCATTTCGTCCGCAAGCCATACCTCCACATAGAAGGCCGAGCCTCCTAGAAGGACCTGAACTCTTTCCTTTCTTATTAGTTGACCTCTTCAATTTGCGATTCGCTGATGCTCTTTATGAATTGATTGATGACGAGTACGTGTTTATGCTTGGATTTGAAACCGATCAATAATTCATTGCGAACATGCATCTGTTCGAACACGACCCGCCATCCGGGTTCCGCCGCTTCGTGATGCTTCAGCATGTAGGTCGGGAGCAAGCTCACCCCCGCTCCCTCCGCGATCGCCCTCAAAATCAAATGCAGGCTGGGAATGACATGGACCGGATTGATCGTCGGCCTCGTCTTGAAGAACACTCTCCAGTAACGGCGAATAATGGGAAGCTCGAGTCCGTAGCTTATCCAGCGCTGCCCCGAAAGCCAAAGCTCCATTTCCTTGAAGGTCTTGCATTCGGGCACGATCGTATCGTGCGGCGCCACGACGACAAAGTGTTCATCCATAAGCCGGACATATTCGATGCCGGGCGTCAAAAATTTTTTGGTCGTTAAAATGATGTCTACGCGATCCTCTTTCAGAAGCTCCAGCAAACGGTCGGCATCGCCAAAGTAGGTAATCGTATTCCAATCCATTCGCGACAAATACGAACTAACTTTCTCCGTGAACAACTCATGCGTTGAACCGATTCTGATCATCTCCATCGTCGGAGAAAAATGCAATTTCAAACCCATCGTCTTTTCCTCCAGCGACTCGATATGAGGCGCCAAATGAGAAAACAGCTGCTTGCCGCGTTCGGTCGGAACCAACTTCCGCGCGGTTCGAGTGAACAACGGTTCGCCTACTTCGGCTTCCAAGGAAGCGAGGTGCTGGCTCATCGCCGGCTGGGTCATAATCCGGGTCCTCGCGGCTTCGGTAACCGAATTGTGTTTATAAATGGCGATAAAGCTTCTGTACCATTCAAAATCGACCATAGCTGCTCCTTCTACTCGTCATGGAAAGTTCGAGATAAAGCTTCGGTTTCACGCATGAAACCGACTATCCCGCCTGCGTAACTGAGTTAATTCGCTTTTAAGTGTAAGGTATTCTCACATACTCAACAAATTACGAAATAAAGAGTTTAGTATAAATTTATTTATTTAACCGATAGCACAGGCCGATAGACAATAGATCTCCGGCCATAACTAAAAACCTTGAACGGCACGGGGCCATCCAAGGTCAAGGTTAGATAGCTTCAACTATAGGCGCTCACCGTTAATCGATTTCAAATTGATCGCCGATGACCTTCAACGCGTCGAAGGAAATGTAGTAGCCCGTAGATTTCGGGTTTTTCTCGCCAACGTTAACGATTCGGATCGTATGCTGCTTATCGTTCAAATTCGGCATTTCGAACAAGCGAGACTGGAATTTGTAGGACGGACTGTACAGATCGATATGATCCGGCGTCACCAGCTTGCCGTCGACGTAAATATCCGCTTTCCCCCGATCCGGCCCTTTGGTCCCCATTACGATGATTTGGGCGCCTCGTACCGTTACTTCCGCCGAGCTCCCCTTTTGGTTGGCGTACTTCGCGCTTTTGCCGCTGTTGCGGGGCGACAGATTCAAACTCCACGCGCCATTGAATTTGACGGCAAAGTTCGTGTCTTCAATGGATGTCGTATTGGTATTGGCCGCTTCTTCCTTGGTCGCCTTCGTCACGATCAGCGCATCGACGACGGACTTACTTTGCCCAATGGAGGCAACCTCATTGACATAAATGATCCGTATGGTATGTTTCCCGTTCGGCAGCTTGCCCGTATCGAAAACGGGGACCTGATAGGTATCATTATTATTTTTATCTCCGCTTAAATCGACTTGAACCTCCGACTCGGGACGATCGTCGACGGTTATGACGAATTTCGAACTTAGCCCGATCATAAGGTTTGACAACAGCACGGCTCGCGTTCCGGTGAAGGACAGCACGGCTTCGGAGCCATCGGCGTTCGTCCCCATCGCGTGACCGTTCGAGAACTGCGTGCCTGAAAGCCTCTCCCATATGCCCTTGTAGATGAAATTCAAATCGTTCTCCTGAAGCTGAACCGTATACCCTTCGGACGGTGCCGCCACTTGGATGGCGTCGACGTTGATGGATGTGCCTCGCGATAACGGATCCTTATTGCCCGTCCACTTGATTGTCAACGTATGCGCGCCTTTCGGCACGTTTTGCTTCCAGATCACTTGGTTCAGTTGTTTCCACTTATTGTACAAGGAAGGCGAAGCAACTTTCACTCCGTCGACATAGACGTCCGCGATGCCTTGATCCGCGTCTTTCAAGCCGAGCCACGCAACTTCGCCGCCGCCAAACGCAAAGCTCATACTGCCTTCGGCATCCAGACGTTTGAGCGTGCCTTTCGAATAACCTGCATCGGATGCCGGCGTCCAGTTGCCGATATAGTTCAATGCTGGATCGTTATCCTCATACGTACCTTCGCCGTGCGTCGCCGCGCGGTCCAGGGAAGCGCTTAGACCGTATGTCCCCGAACCGGCAAATGCGTGTACGTCCACGTAATAGTAGCCGGTCACCGAAGCCTGGTAGTCAATGGTTTCTGCCGAGCTGCCCTCCGTCTCGGAATGGGCGACCATCCCCGCGCTGGATTGAACCGTTTTCGCGGAAGAATCATACACGTACAGGTCGAAGTCCGACCCTTCGCTGCCGTTCAGCGTTAACGACAGCTTATCGCCTTCCTGCATAGGCACGAAATAAACGTCGTCCGGATTCTCGCCTATATCCATTGCGCCTGTCAGCTTCCCGTCTTTAATCGGCTTGCCCGGCAGCTCGTCGTCGGACAACGCGCCGAAGGCATCGAGCATTTTGCCGTTCGCTGTCTTGCCGTTCAACGAGTCGAGCGGTTTGCCGCTGAGCGCGAGACGCGCCTTGATCGTTGCGGCGTCTTGAGATGGATCTTGGCCGAGCAGCATCGCGGCGACCCCCGCAGCAAACGGAGCGGAGATAGACGTGCCGTAGCTTTTTCCATAATCCTCTACCGGAATCTCAAGATTGATCCGAGCGATAGCCGGGTCGTTCGTTTCGACATCGCTATAGATGCCTTGATCCGTCAGATCATACTTCACGCCGTCATAGATCGTGCCGGCAATGCCGGATGCGGAGGTCCAGCTTTCGTTGTCGGGATTCTCGAAACGAACGAAATCCAGATGCAGCGTATCGCGCATGAACGGCATATCCGCGAATTGGTACAAGGAGCCCGGACCTGTCAACAGCAAGCGACCGCCGCCGTTTAAATAAGCGGTCATGGTATCGGCATCGATCAGCGTGAAGGAGGAACTGCCGAAGCCCGTAAACCAGATGACGACATCGTAGCCGCTCAAAATGTCGAGCCCCGGGCCGCTGGATCCCGCCGGCACCGTCTTCACGTCGTACGCGTATCCGGCATCATCCAGCAGATCGGCATAGACGGAGAGCGCATCCGGATTGCCGATGTCATGCATGTCGTCCTGCACGAGCAGCACGGAAGGCTTCTCTCCGGCGCCGCTCAGATATCCCATGGCGTCGTCGAAAGCCTCTCGCCGCTGTTCGTTCGACGGCAGATTCTCGAATCCAAAGACGTTATAAACCGCCTTGAACGTTCCGTTATCGATCTGCGCCCCGAGTCCGATATTCCGGGTCGGAGCCGTACTGAGCACCGCGAGGCCCGGGGCAGCCAAGTCGACCGTCTTCGGACCGTAATTGCTGAAGTAGGCGAAAGAACCGTCCGCGCCTACGGAAGCGACGCTCACGAGATTCGGGTTGCCGTACGATGCCGGGTATTCCGGGGATACGTCCAGGTTCTTCGGCATGCTAAACGTGTTATCGTCCTTCACCTCATTGCCGGCGGAGACGGCGAAGAGCATCGGGGACGCTTCGATCGCATCCTTGAGCGCCCTGCTGTACGTATCCGTCGTCCAGCTCAGGTTGGCAATGCGGGCCCCTGCGCGATCCGCATATTGAATCGCGCGAATGACATCGGACGCATAGCCGGTCCCGTCCGGGCCGAGCACCTTCAGCGGCAGCACTTTCACGTTCGGCGCCACGCCGGTAATCCCGATGCCGTTATTCGCCGATGCGGCGATCACGCCGGCCACGGCCGTGCCGTGAAAATCGCCTTGCTTCGCATCGAAGACGGTTCCGTCGTTATTGTAAAAATCCCAACCGTTCACGTCGTCCGCGAACCCGTCCCCGTCATCGTCGATGCCGTTGTCCGGAATTTCCCCTGCATTCCGCCAAATGTTGGCCTTCAGGTCGGGATGGGAGATATCCACGCCCGTATCCAGCACCGCGACGACGATATCGCTGCCGCCCTTGCTGATATCCCAAGCTTTCAGCGCGTTGATGTCAAAGCCAGGCAAGCCTTTCACCGGCCCGTCGATGATCTGGCCCACGTTGTGAAGTCCCCATTGATCGGGAAACAACGGATCGTTCGGCACGGAAGCCATCCGTACCTTGACGTCCGGCTCCGCGTATTCCACGTTCGGATCGTTCTTCAGCTCGGTTAACACGCTGCCGGCATCGTCGGTCTTCGTCTCCAGCACCGTCAGGTCCGTGCCCGGAAGCGCTTCGGCGGTCGCGATCGCCGCGGACGCCAAGCGATATTCCGCACCGCCCGCACCTTGTTTGAATTTTACGATAATACGGCTTCGTTCCTGATCCGCCGTTGTTGCGCCCTGCTGTTTCCGGAGGCTTGCGAGAAACTTATCCTGCTCGGTCACCGAAAGCGAATACCCCGGCTGCGGCTCCGATGCTGCGTCCGCCGCCAAGTCGTCCCCAGCATCGGACGCCGAAACGGCCGCTGGCCACTGGCTTTTTCTCGGTTGACTTGCGGTTGTTTGCTTGGCCGGTTCCGGACCGTCCGCCGCTCCTGCATCCGCCGCGAAGCTCGTCATCGTCAAGCCGAACGCCATCGCCAATGAAAGTGCCGCGGTTAGCGTTTGTTTGCTTCTATGTCTTTTCAACGTTTTGGGCTCCTTCTTTCACAGATAATATTGCGCCATGGAGGCGAGCAAGGGAAGCCGACGCGCGGCCTCCCCTCACTCCCCATGCTTTCGCGCCGTTCCGAACGATTAGTGAATCAAACCGGCGGCTGCCAGCAAGCCGTGAAGCACCTTCGCCACCGCTTCGCGGCTTGTCGCGCCGCGCGGATCGAACGCGATGCCGTCCTTCGTCGCATATCCCTCCATCAGGCCGAGGTCGCTTGCGGTCTGCACGCTGGTTTGCGCGTACGCGCTGATCAGCGCCGCATCCGCGTAAGCCTTATGCGTGCCGGTCGGCTTCTTCAGCTCGAGGAGCTCGGCCGCCCTGGCCAGCATGACCGTCAGATCTTGACGGCTGATCGAGGCGTTCGGATTGAATTTACCGTTCGCGCCTTCGACGAGGCCTGCCGCATACGCGGCGGCAACGTCCTGCGCATACCAGTCCATCGGGCGCACGTCGCCGAACGGAGCCGGCTCCGTTGTCTGCTGCAGGCCGAGCCCGCGGACGAGCATGGACGCGAATTGCGCGCGGGTAACGTTTGCCTTCGGCTGGAATTTGCCTGCCGTCGTGCCGTTAAGCAGGAACATGTCGGCCAACGATTGAATGTCTTCTTTCGCCCAAGACTTGCCGATATCGCTAAACGCGACATGGCGTTTGGCCGCCATGTAGGTCGACAAGCCCGGACGATCGATCGTCGCGATCGTCGTGCCGCCCGCGGTTGTGAACGTCGCGGCTGTCGGGCTGACGCGGCCGTCTTCTTCATACAAGACGCCTGACGCCGTGCCCTGCGCGATCGCGAAGGAACGCTTGAACGACTGCTCCGGCTTGAACGATACCGGCGTCGACTTGCCATTCAGTACGAATTCCGCCTCGAACGCGTAAGCGTCCCCGAGAAGGTCGGCTTCCGGATATGCGGCTTGGAACGCCGCCTTGGCGTCGGCATTCTTCGAGAGGCGAATCGTCAATGCCTCGCCTTCGGACGCGCCTGCGAGCGCCGACAGCGGGAAGGCGACGGAGGACGTGTCGTTCCAAGTAAAGACGATCGAGCTATGAGCCGGTGCTTTGCGAAGCAGGCCGACCTGAGCCGGTGTCAGTTGAAGCTCGGCAGCCGCCGCGGTCTTGTCCGCCGCGCTCAGCGTAATAGCCGCAGGAGATTCCTTTGCTCCCGCAAGCGCCTGCTGCAGCGCATCTTCCGTCACGGTCGCGATAAGGCGATCGCCTTGAAGCGCGGTATCCGCCTTTGCGGCTATCGCCGTTTGGCCTGCTTCAACGACCGTCGGCGCAATGACGCTTGCCGGAGGCGCGTCGCCGCCGTTGCCGCCAGTCGAACCGCCCAGACCTCCGCCCGGACCGCCGGTGCCCGGATTATCGGTTCCCGGATTGTCGGTTCCCGGATCATCGGTACCCGGATCATCGGTGCCCGGCTCGTCATCGCCCGGCTCGTCGACATTCGATTTCATAAACTTCACGGTCGAATACGCGATGTGCGCGTTCTCGTTATCGACCTCGCCGGTTAATCTATCGACATGCTGCGCAATAATCGCAAGCTCGTACATGCCATCCAACTGCTCGAGATTATAATTGCCTTCGTCGTCGGTCTCGGGGAAACCCAAACAGCTGCCGTCGATCTGCTCGAACTTCAGCGGTCCTGTCGGGATCGTCGACAGCTCTTGATCGTACATAGCGGACACGAGGCATTCCACGCCGGTCGGGTTAAACGGCAGGGCAACGAGGAGCACTTGCTGTATATCCTTCGCGTTCAGCTTTGCCGTTACATCGATCGCATGGTCGGGCGCGACGATCGCATCCGATGTCTGCATGTCCGACACGCCCCATTCCGTCGGGTCGGATTCTTCGCCGACGTGAATGACAAACGGCAGGTGGAGCGTCGGCACGCCTTCGCTTTCCAGCACCACTTCCCCTTCATAGACGCCATCCGCGGCATCTGCCTTCGCTTCAGCATTCAGCGAGAAGTCAGCCTTGCCGTCGGGAGCGACCGTCAGCGTACCGGCTTCGCTTACCCCTTCCAACGTCATATTGACTTTGGATACGTCCGGCGTCGGCACGGCACGAAGCGGATCGGGATCCGACGTGACCTGCGGGTGCATCTCCACGCGTGCCTTATAAGTCAGCGCTTCGTCCGATTTGTTCTCGAGCTCCAGCGGCTTCGATACCGCCTGCGAGCCGGCGTCGACCATGCCGAAGCTGACGCTGCCCGCCTCGCTCGCCATATGGGTCACGTTCGTGACTCTGTCGAAGATCGTAATGGGATCCATCGATTTCAGCAGCGCAGGCGTCGCGATCGCGTTTGCCACGTTCGCCCGCCCCGCGCCTTGGGAGTACGCGTCATAGCGCGTTCCCGAATCGTCGCGAATGCTTTCCGACGTGTTGTCCAGCGCGGCACGGATATCGAGCGGACTCCAATCCCGGTGCGCTTCCTTCACGAGCAGCGCGAGTCCCGCGACGTGAGGCGTCGCCATGCTCGTGCCCGATTCGCGTATATAAGCCTGGCTGTAATCCGCACCCGGGTTGAACTTGCCGTACATGGGATAAGTGGAATAGATATTGACGCCCGGTGCGACAAGATCCGGCTTAATGCTGTAATTGCCGTCCGAGTTCGGTCCGCGCGAGCTGAAATCCGCCATTTGATCGCCTTCGTTTTTCTGTTTATTAATGGTTTCGAAGGTGAAGCTGAGCGCGTTGCCGCCGGCGCCCGCCAACTGCCGCGCGATCGCCCGGCCTTCGACGCCGGACATGTCGAACGTCGGAATGTTATCCGCGCCCGGGCCCGAATCAAGGCCGATCAAGCCGTTGCGTCCGGCCTGGTCCTCGGTCAGATCGGGAACCGTCACGCCGCCGACGGTTTTCGCGTTGCCGTTGAACATGATGATGGCGAGCGCGCCGTGTTTCTTCGCGTTGGCGATCTTCTCGACGAACGTGATGTCGCCGCGCGACACGAACGCGATCTTGCCCGTCACGTTCACGTTCTTGTAATCGGCATCCTTGCCAAGGCCGACGTACACGGCATCGATCGGATCGTGGCCGAATTTGGCTTCGAAGTTTTCATCGCCCGTTTTCCATTCGGCAAGTTTCAGCGGCTTTGCTGCCGACGGTGCTTCACCCGGGATTTGATGCGCGACGTTCGCGCTGTAGATCGGAATCTCGCTCGGGCTCGTAGCCGCGCCGACGGAGAAGGCGAGCTGCGCCGCAGCCGGCGTGCCCATCGAATAATAATAAGGACCTTGCGTCGCGGCGTTGCCGTTCGCGACGACGACGGTGACGCCGGCAAGCACCGCATTGTTGACGGCGATCGAATCCGCCGAATTGGGATTCTTGTCCGAGTCCGCGCCGAGCGACATGTTAATGACGTCTACGCCGGCTTCGACCGCGCGCTCGAGGCCGTCGATAATCGTTGCCGAGGATCCGGCTACCGCCCCGTTATCCATTCGGCCGAGAACCTTGTATACGTACAGATCCGCTTCGTAAGCGACGCCCTTCTGTACCTGCGCCGCCCCTCCGTTGCGCGCTCGTCCCGCGATCGTCCCCGAGACGTGCGTGCCATGCTGCGTGCCTTCGAAACCGAGACCTAACGGATCTTGCGCCGGCGTAAGCGGCGGCTCTTCGTACGGGTCATCGTCCTGATGGAACGTATCGTAGCCGCCCGCGATGTTCAAATCCGGATGGTAGTAATCGACGCCCGTATCCAAGACGGCCACCTTCATGCCTTTGCCCGTATAGCCTTCCGCCCACGCTTTGTCGACGCCGATTTGCTTGAGCGGCGCTTCCTCGAACGTCGGACCGGCCGCGACGGCCGTGCCGCCGTCGGCGGCAAGCGGATAATACGTCAAGTTTTCGCTAATGCCGACGACGCCCGGAAGCTTCGCCAGCGTCGGCAGCTGGTCCGCGCGCACCGTGATTTCCATCCCGTTCAGCACCATGTTGAACTTGCGGTTCACCTTCAGCGAGACGCCTTTCGCTTTCGATGCGCTGACGAAGCTCGCTTGTTCCTGCTGGATGGCTTGAACGGCCGTCTGCGCGGAGAAAGCTTGCCGGCGCGATTGCGCCGCATAGCGTCCGACCGCGACCGGATCCTCGCTGAACCGGACGATGACATTTACATTGCCGGTTGATTTGGTATTGAGGTTCGGGGATAGGATCGGCGTCGATAGGTTAGACGATTTCGCCTGGGCGAGCGTCTCCTTCAGCTGGTTATAATCGATAGTCGGCAGCGTGCTCTTCACGTTGGCGGCCGCGTCGCGGCCTTCGGCCATGACAGGCGAAGGCACGTTCGACAGCAGCGCGGCGGCGGCAGTGAAGAGGGCCATTTTTTTCAAGAGTGCGTTTTTCAAGTTTCAGTTCCCCATTTCTGCATAAATGATAGACAAGTTCAAGAGCAGGACCGCAGTCGGCCTATCGCGGCACCTATCTACTTAAAGACGTAGAAAGCGTCGATCGCAATCACTTGCCCGGAGGATTGCTCGTTCTTCTCCCCTGCGTTCACGACCTTCACCTCGTGGCTTCCGCTTGGCAATGCCGAGGATTCGAACACGTTCACCTTGGTTTTGAACGTCGCGCTGTACAGATCGATCGGATGCGCGTTGACGAGCTGGCCGTCGATATAAATATCGACCATGCCCCGATTCGGGCCGGTCTGGGACAACAACGCGACCTTCGTGCCCTGGAAGTCAAGCTTCGCGGAATTGCCTGCGGCATCGGAATATTTCGCGCTGCCGCCGGAATTCTTAGGGGACAAATGGAGCGTCCAGACGCCCGTATACTTCACGAACGGACTCATGTCCTGATAGACTTTCAAACTTTCGCCGGTCGGCTTCATATAGACGACGGCATCGATGTTCGTTGCGTAGCCGCCGGACTTGTCGTTCTTCGCATGCGCATTCACGATTCGAAGCGTGTGCGGACCAAATGCCAATTCCCCCGTATCGAAGACCGATACCTGGTAACGCGATACCTCGCTGTACAGATCGATCGTCTTCGCCGATTCGAGCTCGTCGTCGACGATCACCGTCACTTTGCCGCTGCTTGGCGTCGTCGCGGCTTTCAGCACCGCGTTCGTGCCCGAGAACGAAAATTCCGCGTAGGCGCCGGAGCTGCTCGCGGCCTGCGCATGTCCGCCGGAATAATTCGCATTCGTCTGCAGCGACCACGCACCTTTAAAGTTAAATGCGGTATCCGACTCTTCCGCGACGTTCGTGAACGTGTCTCCGTCGCCGACGACAATCGTGTCGACGTTAATGGCATGCACCGTCCGCTTCGCCGCCGGATCCGCTTTGCCCGTCCATGCCACTTCGATCGTATGGTAGCCGTACTGCAGCGATTGTTGGAACACCGTCTGCTTGGTTTGCGGCGTCTGGCTGAACAAGGAAGGCGAAGCCGCCTTGACGCCGTCCACGTAGACGTCCGCGATGCCCATCGTATCGTCCTTGAGCGCCGTCAGTTCGATCTTGCTGCCGGTGAACGCGAACTTCGCGCGGCCCGCTGCGTCGAGGGTTTTGATCGTGCCGCCGGAGTAGCCGGCATCCGCATGCTCGGTCCACGGACCGTCGAACGCGAATGCGCTATCGGCGTCCTCGTACGTCCCCGTCGTATGCGCGCGATCGGCGTTCATGCCGAGCGTGTAGGCACCGGAGCTGCCTACGAAGAGGACGGCCACGTAATAATCGCCGGTCTTGTCGGCTTGATAGGCAATCGTTGCCGGCGTGCCGCCGCTCGCCATGGCCGTTCCAAGCACTTTGTCTTGCGCGTCCCAATCGGTGATCGACTTCAGCTCGGGGTTATAGAGCGCCAGCATAAAGTTGGACCCGGCTTGCCCCGCAAGCGAGAGATCCAGCTTATCGCCTGCGTTCAGGTGCACGTAATAGATGTCCTGCAGATCGCCGGAAGCCTGATCGAGCGAATCCGTCTGCAGCGGCATCAGTTGCTTGCCGGGAGCGTCGTCGTCGCTGACCGCCCGCAGCGCGTCGACCATGCGGCCGTTGTTCATGTAATCCTCGTCGTCTTGAGACCACAGCGTGTCGAGATGCTTGCCGGATAAGATCAGCCGCTCCTTGACCGACTTCGCGTCGAGCGACTTATCCTGGCTGAGCACGAGCGCGGCGACCCCGGATGCATACGCTGGAGCCAAGTACGCGCCGTAATCATAATCGTAATCGTCCATCGCAACCGACAAATTCACATGCGTCACGGTTTCGTCATTGGACTTGTAATCCGCGAAGGCAACGGCCGAAATATCGTAGCGCTGGCCTTCGTAGATCGTGCCGGCCTCTCCTTCGGCAGCACGCCAGCGGCTGATGTCCCAGTCGCCGCGGTAAAAGTCGTAGCGCACGAAATCCAAATGCAGCACATTCCTTACGAAATCGCTATTTTCGATATTGATCAGCGCTCCGTCTCCGGACAGCATCAGACGGCCGCCGCCCTGCAAGTACGACGTTAAATTGGCTTGGTCCAAATTACGCAGCGCGGTCGCCGGCCGCCCATCCTGCGAAGAACCGAAACCGAAGTAGCCGGTAAACCAAATCACCATGTCATAGGAGTTCATCATGTCGAGCGAAGGGCCGTCGGCGCCTTGAGGGACCTTGACGATATCGTATGCGGCGCCAGCCGCGTCCAAATGGCTTTTGTACTTCCCAAGCACGCTGTACTGGCTTTGCTCGGGAACATCTTCATCGTCGACCAACAGGATGGTCGACGGACTTCCGTCCTCCTTGCCTAGATAATTCAGCGCCCGATTGAACCCGTCCCTGTGGTTCTCGATTAACGAAGCGTCTCCGGTCCACATGGCCTCGAAGCCCATTTGATTGTAGATCGCTTTGTAGGAGCCGGTATCGATCTCGGCCCCGACGCCTGGATTGCGCGTAGGAATGGTCGTCATCACTTTGGCGCTCGGCGCGGCAAGATCGACGGATTTGAAGCCGTAGGCGTTATCGAAGCCGCCTTGCATGTTGAGACCGGCGACCGACAACACGTTGTCGCTGTCATAGGCCGCCGGATATTCGGGAAAATCGTCCTTGTTGATGTTTACTTGTTCTTCGCCCGCGCTCGCGACGAAGAGCATGTCCGAGGCGTCGATCGCATCCTTGAGCGCATGGCTGTACGATTCCGTCGACCAGCTGATGTTCGAGATTTTCGCGCCCATGCGTTCGGCGTAATCGATCGCGTGCAAAGCGTCCGAGACGTAACCGCCGTCCAGTCCCATCACTTTGAGCGGCATGATCTTCACGCCTGGCGCCGCGCCGGAAATGCCGGTGCCGTTATCGCCGGAGGCCGCGATCAATCCGGCGATTTGCGTGCCGTAGAAATCGTCGTCGTAGATGTTATACGGCGCGTTGTCGTTGCCGTAGAAGTTCCAGCCCCGCACGTCGTCGACAAAGCCGTTGCCGTCGTCGTCGACGCCGTTGCCGGGAATCTCGCCGGGGTTGGTCCAGATGTTGGCGGCGAGGTCGGGATGCTCGACGTCCACGCCCGTATCCAGGATCGCGACGACCGTATCGGGCGTTCCTTTCGTGATGCTCCATGCTTCCGGAGCGTCGATGTCGACGTTATAACCGCCGTACGAACCGTCAATGAGCTGACCATCGTCGTGCAAGGCCCATTGGGGGGGGAATAGCGGATCGTTCGGATAAGACGGGATAACGGCCGAGAGGGCCGCCTCCGGCGCTTCCTTCGGCAGAGCTGGCGTTGCGGGCGACTTCGCTTGCGACGCCGGCCCCGGAGCCGCGGACGAAAGCGGCGCCGCAGGCGGCTCTGCGCTCGGGCCGCTTGCCGGATCGGCGGCGTTCGCGCCCGGCGAAGCGTCGCTTGGCCTCGGCTTCAAGGAGACGTGCTTGCGAATCTTTACGTCCGGTTCGGCGTAGAGCACGTCCGGATTCGCGTTAAGGCTTGCGACTACGCTGGCGACATTCTCGCCGGGCGCCAGGTCAAGCACCTCCATGCCGAACTTAGAGAGCGGATCGATTCGGACTTCCGCGGATGCCGCGCGGACGCTGGCGCGGTCGGCGCCAGCCTTGTATTTGACGATAATCCGCTGGCTCGCGGGCATCTCCGGCAAGCTAAGGCGCGGAACTTGGCCTTGCGTAATCGGTCCCGCGGATTGCGCGGTCGCGTGCGGTGCCGTGTCCGCATGCAGCATAATAGGGAAGAGGCCCATCGCCATAGACGCGGACAGCAACATCGCGATAGATCGTATCGCTGCTATTCTTTTCAAATCCTTCGCTCCTTCAATGCGTGTTGTATGACAGCATAGGCTGTCGTGAATCCATATCGCGCGAGTGAGAGATGCGGGAATGAGCAATCACTAGATTCCCCCGAATCTCCGAGAGCCCGCTTCGTCTTTTATTTGTAATCCAACCACCTCCGTACCTTGGATGATGCCCTGGTTGCTAATCGTGCTCCGATAAACGAAAAATAACGACAAGCAGATCCCCTATCGCGTCAGATAATATAACACAATATATTCTTCCAAATTTCGATAGAATTATATATTTTTCAATTAAAAAGCGTCAATCCATTTATTATTTTATGGATCATATAAATATATTTATGAAAAATAGTTTATAAGTCAGGTTTAGTTACATTAATTATTTGATTAATAGTCAGATATTTTTTTTGATAATGTGATTCTCATGTCAGGTTATCACATCATGCCCCGGCACGATTACTTGGTCTTGGCAATCAGCGCCGTGCCCCGCCGGGAAGTCCGCTCATATCATAGTGTGAATGCCTATGGCAGACAACGACCCAAGGAACCGAGGGCACGCGGCCAAGCTTCGACCTGCCTCGAAAGGAGATGAGGATTAGATGATTACCGTGATCGCGTGCACGATGAGGTCCTCCTGCATCGATAACGTGTTCGAAAATTACGATCGCCAGCTCTGGAGAAACAAAAAGATGATCATCGTCCTGAACAACAACAACATGGACATTGCGGTCTATAAGGAACGGGCCAGTCAATACCCGACTGGCGAAATCACCGTGTACCAGCTGCCGCAGAAATACAGGCTCGGCAAATGCCTGAATTACGCGATCAACAAAGCGGACAACGGCTTCATCGCCAAGTTCGACGACGACGATTACTACGGCCCAAGGTTTCTGCGAGAGGCGGCTCGCGCGATCAAGCGCGGGAAATCATCCATCGTCGGCAAGCATACCGCTTACCTTTATTTCAAAGCCAAGCGGGCGTTGATGGTATTCCGCAGAGGCGGCGAACGAAAATACAAGCGCAAGGTCAAAGGCGGCACGCTGGTATTTCGCAAGTCGGTGTGGCGCAGGGTCAAATTCCCCGCTAACCGGAAATCCGGCACGGATGCCAGATGGCTCTCGCGCTGCGTTCGCCGAGGTTATCGCGTTTATTCCGTCTCCAAACGGCATTATGTCTGCATCCGCAGCAAGAATTGGAGCCGTCATACGCAGAAAAAAAGCACGCACCGCTATATGCGGCACTGCAGGCTCGTACGCCGGACGAAAAATTTCCGTCGTTATGTTCATTAGCTACGACGGCCTATATGGATCCGAGGCGTTCGGATGGAGATCAACTGCCCGCGTATCCCGGACTATATCGGCGCATAAAGAAACGACAGCCTTTAACCGGCTGTCGTTTCTTTGTGTTTATCTAGCAATCGTACCCCGTTGGAATTCCCGTAAACGAGCAGCCGAATCGCTCGAACGAATACGAGCCACTTGGTGCGATGGGGGTTATGCCGTGGTTTCCTCCAATCGATATTAATTTGCGACTCGCAACAGAAAACAATCATCCAACCTACCATGTCATGAATTGCGGAAAGCCTTTCCTAGTAAGCAACAACCGCATGAACATAGTTTATTAGGAAATCAATTAAACCGCCAATTATAAAATAATAGACTTAATATAATTGAATTTATAATCTTTTTTATATCTCCTGTCCCTTGCGGCGAAAGTCAGTAACCGCCGCCGCAACTACCGCCATATGTCCTAGATCATAGGAACTAGTGAAAAATATTCCACTGGATCCATAAAATCAATTATCTTTCACCGGTTATTTTGTTATTTGTTTTCTGCATTTCCACAACCTACAATGGCAATACCCATTCGCAACGGCAAGACTTCGAGATTCTGCAGAGCCGTATGTGATGGATTTCACTTGAGGCTGCGAAGCCCGCTCCTGCGCCGGCAATCGGCGAAGAGGCATTGCATATAGCCGAGACTTGCTGATCCTTCGAGCGATTTTCCCCCGTTTGGAGGAGACCAGTAAAGGAGGTGGTGGTACGGCGCATTCGGGCGCGTTGCTCAATGTGCGCATTCATTTGCAGGCTTGTATTCGGATCAGGTGCAAAAGCCGCGGGAAAGCTCGATTCACGGATACAAAAGGTATACGCCGAATTAAATTCACAATGCCAGGTACAGGAAGGAATTAATAAATGCCAACTATATATCGCAAGATTGGAATCTGGTTTTCGGTCGCGCTGCTGTTATGGCCGCTGCTGAGCGTTTGGAAACCATCGGTCGCGAATGCGCAAGCAGGAGATAAACGAATCATTAAATGGGACGTAAGTGGTCTGAACGGCGACTCTAACTGGCAACGGGAAACGAACGCTGCCAGATATGCGAGCGTTATCCAGCAAATCAGGAATGCTGCCTTAGGCAGAACGCTGCAGAACGGCGTGCAATTAACCACGACTACGCACCGGATCATCGAGGTGCAGATCTTCAATGGCTACAACGTGGCAGGATTTCCGAACTACCTGGTCACGGTCTACTTGTGGGCGGACACGCTCTACGCGTTCGGCTACTGGACACCGCAGGGCGATTACTACTTCTACAATGATCAGACGCTTGCCTACCATGCCAGAAATGATCTTGGGCTCACTGCCAATCAGGTAACCTATCTTCCCTGGAACGGCAATTATGCAACAATGCCCGAAGGTTCGCCCGAGGCGCGTGCGGCCAATGAATACACGAATGATCAGCTGTGGAATACCGTCTGGAATCTCTCGGACATGCACGATTATCTTAATCGGAACGCTCAATCGCGCAATACCGTCGGCCACAACATGGTCCGCATAATCGGCGCCTTGGCGGAGGCTGCGCGCTTCCAAGTCATTCGCAATGTCATTTATAATAATCTGCTGTATGGTACGAATGCTCCGATCGGAGAAACGCCGGCCGCGATCGAGAATAACTGGGCTACCATCACCGACTGGGCCATCCAACAGGCCAATGGAAACTACTACGGGATTACGATCAATGATCATTACTATTCCACGCTTGCCGCGTTCCTTGCGGTTGCGTACTATGTGCTAGGACGAAACCCATGCGGCGGCGGTGGCGGCGGCGGCTCCTGCGGCTAATTAAGCCAAGACCGTCTCAACCTTGCCGATGGCTATCCGTCCAATACAAAGGAGCAAGCTCTCGATTTTCGAGGCGCTTGCTCTTTTCTTGGACTATTCGCGAATGCGATGCAAGCGAATAGATGACGGAGGATCCATGCCATCGGACTCCCCCTCGCTGATGAAAGGATTCGCATCGAATAATCAGAACGCACGAAAAAGGCCGCCGAGACATGCTCGGGCGGCCTTTCGTCGCGTTGATCCTACTCTTGAATGCGCCCAGCGGTTTGAAGCAGGTCGTGCAATACTTTGGCCGCGGCTTCGCGCGTCGTCGCATCGGCCGGCTGGAAGTAGAAGCCGTCTTTCGATTCGACGCCCTTCATCAGTCCGGCGTCGGTGACGAGTTGAATGCTCGCTTTCGCGTAGCCGCTGAACTTCGCGGCATCGGCATAAGCGCTCGGTCCGCTCGCGGCAGGCGCCTGCAGGCCGATGAGCTTGACCGCTCTCGCCAGCATGACCGTCAGATCTTGGCGGGTAATGGCGGCGTTCGGCTTGAACAGGCCGTCCGCGCCCGTGACGAGTCCGGCTGCATAGGCCGTTGCCACGTCGGAGGCGAACCAATCGCCGTTCGCGACGTCGCCGAACGGAGCAGCAACCGTTTGCGCCCGCAAGCCCAGCGTCCGGACGAGCATGGACGCGAATTGCGCGCGGGTCACGTTCGATTTCGGCGAGAAGACATGCTCGGACGTGCCGTTCAGCAGGAACTTGTCCGCGAGCGATTGGATATCCGCGCGTGCCCAGGACTTGTCGATATCGGTAAACGAGACATGTCTCGTTGCCGCCGCGTACGTCGAGAAGCCAGGTCTGCGCACGGTCACGATGGACGATCCGTCGCTGGTTTTCGTGATGTTAGCCGGCACCGGATATACCTTGCCGCCGTCGAGGTAGAGCGCGCCCGCTCCGCTCGTATCGACGCCTTTGTCGATCAGGAACGATCTTGCCGCGGCTTCGCCGGCTTTCAACGCAAGCGGCTCGTAATCCGTGCCTTTCACGCTATTTACCTCGAAGACGTAAGGCGTTCCGAGAATAGAAGCGTCCTTCAGTTGTTTCGCGAACTCCGACTTGCTGTCGTCATCCTGCTTGATTGCGATGACAATGTCCGCGCCTTCGGCAACCGAGCTCAATGCCGATAGCGGCAGGGAAACGGAAGCGTCGTTCCAAGCGAAGACGATGGTGCCCGCAAGCGCCGCGTCCTTCAGCTGTTTCGCCTGCGCGGCCGTGATCGCGAGCTTCGCGGACGAAGCATCCTTGGAAGCCGATCCGATCGTCAGCGCAACGGGCGGCTTCGCGTCTTTCAGCGCCGCTGCAAGGTCAGCGTCCTTCACGGACACGGACAATTGCGTGCCATCCAGGCTCGATTGCGCCTCGATTGCGATGCCCGTTTGTCCTTTCTCGATGACGGAAGCGGCGACATCTTTATTGTACGCCGCGTCGTTTGGCGTGATCGGGAAGCTCGGATACGAGCCCGGATCCGTCGGCGGCGGCGTGCTGCCCGTTTCTCCGCTCACGTAGAACGTTCTGAACGCAGCGCTTTGATCGACGACCTCGTAATTCTCATCGTATAGCGAGCCGATGAGAACGATCTTGTAACGTCCCTCCGGAAGCTGCTCGTTATAAAGGTTGCCGTCATTCAGGAAGACGCCGACATTATACGAACCGTCGAATTCCGGTACGACGAAGTCGGACGGGAGCGGCTTCAGCAGCTCCGTGTCTTCGTCGAGGTCGAAATATTCGGCCAAGACGCCGATCGGCTCGTCGTTCATATCGTAGATCGCCGCGTACATGTGATTGATTTTGCCCTTCGGAAGCGGCGCCAGCGACGCGGTTATGTCGATCGGCGCATCCTTGGACACGATCGTATTGCTGAGCGCGATGTTCTGGATCGGGAAGTCGTTGTCCTCGGACGATTTGCCGACGTGAATGACGAACGGCAGGTGCAGGGAAGGAAGCCCATTGCCCTGGAGCAATACTTCGCCCTCGTACACGCCATCCTTCGCCTGCGCGCCGACAGCCGCGGACAGGTTGAATTCGAAGACGCCGTTCGCGCCGACCGTGATTCGATTGCCTGCAAGACCGTTCAGCTTCGCCGTGATCGCGCCGGTGTCCGGCGTCGGAATCGGATCATTCGGATCGGACGTTACCGACGGATGCATGACCACCTTGGCGTCGTAAGCGACGGACGCGTTCGATAGATTCTTGACGCGCAGCGGCTTGCTCTCCGCATCGGCGCCGGGCTTCAGCATGCCGAAGCTGACGCTGCTCGCTTCGCTCGGAATGACCGTCGGTTCCATTTTATCGTCGTAAATCGTAATGTCGTCCAGCGATTCGATGATGGCGCGCGTGTCGATCGCGTTCATGACGTCAACGCGCCCCGCGCCTTGCGAATACACGTCGTACGGCGTGCCGTTCTCGTCGACGAGCTCTTTCGCCGTATTCGCCAGCGCCGCGCGAATATCGGTCGGCGTCCATGTCGGATGCGCCTGCTTGATCAGCAAGGCGAGTCCGGCCACATGCGGCGTCGCCATGCTCGTGCCGCTCATCTTGGCATAAGCCTTGTCGTAGCTCGCGTCCGGATTAGCCGCACCGTAGGCCGGCACCGTGGAGAAGATCTGCACGCCTGGCGCGCTCAGGTCCGGCTTGATGCCGTAGTTGCCGTCCGAGTTCGGGCCACGCGAGCTGAAGTCCGCCATGCGGTCGCCCGCCAAGGGTACCTGCTTGAAATCGTTCTTCATCGTGAACTGCAGCGTTTCGTTCGGGTGCGCCTTCAGCTCGCGAGCCAGCGCGCGCCCGGTCGTTCCCGCCATGTCGAACGTCGGGATATAGTCGTAACTGTCGCCGAGGAATGCGATCGGTCCGATCGGTCCGTTGCGGGACGGTATGTCCTCCGACAGGTCGGGGACGGCGATCTGCGGGTCGACGGAGTCGCCGTTGAAGATGACGGCGGCCTTCGCGCCGTGCTTGGCGGCATTTCTCACTTTCTCGTCGAACGTGAGAATCCCCCGGGAGATGAATACGATCTTGTTCGACAGGTCCGCCGAGTCGAGTCCCAAGTCCTTATACTCGTCATTCGACCCGAGACCGACGTAGACGCCCTCGATCGGGCCGTCGCCGAACATCTCGTTAAAGTTCTCCTTGTCCGTCGTCCAGCTCATCAACTCCATATGCGCTTCGTCCGCCAGGGAGCCGGCTTCGCTGCGCACGCCTCCCCCTACGCGGATGCTGTCGCTCGTGGCCGCGCCGACGGATATGGCCAGCTGCGCCGCCGCCGGCGAGCCCATGGAATAATAATATTGGTCTCCCGCCCCTGCGTTGCCGTTCGCGACGACAGCTACGACGCCTGCCAGCACGGCATTGTTAACCGCGATGGCGTCGGGCGAATTCGGATCCTTCTCCAGGTCGCTGCCCAGGGAGAGGTTAATGACGTCCATCTTGTCTTCGACGGCATGTTCGATCCCGTCGATGACCATGGCGGACGTGCCGCCTTCCGGCCCCAGCACCTTGTAGGCGAACAGCTTGGCATCATAAGCGACGCCCTTCTGCACATGCTCGGCCGTCGTGTTCGAAGCCGTCCCGGCGATCGTGCCCGATACGTGCGTGCCGTGATGAGAGCCTTCGTAGCCTTTCGTCGGCAAATCCTCGTACGGGTCATCGTCCTGGTTGACGGCGTCGTAGCCGCCTTCTTCGTAATTCCCCGCAAGATCGGGATGCAGGTAGTCGATGCCCGTATCGATGACGCCGACCTTCAAGCCCTTGCCCGTAATGCCCCGCTCCCATGCCTTCGTGACGCCGATCTGCTCAAGCGGCACCGTATCGATCGCGGACGATCCTGCGGCAGCGGCTTGATAGCTGTCCGGCAGCTCGGCCGGATAGTAATGAATGTTCTTATGAATGGACTTCACGCCCGGCAGCTTCGCCAGCTGCGGGATTTGGTCCGCGCGGATCGTGATCTCCATCCCGTTCAGGACGGTGTCGAAGCGGCGGTCGATCTTGAAGGGAACGCTGCTCGTCTGCGCGCTGCGGACGAAGGCATCCTGCTCGGACTTCACGGCCGCTTCGGTCGATTCCGCCGCAAGCTTCTTGAAGCCAAGCTTGCCCGCGTACCGCCCCACTGCCGCAGGTTGGCCGCTGAATTGAACGATGACGTTGATTTCGCCCGCCGATCGGGTGTTGATGTCTTCGGCCACGTATGGTTCGCCCGGAACCGCGCTGCTTGCCGCTTCCGGCCTGGCCGCTTGCAGCAGGCGGGTTACCGCCTGCAGGCTTTCCTTGGTGACGAAGGTTTTATTCAGCGGAGCGGCGTGCGCTGCGGGCAGGTTAGGGACGGCGAGACTCCCGGCCAGCAGCGAGACCGTCGCGAGCGACAATGATTTCTTGAGAAGTGATCGATTCACGTTCGGGTTCCCCATTTCGGATCAGATTAATAGCCTCTCGGAGTTAGCTCAAATTCAGAACATCCAAACCGTCTATGGTGACGATGCTGCCCTTCGACTTCGGATTTGCAGCGCCCGCATGCACGATCTTGATCTTGTGCAGGCCGGCGGCGAGCTCGCCCGACGTGAAGACCGGCACCTGATAGCGGAGCGTGTCGCTGTATAGATCGACCGGCGTCGGCGTTACGGAACGGCCGTCGATATAGATGTTCACCATGCCGCGGTTGCTGTTCGTCGTCGACCAGAGCGTAACCTTCGTGCCCGCGAAGCTGAACTCGGCGGCGCTGCCGGCCGTCGTCGTGTAGGTCTCGGAGCCGTCCGGATATTGCTTGCCGTATTTGATCGCCCACGGACCGGTGTAATTCGCGGATTTGGCCGTCGGCGATAGCAAGCTGGAGAACACGAACGCGTCCACGTTGATTGACAGGACCGGGTTATCCCCGCCATCCCGGCTTGCGGAACGGATTTCAACGTCATGATGACCGTTCTGAAGCACCATTTTGAACAAGGACTGCTTCGTCTGCGACGTCTCGCTCTTCAGATTGGGAGTGCCCGCCTGCAAGCCGTCGATCCAGATCTCGGAGCCGCCTTGCATGTCATCCTTCATACCGATCCATTCGAACAGATTGCCGCGGAAGCCGAACTTGACGGAGCCTTTGCCGGTTAGCTGCTTCATGGTGCCGCCCGAATAAGAGGCATCCGTTACCGTCTTCCAATCGCCCTCGTAGGTCAGCGACGAATCGTCGTCCTCCAGCAAGGTCGACGCATTGCCGTAGTCGACGTTCAGCTTATAGCTGCCGGCGCCATTGACGGCATAAATATTAATGTAGTACGTGCCTTTCTTGGGCGCGCGGTAGGTGATCGATTCGGCGGACGTACCCGGCTTCTCGGAATACGCGACCGCTCCCTCGTTGCTCGCGACCGTCGTCGCGGAAGCATCGTACAGGATAAGATCGAAATCCGTGCCCGCATCCCCCGTCAGCGTGAAGGTCGCTTCCTCGCCGGCGCTTAATTCGACGGAATAAACATGGTTCGGATCGTTCGCATGATCAAGCTTGCCGCCGATGGACGGATCGATCAGCGTCATGCCCGGAATATCCTTGTTCCAGAGCGCGCGGTACGCGCTGATGAGCTTGCCGCTCGCCGTGCTTGTTTTGCCGCCGTATCCAATCGTCTTGCCGCTTGTCATGATGCGCTGCTTCACGTCGAGCGCGCTCATGTCCGGATACTGGCTTTGCACTAGACCGGCTACTCCGGCGGCATACGCGGCGGCATAAAGCGTGCCTTGAACATACGAATATTTGCCGAAGCTGTTCTTCAGGTTGACGGTGGTCATCTCCGGCTTGTTGCTGATGACGATATCGGCAAACAGCGAGATGTCCATCAATCGATAGGTCTGTCCCTCGTAGATCGTGCCGGGAGCGCCCCAAGTTTTGGCCAGCCACCCGCCTTCCGCGGCAAGCGTCAAGCCCAATACGTCCTGCACGAACGGGGATGTCGCGATTTGGTCGATGGCGTCCTGTCCGGTCAGCATGAGATGTCCGCCGCCGTTCAGATAGTCGGTCAAATCGGCTTGATCTTGAGCGGTGATCAAGGGAGTCGTTCCGGTAATGGCTGTTCCTCCCGTGAACCAGATAACGACGTCATATTGTTGCAGCATCTCAAGCGGCGGACCGTCCGCGCCCTCGTCCTGCGTCGTGAACGTATCGTAGGCATAGCCTGCTTGCTGCAGCAGCGCCGGATAGACGGTCGAAGGATTGTTGTTGTCCCAATCGAGGCCGGGAATTCCGATTCCGCCGCCGCCGTCGCCGCCGCCGCGTTCGCTGTCGTTCACGAGCAGAATCTTCGGCGCGTCGACGCCTTCCGGCTTGAGGTAGTTCATGGCGCGATCGAACATATCCTGGCGTTGACCGACATACTGCGGGTCGTTCTCCGGAATTTCCTCGAAGCCGATACCGTGATAGTAGGCTTTATAGGTACCGTTATCGATCTGGGCGGCATAGCCCGCATCGATGCCGGCCGTCGTCGAGAGGATCAACTCGGACGGCGCCGAGACATCGACGGAGGTTTGGCCGATTGCGGCAAGCAAGGACGGAACGCCCGAAGCGCCAACGCCGGTCACCGACAGGATGTTCGGACTGGAATAGGCAGCCGGATAAATCGGCGTCACGTCCGTATTCAAGATCTGTCTGCCGTTGCTGTCGCCGGCCGGGGCCACGAACAACATAGGGGAGGCATTGATGGCGTCTTCGACCAGCCTGCTCTTGTAGCCGTACGCCATGCCGAGCGTGGCGATCTTCGCTCCATGCGCCTCGGCATAATGAATGGCGTCCACGATATCCGTGAAGTAGCCGCCGTCAGGCGAGATGACCTTGAGCGGCATGACCTTCACGTTCGGCGCGACGCCGGCGATGCCCTCGTTATTGTTCATTGCAGCGGCAATTTCACCGGCGACCGTCGTGCCGTACGTGTCATTGAAGCCGTCGCTCGTGTCGAACACCGAATTGTCGTCGTGCGCGAAGTCCCAGCCGTTCACGTCGTCGATCAGTCCGTCGCCGTCGTCATCGATGCCGTTGCCCGGCGTTTCCTTGCCGTTGGTCCAGATTTGACCGATCAGATCGGGAATTTCGGTATTGGTGCCGTTGCCGATGACCGCGACGGTGACGTCCCTGCTGCCCTGGGTAATCTCCCAAGCTTCCGGCAGGTCCATGTCCATATCGGGTACGGCGGCATGGACCGTGCCGTCATTGAGGGCTTGTCCGGTGTTGTGCAGCCCCCACTGCTCGCCGAACAAGGGATCGTTCGGCAATGCCGGGGAACCGCTCGCCTGCGCGGACGCGGCGGCAAGCGCTGCTGCGTCTCCCGCTGCGGAGACCGGCGCGGCGGCGTATCCCGCTGCAGATGCAGAGCCTGATGCGGCAGCATCTGCCGGTTTGAAAAGCGGAACGGCCGCGGAAGATACCTTATAATCCGGCTCCGCGTACAGTACGTTCGGATCCTTCAGCAGCTCTTGAATGACGCTATAGACATCGGCGCCGTCAGCCAGCTTCAGCAGCTCCGCATTCGATACGGACAAGGGGCTGACGCTTGCAATTTGCGCGGACAGCGATTCTGCCTGGACGGATGCCTCTGCCGAACGATACTTCACGATGACGCGGCCAGGCGCGTACTCGGGAAGCGCGCCTGCCAGCGGCGGTAGCGCTGCGTAAGCCTGCGCTTGCGCTTCGGCGGATGGCTTCGAATCATTAGAAGCGGGTTGTTGTACCGCATGCTCGGTGATCCATTGGCTCTTTCTTAGCGGATCCTGCTGCGGGGCTTGCTTGGCCAATGCGGGCGTAACGACGCCGAATGCCAGCAATAAGGAGAAAATAGCCGATGCGGTTTTTTTCGTTTTCCTGTTCAAGCCTTGTCACTTCCTTCGCCAATTTAGTTCGATGTTGCAGTGGAGAGACGCCTCGACGATGCGATGATTGCGAGGTCTTTGGTGCGCAATCACCCGGGATCGCATGCCGTCTCTCGCGGGAAATGGGTCTAGCGATGGATAAGCCGAATCATGACGTCAAAGCACCACCTCGGATATCGTTGGTATGTAACGGCGGTGCTTCGCGAATCGCGTTCCGCCCCCTGCCATCCGAGCGAAGGCGCGCCGGCCGCGATCTCAGGCTCATGTCACCAAATCTAACAATGTCTGCCTGATTTCTGAGAGGATTATAAATCTCTGATTTTCATAGCGTCAATATGTTTATTTTTTTAAACTTTTAACGGCGATCGCGAGATTTCTGACATGCAAAGATATGTTTTTTCGTATTTGCATGCTAAATTTTTCTTAAATTTTCACCTTTTCAGTGGGCTGCAAAATGATACGTCGCTTGCTTTCCGATCTTCAAGTCACTCTCTATCTTCTATCATTTTTATTTTGAAACTATCGTTCTTGCATAATATTATTTATGGATAGCATCGCCGTGGTTCATAGGACTTCGGATACAAATCCACGAGACGGAACGCTGCGAATCCGCTTCGTCATTGAGGTTCCTCCATAGAATCGCGGTCGGGCTCCATCAATCATTAGAAGAGACAGCTCCCTGCTTGTCATGACTACCCCCGTTGTCGCCGGACGTCGATTCCATAAATTAATTGATGATTTACCGCTACGTCCATAAAAATTCTTTCTTTTCGCATGCAATCTAGCACCATCGAAAAACGTCGAATCCGCGAGTTTCCAAGTCATCGCCCGCTCGCGATTTGAATAAAAAAATTTATGGAATAAGCTTTCATCCATAAAATCTTTTCTTTACGTATTGTCCACAAAAAAGAGCCTGATCGGCTCAAGCTCCCCGTGTTCTATGAATACGCATCTCCCGAAGCGGCATACGCGCTCCCGTCTCCGCGCTACTAAAACCCTATTAAAATATGCCCCTGCGCAGGACAGGGGCATTCGAAATTTCTTGTCGGCATTCGCCGGCTTTATAGCTTTTTCAAAAACGAAACGATCGTCAGGAGCCCTTTATCGAAGTTCTCCAGGTTGAAATGCTCATTCGGCGCATGCAATTTCTCATCCGGCAAGCCGAAGCCCATCAGGACGACCGGCGCTCCCAACACGCGGGCGAACGCCTCTACGATCGGGATACCGCCGCCGTCTTTCGTGAACAGGGCACGCGCGCCATAAACTTCCTCGTAGGCGTCCGCCGCCAATTGGAGCATTCGCTCGGAAGGATCGATGTCGTACGCGCGTATCTTCACCCCGTTCTGAACGGAAAGCTTCGCGCCAGGCCGAATATGCCGCTTCAGATGACGCGTGATGTTGTCGAGCATGTTTTGGGGGTCTTGATCGCCGACGAGGCGGCATGTGATCTTGGCACGCGCTTCTCTCGGGATGACCGTCTTCATGCCCTCGCCCTGGAAGCCGCCGTACACGCCGTTAAGCTCAAGCGTCGGCCTTGCTCCGATCCGCTCCACGAATGAGAAGCCCTCCTCGCCGTACAAGGCATCCAGCCCCAGGCTCTTCCGCAGCTGCTCCTCGTCGTGGTTCAGCTTCGCGAATTCCGACTTCATCAGCGGCGAGATGTCCGGCACGCCGTCATAGAAACCCTCGACCGCCACTTTGCCGCGCTCGTCGTGAAGGGTGGCCAGCAGCGACACAAGCGCATGCAGCGCGTTCGGAACCCCGCCACCGTAGAGACCGGAGTGCAGATCGGTATTTGCCGTATTCACGGTCACCTCCAGCGAACAGATGCCGCGAAGACCGGTCGTGATGGACGGCTTGCCCCTGTCCAGAAACGGCGTATCCGAGACGACCGCAACATCGGCCGCCAGCAGCTCTCGGTTCGTCTCGAGAAAATGAAGCAAGCTCGGACTCGTAATCTCCTCTTCGCCCTCTATGCATAGCTTGATGTTGACCGGCAGCTCCCCCTCTTGCTTTAACATCGCTTCGATCGCTTTGATATGAAGGAATAATTGTCCCTTGTCGTCCGTCGCCCCGCGCGCGTATAGTTTGCCGTCCCGAATGTCCGGCTCGAATGGCGGGGTTATCCACAGATCTAGCGGATCAGCCGGCTGCACGTCGTAATGCCCGTATACGAGCACCGTCGGCTTCCCTGGCGCGTGCAGGTAGTCCGCCGTAACGATCGGATGCCCGTTCGTCCGGTGAAGGCGCACATGTTCGAGACCTGCCTCGGTCATCTTGTTCGCGAGCCATTCGGCTGCCCGCACCATGTCGGGCGAATGTTCGGATAGGCAGGAAACGCTCGGGATGGCGAGCACCTCCTTCAGCTCGGCGAGATGCTTCTCCCTGTTCGCCCGGAAATAATGTTCGTAGTTCATGGCATGGACTCTCCTTCATCATGAATTTGCAAGGATCATTTCATGCATTTTATCCGTAGTGACAGCTCCAAGACAAATAAGGAAATTTCGATATGGCTATTATGAAATTTATCCTTTTAATGAGACGCGACCTGCATTCATCTTAAGAAAAGAGGCACTGATCGCAGAAGTGTCTCTTCGATTCTCAGTTCCTTTATCTGTAGAACTGAATAAAATACACTAACCGACGATCGATCGCTGACGGATTATCCATTGTCGGTAAAATTTCACCATACTATATTGTGTAAAATATAATTGACCAAATCACAATCCGCATGTATACTCATAGCTGTGAGATATATAGTGCAAAACTTAATTTTAAACCATATAAATGGAGAAGATGATCCACCATGTCTATTTACGATTTTGAAGTCACGACCGTCAAAGGCGAATCCAAATCGCTTCGCGAGTACCAAGGCAAAGTATTGCTGATCGTCAATACGGCCAGCAATTGCATGTTCACGCCCCAATACAAAGAGCTTCAGGCGCTGAACGCCAAGTACCAGAAAGAAGGCTTGGAGATTTTGGGATTCCCTACGAACCAGTTCGGCAACGGCGAGAAACGCGCGAACGATGACATCCATAGCTTTTGCGAGATCAACTACGGCGTCTCTTTCCCGCTGTTCGAGAAAACCGAAGTAAACGGCGACAACGCCCATCCCTTGTTTCAATACCTGAAGCAAGCTGCCCCCGGCGTGCTCGGCTCGAAATCGATCAAATGGAACTTCACCAAATTTCTTGTCGACCGCAATGGCAACGTGCTGAGACGGTTCGGTTCCGCCGAGAAGCCGACGCAGCTGGAAAAAGACGTCGCCATCCTGCTCTAAACCGGTACTCATCGCTAAAAGGTAGCAATCGCGCAGCGCTTGCGGCGAGCAGCAAAAACCACATCCTGAACGATGTGGTTTTTGCTTTATTATTGGACACAATAACGAAACCTCTTGCCGAAGCGGCGATTTAGATCAATTTCGACTGCTTGAGCAGGTCAAACAACACTTTAGCCGCAGCTTCGCGCGTTGTTGCTTCCGTCGGGTGGAAGTAGCTGCTTCCCTGCTCGAGACTGCCGTTCATAAGACCGAGCACTTCGGCTTGCTGAACGCTTGCCTTCGCGTAAGATGCGATTTGCGCATGGTCGGCGTAGGACTTATCGGACGCGTTATCCGGCAGCGTCAGATGGAGAAGCTCGCTCGCCCGTCCCAGAACAACGGCCAGATCTTGTCGCGTAATGTCGGCATTAGGCCTGAATCGTCCTTCGCTGCCGGTTATCAGACCCGCCGAATACGCGGCTTCGATATCCTGCGCATACCAAGCCTGGCTAGGCACGTCTTCGAACGAAGCGGAAGACGAACCCTTCGGCAGGCCGAGCGCACGCACGAGCATCGACGCGAATTGCGCGCGCGTGACATGGTTTTTGGGCGAGAAGGCATGCAGTGACGTTCCGTTTAGCATAAAGGCATTCGCCAGGGTCTGAATTTGATTTTGCGCCCAAGAGTTCCGGGTATCGTTGAAGGTCACTTGGCGAAGGGCCGCCGCATAGGTCGAGAAGCCCGCACGCGTAATCGTCACCAGCGTTGCGCCGTCTTTGGCAGCCGTGAAGCGAGCCGGCGCCGCGCTTACTTGTCCGTCTTTTTCGCATAGCGCGCCTGCCGTGCCTGCCGCAATCTGCCGGTCCACGAGGAACGAGCTTTTGATCGACTGCGCGGCCGGCAGCTTGAGAGTCGTTGATACGCCATTACTGACGCTTGCAGCTTCGAACGCATACGGGCTTCCGATTAAGGTCGCCCCTCCAACGGCGTCCGTGAACTTGCTGCCGTCCGCGGTTTTGGTCATCGTCAGCGAAAGGCCGCTTCCGGGCGGCAGCTCCTTCAGCATGGAAATCGGCAGCGATTCGGCGCCATCGTTCCAAGAGAAGACAATCGAGCTGCCTGTTACGGCTTGCTGGAGCTCTGTCACCTGTTCCTCGGTAAGCTGCAGCTGCAGCCCGCTGCCGTCCGTCGTCGACGCCATAATGACGATTGCAGTCGATTCCTTCTTCGCTTGCATCATCGCTTGCCGCAAATCTTGATCCGTAATCACGGCGATAGCAGGTTTGCCTTGTTGGTCGGCGATATCGGCATGAATGCCGATAGGAGTTTCTCCCTGCTCGATCATTGCGCTCGCAGGTTCAGGGAGTACCGCTTGCTGAGCGGAATCGTCTACCGGAGCCGGGCCTGCAGTCCCCCCGGGCGTTTCTCCGATTGGCGCATCGGGCAAATCCGGCGTTCCTCCGCCCGAATCCGGTCCTACCTCTATATAAAAGGCTTTATATCCGGAGTAAAGCGCATCGACGGACCATCGATCATCGCTCAAATGCGCGGCATTGACGCTCACTTTGTACAATCCATTCGGCAAAGCCTTAGCCGCATGCGTGCCATCCTCGTTCAACTGGCCGTCCAGGACGCTGCCATCCACGTCGGTAAAGGTGATTTTGCCCGCGGGCAGCGTCTTGTAGAGATGGGTCTCCGCGTCGTAATCGTACATTTCGGCAACAACCCCTAAGGATTCGCCGTCAAGGCCGACCACTTCCAGCTCATAATAGTTCATTCCCTCGGCGGTAACGTCTGCCGATACGTCGATCGACGGGTTGTCGTCAGTCAGCTTCGGCGCGGATATCGTGACGTTTTTTACGCCGAAATCGTTCTGATCGGAATCTTCGCCGATATGAATGACGAACGGCAGGTGCAGGGACGGCAAACCGCTGCTTTGCAGAAGCACTTCTCCCTCGTAAACCCCGTGCGGCGCATTGGCCTTGGGAACCGCGTTCAGCTCAAACGGAACTGCCGCGTTTGCGGAAACGGTGAGTTGAGTCAAGGGTTGTTGCTTATTATCCGTGAGACTCATCGCGATATTTCCCGCGTCCGGCGTCGGGATCGGATGGCTCGGATCCGAAGTTACGCTTGGATGTATCACGATTTTAGCCTGATACGTCACCGGCTGGCCAGACGTATTTTTGAGCTGCAGCGGCTTGGACACGCCGGCGTTCGACGCCGGGTCCACCATGCCGAAGCTTACGCTGCCGGCCAGGCTTTGCATAACGATCGGCTTCATCTCATTATCGTAAATCGTAATGGGGTCCAGCGATTGCAAGAGCGCCGGCGTTGCCAGCGCGCTCATCACGTTCACTCTTCCCGCGCCTTGCGAATAGACGTCGTACAGCGTGTCTTTTTCATCCTTTATCGTTTCCGCCGTGTTGGCAAGTGCCGCGCGGATATCCTCCGGGCTCCAGCTCGGGTGCTTCTGTTTCATCAGAAGCGCGAGTCCCGCAACATGCGGCGTGGCCATGCTCGTTCCGCTGATGCGGTTGTAGGCTTCCTTATAGCTGGCTTCCGGATGTTGTTTACCGTAAGCCGGCCAAGTCGAGAGAATATTCACGCCGGGCGCGCTTAAGTCGGGCTTGATGCCGAAGTTTCCATCCGCATTCGGACCGCGGGAGCTGAATCCCGCGATATGGTCGCCGGCTGCGACGGATTGCTTGTATTCGCTCCCGAAAGTGAAGGTAAGCGGCGCGTTCGGATTGGCCAGAAGCTGTCTGGCCAAGGCCCGCCCTTCTTTGCCGGACATATCGAAGGTCGGAATGAAATTCAAATTGTCCCCCTGAAAAGCATCCGGACCGATAAAGCCGTCGCGCTGGTCGATGTGATCGGTCAGATCCGGAACCGTTACCTTGTTCACCGTTTTATCGATGCCGTTAAAGATAATAATCGCTTTGGCTCCGTGCGCTCGGGCATTGGCGATTTTATCGACGAACGTGTTGTCGCCGCGAGAGACGAAGACGATTTTCCCTTTGACATCGAGCTTGTCATAGTCCGTTTCCTTGCCTAAAGCTGCGTAAACGGCGTTCACCTCGCCCGTGCCGAGCAGTGTCCGGAAATCTTCCTGGTTCGTTTTCCACCCCATGAGACTAAGCGGGTAGGTAAGCGAGGAAGAGAACGAGCTCTTCGCGGTTGCTTCATAATGGGTGCTCGTGCTTGAAGCCGCGGCAACCGAAATTGCCAGCTGCGCACCCGCGGGAGAGCCCATGGAATAGTAATAGTGGCCGTCAAGGGCCGCATTCCCATTGGCGACTACGGCCGTAACATCGGCCAGCACGGCATTGTTGATCGCAATGGCGTCCGGCGAATCCGGATCCTTCTCGTTATCCGAGCCCAACGACAAATTGATGACGTCCATGCCGTCGTCTACCGCATGCTCGATGCCGTCGATGATTTGCGCGGAGGAGCCGTAGACGTTATTCGATGCGCGGTCCCAGCCAAGCACTTTATAGGCGTACAAATCCGCGTCGTAGGCGACGCCTTTCTGAACCATCTCCGAATCCGCATTCGCTGCGCGCCCGACGATCGTGCCCGCTACGTGCGTGCCGTGATACGTGCCTTCGAACTCGTAATCCTCGTCGTGACGAGGGGGATCTTCATAAGGATCATCGTCTTGATTGAACGAATCGTACCCGCCCTTGTACGCACCGACCAGATCCGGATGCTTGTAATCGACGCCCGTATCGATGACGCCGACCTTAAGCGGGTGCTCGCCGTCCGGTCCTTTGCCGGTTATGCCTTGCTCCCAAGCATCGGTAACGCCGATTTGTTTAAGCGGGACGCTATCATAGTTCGAACGGACGACATCGAGCGGAGACGCATCGCTCGTGCTGAGCGGATAATACGTCGCATTGGGATACACGGACTTCACGCCCGCTATCCCCGCCAATTGCGGGATTTGATTGGCCGGGATGGAGATTTCCATTCCGTTGAGCACCGTATCGTATTTGTAATTCACGTTCAGACGGATGCCTTTTGCGGCGGCAGCGCTTAGGAACCCTGCTTGCTGCGCTTGTACGGCTTGCTCCGTGAATTCCGCGGCCGCGGCGCGATCGCCCTGCTTGGCCGCGAATTTCCCCAGCGCTCCGGGCTGCTTATTCAGCTGCACGATCACTCGAATGGTATCGGAAGAATCCGTGTTGATGCTCGGCGAAACATATACTGCGGATGAAGATGAAGACGCAGACGGCTGCTGCCGGTCTTGGTACGCTTCGATGGCAGCATGTATTTTGAGCGGATCGAGCATGCCCGGCACGGCGGAACCCCGCGCCTCCGCAAACGCCCCGCTCGCCCAAACCGTGGATAACAGAACAGAAGCGGCCAGCGCGGCTGCCGATGTCTTAAACCCTGTTGATTTCAAGATGGCTTCCCCTTTTCTCCCTTATTTCGTAACGACCAGCGCATCAATCGAAATATAAGTGCCTTTTGATTTCGCGTTCTTCTCGCCGAGGTTGACGATTTTCAACTTGTGCTCGCCCGGATTCAGCGTGGAAGAAACGAATACCGGCACTTGGTAACGATTCGCATCGCCGTACATATCGATCGGCGACGAAGTAACGAGCTGCCCATCGATATAAAGGTTGGCTTTTCCTCGATTAGGCGCCGTCTGAGACAGCAGCACGACATTCGTTCCGAAGAACGCGATCTCGGCATAGTTGCCCGTTGCATTCGTATTTCTGGCCGTTCCTCCCGCATACTTCGTGCTGGCGACAGTTGTCCACATGCCATGATACGTAATGGCGGCATGACCGTCCTGCACCCACTGCGTGACGATGATCGAATCGACATTGATAAACGTCGTATTGGACTTCTTGGACGCCGCGTCCCGAATGCCTGTCCATTTGATCGTTATCACATGTCGGCCGTAAGGAAGCGATTTCTTGAATAGAGATTGCTGATGGAGATCCTTCTCGCTGTAGAGCGACGGAGAGGCTGCAAGCAATCCGTCAATATAGACGTCCGCAATTCCCTGCTGGGCGTTCTTCGAACCCTTCCACTCCACTTGGCTGCCGACAAAGGCAAGCTCTGCGCTTGCTCCCTTTGCATCGATCTGTTTCTCGGATTGACCGGAGAATGCGGAATTCGAATCCGCGCTCCAATCGCCCGTGAATTGCAGCGCCTTATGATTCTCTTCATATCTGCCGGGGCCATTGCCGGACTGCACGTTTAGCGTGTAGGCTCCTTTGCCGCCGAATGCGAATACATCCACATAATAAGTGCCCGTCTCCGGAACCGCGAACGTCAAGGATTCATTCGAAGTGCCCTTGTTCTCGGAGAACGCCAGCAGACCCTCGTTGCTCTTTACCGTCTCCGCTTCAGGCGAGTATAGATAGAGATCGAAGTCCGTACCTTCGGCACCCGTTAACGAAACGCCGAAATCCTCGCCTTTATGCAGCTCTACGGCATATACGTCATCTTTATCCGTATCCTTATCGAGATTATTGGTTACTTGCCCCGATACGAACGACGTTCCCGGAAGCTCGTCGTCGGACAGCGCATTGTACGCATTCAACAGTCTGCCGCTCGCAACGGAACCCGTTAACGTATTTAGAGGCGTTCCGCTATTCATTAATCGCTGTTTGACGGCGATCGGGCCAAGCGTCGGGTCTTGCGAAAGCACGAGCGCGGCAGCGCCAGCAACATGCGGAGCCGCTTGGGAAGTGCCGCTCATATACCCGTATTGCTGCACGAAATGCATATCGACCGTCGTGATCGCGGGGTCGGTCGACGTGATATGGTCCATGAAATCGACAGGGGCGAGCGTATACGAACGATCCTCGTAAATGGTTCCCGGTACGCCGTTCGCGATTGGATTCGCGCCTTCGCCTATCCATTCGATATGAAGCATATCGCGGACGAGCGGGCTGTCCTCCAGCTTCCAAATCGCATCTTGTCCGGAGAGCAGCCAGTTTCCGCCGCCGTTCAGGTACGCCGCTATATTCGCCTGATCGCTATCTGTCAGCACCTTCTCGTTGGAGCCCATGGCATAGCCCGTAAACCATACGACGCTATCATACTTTTGCAGCGTTGCCAGGTCGGGGCCCGGCTGATCCGTGTTGACCACGACAGTCTCGTAATCATAGCCGGCATTGTCCAGCAGAGTCTGATAGTCGGCCAAGAAGCTGACGCCCGTATCCGCCTGGTCGTCTTCCACGAGAAGAATGGACGGCTTCGGGTTATTGCTATCCTCGAAATAATGCATCGCCCGATCGAAGGCATCCTGGCGTTCGGCAAGATCCGGAATATTCTCATAACCGAATCCATTGAAAATCGCCTTATAGGTACCGTTGTTAATCTCGGCTGCATAGCCCAGATCTTTAACCGGAACCGTACTTAGAATGTCGGAGCCCGGCGCTGCAATATCGACGCTTTCCTTGCCGTAATTCGAGAATCCCGACAGATAACCCGCGTTATCGACGGATGCAACGGTCAAAATATTGGGACTGTCAAAAGCCGCCGGATAAACCGGATGTTCGTCGTTATTAGAACCGTCGTTGCCCGCCGAAGCAACGAATAACATGCCGGAGCCGTCAATGGCGTCTTTTAATGCTTGGCTGTAAGCGCCGCCGCTCCAGCTGTTGTTAGAGATCTTTACGCCCATCCGAGCGGCGTATTCAATCGCTTGAATGGCATCGGCCGTGTCTCCGTATTCCGGGCCGATAAACTTTAACGGCATAATCTGTACATTTGGAGCAACGCCCGCCACGCCTATTCCATTGTTCATAGACGCCGCTAGCGTTCCGGAAACGTGCGTGCCATGCTCGTCGCCGTCTTGCTCGTCGTAAACGGTGTCGTCTTTATTGTAGAAATCCCAGCCGTGCACGTCGTCGATATAGCCGTTCTGATCGTCGTCTATGCCGTTATCCGCGATTTCATTCGGGTTGGTCCAAATATTTCGAGCCAAATCGGGGTGGGCAATATCAACGCCCTTATCGATGACGGCCACCACGAGATTGCGGTCGCCCTGCGTAAGCATCCAAGCTTCCGGCGCATCGATGTCAACGTCAACCGCGCCCGGTTGCGGGAAAGGGGAGCCTACGGCTTGGCCGGTATTGTCCAACCCCCACTGCTGACCGAAGAGCGCATCGTCCGGCTCCGCGTTCGGGAACAATTTATAATTCGGCTCCGCGTAGAGAACATTCGGATCATTTTTAAGCTCGCCCATAATTCGGTCGAGGTCTGTATCCTTGCCGGCTTCGACCACGTCCGCGCCGATCAGGGGGAGGTTGGCCTTCAGCGTTAACGCCATCTTGCTCCGAAGGGACTCTCGATTCACGCCCGGCTTGTATTTCACGATAATTTGACGATCCGCGATCAATCTTTCCGCGGGCGGTTCTGTTCCCGTTCCCGAGGAGGCTTGATCGGTTTTGCTCCTTCCCTTCGGCACTTCTGCTTTCGGCGGCAATTGGATGGCGCGGCTTGCGGGCGATTCGCCGGTCGGCCACTCGCTCTTCCTGGATTGCTGCGGCGATGATGCTCCAGCGGAAGAGGAACTATTGCCGGTTTCCGCATAGGAAGCGGGTACTGCCCCGAAGGCTAGCAGCAGGGCGGACATGGTAAGAACGGAACCGCGAAGCAAATTTCTTTTCAACTTTACCTCTCCCCCGAACGATGAATGATCTTATGAACATGACGCATGATTAAACGACGTGCGACGACTGGAACAAAAAAGAAGCCCATCCTTGGTCGAAACGCGATAACCTCCTCGCAATCTGGAATGGAGCGACTATCAACCGTAATTCTATGCCCGTTCGTTGCCTGAAACAAATTACAAAATTGCTTATATATGATAAATAAATTTATGCGACTATCATCTGTCCGTTTATGAGATTTTCGCAACGCAAAAAAAGCCGTCGTTCCAAAGCGCGACAACCATCCTCGCAAATAAAAGAAGCAAATTTTGCACATGCTACGCCTACCTTTATTTTCTTAGCCATCTGCTTTGATGTTGGAAAGGACATGCTGCAAGTAAAGCGTGCATGCAGAAGGAGGATACAAGCATGAGTATCGTTGCGAATCAATCGAAGAAGCCGCTTATTGTCTTTATCCATGGCGCTTTTATGACTCCGGATAGCTGGTCGCCGATGAGGGACTATTTTCTGCAAGCAGGATATGCGTCGATCGCTCCCGCCTGGCCTCACCATGATCGCAGCATCGAGGAGCTTCGAAATCACCCTGCCGAGGAGCTCGGAAAGCTCGGTCTGGAAGACATCGTTGCCCATCACGCGAAGCTGATCGAAGCATTGCCCGAGAAGCCCATCCTGATCGGGCATTCGTTCGGAGGTTTAATCACGCAGATCCTAATGGATCGCAACCTAGGCTTGGCCGGAATCGCGATTGATCCTGCCGCACCTAAAGGCATTAACGCCGGGGGATACAAAACGGCAAGAAAATCGGTGGCATCCATCCTGTTCAAGCCTTGGAAAAAGACCGTTGCCTTGACGTTCGAGCAATTCCAATACGCTTTCGTAAACAACATGCCTTTAGAAGAGCAAAAACAAGCGTTCGCTTACTCGGTCCCCGAAACAACCAAAATCTTTTTTCAAAGCGCGCTTGCCGCTTTCCATGCCGAGAGCCAGCTTACCGTCAACTTCAAGAACGGCAATCGGGGGCCGCTGCTCATCGTGGCAGGCGAGGAAGACCATATCGTGCCGGCCGCGATGGTGAGGAAAAATTTCGGGCTCTATGATCAAACATCCGGCGCATCGACGGATTTTGCGGCATTCCCAAATCGTTCGCATTGGATTATCGCCCAAAAAGGGTTCACCGAGGTTGCGGATTATGTGATGGCATGTGTTCAAGAGCAGGTTCGACCCTCATATGCCAATGAATCCGCGAACCTCGAGCCTGGCGAATTCGCGAACGGATCCCCTCCTCCCGAACAAGAACTTCATCCAGGCGAACAAACATTTTTAAACTAGTTGGCGACAACCTAAGCAGCGATAAAAACCTTCGATGCATGCATCGAAGGTTTCGTTGTCGTTGCTGGATAAGCCATTTCTTGATTCTTATTTGACGTTCAAGTCCACGTAGAACGGGATATCGGTCACGCCAAGCTCGCGAGCATAGACGAAAAGCTGCCCTTTGTGATGAGCTTCGTGCGCGACCAGGCGATGGCACATTTCTTCGACCGGCTCCGTGACGTCGACGCCGTTGATGTCGATCGTGGCAATTTGTTGAAGGTCGGAATCGGAGTAGGACGCCAGTTTCTGCTCCGTGACCTCGGTGAGACGTTTGACCAGCTCGCGCGCTTCCGGCAGCGTCGAAGGAACCGGCGGGATGTTCATGTCGCGCTTCTCGATCTGGGCGAAAAAGAACTCGGGCGTCCAGGCGAGATGATGCACCAGCTCCAGCGTAGTCCAACCGCCTTCCCACGGACGCCAATTGTCGCCGGAATCGGGCAGTTTAGCCACGAGTTCAATCGAGCTGTTGTGGTGCATTTTCCAGCCCTTCATAATTTTTTGGGCTGCTGACAGCTGCGTGATCACTTGAATGCCCCCTAATTTTCAAATAAATATCCGGTATGATTCGTCTTGTGAACGACTGATGCCATGCGCAGCCCTATCACACGGCGTATTTTTTGCTTTTATAACACGTCCTATGCATAAACAAATTCACGGTAAGCCATTCGTTTTTTTATGAATGATCCTTCATCCGTTGGATCGCCGGAGACGACTCGTCAGTTTACTGATTAATGATGAAGTCTGCCAACTGTCTGCTGACAGCCTCTTCGCGCGCAATGATCGAGATTTGACGGGTCAACCCAAAATTCAAAATCGGTATCGCCTTCACGGGATCCTTCATCTGATGAACAAACATGGCAGGCAGAATGGATATTCCTTCGTTGGCTTGTATCAATTCCATGATGCTTTGTCCCAACTCGACTTCCGTGGTCAGCTTTAACTTCTCGCCTCTTGCGGAAAACTCGTCTTGGACCAGTTCCCTTGCATCGCAGCCTTCAGGCAGCATCAAAAAGGCTTCATTCTTGATCTCTTCGAACGATACCCCTTTTTTGCATCCGAATAGAGCGTGATCGACGTTAACGAACAACAAGAACTCCTCCGTAAAAAGAGGCGAAGCGTAGAATGAATGCTTCACTCCCCTGTCATCGAATAGCGCAGCATCGAGCGTACCGTGCTCCACGTTTTTCAGCAAGTCGTGAAAACTATAATACACGCGTATGTTTATTTCTAAAGATTGGCCCTGTTGATTGCCCGCAAGCCGGTTGGGCAGAAAGAGCGTTGCCACGCTCGGCCAGGAACCGATCGCGAAATCCGCCTTAACTTCGTCCTGAATCGATGCAATCTCCCGGCGAAGCGCGTTTATTTCGTTTGTGATCGTTTTGCTGCTATCCAGCAGCATTCGCCCGGCCGGCGTTAGCGTGACGCCTCTGGACGAACGCAATAATAGCGGGGCCCCCAAATCCGTCTCCAGATTCCGGATTTGCTTGCTCAGCGCAGGCTGGCTGATATGCAGGCGTTCGCTAGCCTTCGTAAGGCTACGGGTCTCGGCCGTTTGCAGAAATGCCTCCAACCATTCGATCCTCATCTTCATCCCCCCATGACTATCGGTTATCCCTGCCGGGAAAGCAATCTTCCGACTGTCCCCTCTGCCTTTTATGAAGATGCATGACCTTACGCGGAAAGCCAACTAACCAAGAACGGTCGGCTGTATCTCGGCCATTCTTGGTCTCATGCGCCGATCTTATCACATCATGGGATTCGGAACCGTAACTTTGTCACATAACGGCGATGCCATTTTTATCCTCTCTCATTAGCGCTAGTTTGCGAATGACTTCTTCAGCCGCGCGTTGGGCCGATTGCGGATTTTGACCCGTGATGAGATGACCGTCGACTTGAACGTTGCTCGTCCAGTTGGGCGTTAATACAATGTTGGCGCCTAACTGGCGAAGCTTGTTCTCCAACAGGAACGGCATATATCGATCCAGCGTGGTCTCCCGCTCCTCCTCATCGGTAAACGTTGCGATCGTCTTCCCGCGGACCAGCGGCGTGCCATCCGAAAGTGTCGCCCCCACGAGGGCCGCCGGCCCGTGACATACGGCGGCCACCACTCTTCCCGACTCATAAAAGGCGCGAAGGATGGATTGAAGCAGCTCGTGATCGGGCATGTCGAACATGCACCCATGTCCGCCAGGGATAAACACCGCGTCATAAGATTCGCTAGCGTCAACACTGTCGAGTTTGACGGTATGTTGTAAATGGACGGCTGCATCGAGCACCTTCTGGGGCGCACCCTTCAAGCTTCGAGGATCGACCGGCACTTGTCCGCCCAATATGCTTGCGATCGTGACCTCGTAGCCTTGTTTTGAAAAGGCGGCGAAGGGCTCGGCGAATTCTGACAGCCATAACCCTGTTTGCTCGGTATCGATCATTCGGTCTGAGCTTGTAAGTACCATTAGAATGCGTATTGTCATGGTCATGCCTCCTAAAGCGATTATTTTCTGCCTGCCTCGAATAGTTTTCTGGCTAAGTAATCCGGCTGCGCATACGCCGTCGTCATATGATCGCCTTCCCCGACAATCAGCCGAAATTGCCCCAAATGGCCGGATTGGGCAGGATGGAACCCATAACGCTCCCCTTGCGGCGTAACCGTATCCGAAGTTAGAAAGAGATAACTCTTAGGGATATTCAAGCTATAAAATTTCTTAAGGTCGAGCTTCTGCACAAGCGGAGCGGCCGGTTCGGGTTTTGCGCTTTTATAGATGGTTTGGGCAAGCGCATAACTTGCCGTATTGACAAAGCCTTCCCTGAACGACGAGAACGGCAGCTTAATGGTGCCATTTCCGGATGTTTCGGCTAATTGCCCGAACACCTTTTGCAGCTCCGGCGGGAATTGGTCGCTCACGCTCTGCCCGTCAAGCGGCACGAAAGCATCGAAAAAGACCAAGCGGGTGATCCGATCCGGTACCTGCTCAGCAACTTTCTGAATGACGGTGCCTCCGAAGCTGTGCCCGACAAGGACGACATTTTTCAATTTTTTGGACGTCATGTAGTCCGTAACGGACTTCACGATCGCTTCGTGCTTCACGGAAGGATTATACAATTTACCGTGGCCGGCATATTCCGGCACGTATACCGTATGGCCTGCTTTTCTCAATGCCGCAGCGGTATTGTTCCAATAGCTCGCGTCCGCCCAAGAACCATGCACGAGCACGAAGGTTAAACGTTCCTGGCCCGTGGTCGTTGCCGCCGCCTTTATAATCGGTTTTGAATCCGAGTAGGCAGCGCTTTTTTGAACCTCGTTATTCGCGGCATTCCGGTTAGTCGATTGCGCGCATCCTGTCGTTCCGCAGATCAGGATCGCTGCACCTAACATGGCTCCTATACATTGATTAGCGCTCTTCATTGATTTGAACTCCTCCTTGAGTGGTCTAGAAACGCAGCCCGCATCCGACAAACCATAATGTAAACAACTTCAACCGCCTTGATGCAGATCGGACAGGATCTACGGATCAACATCGCAAGTTGACATTGGTCGTATAGCCACTATTCATGATGGAATGCCTCGCGCAACTAATAATCCCGGCACTCCCTGAGTAACCTAGCTTTATCGGACATCCATTTGGCCGTCTTATTGCGCAAGTCTTTAGAATCGCGGTTCAGGATGTACATCGGCTTCCCGAGGCTTCGATGGGGCGGTGTCCACTACATTCACGGAGGAGATATATCACGACCGACGGCATCGAAAACAAGGTCGTGCTGATTACGGGCGGCGGCACCGGTATCGGAGCGGAAGCCGCGCGCCTGCTCGCATCCAAGGGAGCGATCGTGGCGGTGGCCGCGCGCCGGAAGGACAAGCTCGATGAAGTGGTTGCGCAGATCACGAAGGCCGGCGGCAAGGCCGGCGCCTAAGCGCTCGATGTGGTCGATAAGGTGCAGTTCAAGTCTGTCTCCGTTGCGGGGATAAAAGGATTTTCCCCGGGAGGCACCGTCTATTCAGGCACGAAATTCGCGGTGCGCGCGATTTCCGAAGGCCTGCGCCATGAAGTCGGAGACAAGGTCCGGGTCACGTCTATTGAACCCGGAGGCGTAGAAAGCGACCTGAAGTTCAACACCACCGGCACGTCGACGAACTCCGTGATGGATCTCTACAAAACCGCCATTCCGGCCAGCGCGGTGGCGCGGGCCATCGCCTATGCCATCGAACAGCCGGTGGAAGTCGATGTCAACGAAATCGTTCTGCGTCCGACCGCGCAGGAATTCTGATAGGCCCAAGGCATGCCCGCGTTCTCCCGGCTATCTCCAATGCGCAGTACGTAAAGCGAGCATAAAAACGGCCAGCCAGAGTAGACTGGCTGGCCTGCTACGACGGAAAGCCCCCTAATAGGGGGCTTTCGCATGTCAAGAAGTCTGCCGAACGAACCGACTATTGAATACGATTCGAAGCTTGAAGCAGGTCATGGATGACTTTCGCGGCCGCTTCGCGCGTAGTCGGATCGGATGGATGGAAGTAATAGCTCCCCTTCGTTTCAACGCCCTTCATCAGACCTGCATCGGTGACGATTCGAATGCTTTCCTTCGCATATGCGCCAAACTTCGCGGCGTCGGCATAGGCATGCGAATCGCTTGAAGTCGGCGTCTGCAAGCCGGCGAGCTTCAATGACCTTGCCAGCATGACGCTCAGATCTTGGCGCGTTATGATTGCATTCGGTTTGAATACGCCATTCTCGCCCATAACAAGCCCGGCCGCATATGCCGTCGCCACGTCGGAAGCGAACCAGTCACCGCTCTTCGCGTCGGCAAATGGAGCCGCCGCCGTTTGCGCCGATAAACCAAGCGCACGAACGAGCATGGACGCGAACTGCGCGCGCGTAACGTTCGCTTTTGGGGAGAACGTACTCGCAGACGTACCATTCACCAGGAATTTCGCCGCAAGCGATTGAATTTGATCCTTCGCCCAGGACTTGTCGATATCCGTAAACGCCACTTGTCCGATGGCGGCAGCATAAGCAGAAAAGCCCGGACGACGAATCGTCACGAGGGATGCGCCGCCAGCCGTTGTCGTCATCCTCGCAGGAACCGGATTGACTATGCCGTTCTCCAGATACAGCGCGCCGGCATGACTTGCGTCGATTCCTCCTTCGACGAGGAACGAGCTTGCCGCCGCTTCGTCCGCTTTCAGTTTCAACGGCGTTGACACGCCGCTGCTTACTGCGCTCGCTTCGAAGACATACGGCGTTCCAAGAACGTCCGCGCCTTTCGCTTGCTTCTCAAACTCGGCTTTGCCTTCATCGTCCTGCTTAATCGTCAAGACGAGATCCGAGCCGGCTGCGGCTTGTCCGATTGCCGATAACGGCAAGGCAATTGCCGCCTCATTCCACGCGAAGACAATCGCGCCCGTCAGAGCCGCTTCTTTTAATTTTCCGACTTGATCCTCGCGAAGCGTCAATTGAGCGGCATTCGCTTCGTCGGAAGCCGATCCGATTAGCAGCGCAACGGACGACTTCGCCACTTGCAGCGCAGCTTGCAGATCTTCATCCTTAACGAATACGGACAATTGCGAATTTTTCAAACTCGTTTGAGCGTCAAGCTCGATGGTTGCCTGTCCGCTCTCCATGACTGACGAAGCAACTTCCTCGTTATAGGCCGGATGGACCGGTCCCGGCAAGTTCGGATATGGCCCCGTTCCCGTTCCCGATCCCGGGTCCGGCGTTCCCGCGCCAGGTTCTTCGCTCATGTAGAATGTCTTGAAGGCCGCGCTCTGATCGACTAGCTCCAAGTCCTTGTTATAGACGGACCCGATCAGGACGACCTTGTATCGGCCTTCCGGAAGCTGGCGGATCGCATTATTGCCTGTATCCAAGAAAATGCCTTCATTATAAGAACCCGAGAATCCGGAAAGGAAAAAATCCGACGGAAGCGGATTTAATGCATCCGTCTCTTCGTCCATGTCGAAAGATTCGGCCAGAATACCTAAAAATCGGTTATTCATATCGTATATTGCCGCTAATAGATGATTCACTTTGCCTGACGGCAAGGAAGCCGTAATATCGATCGGCGCATCCTTGGACACCTGCGTACTGCTGATCGCAAAATCCTGGATCATGAAATCGTTGTCTTCCGATTCTTTGCCGACGTGAATGACGAACGGCAAGCGCAGAGAAGGTCGGCCGGCGCTTTCCAGCAGAACCTCGCCCTCGTACACGCCGGCTTTCGCTTTCGAGCTTGCCGCTGCGCTAAGATTGAATGCCAAGCTGTCGGCTGCGCCGATTTGGACGCGATTACCCGAAAGCCCTTCCAGTTTGACCGCGATCGCGCCAGGATCCGGCGTCGGTATGGGGTCATGCGGGTCGGAAGTAACCGTTGGATGCATAACGATCTTGGCATTATAGGTAACGGATGAATCGGATAAATTCTTGACGCCGAGCGGCTTCTTCACCGCCTCCGCGCCAGGCTGCAGCATGCCGAAGCTCACGTTGCTCGCTTCGCTTGGAATTTCGGTCGCGTTCATCTGATTGTCGTAGATCGTCATGCTATCGAGCGATTCAATAACGGCACGCGTATCGATCGCCCTGATTACGTTGACGCGTCCCGCGCCCTGCGAGTAGACATCGTATTGCGTACCCTCTTCATTCGAAAGCGTCTCCGCGGTATTGGCAAGCGCCGCGCGAATGTCCGTCGGCGTCCAATCCGGATGCGCTTGTTTGATAAGCAATGCGAGGCCTGCGACATGCGGCGTCGCCATGCTCGTGCCGCTCAACTTCGAGTAAGCTTTATCATAGTTCGCGCCATAACCGGGCACGGTCGAGAAGATTTGAACGCCCGGAGCCGTCAGATCCGGCTTGATTCCGTAATCGCCGTCGGAGTTCGGACCGCGGGAGCTGAAATCCGCCATCCGATCTCCGGCCAGATCCGAAAATCCGAAGTCTTGCTGCATCGTAAACCGAAAGGTTTGACCGGGATTGTCGCGCAATTCGCGAGCCAGCGCGCGCCCCATCTGACCGGGCATGTCGAAGGTCGGCACATAATCATACGTATCTCCCAAGAAAGCGATCGGACCTATCGGACCGTTTCGACCGGGGATATCGTCTGCTAGATTAGGCTCGAATAGCTGTTGCGCATTTTGAATCGCATCGCCGTTGAAGACGATGACGGCCTTCGCGCCGCGTTTGGCTGCTTCCTTCACTTTCTCGTCGAAGGAATAGATGCCTCGTGAAACGAAAACGACTTTACCGGCTACCGCATCATCGGCAAGACCCAAATCCGAATAACTGTATTTATCGCCGAGTCCGGCGTACACGCCTTGAATCGGACCCGTGCCGAACATTTCGTTGAAGTTCTCTTCTTCCGTCTTCCAAGCCATCAAGCTTAAGCGCGCATCTTTCGTCATCGAGCCGACTTCGCTGCGTACGCCGCCCGATACGCGAACGCCGTCGCTCGTAACCGCGCCTACGGATATCGCCAATTGAGCTGAGGCCGGCGAACCCATGGAATAGTAGTACTGCTGTCCCGTGCCAGCGTTGCCATTGGCCACCACCGCGACCACGCCGGCAAGAACGGCGTTGTTCACCGCAATGGCGTCGGGGGAAGCCGGATCCTTCTCCAGGTCGCTTCCCAGCGAAAGGTTAATCACGTCCATCTTATCCTCTACGGCATGCTCGATTCCATCGATGACTTGGGCGGAAGTACCACCATCCGGCCCCAGCACTTTATAGGCATATAAGCTAGCTTGATAAGCAACGCCCTTCTGCACGAGATTGGCGTTCGGGTTAGATGCCGTACCCGCTATCGTACCGGATACATGAGTGCCGTGGTACGACCCTTCGGAAATATCCGTCGGTAGGTCCTCATAGGGATCGTCGTCCTGATTGATCGCATCGTAGCCGCCTTCGACGTAATTGCCCGCGAGGTCGGGATGCAAGTAGTCGATCCCCGTATCGATAACGCCGACCTTCAAGTTCTTGCCCGTCAATCCGCGTTCCCAAGCATCCAGAACGCCGATCTGCTTCAGCGGGACCGTATCGATAGCCGTAGATCCTGTCGCCGTTTGATAGCTTTCGGGCAGGTCGGCCGGATAATAGATCACGTTCGGATGTATGGATTTCACGCCCGGCAGCTTGGCCAGCATCGGGATCTGGTCGGCGCGAACCGTGACCTCCATCCCGTTCAGTACCGTGTTGAACTTTCGTTCGATCTTCATCGGAATCCGATTCGACTGCGCGCCGCGCACGAACTTGTCCTGCTCGGATTGCACGGCCGCCTCCGTAGATTCCGCCGCCAACGCCTTGTAGCCAAGCCGGGCCGCATATTGCCCGACGGCAATCGGTTCGCCGCTCAGCTGAATAATGACGCGAATCTCGTTCCTTGAAGCCGTATTGATGCTATCGGCCACGTAAGCTGCGCCGGGAGCCGAAGCGGAACTTCTTGCTTCCGGGCCAGCCTCGTTCAATAAACGGCCAGCCTCCTGGATGCTCGCTTGCGTAATGAATGATTTCTCTCCATGAACGGCATTCGCGACGGGAAGATTCGGAAATGCGAGACTTCCGGCCAACAACGAGACCGTTGCGATCGAAAGCGGTTTTTTAAGCGGTGATCGTTTCACGTTCAGTTACCTCATTTCGGATCATAATATAAGGCTGTTGCCGCTATTTTAAATTTTCGATTTCCAAACCTTCGATCGTGACCATACGGTTGCTGGACTTCGGATTCGCATCGCCTGCGTGCATGATCCTGATCGTGTGCTGTCCGTCCGATAGATCGCCGGAGGTGAAGACAGGCACCTGATCCTGCGGCTTCTCGCTGTACAGATCGATCGGCGCTGGCGTTACGGAACGGCCGTCGATCATCACGTTCACTTTACCGCGGTTGTTGCCCCGCGAAGACCACAGCGTCACTTTCGTGCCATGGAAAGGATATTCCGAGTAGCTGCCCGGCGTCGTCGTATAGAGCTGCGAACCGTCGGCGTATTTCGCGTCGTATTGAATGACCCATGGACCGGCTTGCGTGGAAGATTTAGCCGTCGGCGATAGGAAGCTGGATACCTTGAAGGCATCCACGTTAAACGCCCAGAATTTTTCTTCTCCATAACTGATCGTCCGAATCTCAACGGCGTGATGGCCATTCGCGAGTACTTGTCTAAATAAGGACTGCCTAAATTTCGGCTGCTTGCTATATAAATTCACAAAACCCGCTTGAATGCCATCGATGTAAACCTCTGCGTTTCCTTGATTTTCGTTTGTCGCGCCAATCCATTCAAACAAATTGCCCCTGAAGCCGAATTTGACGGAACCCTGTCCGGTCAGCTGTTTGATGGAGCCGTTCGAGTAATCCGCTCCGGTTACCGTCTGCCAATCGCCCTCGTAAGTCAGGGATGGGTCGCTGTCCTCGAGCACAACGGATGAATTGCCATTATCCACGTTCAGCGTGTATTGCCCTGCGCCTGCAACGGCGAAGACATTGATATAATAAGTGCCCGATTGCGCTGCACGGTACGTGATCGATTCGGCGGATGTGCCCGGCTTCTCGGAATAGGCGACGGCGCCTTCCTTGCCGGCTACGGTCGTTGCCGAAGGATCGTACAAGACGAGATCGAAATCCGTGCCTGCATCCCCTGTAAGTGACAGCGTCACTTCTTCGCCGGCGTGCAGCTCGATGGCATATACGTGATTCGGATCTTGCTTGCTATCCAGCTTGTTCGAGATAGAGGGATCGATCAAGCTCATGCCCGGAATGTCCTTGTTCCAAAGGGCACGGTAGGCGCTAATGAACTTCCCGGTCGCCGAGAATGAATAATTGGTACGCGGCATGGTCTTGCCGCTCGTCATGATGCGCTGCTTCACGTCCAACGCGCTCATGTCCGGGTAGACGCTTTGAACGAGTCCCGCCACGCCGGCCGCATAAGCCGCGGCAAATATAGTCCCCTGTGCGTACGCATAGTCACCGCTGCTGTTTTTCAGGTTAATCGTCGTCATTTCCGGTTTACTGCTTACGATGGTGTCGATATATAATGAAACGTCCGGCAGTCTATACGTCTGACCATCGAAAATCGTGCCTGGAACGCCCCAACCTTTGGATATCCAACCGCCTTCGCCGGCAATTTGAACACCCAGAACGTCTATGGCGAAGTTGGAATCCGCAATGGCATCCAGCGAGTTCTGCCCCGTAAGCAGCAAATGTCCATGGCCGTTTAAATAGGCGGTCAAGTTGGCTTGATCCTTTGCGTTAACGAGAACATCGCTGTCGCGGTCGCCTGCCGCACCGGTAAACCAAATCACGATGTCGTACCCCTGCAATTTACTGAGCGAAGGTCCATCAGCCGTCATGCTCTCCGTCGTGAAGGTGTCATAGGCATAGTTCGCGTTCGTAAGCAGCTGTTCATAGATTTGCTGATCCGGTGATTCACCGGGAATACCGATGCCTGAATCGCTGCCGCTAACGCCTCCGCCGCCATTATCGCGCACGCTGTCATTAACGAGCAGCACTGTCGGTATGGCATCGCCGTTTTCGTCTTTCATACCCTCTTTCAAATAGTCCATCGAGAGATTAAACATATCCTGCCGCTGCGTTGCGTATTCAGGCTGATCGTCGGGAATCTCCTCGAATCCGATGCTGCTGAAGAACGCTTTGTACTTGCCGGGGTTATCGATTTGGGCTGCATATCCGAAGTCGATGCCTAGATTCGTAGATGCGATCAATTCCGAAGGCGCCGAGACATCGATGGATTCCTTGCCGATCGCCGCAAGGTCCGATGGATTGCCTAGTATGTTGGCACCGGAGACCGTTAATAGATTGGGGCTCGCATAGGAAGCCGGATAGACAGGATTCACGTCAATGTTCAGTATGTTATTGTTGATACGATCCCCTGACGGAGCCACGAACAACATTCGAGAAGCATTGATCGCCTCTTCGACGTATCTGCTTTTGTACGTGTAGACAAAGCTGAACATCGCGATCTTAACGCGGTTTTCTTCCGCGTAATGAATCGCTTCCACGATATCCGTATACCGGCCGCCTTTTTTCGTCATCACCTTGAGCGGCATTACTTTAACGTCAGGCGCGACGCCGGCAATGCCTTCATCGTTATTCCACTTCGCTGCGATTTGGCCGGCCGCTACCGTACCGTATGCGTCCGAATAGCTGTCGCTCGTATCGAACAAGGAATGATCCCCGTTCGCGAAGTCCCAACCGTTGAGGTCATCTATAAGTCCGTTGCCGTCGTCGTCTACTCCGTTGTCCGGAATTTCGCCCTTATTCTCCCAGATCTGCCCATCCAAGTCCGAGACATCAATCTTCGCGCCGCCGCCAATGATTGCGATCGTTACATTCCCGCTGCCCTTGGTGATGCCCCAAGCTTCCGGCAAATCCATGTCCATATCCGGCGTACCGCCGGGAACCGTGCCATCCTTCAAGGCCTGGCCGGTATTGTGCAAGCCCCACTGCTCGTTAAAGAGCGGATCGTTCGGGAACTGCGGTACCCTGCCGTCCGCCGTATCGGCCGAATCGGAAGAGATGGCTGCCGATGTCGACGCTTGTGCCGATTCATCCATGCGCCGGGAAGTCTGAGGGCCGAGCGCGTTAGGCACCATGTAATTCGGTTCTGCGTAGAGCACGTTCGGATCCTTCAACAATTCTTCGATAACGTTATGTACGTCGGCATTCTCCCCGAGCTGCAGCAGCTCCGCATTCGGAACCGGCAACGGACTCGAGCCTGTAATTTGCGCAGATACCGAATTGACGCGCGAGGAGGCTTCCGACTTGTATTTCACGATGACTTGGTCCGGGGCATACTCCGGCAACGCGGGCAGCAAGCCGGCATATTCGGGCTGCCCGACGGATATCGGCGGTTCTTGCGGCTCAGCGTTCATATCCGGGTCAATGGATTCCTCTTGGTTGCGTTCAACTTCTACCTGCTTCATCTGGCTTTTCCTAAGCGGATCGTGCGTTCGATCGTGAGATTGCATGGCTAGCGCCGGCGATACTAAACCGAATGCCAGCATTGCGGCGATTAATGATGCCGTCATTTTTCTGTTTTTCTTGGTCAAGCCTCGTCACTTCCTTCGCTATAGAATTCAATCGTACCGAGAAGAATCAGCGTGCAAATGGCTTTCTCGTCGGTCGGTAACGGCGCGTTGCGCAACGTATCGCGTTCCGGGCCCAGCGCATCCGAAGGCTTGCGGCTCATGCGTCAGGTTTATGTGATTAAAACTGACAAAAAGCGCCTAATTACTGAGAGGATTATATAGCCCCAATTTTCATAGCGTCAATAAGTTTCATTTTTTAAACTTTCAAGCGGCACCTGTCTTTACCTCACATGCTTAGTTATATGTATCAAAAGAAATCCTTGCACTTCGCTCTTAACAAGAGCGATTATCGCGGTTTCAAGTTGATGTTCCCTTCGTTTTGATCGCTTCACGATAGTACTTTCGTTTTCATAAACCATGTTATGAATACAGAAGCAATCCATAAGCGCATTTCATGCCAATCATCAAAATATCCCGCGATTCCAGCCCAGTTTCCATGACAGCCTCATATCGCCTGGCTTCATCCGCGTCTAATTTCTTTCATTAAATAAATAACAAACGTTCATGTCATTCATAAATTTATTTTTACTTTCAAGCAGCAAGATCGATTCGGGCATCGCGGAATCCAGCAGCTCATACGTCATCGGCCGCCTTTCCGCGCCAATCCCAGGCATAAAATTATTTAACCTGCAGCGCGTCATCCATAAAAAATCTTTTTATTGCGATTTTCAATCGTCTCCAAGCCTGAACATCAAAAAAAGCCGGCATTGGCCGGCTTCCATAAACGGCGGAACATTCCGAGACTAAGTTGAGGCGAATGCAAAAAAAATGCGTATCGATGGCATATCGATACGCATTTTTCAAGCTTCTTCCATTCCTTTCGTTGCGCCGCTTAGCCTTTCGGTGTTTCAACCCCATTGAGGATGAGCTTGAACCGAATCTCGGCGCTCAAGGAATCCGACACCGCGCAGTACTTCTCTTTCCCCATCTCAATCGCCTTCCATATCCGATAATCCGGGATGTCGCCCTCCACGCGAAAGAGCAGCTCGATGGCGGTGAAGCCGGACGGCGTCGTTTCCTTCCGCGTGCCGTCGGCCTCGATGTCGATGCTCCGGATCGAGCCGAGGAATTGATCCAATATCATCGTGACATCGATGCCGATGCAGCCAGCCAAGCCGGCCAGCACCAGCTCCATCGGGGTAGCGCCCTTGCCGTCGCCGCCGTAGGCGGGCGTCGCATCCATCTCGACCGGAAAACCGGACGCGCCGACGGACGTGAACAATCGTTTGCCTTTCCACGTCGTCATTACTTTCATGCGAGTTGACCCACTTTCTGTTGGTAGATAATTCAGTTCCTTCTGACCAGAACGATCAGCGTTCATTCAACTGATTCAAGAATTTCCGGGCTCTCTCCGTTTGCGGATGTTGGAAAAACGCCTCCGGAGCCTGCTCCTCGACGATGATGCCGCCGTCCATGAAGAGGACCCGGTTCGCAACTTGGCGGGCGAACTTCATCTCGTGCGTCACGATCGCCATCGTCATCCCTTCCCTTGCCAGCTCGCGCATGACGGCCAGCACCTCGCCGACCAGCTCCGGATCAAGCGCGGAGGTCGGCTCGTCGAATAACATCACGGACGGCTCCGTCGCCAGCGCGCGCGCGATGGCGACGCGCTGCTGCTGGCCGCCGGACAACCGGGAAGGATATTGATCCCGCTTATCCGCCAAGCCGACTCGTTCCAGCAGCCGCATGCCGATGCTTTCTGCCTCGGATCGCGGCAGCTTCTTGACGATGAGCAAGGATTCGATGACGTTGCCAAGCACGGTTTTGTGCGGATACAGATTGAACTGCTGAAACACCATTCCGGTGTCCCGGCGAATTTCCCGAAAGCTTGCCCGCTTCTTGCTTGCCGGCATATCCGCATCCACGCGGATGCCGTTCACTTCGAGCGATCCGCCGCTCGGCTCCTCCAACCCGTTCAGACAACGAAGCAACGTGCTTTTGCCTGAGCCGCTCGGTCCAAGCAATACGACGATCTCCTGTGCAGCGATCCGCAGGTCGATGCCTTTCAATACGTTCAAATCATGAAAGGATTTAGATAGTCCCGACGTTTGTATCATGTTACGGTTTACACCTCGATCTTAGTAAGCTCTGGACAACCGCTTCTCGATCGTCCCGAGCAGCCATGAAAACACGGTGCTCATGACCCAATACATGGCCCCGATTCCCAATTAAAAGGGCATATTGACGAAATACTGGGCAATCAACAGCTGCGCGGAGCGCACCAATTCCGTTACCGTGATCACGGAGACAAGCGCGGTTTCTTTCAGCATGCCGACAAAGGTGTTGCCGATCGGCGCGATCGCCACGCGCGCGGCTTGCGGGAAGATGATTCGCCGCAGCGTCTGCCAGGACGACATGCCGGATGCATAGGCCGCTTCGGTCTGCCCCCTCGGGACGGCAAGTATCGCCCCCCGGAATGTCTCGGACAGGTAAGCGCCGACATTCACGCTGAGTGCCGCGCAAGCCGCGGTCAGCGGTCCGAGAGTGATTCCGTAGTCCACCAGCCCGTAATACACCACTAATATTTGCACCAAAGCAGGCGTTCCCCGGATAACGGAAACATAACCGCGCGCCAACCAACGGATCGGGCGATTCCCCTTCAGCCGGGCTACCGCGACCACGATGCCGATCATAAGCCCGAAGCACATCGAGATGACCGTGATCAGCAAGGTGTAGCAGGCGCCTTTCAACAAGAAGAAGAGGTTGTCCCCTACCAGATTCATATGATTGAAGTTCCCCTTTGTTTTCGCTGTCTAGTCGCGGAGCTGCCATGGCGCGTCACCGCCACGGCCCCTGCCCGCTCCCCCGGTTACTTCGCCGGCGGCTCCTCGCCGAACCATTTCTTGAAAATGGTGTTGTACGTGCCGTCAGCCTGCATGTCCGCGAGCGCCTTATCCAGCGCGGCCAACAATTCCGGGTTGTCCTTGCGAACGGCAATGCCGGCTTGGTCGGACTTGATCGCCGTCCCGACGGCTTTGATTTTGAACCCGTTTTTGTCCACGATCGGCTTTAGCGCGTATAGGTTGTTGATCGTGGCATCGATGCGGCCGGCGTTCAGATCCTGCAAGGAGGTGATCACGTCATCGTAGGTTTTAATCGTGAATTTACCCACCTTCGGAAGCACTTCGGTGCGCAGGTACGTCTCGTCGTTCGTGCCGAGGCCGACGCCGATATTTTTGCCTTTGAAATCATCCAGCTTCGTAATGTCGTCATTCGCTTGGCGAACGATGATTTTAACTTCGTTGGTGATGTAGGGCTGCGTAAAGTCGATCTGCTTCTTGCGTTCGTCCGTGATCGTCACCTGGCTGATGATCGCATCGATCTTGCTTGCCTGCAGGCTCGGGATCAAGCCGGAAAACTCTTGCGGGGCGAACTCCGCTTTAACGCCCAGGCGCTTCGCGACGTCTTTGGCAATGTCGGCGTCGAAACCGTCGATTTCTTTCTTGTCGTTCAAGAAATTATAAGGCGCGTAAGTTCCCATCAGACCGACCTTAAGCACGCCCGAAGCCTTGATCTGGCTCAGTAGATCCTTGCTCCCGTCAGCCGGCGCCGTGCCGCCGGATTGGTTGGTCGGTGAAGAATTCGACGGCTCCTGCGAATCATTGGATTTGGACCCGCAGCCCGTCATTGCCAGTACGAGAAGCAAGGCGGCGGACATAACAAGAAACCGCGTTTTTTGGGATGGATGCAGCATTTGGATTTCTCTCCTCTGTATTTTTGTATAAATTGCCCACAGTTGCGTTCAACCACTCCTCGGCTGCGTTTTTTAGCCAGCTCCTCCGGAAACGCTCCCGAACTGCTATGTAACCTACGCGAAAATTAATTGGCGACAGCCTTAGCGACGAAAAAAAACCTTCGATGAGTGACATCGAAGGTTACGTTATTGTTGGCTCGGCCATTTCTTGCTTATTATTTTATGTTCAAGTTTACGTAGAACGGTGCATCGGTCACGCCCAGCTGGCTAGCATACGCGAAAAGCTCCATATCCCTCTGTCAGAAAGCTGAATCCGCTGCTTACGCTTCGAGATGAAGTCCGAGACTAACGGAAAGTGCGCGCAAAATCAGCGTAACCGATTCTTCACGAGAGGCTTGCTCATTTGGCGCGAATGTATGATCGTTCCTGCCTTTCACGACGCCGGCCTCGGCAACAGCCTCGATATTCTTAACCGCCCAATGGTTGTCCACATCTTTGAAAGAGCTTGCCCCGGCGGCTTGGCCAAAATCAATGACTTTCGCGAGAATCGTAACGATCTCAGCCCGCGTAATCGGTTGGTTTGGCCTAAACGTGCCATCTCCGTAGCCATTAATGAAACCATAGGATTTCAAAGCCTGGATCGATTTTAACGCCCAATGCTTCTCCACATCGGCAAACGTTGCAGTATCTGCGTCTGCTTGAAGTCCTAAGGCATTAGCAAGCATCGATGCGAACTCCGCGCGGGTGATGGATGCCTTCGGATGGAAGGAGCCGTCCTCGTACCCTTTCACGAATCCGATCTTGGTCGCCAGCTTGATTGCATCGGAACTCCATGAGGAAGGAGATACGTCGCCGTAGCTTACCGCAGCGGGATCCGCCAGTGCCTGCTCCAGCTTCGCCTTCACTGCGACAGCATCCACTGCTTTACTCACAACGGGATGAGCCGGCGATGGTTCCGGCGTTGGCGTTGGCGTTGGTTCTGGTTCCGGGGCCGGTGCAGGGCCAGGATCCGCCGTAATCGGACCGGAAGAGCCGCCAGCCGCTACCTCGACATTCAATCGCTCCGTAAATCCGTTATAGAATACGGTTATTTTGGCCGTGCCGGGTTTGATCCCCGTCACTTTCCCATCCTTCGTAACCGTGGCTACTTCCGGATTTTTCGATTGGAAATAAGCATATTGCGTAACGTCTTCGGTCGTGGAGTCGCTAAGCGTTTGCGTCGCCGTTAATTGCTTCTCCTGGCCTACCTGCAAGGCCGTTAGTAGAGGCGTAATATCGAGCGAAGTCGTTAGCGGCGGCGCATCGGAATACGTCACGATAACAGGAATTCGCTCCGCCTCGCCTTGATAGATGGCATTCAAGACCGTTCCGCCTTTGTAATACGTCCCGTGCAGCTTGCCCTCCTCGTTGAAATCGGCAATAAGCGGGTTACCGACTTGCCATTGCAGATCTTCATTATTCATCGCGGTAACGGTACCATCGCTATAGATACCTTTGATGACCGGAGTGCCTTCGTCTTCTTTTTTATTCAATATGAAGTAGGTTGGATCCGCGCTCAGCTTCAACAATTTCGGTTGGATCGGATTTTTCGTAACGGTAACGTCGAATTGAATCGTCTTTCCGTTGTACTCGCCCGCTACAGTCGTCGTGCCCTCTGTCGTGCCCGCTATGAATCTCACATCGTTAGGCACGTTGTAATCATACAATAAGCCCAGGATGCTATCGTCGCCGACCGTCCATTGGATGAAACGGTCGAGGTCCTCTTTATGTTCGTTGGACAGCTCGTCAAGATAGACTTCCTCCAGTTGAATGAATGAGGATAGTTGAGGATTGATTTCCACCTTGTAATGGCCCTCCGCCACGAATGCCGCGTCAGCCTCGATTCGCTGCAAATCAACCACTTGCAGCTGCAATGTTGCTTGATACGTAATCCCGTAATGGACATAGGTGTACGTAGCCGTCACATCCCCGGACGCGATGCCTTCCAATGACCCGTCCGGATTCGCCTTCGCTACATTGGGCTTATCAAAGCTCCACGCGCCGCCCAAATCTTGAACGGCTCCGCCTTCCGAATCCATGGCAACCGGTTCCAGCAAGTACGGCTGACCGTCGTACAGTCTGATCGTGTCTCCCGAAGCATAAATGCCTGATCCTTCGGATTGAGGATCGATGAATTGCGTTGCGACAAGATCAAGTTCATCCCGCTTCTCCGTTACCGATACATTCAGTTGAAGCGTTGGAAAATTGCCATAGGCGATCGAAACGGTGGTTTTCCCGCGCTTCGGAATTTCCGTATAGTCGGTACCCGTGGAAACGCCGACGATATTCATCTTGCCATCGTCTTCCGCCACATCCGCGATCGTCGGATCGTAGGATGACCATGCGGCTTCAGTACTGACATCCGCTGTCGTACCGTCGCTCTTGACGGCCAGCAGTTGAACAGGGAACAACTCGCCCTTCTCGATTCTGACGTTCGTCGTGGACACCAGCAGCGCGACAGTCGTCGGATCAGCTGCTTCCGCGCTTTGATCCGGGATACGAACATTGGATGACACGTCTCCGTCCCGCACGGCAACGCGTACGATAACAATCGCGCCATCCAACGCCAGCTGCACGGAAGTTGAACCCGGCCCGACTGGCGTAAGCACGCCGTCGTCCACCTGAACAACGCTCGCGTCCTTCGTCGTCCAAGCGCCTTTCGTCGTCACGTCGGCCGTCGTTCCGTCTTGATAGCCGGCTTGCACGGTAACCGCATGCGCGCCGCTTCCCGCTTCCAGCATGACGTCCGGTTCGCTGACCTTCAAGCTCGTGATTGACGCGGGCGCTTCAGGAAGCACCGATGCTTGCGTGCCGGCGACATTCACCGTAACGGACGTCGACTGTCCTCCATATCCAACGTCGATCGTCGTCGTACCCGCACTGACTGCCCGCACGACGCCATGATCGGAAACAACAGCAACCTGCGGATCCTTCGACGTGTATGAAGACACCTGCGTCTTATCGAGTTTCGTTTGATCGTCGAGCGTGGCCTCTACTTGAAGCTGATGCTCTGCTCCGGCTTGGAGATCGAGCGCAGCGGTCGCCACGTCTAACGCAGCCGACTTTCGTTGATCGGCTTGCTTGACGATAACGGGAATATAGACCGGCCAACCGTAATAAGTGCCTCTCAGAATCGCAGAGCCTACCGACTCCGCGACGACTTCGCCATTACCCGACAGATTCGCGACAGTCGGGTCCGAAATCGCCCAATCGGATTCGCTTAGCTGATCCGTAATATCCTCCACCAGACCGTCGCTGTAGATCGCCTTGATCGCCGGCAATCCGACCGGCTTGCCGTCAGTAATGGTGTAGTGGTCCGGCTCGGCTACCAGATTGAGCAGCGGAGCCTTCACGGCATCCGATACCGTGACTTTGAATTCGATTTTATAATCCAAATACGTGCCCCTGATCGTAGTCGTGCCTTCCTTAGAACCCGCGTAGATGCGCCCGTAATTCGCAATCGTGGCGATGGACTTGTCTTCAACCGTCCATTCGATGTCGCTCGTGATCTCATCCACGGTATTTTCGCCTCTGAGGCCCTCGTCATAGACCCCCTGAATGCTTGTCTCTTGGTAGGAACGCGAATGCAGGACGACCGGATCATCCAGCGGCACCGTAAACCCTTGATAATCCGTGCGTACCAGCTTGATTGGACCGCCGACAAAGACAAGCGCCGCATCGATGCCCAGCCCGTCATCGTACCCCTCTTCCCCTGGCGTTCCGACCGGAGCGGTCACTTTGTATTCGAAATAGATATAAGCTTTCCCCTTGCCTACGGGCGTAACGACGCCGTTCGCGTCCACCCTCGCAACCTTCTCGTCCGACGAATACCAGCGGCCGAATGCCGTGATATCGAACAGATCCTTGTCGGTAAAGGACAGATCCGCATACAGCTTATACGGTGCATCCGTCACGAGGAGCTTAAGCAGGTTGCTCGTCAATCGCAGGCCCTCGGTCATGTCATTAATAATGCGATCCTTCTGCACCATGACCGAAATCGATAACGTGGGCAGATCGCCGTATTTCACCTTGATCGAAGTCGCCGCGCCCGTCTTCAGCCCTTTTATGATACCTTTCTGGACTGTCGCCACCGTGGGATCTTCCGAAGTCCACACGGCGTCATCCGTAATATCGATCGTTTGGCCGTCCGAGTAAGTCCCTCTCAATTTGACCGGATAGATAGTGTCCGTTTCTACGGCCAAGTTCAACGTCGTTAGGAAAAAAGCAACGAACGTGGGCTTGTCCGCCCCCGCTTCTTCCGGCGTTTCGGCTTCCGGAGCAGCCGTGACCTGAACCGCGATTTTCACGACGGCGTCTTTAAGATTCAGCAGAACCTGCGCGGTCCCGACCGCGACAGCCGTAATCTTGCCATCCGCCACCACGGCGACTGCCGGGTCGGAGGATGTCCATGCCCCTTGCGTCGTGACATCCTTGATCGAACCGTCTTTGTACTTCGCTTCGACGGTTACGTCATGCGTGCCTTCGCCTAAGGCGAGCGTTACTTTGCTCTCGCTTGGCGTAAGCGTGTCGAACTGCGCCGACAGTACATTGTGTTCCTGTTGGGTCGGATTTGGCGGTTCAATGCCTATTCCGATATCCGAGGAAGCATGAACCAAGCTGCTGAAGAGCGAACCAATTAGAGCAACGACGAGGAATGATGAGATAATGCGTCTAGCAGCTTTTCGAAATGACATGAACCTACCTCCGACAGCTTATTTATATGAATCACTCCAATACCGGAATGTACATATCAAGACGGGTAAGCCATAGAATTCTGTTTCGATTGCAGGCATAAGAGATAAATAAAGCCGATTACCGAGTTCTGTCGGAATCAGCTTTCGCGATGCTCGAGCGAATGATTGCCCTCGCTACGGCGACGAGGAAGTCGAGTTGGCCGCTCATCGCCCAAGATTTTTTATCGCAATTATGTAGAATTATAAATTAACAGAATTTTCACATGAATTTATTGTAAGGTTTTCTCTCCTATTCAACAAATTACGAAATCATAGGATGCATATAAGATTATTTATAAACCGCTTCGGTATGCTTGGAGGCACGGTGCGCGTTGCGGGAGAGCTTGTTCGTTCATAGCGATTACATCGAGGGATTGGGCAAAATGTGGAGGGTGACGGCGAAGACGGGGAAACACTCATTTTTCTGAATCGGCGGAACCACGCGCTTTGCCCAATCGACTTCTCGAGGTTTGCATATTTCTGGATACCGGAATATGATTCCCTGCCTTGCCCAATCCGAACTTGGGCATATTGTTATACACGCACTCGAAATCTCCAAGCTCAACCCTGTAGGTTTCATGGAAAATGCCTACCGCCCCGTTTGCGCTGATGGTTTTGTTATACGAATCCCAAGTCTTTAAGTGCAGTTCTCCGCGCGCGTATTTCTCGAGCTGATCGTAGCTTCTCCAATACTGAATGACGGTCAAGATTCTCCCGTTCCTGGACAGCTCCGCGGATAAAAATCCGGTTTCGGGATTTTGCGTCAACTCTATGATCATCGCGCGCATGGCTTTGGATACCGGTATCCACTTGTGAACGGCCAAGTAACGGTTGATTCGCATGCCGATGATGAAAACAACAAAGGATTTATCCATTTCGACCGTATATCTGCCTTGCATCACATGCTTCATTTCGATCACTCCTATTTGAGGGTTTAAATGTTACCGGGCATCTGGAACTTGCGATCGTCGAGTAAAATCTGTTTCAGATAGTCAATGACGGTTGCGTATGCATCGGAATCGGAAAAGGCGATATGAATCGGGATCTCGATTGTTTCCGCGAGTGGAACCATGCGCAGTCGGGGATATTGATGCGGCAGCAGGATGCCGCTTAAGGCGGGCATGATCGAATAGCCTTGACCGCTGGCGAGCATTCCCATCAACGTCGACATTTCATTCGCGAGGTGAAACCGCTCGGGAATTTGTCCGAACATGGCTTGCCATGCCAATTTTAGCTTGTCGTAAATCTTCATCGCATAACGCTCGCATAATACGAACGGCACGTCCTTGAACAGGACGGCATTGCTAAAATCTTTCTCTATTTCGCCGTAATGCGCAGCATCGTAAAACAATGCCAATCGGTCCATCGCCAACGGGTAAGAGCGTACGGGCGGTCCTTCCTCCTGCCAGATGAATATGGCGACATCCATCCCTCCGTTTCCAAGTAAATCCAGCATCGGCTGCAAGGGCCTTGATATATAGTGACAATTCAATTCAGGGAAATGGCGGCGAATTTCAGGTATGACTCGCTCGATAAGAAACGGTACGAGCATTTCTTCAGTGCCGATTATCAACCGCTTTTCGCTTAGTATTTGGCTGATTTCCGATCCTGTTGTTTGCGAGATTTGATTAAAATAGGACACCGCCGTGTTAAGGTCCTGCACGCACTGAGTGGCGACGTACGCGAAGTACTGTCCTTCGTCGGTCAATCGTATGCCGCTCCAGTTGCGATCCAGAAGCGTAAATCCAAGTTCTGTTTCCAATTTGCGAAGCCTTATGCTCAAGGTCGGTTGCGTGATATGTAATTTTTTGGATGCTTTACTTATGCTTCCTTCAAACGCGACCGTTAAGAATGAATACAAATTCTCCAGATTCATCCTACGCACAATTCCCTCCTTTATCATCGATGCAGACGGACAAAACCTTACCATATCATTTTCAAATCGCCTCCGTTTCATACTTTCTCTTTGTCGATGCACGCTTGCCGACGAACCGTGCGTTTTCAAGCGCAGCCATAAAAAATGCAAAAAAGAAATCCATCGTTTATGGATAAACGAGGATTTCTCTACAATCTGAGAAACTTCACATTCCGGTAAACATGACACGAAAAGCCATGCCGTTGCACACAAATCAGTGCCCATAAACGGATGGTTAGCAGAAAGAAAGATTGTGTCCGGTGGCCACGCGGCTATAGTTTAGTGTTCGTTGAACGTAAGGAATAGATTCGAATCGTTCCGCCTACAAGAAGAATCTTATCACATAACGGGTCAGCATAAGTTATTGAAACTATTTATAGCCCGTTTACCCGTACGCGGATTCAAAATTTAATCGAACGGTTGAATACTAACTCGTTGTCTAAATAAGTGTCTGTACTTTGGAGGCTGATTACATGAACGCTATTTGGACATGGAATGTAGTAACGTTGATTTTCATTGTTGCATCGCTGTTGACGATTTGGAAAAAATCGACGTGGATGCTCCGGGGGATCAACCTGATCGCCATCGTCATGATCATCATTGTGTTGGTCTTGACGATTGAAAATTAGAGACGCGCGATCGCTGCTCAGCAAGCCGTACGTGAAGGGCGTAAAGATTGGACTCGACGGCAGCGTTCAGTATACGAGAGGCTATTTGAACCCAGAAAAATAACGCGCAGAAGCACCGCGAATTACGCGGTGCTTCTGCTTTTCATGGAAACGATAGCGGGATCAGGCGCATGCTGCACGATCGTCAGTCGATTATTATTCACCCGACGTCCAGACGGAAAAATGAAAAAAACTGGTACGGATCAAGTGAATGCAGCAGCAATCATTGTGGAAGTGTTTGCTTCTGTAGATTCGCTACCTTCGTCACGGATCTGCCTACGTCCGGGACTCTTAAAAGAATATTCGTTCGGTTAACCACAAACCGCCCAATACAAACGCGATCGCCGAACAGAGATTGACGACTCTCACGGAATACTTCCATTTATGAATAAAGAAGAGAATAGGCAGCAATATCGCGAGAATCCCTAGCTGGGCGACCTCTATTCCCAGATTGAAACTAAAAATATTTAAAGCCAGATCGTTTTTTGCAAGATTCATGCCCTTTAATAAATCGGCGAACCCCATGCCGTGAATTAAACCAAATACAAACGTAATCATCCAGCGTTTTCTCACGTCTTTTTTGAAAATATTTTCAATCGCGACATAACAGATGCTAAGGGCGATCGCCGGTTCGACGATACTCGACGGCACGTCAATAATGTCGAGCACGGTCAAGGTCAACGTTATACAGTGCGCGATGGTAAATGCCGTGATAACCGACGCGTATTGTTTAATCGTTTGCCTTGCAATCAACAGCGAGAAAATAAATAACAAATGGTCATAACCCGTTAAAATATGTTCTACGCCTAATCTGAAGAACGAGATGAATGCAGACATCATTTCCATGAACCCTCCCAAGATTTTAAAAGATCAATCATTTCCTTTTGCTTTTGAATAGACAAAACTATTAATCATATAGATGAATAAAGTTGCAATAGCTGAACTCCATAGTAAGAGGATGAATGCGGAACTCAAGGGATCTACATCTGCCTCTATTGCAGTATTCATGATGATTTTTCTCCCGCTGTACACAGTCAGGTAATATGCCATGAACAAAGCGGCGGCCATATGCAAACCACTCATCGATATGAAAACCAATCTGCCGGTTTTTCGTGACAGCGGAGCAAGAAGCTTGATTAGGATAATGGAGAGGACCGATAAGCCCGACAGCCAAAAGAAAAACCGCGGGTCCGCTTCCGGCTCTTGCATGATCTTCAGGATTAAAACAGGGCCAAGTGAAACCAGGGCAAGAAGGAAAATAGGCTTGGCAAGTCGATCGAAGTAATTGCCCACATTGAAGGATCTCCAAAATTTGGCCGGAAAAAGCAAAACGACTACGGCTAAATAATAGATAAGACAACAGATAAAGCCAACCATCATGTTCCTATGGTTTATGATTTCGCTTTTTTTCACGGCATAATTAAAGTTTTCTCCCGGACTTGCCAATGCTATTGCCTGATCCAAGGCCCGAATAGCCTTGCCAAAATGATGTTGCTTCACGAGAATGTCAGCATATAACCGCAGGGCCAACGCTTGGTCTGTATTTGTCATGGTTGCCTTGCCAAAGCTGGCTATATAGCTTTCCGCATGCTCGCTTGCGGCTTGATATTCGGCAGCTTCAAAATATTCGTTAGCCAAGTAGATATGCATTTCGGGCGCTATCGATGCGTCTTCATTCTTCGAAAGAATGGTTTCGACTTTCGCCAGCCTATCTTGAATGGTCATATTGTCTTCTTCTGACTGAACGCCTCTAAAATCCCGCAATGCTTGCCATTCAGAACGTCTCTCCTCGAGATATGCTATTCTGTCTCGAAAGTCTTTGGAAAATGTACCATTCGGGAAACGGTTGAGATACATCGTATAAAAGCTCAATGCCTTATCGAAATCAAATAGGTAATCGTCGTAGATATGAGTTAACTGCTTGTACACGATTTCATCATTCAGGTCCGGATTCTTGGCCAACAGTTCCTCCAAAACCGTTGCCGCCTGCTCATAATTTTTAGCGGCAACGAGTTCGTTCGCTCTAGTGCGGTATTCCGTTTCGTCAACGGCGGAACTGCTTTGAGCCATGCAGGTACCAGAAATCATAATGAAGACCATGCCTATCATCATGATAATTGCAAAGAAATAAGTTGCGCGATTCTTCTTCATGGATTTCTCGCTTCCTGCTTGCTTAGAATGGGACCAGTTGCAAATTGAATAGCCGATCGACGAACCAGACGAAACCAACAATAAAAATGGCCGCGGATGTTACGATGGTTACTCTTCTGAGAGAGAACTTTTTCCTTATCAAGTAAAGCAGAGGCAGCGTGACTAATAAGATCAACAGTTGTCCAACTTCTACGCCGACATTAAACGAGACCACCGAGCGAACAAGATTCGATTTGTTTGCGACATATTCCTGAAGGACACTGGCAAAACCGAATCCATGAACCAGGCCGAACATAAAGGTGAACAGCAATCGATAATTGACCTGTTTTGACAACAGGTTTTCCGCCGCAATATAACAGATGGAAAGCGCAATGACGCTTCCGACATACTTCGGGTTCAGATTGACAACATGCATGGCCGCCAGCAGCAAAGTAATGCTGTGCGCCACAGTAAATGTCGCGATGATTTTTATGGTTTCCCTTGTGGATAAACCGATCACGATTAAAGCAATCAAGAACGCGATGTGATCATACCCGGTTAGGAAATGTATGATGCCGAGTCCTACATAAGTGGCGATATCAGACACAATTGCCGCGGTTTTATCAGAGAAATCCCATACAGTATTGTTGGAATCGAATATGTTTTGCAAATCCGGCGGAGTCTTATCGAAGACCGCTTGCACCGAATCGTCATCGGCATCGGTATAATAAATATAGCCAATATTCGCATGTTGATTATTGGTTTCTTCAAATAATAGATGATAAGCAATTTTCACCTTGTTTTCTTGCCAATTAAAATCCAGATCACTTACTTTCAGCCATATTATCCACGTTGTACCTTCCCGCTCAATTTTAACCACCTTTTCTGGATATGACCGGTCATTGATGGAAACCGATAGCTTCTCGTTGATATAGGGTTGGATGACCTTGGTTGTCATTTCATGGAGCTGGTCATCAGTCAGATGGTCCAGGTCAAATCCAAGTTCCTTGATCCCTTTTATTTGCTGGAATAACTCGGGGTCGAGCTCGATTGTAGACAGAATACGATCCTTGCCAAAGGCCCATTTGGAGCTTCCTAGATACATGTCGTGAGCAAACGCGGGGGTCACTCCGCAAAGTAATAAGACGAGGACCAGGATCAATGCCGCTAGTTTTTTGATTCCTTGCCAATGCATACGATGCACTCTTTTCTTCTGTAAGTTATGCCGTGGCCGAAAGGAACACTCCGACCCTTGACCTCTTGGCAGTACGGAAACCAGACTGAATTGATTATTAACCAATTAATTATATGAAAGGTATGTATGGCGAACATAAAGTTTATGTTGTTTTCTCGTAAAAACTGAGATGTAGCACGATTGAAAGCAACCATGCCGCAGGAATAAAGAAATGGCGGTGAAAGGATTCATTCCCTAACGCCGCCATTTTTAATTACCTATGTTTGAGGTAAACCATCCATCCTACGATGGAGAATAGCTTATCTTTTTGACAGCCCGTTTCGGAGATATGCAGGGCGTGTGACACGCCCCGCTGCCCCAGATGTCTTAAAGGCTGCCTTTCTCCTGCAACATCAGATAGAGAGTATAGATCATTTGCGCGGTTTCCGCTCTCGTCGCTTGACCCGTCGGGTTCAGCAACGAGCTGCTGCCTTTCACGATACCGGCATTGACCAATTCTTCCACGGCTTTGACTGCATAAGGCGCAACCTTCGCCGTGTCTTTGAAGCCTTTCAAGTCTGCCGTCGTGCCGCTTAGGTCCAGCTTGCCGGTGACGTCCATTGCCCGGCTCATAAGAACCATCATGTCCTGACGCGAGATGAAATCGCGAGGATTGAACTTGTTGTCGCCCAAGCCGTTCGCGATGCCGAGCGCCTTGACGATACCAAGCGCTTGATAGTAGTAGTCGTTCGCCTTCACGTCGCTGAAGTTGGACGTGACATCCGCCTTCAGGTCCAGCATGCGGACGAGCATTTCCATGAAGTCAGCTCGCGTGATTTGCTTGCTAGGCTCGAAAGACGTGGCTGAGGTGCCGTTGATGATGCCTTTGTCGGCCAGCACCGAAATAGCGTCTTTCGCCCAATCGTAATGCGAATCGACGTCTGTGAACGGGTTGGCAGGGATGACAGGCGTGCCCGGGTCGGTCGGCGTGCCGCTGCCATTGTCCGGAGGCGTTGTATTGCCGTCGGTCACAGGCGGGATATAACCACCATTGCCATTGCCGTTGTCGTTGCCGTTGCCATCGCCGTTGCCGCCGTCATCCGGATCCGTCGTATCGGCAACTGTGTAGATGACATGAAGTTGTGGAATTTGGTCTGCATTGTCGCCTGCGCCTTCAAAGGACTCGGCAGTTCTCGTGCCTTGACCGGTCAGAATGAAGCCCAATGTATTCCCTTCGACCCATTCATCCTTATTTACGATGTCCTGGACCAAGGATGCAACGTTAGGCGTTTGCTGGTCTGGACCGGCTTCATGCTCTACCGTCCACTTAGGAATATCCTTCCAGTTTACGGAATCCTTCGTCTTCACCCGCGACGAGACGTTCGGCGGATCTTGCAATTGTGAATTTGCAACGTCCTCCGCATAAATATTCACGTCAAACGGATCTGTGTTCTTATCGGGCTCGTCAACGGAGAACTGGATATAGGCGTCAAGAATCTTCGCCCCTTTGGGAATAGCCAGTTCAGCAAATCGGAGCAAGATCTGTTGGTTGGAATCTTCCGTTACGATTTCCAGATCGGAACTTTCCAAATCCAACGTTCCATCCGCAAGTTCTTCCGTATCGTCGTATTGGCCTTTGATTGGCGCTACGAGTACTTGGTCATCATCGCCCGATGAAGGGCCGACAATGATGGATACCGTATTACTATCGACTGTTATTCCTTCGACGGTAACTGCTGCCTGAATGGTTACGGCGGTCGTACGAACCGGCGTATTTTTCACAGTTACAGTGCCGTCAGCGGAAATGGACAAGATATTTTCCAAGCTTGTCTTATAGCTGACGGTAGCCGAAGAAAGGTCCATAGCGGCTTCCACATTGTCTTTCCCCGATAAGCTAAGCTTGGCCGAAGCGCTGCTCGACAACGAACCGCGATCCGTTGTTAGTGTTGCTTGTGCCAGCCCATCCGGATTATGGATATTGACAGTCACTTTGTTACTCTTAACCAACTTGCTGCCGTCATAGATCTCGGCCCAAACCTGAGCGGATTCGTTAAATACAGGTTTGTTCTTGAGCGACACGGTTCCGTCTGCCGCAATGGACAGTCTGTCCGGCTTGTCCGTGTAATATTTCACGAGGGCACCAGTAAGATCCACAGTGGCGTCTTTGCTGTCGACAGCGGCCAGACCGAGCTTAATGTTGCTTTCGGGAGTAGCCGTTTGCAACGTATCTTTGTCCGCCGTCATGGTTAATTTGGAAATGTCCAATTGAACCTGCGTATTGTGAACCGTTATGGTCTCGATATCCGTGCCGTCGATCCGACGGGAGGTCACGTTCATCGTATCCCCGTTCACATCGAACTCGGTTAAGAAATACGACGCATCGGCCTTGACGATGTTCGGCCAAGTCGGGTCCACTTGATACGTCGGAGCGCCGCCGCCGCCGGAGGTGAGGTACTCGATGCCGTCGACCTCGGCACGGGCATAGTTATGGTTGTGTCCGTTCAGATACAACGGTACCCCGAACTGCTTCAGGATAGGATGGATATATTCTTGGAGGTCCGTATTGTTCTCATGCGTACCGGCACCCCAAGCCGGTTGATGACCCATGACGATTTTCCACGGCTTGGTCGTGGTCGCAAGGTCGTTGATCAGCCAGTTATACTGCGCCGATCCGGGCTTAAAGTCCGCATACTCGTCCAGTACCGAGACATGGACCGGACCGTAATCGAACGACCAGTAGAAGTTATCCACGTATGGATAAGGGAAGTACTTCTCGTAGACCGAACCTACGCCCTCATGGTTGCCTCTTGCCCCCATCATCGGAACCTCGGCCTGGAGAGCACTCAACGCCGGATAAGCGGTCTTATCATTCATGAAGTATTGAGCGGTCCAGTTGCTCTCGGAGTCGCTCGAAGCAATATCCCCGCTGTTCAGGAGAAGCGTCTGGTAGGATGGGTCGGCGGTATAAGCCTCCCGTGCCAAGGCGGCAACCTTCTCCTGGTAAGCCGGTTGGGTACGACTGTCGCCGTAGGAAAGCAATTTCACGGAAGTAGCGTCAGCCGCAGGCGCGGTGACGAACGAACCGGCCTGGCCATCTACCTCGTAGTAATACTTGGTAGCCGGCTGCAATTCGGTGAGGTCGATCTTATGCTGGTTGTCGGTACCGTATGTTTCGACGGACTTTTCACCTAACGCATATGTGGTGTCGGTCCCCCACTTGATCGTATTCGGTTGGCTATCGCTCGTCTGCCAAAGGACGCTCATCGCGCTGTTTGATCCCGTGTACAGCAAATACGGCCCCTTAATGATCGTGCTTTCAGCCGAGACGTTTAAAATCCCGATGGAGAACAGAATCGTACATACAAACACAGCCAATGTTAAACCTTTCCATTTGGCTTTCAACTTCACCTTCATGTCATCTCCCCATTCTCTTTCATTAGCAGTCGGCCTTGGAACCCCCCAGTACGGCATCCTCCCTAATCAATCCAAACTAACAAAATCGCCCTCCTTACTCCGCCGATATCGACACGCCAATAGATCTGCCAGCACGTATCTCTCTTTCTCTTCGTGCCATGTAAAGAATTGCGGAATTCCCAAAATATACCTAATAACCTGCTGCCAACTGCCCTAGCCATTATACTCGCAATCTATCCTTTGAAAAATTAAGATAAAATTAACTTTGTATTAAGCTAATTTTAAGCATCGACGTCGCCTCGCCCGGCCATAAAAAGTGACTCGTTTCGATAGCGTTTGCAATTTCCTTAACTGGCATTAACATTCCTCTGATACTTCTTCTTTACAATTATCGACATCATAATCCCTTACGAAAGAGATGGACTGTCGATGAAATCAATATTCAATGCAAGAGATTTTGCGGTTACGCAAGCGAGCGTAGCCGCGCTGCTTTTTTTATCGATCCCGTTGTTTAATGTCATTGGATTCAGCAATCATAAGCTGGAGGCGGTTCTGCACGGATTAGGCGCAACCATCACCGTGATCATGAGTTGCCAAGTGCTTCATTTGACCTATCCCATGCTGCGGGGCAAGAAAGGAGCAGCGGTCACACTGGAATGGGTACTCTGGCTCACGAACATCCTGGTTCTGGTTACGATCATCTTCGGCAATTGGCTTTACATCGCTTACCGAGGACCGGATGGTCCCCAGCAGTGGCTGATGTACCGCAGCCCCGAAGTCCATTTAATCGTCATGGAATATAAAGAATTCGTCTCGCTGTACCCGCTCCCCTTGGGAATCGCGGCGGCCTTCTTATTGCGCCGGTTTCGCCATCAGCTCGAACCGGGCTCGGCAATTAGCGGAATCATTGCTTTACTGATCACGCTGTTCTGGATCTGTTTACTGATCGGACTTGTATGCGGGCTCGGCTTGACGAAACTGAAAATGGCATGATTTTCAACATGATAGGGAGAGAACAAAAGGTGAAAGAAACAAAACAACGAAAAACGGGCGAAATCGCCGCTATCCTGCTTTCCGTATGGCTCGGTATTGCAGCGACAACGCTCTCTCACTTGTGGAGCTATTACAACCCGCTTCAGGCTAATCCGATCTTGCTGAATTGGGGTTCTTGGATCCCCTCTTGGTGGGCCATCGGTCCTTATACCGGCAAAGAAACGGCGGGACTGGTCGTCTGGTTGGGCACATGGGCGATACTCCACTGGACGCTCGGGCGGATCGAGGTCAAGCTGAAGCCTTGGACGATCGGATTTGCGGTTGCCTTTATTGTCAATCTGATCATTCTCTGGCCGACCGTCTACCACACCATCTTGTGGTGGCCTTCCTTGCCGAACACGTTACCGGGAGGAGAGGGTTAAGCTTATGGCAGCCTTATACAAATATAAGCTTTCTTTATCGCTGCTCGTGTTAATTGGCATTCTGTTTTGTTCCTTCTATTGGACAAGGGTACCCATGGAGGGATACAAGTCATCCGCCGCATCCTCCACGTCGTTTCGGTTTGGATATTTCAACCAGCAGGACGGGGACATCGGGGGATGGATCAAGCAATTCCGGGACATCTCGTATTTCGCTGCCTCCAACCAGCTGCTGCAGGATCATCCGGAAGCGCGATCGTTCCAGCTCTACCCCGTCTATGACGGTTCTGCGACGGAACAGGACTTCGACCAAGCGTATCCCCACGTGCCTACCGAGTCGCTTCCGGGTTACGGGAAATCCGTTTACGCGATTAAGCAAGGAAACGCCAAGCTCTTCTTCCTGAACGCAGGCCGGTTAAGCGATGCGGGAGACAAGCAGTTGGAATGGATCCGCAAGACGATGAGCGGAAGTAAACAAACCTTCGCCCTTGCCTGGCTAAGCGAAGATCCGAAACTTCCCGAGGTGTGGAAGGCGCTCAGGACGGCCGGTATTAACGCGGTATTCGTCCGCGATACCGTCTACGTACTGCATGTAGGCGTTTCCCAGGAGCCTTCCGATTATCAGCCCTCCGGATACGAGGACTGGGACAAATGGGGCTTGGCCAAGATGAAGGAAACGCCCGTTATTACGGTAATGGAAGCGAATGAAAATGCGTTGACCATCAAAGCGGAAAACGAGCAGGGACAGATCGTGGATCAACTGGAACTGGACGCGGATAACCTGGCTTCGTGGGACCTTGCCACATTAAAGGAAAAAAAGGAAATTCCGCTCGTGGGCATTCAATCTTTATGGCATTATCACGCCGGTGACGATTCGATCAAATCCACCATACCGGAAGGGGTAGACTTAGTGGGAGAAGGACCGATTATTGAAACCACCCACACGGAACCGGTTCCTCTGCCTGCTGACGATTGGCGCAGTCCGGATTACGAGGATTCCGACTGGAAAACCGGCAGGGCTCCTTTGGGATTTACGAATAACAAGGAACTGAAGGCCTATCTTCAAACCAAATTAGAGGTCGTGCCGTCCCCGACCTATTATTTCCGCAAGTCGTTTGAATTTAATGGCGATCCGCAGGAACTGTCTAATTTAGATTTGAATATCGCCTTCGAAGACGGTTACGTCGTATATCTGAACGGACAGGAAGTATCCCGGGACGCCATTGTTACCGGGATCCTGACCGAATCCTCGCTTGCGTTTCCGAATGAATTTACCTTCTATCGGAGAATTGATCTCAAGGCCCATTTAAACAAGCTTGTGAAGGGGACCAATGAAATTGCGGTTGAAGTCCATCGCGGCCACCCCGGCGCGCCCAATCTGTTTTTTGACCTCGGCCTGTCTGTTGAATCCAATGGAGAGGAACGTTGATGATGCTCACGAACGTGCCGAATTGCCTAAGAAAACCAATAAGGCGTAATGTTGCCTCATGTTTGCTGGTCGTTGTTCTCGTCTTGTTAATGACCGGATGCGTCCCGGCTCCGAAAAGCTCGATTCCGATTGCCGACATTGCCCTGACGAACAACCATGTGATTGTCCAAAACGAAACCGGATTTATATGGTACAATGCAAAGCTTATCATTGACGGCAAGTACACCTATGAAGCAGCGATGATGACCTCGGGCAAATCCAGCGTCCCGCTCGCCAAATTCGTTGACGATCAAGGCCATGCTTACAAGCGCGATCGGTTGAGCATCCGCCATCTGACGATCGATATTACCGACACGTTGGGCGCTAAGAGGCATCTTAGTTGGTGATACAGTAAATCTCCGCGAAAAAGCCGCATTCATGCGGCTTTTTTGACGTTCTTGTCTCCACACTCAGCCCCCCCTTTATATTCCAAGCATCACGGACATGAATGTTTCCTGAAGCGCTAACGCAGCATGTTCGTTGAATCATCCCTTCACCCACTCTCCCGTATACCATTCCGTATACAACAAAGAAGGAGCAAGCTCCTCAACATTCGAGAGCTTGCTCCTTTTAGTGGCCTTTTCAGCGGCCTCCTAAACAACCCGAGCCGTCCAAGGGATTGTTTTCCAACGATTGCGCTTAAGCGGCTTCATGCAGTGATACACGGTCGTCTGTGCCAGAGGTAACGGCACCATCGATCGAGAATGCTAAGACAACCGTATTGGTTCCATCGGCCGAAATCACGTTAAGACGATGATCTGTTGTAATAACTTCGGTTGGAGCAACCGCGTTACCGCCACCATCGACAACCGAAATCGTTTGGACGCCATTCAAGGATATTAACTCGTCCAAAACATTCGCAACCGTAGTTCCGGCTTTAATGTCGATCGCATGGCCTGAAATGGCATTAATATGCGTGCTTGTATACGCAATATCTACAGCTGCGTCAGAGACGATGCCTGGGGAAACGTAGGATTGCGATAAATTTGCCTGCACGGAACTATCGAAATCGGTACTGCCATTTGCATCAGGAAGCACGGTTGCCGTTTGTGTTAGATAGGTTTTATTGAACGCTTTAATCGCTAGATTGTTAAAATGGTAACTTGAAATGCCTCTAACTTGCACCGCACTGCCGATTAACCCGCCTTGTAGTATCGTTAGGTTGCTTAAATTAACGTCCGTTCCATTATCAACGACAATCGCAAATCGGTCATTTCTTAAATTGTCTTCGTATTTTATAGAACTGTCTTGAATCGTGACATGATCGACATATTTCATGAGTATGCCATATGCAGGGAATGAACTCGCATTCGCATAGGACGATGTTCGATAGTTCCCCCCATTCTTGGCTTCGGCTATCACTGCCGTCGTGTTGGATAGAACGGGCTTGGAAGCAGGTTTGGCAGGATTAAAGGACGCCGTCAGCTCAAGGTTTTTAATCGTGATGTTGCGAACGGGATACGTCTCTCCATCCACGATCGTTCCGACCGAACCAACGTCGACTTGGCCCGCGGCTCCGGTGCTTGGAAAACGTTTATAGCCTTGAATCACGATCGGGAACGCTCCGTCTCCTCCGGCGTTCTTGGATAAAACGGCCCCATCCACCGTTACATTTGAAATCGAACCGGGTCTTCTTATTCCAAGCGGCAGCCTTGCCGTTTGAAGACTTCCGTCTTCGTCAAGCCCGGCGCCTTCAAAACGAGGAGACACGCCGAAAGCAATGCCGCCGGAGGTGTTTTCTAAATGCAAATCCGACAAGGTTACGTTGCTTACGTTTGACCCGTCGTTAACCCAGATGGCCACGCCGGTTTTATTCGCATTCGTTGTTAACGTTAAATTTTTCGCAGTTATATTTTCAATGTCTCCAACGGTTTCCGAGCCTAACTGAAACACATTTCCGCCTGCGATATCACCGGCCACGATTTTTTCAATATCGTTATTGGAAACGTGTCTAATGAATCCTAAAGAAAAATCGCTTCCTAATTTTGCCACGTCATTACTGGATTTCAAAGTTGTAATGTTATAAGCGGATGCGTCGTTATCTTGCATAAAGTTGAACGTGTCTCTTTGACGACCGGAAGTGGAGTTAGGCAATACTATATTTTGAACCCTAATGTTATCGCAGCCAGTCGTTAGTATAGAAAACCAGCCGCCTTGTTCAATGGTTAAAACATGATCCTCATCCGTTCCGCCAATCTCGATATTTTTAGATAGTTTGAACGACATGGTTTTGGTTCCGCTACCGGCAACATAAGGATCGCTATAACCCGTATATAAATTCATATTTCCGTAAATTTTGGCCGAATTCCCGATAATTTTGATATTCTCTACGCGAACGCCCCACAAAAGAGCGTCTTCCCAATAGCCATGACCGTCATCCTGCCCCAATGCGAAAGGATAATTTAAAGGAGCTTCTCTTGCGTCGATATGGTCCAAGGCGATAAGTTGAGCGTTCTTGTCAAAATATAAATAGACGTTGCTTCTTAAATGAATGCTGTTAGAGGCAAAATTCGAGTCTCCTTTGAAGTAAACCGTTCCGCCGCCGTTTTTGCTTGCTGCAACAATGGCTGCATTGATGGCAGCAGAATTATCGGATCCGGTATAATTAATAATGTCACCCGCGCTGGCCAATACTTTTGCGTCAGCAACAGCACCAAAATTCGTTACGTCATATTTACCTGAATAATAGCTCACCATGTTTGAACTTCCATCGGATGTCGCTAGCTTAAAGTAATAGTTGGTCTCCGGTAATAGGTTCGAAAGGATCGCTTGTTGCGATTTTAATTCTGCTCCTGTATTCACCCAAGTTAAACCTCTGTCTAAACTTGCATAAACGCTTGCTTGTTTCTTCATGGAATCAGCTTCCAGTACAACAGTTGTCGGGGTGTTATAGGAGACATCGGCAGCTTTTCTGACTAAATGCGTTCCATTAGAAGTTACATTGAAGTTTGCCGTTCCTGATTCCTTATAATCCGCTTCGCGAGGTGTTCCCGAGTAAGCCTTGCCGCTAAAAGTTGCACTGAACGTTCCGCCTCGTTTTGGAATTGTTTTGTTTTTCAAAACAAGCGTAACATCAACGCCATTGTATGCGCTAAAATCCGTATTCTTTATAGAAACCGTTTTTCCACCGTCCGTTATGGCCACTTTTGTTCGCAAATCTTCATTTGAATTTATATCTCTAACCCAGTTTCTTCCCGAATGGTTATAGTCTTTTGCAGAAGCGATAGCAGTATCGTTTAATTGCACGAAGCCACGGCCGATTAAATCGAACGTATCCGTAGAGGAAGCCGTTATTCCATCCGGCAAATGAAAGGTTAACGTTCCGTATAAATATTTTCTTTCCGGAGTGGTTTTATTAATCGAATATTCTAATATTATATCTTGCGTTTGACCTTCCGTATATTGCTGCAGGTTTGCTTTTAAAGTTGTTAGTTGGATCGTGAACGGTTTGGATGTTCCATCTTCAGCAACTACAGTTAATCGATCATTATTCACGATCTCATCAGATAACCTTTTTTCGGTACCCGAACGATCCGTAACCGAATAATGTTGAATCGAATTGTCCGTTGAGTCAATTTCGGCAAGCAATTGTTCAACATGATACTGAGGGATCATATAAATCGTACGATGTGCGTTGTCGATGCTTGATAGGTGAATGGCGTTATTCAGCACCCTAAGCTCCGTGTTGGAAGAACTTTTCGGCTTGAAAGCGGCCTTTTTTAAAGTTATCGAAGAATGACGAATTTGCAACGTGTAGGATTTGGCGTGATCGACCGCAGGCAAATTCGTTATCGAATAGGCGATTCCATCTATGCCTTTCAGTACACTGATTTTAGCATTAGACAGATCTATATCATCCCTTCCGTCATGGATAGAAATATAAGGAGGAACGCTGTCGCTCGTAATATTCAATAGATCGATCGTAGAAGATGTCTGAAAGGAAAAGGTGTCGGAGGCTCTTACGTTAGACGAAAATCCCAAAGAGGTTATTTTCTTCGACTGTCCGTGATTATCCTGTTTCGCTTGTTCCAAGCTGTCGCTAAGTTGCGGATTAGACGCGGCCCATGCACCGTAAGCCAGACAAAACAACATTGTTAGTGCAATCATAGTAGATATAAGCAACTTTTTTTTCAACTTTACTCACACTTCTTTCGATTTATTTGAATGCAGTAATAGCATAGTTCAGTTTTGTTTGATGATTGTTAATTAGACAATAATTGAGCACAAACGCCTAGTTTATTTTTCCATCGTTCCGATGAAAGCCGGGTCCTCGAGTCCTTCGCCCGTGTTGTCGAATTTCTTGACGATCTGAACACAAACCGACGTCAATGAATAACAAAAAAACCGACTACCGTCGTAACAGTAATCGGTTCATCCCAGGAACAGCGCGACATGGGCTACGTCTTCCGGCTGCGTCAGGCGTCCGAGCGGCGTGCGGCCGATCACGTTCGCTTTAAAGGTATCGAAGGTACCCTTGGCGTAGAACCGCACGGAATCCGTCTCCACGACACCGGGCGAAATCACGTTGGCCGATGCGTCCATTAGCGGTACCGCGCGCTGCACGGCGTAGATCCTAGCCGCATTGACGGTCGTGTCGATGAAAGATGCGCCCGATACAGCCGAACATTCCGAGTTCATTATTAAACTTAAGCAGACTGCTTTGGCATTGACATAATAAAGAGGCTTGAGGATGTTCCCATTGGAACGATCCCAGCCTCTTTTTGTTACTTGCATCTGTACGTTGCCCATCATTTCTTCAATGCACTTACCCGAGGAGGATTATTAAATCGCACCTACAACGGCATGGGGCACATAAGGCTTCTCCAGTGACGCCATCTCTTCTGGGGTTAGCTTGACATCGAGTGCGGTGACCGCGCTCTCGAGATGGGATTCTTTCGTGGCACCGATAATCGGCGCGGTAACGGGCGCTTTCTGCAGCATCCAAGCAAGCGCGACTTGCACGCGAGAGACACCGCGTTGTTCCGCAATCGCCGCAACCTGCTCCACGATCGCTCGATCCGCCTCCGCAAATGCATCGTATTTCGACTTCTGCACTTGATCGGTTTCCGAACGGTTCGTCGTCTCCGCCCACTCGCGCGTCAAGCGGCCGGATGCAAGCGGGCTATAGGGAATAACGCCGATGCCTTCCGACTTGCAGAGCGGCATCATTTCGCGCTCCTCCTCCCGATAGATGAGGTTATAGTGATTTTGCATCGACACGAATCGCGTCCATCCGTGCCTCTCGGCAATATGCAGCGCCTTTTGGAACTGCCATGCAAACATGGCGGAAGCGCCGATATATCTGGCCTTTCCCGCACGCACGACATCATGAAGCGCCTCCATCGTTTCTTCGATCGGCGTATGATAATCCCAGCGGTGAATTTGATACAAATCCACGTAATCGGTCTCCAGCCGCTTCAAGCTCTTATCGATCTCGCTCATGATCGCCTTGCGGGAAAGCCCGGCTCCGTTCGGTCCTTCGTGCATGCGGAAATGCACCTTCGTCGCGATGACAACTTCATCCCGATTCGCGTATTCCTTCAGGGCGCGTCCAACATATTCCTCGCTGGTTCCTGCCGAATACACGTTTGCCGTATCGAAAAAATTAATCCCAAGATCGAGTGCCTTCTTAATAACCTGACGACTTTGCTCCTCGTTTTGTACCCATGGATGAGTCCAGCGTGCTGCATCGCCAAAGCCCATACAGCCAAGACAAAGCCGCGATACGTCCAAGCCGGTATTTCCGAGTTTTACGTATTCCATCAAGTAATTCGCTCCTTTGGCATTAATACTTATACACGCCATTCATCATAACCCAATAGAGATCAGCACATAGTTCGTTATATTCATCTAGAGAATCATATAAGCAAAAACTGCTTGTGGGATGGTTTCTGGACGAATATTCGTAGAGCAAGATCGAGCCGTTCTCCAACTGCCATGCAGTATGAATACGTATGATCTTTTCTCCATCGACTACCGCCTCTTCGACAACGCTTCTGATAGATTGACTCGAGCATAACAGCTCGTCCCGGGAATAGCCGATACCGTTAAGCGTTCTCATAATGACCTCCTGGCTAACTGCATTCAACCGAATCATGGATGCCAATTCCGCGCTGTGATTTCATTCACTACAGATTGAGATATTCTTCATCGGTTACGGGTTCTAACCAGTCCGTCTGCCCTGGAGTCAGTGCCAGATGCACAAACCAACTACTCTTCGTCGCACCATGCCAATGTTTTACCTTGGCCGGGATATTTACCACATCACCTAGTTTAAGTAATTGGGCCGGTTTTCCTTCTTCTTGATACCATCCCTCACCGCCGGTAACTAATAACACTTGCCCGGCATGATGAGAGTGCCAATTATTGCGAGCTCCTGGAGCAAAGGTTACATTCCCGATGGCGGTATTGAGCGGCGTCGGATCGGTAAACACCATTTGCAAGTAGGCATCTCCAGTAAAGTATTGTTCTACTTTTTGTCCCAATGGAAAGATTGTGCTATGACTTAACTGCTCATTTTTCAAGCTTACAACCTGCTTTCTATTGATGATTAGCCACAGAATTAGATATCCAGTTTACGGTTACCGAGCCATTTCACCATTTCAGGGTCGCGATGCGAAAAGAACAAACTCTGTTTCGTATCTAAGGCCGCAATGGACTCCATATCCGCTTGGCTCAATTCAAAATCAAAGATATTGAAGTTTTCGATGATTCTTTCTTTGCGAACGGATTTGGGAATCACGACGACTTCTCTTTGAGCCAGCCAACGCAAGACCACCTGAGCAACGGATTTATTCACCTTCTCCGCTATGGCTACCAAGATCTCATTCTGGAACAAATTATTTTTCCCTTCGGCGAATGGCGCCCAGGATTCGATTTGAACCTTATTCTCTTTCATGAAATTCGCATTTTCAATTTGTTGGTTGAAAGGGTGCGTTTCGACCTGGTTTACGGCAGGAACGATTTCATTATGAATAATCAAATCGATCAGACGATCCTCATGAAAGTTGCTTACACCAATCGCACGGATCTTGCCTTCACGATTTAATTCCTCCATCGCGCGCCAAGAACCATGCACATCTCCATAGGGTTGATGAATTAAATACAAGTCCAAATAATCCAATTGCAATCTTTTTAGGGATTTTTCAAAGGCTTTTCTCGTGCGCTCATAACCGGTATCCTGAACCCAGAGTTTCGTAGTGATGAATAATTCCTCTCTAGGCACGCCACTGCGTTTTATCCCCCTTCCTACTGCTTCTTCATTTAAATACGAAGCCGCGGTATCAATCGACCGATAGCCTGCCATAATAGCGTCATAAACGCTTTGTTCACATTCATTTTGATTCGAAATCTGAAAAACGCCAAAACCGAGTACGGGCATTTCCACACCATTGTTCAAAGTAACTTTTTGCATATAGAATCCTCCATTTTTTTAATGTGATTTGCTAATAGATTTACGCTAAGCCCCATGCACATGGATTTCCTGCTTATTGTTCCGTAGGATTGCTATTGTTGCACCTTAATTCCATTTATATTATGCGGCAATTGAACAGCAGGCCGTTATCCCGTTTGTTGCAAATCCTTGCCTTATTCTCTCGCTGGCAACTTACGCATGAACGAATGTTGCCTTATAATGAAACGAAAATAGAATCGAGGTGGAGGAATCTGATGACTAGTTCAAATGAACGGCTGCGGGATGAACTCGCCAAACGAATCGAAAAGCATTCTGTTCAGGAGGGCGCTTCTGAAACCATAATCCCTTCTTTGTTTATGATTCGCCGTTCTAACACAACCGAGCCGGTACACAGCGTTTACAAACCGGCCTTCTGTTTTATTGCCCAAGGCTCGAAAGAGATCTTTTTGGCGCAGGAGCGATTCGAATATGGTCCTTCCGATTATCTGATTTCAACCATGGATTTACCGGTAGTCGGCCAAATTGTCCTCGCTTCCTCCGATGCTCCGTATTTGAGTTTGAGGTTGGAAATGACTCAAAATCAAATTTTAGCGGTGTTGAACGACGCAGACATACAAATCGACCGGCATGAAAACGTTGCCCGCGCGATGTACGTCGGCCAGATCGAATACGAGCTCCTGGATGCTTTATTGCGGTTGGTCCGATTGCTGGAACAGCCCCGCGACATACCGTACTTGGCCCCCATCTACACCAAGGAAATCCTATACAAGCTGCTGCAAGGGCAATACGGCGCCGCGTTGGCACAAATGGCAATGGAAGGAAGCAGTACTTATCGAATCAGGGATGCCATCGAACTCATTATCGCCAATTTCGATAAATCGTTACGAATCGAGGAGCTTGCAGAGACTGCAAGGATGAGCGTGTCTACGTTCCACCGACACTTCAAAGAAGTGACCGCTATGAGCCCCCTCCAGTATCAAAAACGGCTGCGCTTGCAGGAAGCACGGCATCTCTTATTATCCGAGTCCGCGGATGCCGCAGACGTGGCTTTCCGCCTCGGCTATGAAAGCGCATCACAGTTTAGCCGAGAATATGTCCGCATGTTTGGGTTTCCGCCTAGGGAAGATGCCAACCGCTTGCGTGCGAAGTTCGATCACGGCGTTCGAGCATAACACGAAGAAAGGAACGAACGACCTCGCCCCGTTGAGGCATGGGAGCGGGGATCGCTGAGGCGAAGTGGAGATACGCATAAATGGAAAGTCCGCATAATTCAAGCGTCGACAAGCTGAGCAGATTTCCTACAGCACCGTTAGAAGAAAAAAAATATCTGTGACTGTACATCAGCGCACAACAATACAACTTCTTGTCTTTCAAAAAGGACAAGAAGTTGTTTGATTCAATTGCTTATGCAAGTCGCGTGATCACAAAATGCGCGGAGACAGGCCTTGTTCCTCCTGCAACAGGAGTAATCGTTAATGCAGTTGAATTGCCGGTTGGATTTCGCAAGGTGAGGATGGAATTGAGGACAGTTGTTTGAACGAGAGCCATTCCTACGATTTGCGAAGTACCTGTTGCTCGCCCTACCACCGTATAGGCTAAATCCACACCATTTATCGTCAATATCAGTTGACCCGCTTCGTCAACGCTCACCTGAAACAAGACCATATAAGTCCCGATCGCAGTCAGGTTAAATGTACTGGGACCGGTGCGAACGATCGCGCCCCCGCTAGTAGGTCCATCTTGCGGAAAACTGACGTCTGTACCCGGGGCTACCGTTGCCGCATTATCTGGCGGCATCAAGGCAAAAAAATCCGCAAAACCTAATACGCTTCCGGTCGCGCCAGTTACACCAGTTGCTCCGGTTTCCCCAGTTGAGCCTGTGGCTCCCGTTGCGCCTGTTGCGCCTGTCGCGCCGGTGGCACCTGTGACTCCTGTTACACCAGTTGCTCCGGTTTCCCCAGTTGCGCCTGTGGCTCCCGTTGCTCCCGTTGCTCCGGTTTCCCCAGTTGAGCCTGTGGCTCCCGTTGCGCCTGTCGCACCTGTGGCTCCCGTTGCTCCGGTTTCCCCAGTTGCGCCTGTGGCTCCCGTTGCGCCTGTTTCCCCAGTTGCTCCTGTCGCGCCGGTGGCACCTGTGGCTCCGGTTACACCAGTTGCGCCGGTGGCTCCCGTTGTGCCTGTCGCACCTGTGGCTCCCGTTGCTCCCGTTGCTCCGGTTTCCCCAGTTGCGCCTGTGGCTCCCGTTGCTCCCGTTGCTCCCGTTGCTCCGGTTTCCCCAGTAGCGCCTGTGGCTCCCGTTGCGCCTGTTTCCCCAGTTGCTCCTGTCGCGCCGGTGGCACCTGTTGCTCCGGTTTCCCCAGTTGCTCCTGTGGCTCCCGTTGCGCCTGTTTCCCCAGTTGCTCCTGTCGCGCCGGTGGCACCTGTTGCTCCGGTTACACCAGTTGCGCCGGTGGCTCCCGTTGTGCCTGTCGCACCTGTGGCTCCCGTTGCTCCCGTTGCTCCGGTTTCCCCAGTTGCGCCTGTGGCTCCCTTTGCGCCTGTTTCCCCAGTTGCTCCTGTCGCGCCGGTGGCACCTGTTACTCCGGTTACACCAGTTGCTCCGGTTTCCCCAGTTGCGCCTGTGGCTCCCGTTGCTCCCGTTGCTCCCGTTGCTCCGGTTTCCCCAGTTGCGCCTGTGGCTCCCGTTGCTCCTGTGGCTCCCGTTGCGCCTGTGGCTCCCGTTGCTCCTTTGGCTCCGGTTTCCCCAGTTGCGCCTGTGGCTCCCGTTGCGCCTGTGGCTCCCGTTGCGCCTGTGGCTCCCGTTGCGCCTGTCGCGCCTGTTACTCCTGTTACTCCTGTTACTCCTGTTACTCCTGTTACTCCCGTTGCGCCTGTCGCGCCGGTGGCACCTGTGACTCCTGTTACACCAGTTGCTCCGGTTTCCCCAGTTGCGCCTGTGGCTCCCGTTGCGCCTGTGGCTCCCGTTGCACCTGTTACTCCCGTTACGCCTGTTGCTCCGGTTACACCAGTTGCGCCTGTTACTCCCGTTGCGCCGGTTACACCAGTTGCGCCTCCGGTTGCGCCTGTGGCTCCCGTTGCGCCCGTTGCTCCGGTTACACCAGTGGCACCTGTTACTCCCGTTACGCCCGTTGCTCCGGTTACACCAGTTGCGCCTCCGGTTGCGCCTGTGGCTCCCGTTACGCCCGTTGCTCCGGTCACCCCGGTTGCACCTGTAACTCCGATCTCTCCCGTTGCGCCAGTCGCCCCCGTGGTTCCGGTCGCTCCAATGGTTCCAGTTGGACCAGTTACGCCCTGAGGTCCCGTTGGACACGGATGACTAACGCCGCCTTGCGGGCCCATCGGTCCTTGCGGACCTCTTGGACCTCGCGGGCCTCTCGGCCCCTGTTGGCCGGGCGGCCCCGGGGAACCCCGCAATCTTCCCATAGGTGCATGCCCTCCTTTATTAAGGCTGAACACCATGATTAGTAGGTTCGGTTGATTTTATCGTTGAGACATTTCTCATCTTTTTGAAGTTTATTCTGCTGGGCGGTACTTGATGCGAATGCCCAACTCCCCCCCAAATCTTTATATTTACCCACAAACGTCAAACAAGGATGTCCGATTGCGGCAACCTTGTTTGCTTTTGCTATAACGGAAGACGGGAAATCGTTAGCAAGAAATGTAACCATGCGGTTTCCAATGACGGCCGCGGTCTTGCCTATCGCTTGCTTGATCTCGAGGCAGCCTATAACGAAGCTTGTATAAACGCCTGCATCCTTGCGCGAACGGTCATGGTTTGATACAGATGTGCAATCGTTCCCGATGTCGTGATTTCCCCATTGTAATTGAAGACGGATGACGTCGATCCCGCATCCAAGAGGTTCGATTCTTTCATGGCACGAATGAATGTCGCATCCGCCGGCGCATGCGCGCTGTCGAAGATGATGCACCACTCCGCCTTGGCTCTCCTAAGTGCCTTGTGCAAGGCGTAGTTGATCGAATGATTAACATAATACAAGATTCGCACGCGCGGGTCGTGGAACGCTTCCATGATCTCTTCGATTTCGTTCTGCGTGGTCAGGCTGACGATGATCAGCTCGCAGTTGGTTTCGTACTGGTCGATGATGTTACCGATCGCGGTATGAGCATTCGCCACTTCGCCCGGTCTCACGACGAACAATGCGCTGAACAAAAGCGGTATGCTTCGCCTCTGGCGCGTTTCGTAATGGGCCCGGTGAACCTCGTTCCAGCACAAACGGTGCTTCGAGATATCGTTCGCGATGTGCGTAGACAAGCTGTATGGGGAATTAATCCGATAATCCATCAGCTCGACAGGCACGTACTTAATGTCGCAATTATCGGTCATCCGCAGCCAATAATCATAGTCTTGAATGTATTTGAAGCGATATCCGTCCACGAGACGGCAATACTCCGCACGGTGAATAAAGGAAGGGCCGATGATGCAGCCATCGAGCAGTGCCTCCTTCGGACGATTCTGCCAGCTGTGCAGCGTGCGGAGAAACTCCGGCGTATGCGCGGGCTCGCCGTTTTCGAAGATTTGATTAAAGCTGCTGTACACGATGCCGACATCGGGCCCCGTCCGGTCCATCGCGTTCACTAACGTGCCCAAAAACTGCGGGTAATAGACGTTGTCCGTCGATACCCATGTCAAGTAATCGTAACCTTGGTCCATCAAGATCTCGAATCCGTAATTAAGCGCAAACGCGACGCCTTGGTTGACCGGATAGGAAACGATCGTTACCCGTTCATCTCCGGCGGTGCACGCCTGAATAAGCGGCAGCAGCTCGGGCGCTCCGTCGATGACAATCAGGAAGGTAAAGCTTCGATAAACTTGATTGCGCATCGTATGGATCGCCAATCGGATATAAGCTTCATTTTGATAATAAACCGGCATGACAACGCCGACTTTCGTCATGCTGACACCCCCTCTATTATAGTAATCTATGTATGAATCACCGTCGCCGAGATAGTCAGAGCGCACATTTCTGTTGAATCGAACCTGCTGGGCTTGGCTCCGCCCGTTGCTCTCAAATACGAAAAACCTTGATTGCTCAAGGTTTCTGGTTTCAAGAAGGTATGGTATAGTCCCGGGGGAACGTAAAAAGCCGCCATCGCGATGGATAACGGCTTACATCCTTCATGCTGTCGGGACTAATCTGCCGAGTTAATGCTGTAGCACTAAGTCCGGTTTGGACACCCGAAATTACAAGCATGCGGAATTCTTTTTCACTCCAAAATAAGGATAGTGGGACGACGATTCAGAAAAGGAATAAAATTCGTGACATCTTGGGATACCGCTTGTCCTTCCGGGCTTACCATCGCTGCTTGAAGGTCCTCGTTGTTCATAAATTCAACCTCGACGACCAGGTACGGCTCATTTTCCGTATGCTGGGCGCCAACGACGCGATGCAAGGATACCCCGGTCACCTTCGGGAGTTTTTTAGCAAGCGGAATATGAACATCAAAGTAATGTTTCTCGAATCTTTCAGTATCTTTAGGTTTATCGTGGATAATGATTATTTTGCTCATGAATTCGTACCCTCTCTAGTCGTGTAATGGCCTTCCTGAAAGGCTAAAACGATAGCGTTGGAATGTCTGCCTGTATTTCGAAAGTTACCGCATGAATGCAGTTTATAGCGACACGTCGTGGATCAAAAGATCTTCGTAACGCCTAGAATCAAATTGACGATTACGCCAAGGTGAGCGATGTCCAGCAAGACCCCGGTTCGTCGGACCGCAGCGCGCGTTTCATCCGTTACTATTTGATCCTTCTCAATGGCCAATTTGATTTGCGCGGCGACTTTGTTTAGAGGCGGATTAATAAAGGCGTACCCAAACACCATGATCGCGATCATAATATACGTTTTAAGAGATAGCCAGCTCCAATGAACGAACCAACCGAAAGATCCTTGAGCCATAATTAATGTCATGGCAAGGCCGGACAGGATGAGCAAGGCGGTTACAACTTTAAAGTAAGGCACTGCTTTAAGCATGATTTGTACCATGAGGGCTTCATAGTTAGTTCCCTTTGCATGATCGACTGCTTTCAAGACGAAGAAACGCTCGTAAATCCCACCGCCTACCCAGGCGCAAACCGCGATTAAGTGTACTAGCAACAAAATGTTCATCATCTATTTCCCCCATGACTCCGTTGAAGAGAATATTGTCGATTCCGCCGTCGCCGCTCACCGTAGAGTAGATTTGCGTCCAATTCACGCCAGCCGCGGACACCTCAATCATATAGGCGTCAGCAGAAGCGTTCTGCCAATCTTCTTGTACGATAGGCCGGCCTTGTTATCTGTTTTCACCGCCGGCGGATTCAGGGATTCGCCTTAAGTACCGCCTACTATTGTCCTGGTTTCCTCCAATCCGATCTAACATGTCATGTTTAGCAAAAGCCTCTCCTAGTAAGCAATTACCGCATGAATGCAGTTTATAAGTTAATTAGATAAAACACCAATTACAAAATAATAGAACGTACATAAATGAATTTATTTTATATTTTTCAAGTAAGCAATGCACTCTAAAATTAATGCTGCGGTTGTTCGTTCTGCTGGATCTGTCCTTATCCCGCTAGTCGTTGCCTTTATCGCGCTGGTGCTCGGGCGCATGCCACTTGCCACAGTACTTTCTTATAATTTCGCTTCGATTGCGGTGCCGTTTTTTCCGCCACAATAACGATAAAGTACAAAAAAAGGAGACATCGCTCCATAGCGAGTCCCCTGTAAGCTGTTTATCGGATCGCCGGTTTCTCGGCTTGCGGCTGCGCGTTACTTGCGAAAGGTCTGCTTCACGGCCTCGAGATAGCCGTACCCATGCAAGTCATCCGGCTGCAGGTAACTCGTCTCCGTCCATTCGTTCCAGCTATTGACCGTGATCAGCGGCGGCTGGCCCGGGTGCTTGTCGGCATACTCCTTAGCTAACTGGAACGCCTTCTGCACGTTGGCCGGCGTATTATTCCTCATGATGCCTGGCCTGAACTCCCGGAACCGCGGATTGTTGTCCCAGCCGATCGACACATGCGGGAAATACGGAATGTCGTACGTTTGGTCGATGCGCTGCCATTCCCGAACGACATCCATCATAATGTCCTCGTAATCTCTGTCGATATTGGCAAAATGCACGTATTGATAGTGAGACAGGCTGTCGAAGCCAAGCAGCGCGACAACTTCGCTCGTCGTTGCCCTTTTGCCGCTGTCGACGCCGCTTAGATTGAAGCTCCTCTCGCTCCACAAGGTCAATTGCAAATGAAGACCCGGAAGCCCTTCCTCGACAGCTCGCTCCCGGAACCAGCGGAATGCATCCTTCGTGGCTTCGGCTCCTCCCAAGCCCTTCATTAAATTTGCCAAATCGTAAATTATGAATACCGGCTTTCCGTCGATCGTGTAGTACGACGGATGCTTGAAGTATTCGGTGATCAACCGGTTCGCGATCCGTTCGAATTCGGGTCGATCGACCGACGCCTCCCAGATAATCGTGTCCTGCATATGGGAAAGCCTTATATCCCAGGTATGGTTAACGTCGTGATTCGCCCACATTAAGTAGAACTTCACCCTGTCGTTGTTTCGCGCTTTCAAGTAGCCGTTATTCAAGCATTGCTCGAGGAACGGCCGCTTGTCGTACCAATACCAATCGTAGATGAACACGTTGACTCCATGGTCTGCCGCGGCGTCGATTTGCATTTCCATCACGTACGGATCCGCTTCGTTCACATAGCCCCAGAGCGGCTTCCTCGGCCAATCATGCTCCGGAAACTTCTTCACGGCGTTCTTCACCGACTGCCATTCCCCGATGCCTTCAGGCCAGAACATACGAGTTCTCGGCTCTTCGCCCGTATAGGCCGGCCATACGTAAGCGGCTACATCATAAGCTTGTGCATGCTCCAATCGAAACCCTCCTGAAATCGTTTTGCGGTAGATCGGAATAGTCCAAATAGCATCATCCTTTCACGCTGCCCATGACGATGCCCTTCATGAAATACTTCTGCAGGAAGGGATACACCGCCAGAATCGGAGCGGCGGCAATGAAGATCTGCGCCGACTTGAGCGTCCGGTCGGATACCTGGGACAGCATCTTGAGCTCTTCCGGCGTGGCGGTCGTGAACAGCGACATGTCGCGATTGACGATAATCGTCTGCAAATAAGATTGCAGCGGATAGTGATGCGGCGAGCTCATCAGAATAAGCCCGTCGAACCAGGAGTTCCAATGGCTCACGCAGGTGAACAGCACGAGCGTTGCGAGCGCGGGCTTCGAGAGCGGCAAGTAAATGCGGGTTAGAATCGTCCAGTGGCCCGCGCCGTCCATGAAGGCCGATTCGCCGATTTCCTTCGGAAGCTGGCGGAAGAAGTTCAATAGGATGAGAACGTTGAATACGGGAACCGCTCCCGGCAGGATCAGCGCCCATACCGAGTCCATCAGGCCGAGCTGTTTGATCGTCATGTACCAAGGAATCAGTCCGCCGCTGAATATGATCGTGACGAACAGGTACCACGAATAAACGTTCCGCCCGTAAAGCTCCCCCCGTTCCTTCGACAGCGGATAGGCCGCGAAGACGGTCAGCAGCATATTGACCGCGAGGCCGAGCACGACGCGTTTCAGCGTCACGAGGAACGAGTCGAGAAACTGCGGACTGTTGAGCGCGTATTTGTAGGAGCTCAGATTGATGTCGATCGGCCAAAGCGTAACCTGCCCGGCCGCAGCCGCGGTACTGCCGCTGAAGGATACGGCGAGCACGTGGATGATCGGGAAAATGCAAATCAGCGCGCAGGCGACAAGGAAGACATAGTTGGCGCTTTCGAATATCTTTCCGCCGAATGTCCGGTGATGCATTTGATTCGCCCCTTTGTCAGAATATGCGGTAACCTGCGAATTTAGAGGCAAGCTTGTAGCCCGTGACGATGAAGGCGAACGACACGACCGATTTGAAAAGCCCGACCGCGGTGGCCACGCCGTACTGGCTGTTTAGTAAGCCGATCCGGTAGACGAAGGTGTCCAGAATATCGCCGCTCTTGTAAACGACGGGGCTGTACAGGTTGAACACCTGCTCGAAGCCGGCGTTCAGCACGTTGCCGAGACTGAGCGTCGCCATCAGCACGACGATCGGCATGATGCCCGGAATCGTTACGTGCAGCACTTGGCGGAATCGGCTTGCGCCGTCCATGACGGCCGCTTCGTAGAGCGTGCTGTTAATCGACGTGATCGCCGCCAAATAAATGATCGTCCCGTAGCCGAATTCCTTCCAGACGTCGCTGACGACCAGAATATACGGGAACAATTTCTCGTTCGCCAGGAAGAAGACAGGCTCGAGTCCGATGCCCTTCAGCATGAAGTTGATGATGCCATCGGTCGGAGACAAAATATCGACCAATATCCCCGACAGAATGACCCAAGACAAGAAGTGCGGGATATAGATCAGCGTCTGAATGGAGCGCTTCACGAAGCTGCGGCGAATCATATCGAGCAAGATCGCGAATACGACCGGGACAAGCAGCCCAAATACGATTTTGAGCAGCGCGATGAAGATCGTGTTCCAGAGCACCTGCATCGTCTCCGGCATCGCATAGACGTAATCGAAGTTGTCGAAGCCGACGAATTTGGAATCCCAGAACCCTTTCGTCGGATTGTAGTTTTGAAACGCGATCAGTATGCCCGCCATCGGGTAGTAGCTGAAGACCGCGACCAGCACGATGCACGGGAGCAGCATGAGGTGCATCGGAAGCTGTTGCCTGAATTTCGCTGCGGCGCGCGTACGTTTGGTGTCGTCGTCTGCGCGGGCCGCGGATTGTCTAATCGCCATCCCTTTTACACTCCTATCTGATAATGGCCGGTTGACGGACGCATGCGCCTATCCCTTCAACCAGCCGCCTTATCGTTTGCTTGCCGTGTCGCGCTGTCTTACTTGGCCGCGTTGACTTCTTTGGTAATGTCGTCCCCGCCGAGCTTTTTCCATTTGGTCACGTAGGCGTCGAACTCGTCGACCGGAGCTTTGCCCATGATGATCTTCGTGAACGTCTCGTCGCGCATCTGGTTGAGCGTCGCTCCCTTTTGCGTGGCCGATTCCGTATCGGCCTTGATGTAGCCGTTCTGCATGAACAGATTGTTCGTGTTGTAATAATCGATGACGTTGAATGCGCTGTTGTCGGGACCCGACCAAGCGTAGGCGCTCCACAGCTTGTTGTCGCCGGCTTTGTACTGCTCGATCTGATCCACGTTGTCCTTCACCCAGTAATTGTCCTTTACCGACTGGTCATTATCCTTGAAGAACTTGTTCACGCTCTGATGGATGAAGAGGTTCTGCTGCGGGTAGAACGACGTCATCGTAGCCAACGAGAAGTTCTGATCCGGCTTCGTATCCTGCTCGCCGTTCTTGCCGTGATAGGCAGGATCGAAGTTCGGGCTGAGCGCCGGATCTTTATCATAAAAATAGTTGTACAGCTTGATCGCCGCTTCCGGATTTTTCATGTTTTTGTTGACGACGTAGAACGTGCCCGCGGAGCCGTTGATCATCGGCTTGGCGGCGGCGCCGTCCGCGGAGACGATCGGGAATGCCTGCCAATCCGCGTTCGGATCCTTGTTCTTTGCGTCCTGCAGCGGGTAGAACGGGAGAAAATGCTGGCCAAACATCATGCCCACCTTGCCGGCCGTTACCGATTCCGCGACCTTCGCGGAGTCCTTGACCGAGAATTCCTGGTCGATGTAGCCGTTCTTGTACATCTCCGCCAACTTGCCGAGCGCGGTCTTGATTTGCGGCTGTACGCCGCCGAAGACCAAATTGCCCGTTCCGTCATCGATCCACCCGTTCGCATAGCCGTGATAGCTTTCGAAGAAGCCGTCGAGCGTGGCGAATCCCCCAAGCAGGTCCTTCAGAAGCCCGAGACCGAACGTATCGTTCGCGCCGTTTTGATCCGGATCATTCTTCGTGAACGCCTCCGCGATCTTCATAACGTCGTCCATCGTCTTCGGCGGCTCGAGGCCGAGATTTTTCAACCAATCGGCTCGAATCCAAAGCATCGACGCACCGTCGATCGCCCCGTTCAACGCCGGGAGACCCATTAGTTTGCCGTCCACGGTTGCCTGATCCAGGCCGATATGCTTGTCGGCATCCATCATTTGCTTCGTGAAATCGGAGGCGGATTGATCGAACAGCTTCGTAATGTCCATGGCCACGCCGCTGTCGACCAGCATCTTGAATTGGCGCGCGTTGGCAGGGATAATGTCCGGCAAATCGTTGGCGGATATGGCCACGTTCATCTTTTGCTCCATCTGCGCCCCCGGTACCGTCCACAGATAGTTGACCTTAATGCCCAAATCCTTCTCGTAGCTGCGGGTCCATATATTGTTGGTGACCACGTCCGATTGGATGGCGACGGCTTTCTGCACCTGATCGCTTAAGCCCATGACCGAAGTGACCGTAATGGGAGGATTGTAGATGCCGGTCGCGTCATCCGTCTTCGGGGTGTTTGCTGCTCCCGAATTATTGTTCGCCGGTTGGTTGACTTGCGCGGATGTATTGCTTTCGTTGTTCGATGCCGCGTTGCCGCCGCAGGCCGAAAGCGCCAGAACGGCTGCCGTCAGAACAGGAATATGGAGTAGTTTAGCGGGCGATACTTTCTTATTCATGCGCGCTCCCCTTTTTGGTCATTATTTACAGCGGCCACTGTGTTTCCATTATAAAAAGGTATGAAGCGCTTTCATACCATCATTTCTTTACAGGGAATTCATTTGTTTACCTGTAATGGGCATCCCGGAATTCTTGCGGCGCAAGTCCCGTCAGCTTCTTGAAGGAACGGGCGAAATTCGAAGCGGAGCCGTACCCGAGCGAAGCCGCGATGTCGTTGATGCGGGTTTCGGAACCGGCGAGCTGCTGCTTGGCCCGCTCCAACCGGACGTTCTGGATGAATTCGGACAAGTTAAGTCCCGTTTGCTGCTTGAAGAACCTTGACAGGTACGTCGGATTGAAGTGCACGAGATCCGCGAGCCTGACCAGCGAGATGTCTTCGTGCAGATGCGCCTCGACATAGGCTTTGACCTTGGCCACGATATCCTGGGAACGATCCTCTTGCTTGTCGGTGCGCAGCATCTCCGTGCCTTCGCACCAGCGATGATCCAGGAGATGCGCGAGCGATTGATTCGCTTCTGCAATCCGCTCCCAGGCGACAGCCTCCGTGCTGACCGCGAATGAAACCGTGCGCCCGATCGTCTCCTTAGCTGCCCGTTGAATCGTTTCCAGCGTTTCGCGAATGAACAGTCCGGCTCGCTCCTGCTTAAGTTCGGACCGCTCAGGCTCGCAGCCCGCCGCCTGTTTCGCCTGCATGAGCCATACCATTAGATTGGAACCGGAGGAGGCGGTCATGATGCTGGCCACGAGCGGCTCGAAATATTGTTCGGCAATGAGGCGGAGCGTCTCGACCGCTGCCTTCCTGGCCATATACCCGGACGGAACCGAAGGGAAAGGCGCGTCGAATCGGCTGACAGCCAGCCAGACCGGCTTCGCGGGATGAAGCGGCAAGCCCATCCCGGCCAATTGTTCCGTCATGCCGGGGCCGGCTTCCATCTCTCCGCGCAGCGCGGCTGCCAGCAGGTCCTGCATCGCCATCTCATTCCACGCTTGAAGCCGCTCTTCCGCCTCGGCGACCAGCGCCTCGGAGCGAAGCGACCGCTCCATCTCCGCTATTGTTTGCTCAACCGCCTCCCTGACCTTGCCATAGCCTTCCGTCTTCAGAATATACCGGACGACGCCGTATTCCATCGCGCGGTGGGCGTAATCGAATTCTTTATACCCCGTCAAGAAGATCACGCGGCACGACGGCCAGCTGCTCTTTACGCGGTTCAACAAGCCGATGCCATCCAAGCCCGGCATGCGGATGTCGGAAATGATGATATCGATCTTCATCCGGCAGAGCAGCTCGAGCGCCCCCTTTCCGGAATAGACGCGATGCACGTCCATTTCCCATTCGCCGCCGTCTTTGAATTCTTCGTACAATCCTTCTGCGATAATCGGTTCGTCATCGACGATCAATAGCGTATACATCGGGATCCCCCTTGCTCAATGTACTAGTGTCGACAGGCATCTCCAGCCTTATGGTGACCGTGACGCCGAACGCGCCGCTTGCGATCCGAAGCCCGCTTCCGCTGCCAAGCAGCAGCCTGATCCGCCGATGGATGTTGATCAGGCCCGTCGCTTCCGCCTGCCCGTCCGATTCGAGATCGGACGCCAGCTTGCAGAGCTGCTCTTCCGTCATCGGCGCTCCGTTGTTCGCGACTTCGATGAGCAGCGCCCCCTGCTCCGGAAGGAAACGAACGCACAGCAGGCCGTTCTCTTCCAGATGCTCCAGCCCATGCTCGAAAGCGTTCTCAATAATAGGCTGAAGAATTAAACGCGGCACGATGACGTTCGCATAGTCCGGCGGCAGTTCGTCGAACGCGATCCGTATTCGGTTGAAGAATCGCCTGGACTGGATGTCGCAATACGTTCGCGCGTGCGTGACCTCCTGTTCCAGCGTGACTTCATCCGATGCGTTCCGCGTGACGAATTGGAAATACTCGCCGAGCTGGAGTTGGAATTTCATGAGCTCCTCGTATTCGCCCCGTTTGGTCATCGTATACAGAATAAAGAAGCTGTTGTAGAGAAAATGCGGATTAATCTGAGCCTGCAGCTGCTTCAGTTCCGCGCGCTGCACCATGATGGTCTGCTTATAGTTCTGGTCGATCAGCGATCGCAGCCGCCCGAGCATCGAATTAAACCGGTCATACAGAAAACCGAACTCGTCTTCCATGCGGTGCCCGATCGAGAAATCCATGTCTCCGTTCTCCAGCCGTTTGAAGCCTCTGATCAGCGTGTAAAGCGGAATGCGAATAAAGCGGAGAATCGTCAGCGAGAACAGGATGATGATCAAGAACACGGCGATGGACAGCAGCCAGAACAATAATTCGTATTTGCCCAAGCCTGCGAACAGCGAGCTTTCCGGAACGTAGCTGACCAAGGTCAAGCCCAAATAGGCCGAAGTGTCGTAAATATAGAGCACCCGCTCTCCGTTCGTCTTGATCGAGCCGCTGCCGCTGCCGTCGGAGCGGCCTGCCAGTGCGCGGATGCGGTCTTGCGTCGGCGATGCCGGATTGTCCGATATCAGCAGCTGCTTGCGCGCGTCCATCAGGAACGAGCCGCTGTTCGCGTTCGCGTTGAATTGCTGCAGCGACTCCTTGAGCCGAGGCAGCGAAAGCTTGATCAGCACGGCATATAAGGGCTGCGGGCTCTTCTTGTTGTAGTTCGGAGGGAAATAAGCGTTAAGCAGCAATTGTTCGTGGGTATAGATCAACTGCGAGGGCGTCGTGTTGTCGAAGTAGGCCATCCGGTTCAGATCCGCATCCTGCAGCTCCCCGATGCTTCCTTCCGCGGGAATCGTCCGCTTTATAGACGGGATGATAGCGATTACATTTTGAATGAAATTGCTGCCGTTCCTGATCGCGCTCAGCCGCTGCTGCAGCTTGTTTAAATAATAGCCGCGCTCGTAATTGTCCATGAACGGTACGTTATTAGCCAGCAGATTGATATCATCGTTGTAAAGCGTGCCGGACTGCACCAGCTTGAGTCCTTGAATCTCTTTCTCGAGCTTATCCAGGTAATACGACATTTGCGCTGCTCGCGTGTGGAGCATTTCCCGTTTGATGGCGGTTACGCCCCACCTGTACATGCTGATGCCGATGCCGAACAGCGGCACCATGATAATCAAGAAGGTAAGGACGAGCCGGATAAAAATCGATCGTCGCCAAAAACCGAATACGTTCAAGTTGCATCTCCCTCCCAGGATGTTCTCCTCCCTATTAAGCCATAAGTCAGTAGAAAAGACATCCTGTCCATGCCGTGAAAACATAATGAGGAGAAAGCGGACGCATCAAAAAGGAGCCTCTAAAAAAGGCTCCTTGATTAGGTGTTGTTTCACTTACAGCAACATTTGCCACCGCTAGCTCAAACCTGCTTTCGTCAATCCGTATGCTGCATCGGCAGAACCCGGCACGCTCTTGAACCCGATACTAGCGCGGTTCCAAGCGTTGATTGCCATGAGCGAGAATCGTCATGTTATCATCTTTAAACAATGGATACCCGGTAAATTTAAAATCTTTGCCCAGTGAATGAACGCTTACATCCGAAAGTTCAATCGCGTCGCTCATTTTCTCAATCCCGGTTCCTGCTAAAAACAGGGGGCATTAGGCAGAGCCTTGTTGTCCTCTCGTGCTTGATCGGAAGTGATCCATTTACTATCGGATGAAAAACTAGCCATTTTTCCATCCAGCGTAATCGCGGACTTAGCTCGCTGGCCAACTCATTACGATCAAGGTGAGGTGCAATCGGTCGGTCGAAGGCATTCTCCGCTTTCAGGTTTCGGACAACGGAATCGGTATGGAGCCTGAACGGATGGTCAAGCTTCCAAGAGCGGCTTGACGATGACGATGCGTCTGCTTCCCCGAAGGAGGAGCATATTGGACTCGCGAACGTACTGCTGCGGCTTCGCCTATTCTTTAACGCGGATGAATCCCTAACCTTGCAGCCAAACGAATGTGGCGGATTAATCGTAACGCTTGCCGTTCCGATTCTCATGGCGTAAGGGATTTCGCAATTTGAAGTCGCTGATCATGAAGCAATTCCTTAAGCGACATACATGCTATGTTCCGGCATGTGGCGCGGGACTACGTCGACGTGAATGCAAAAAATGCGTATCGACGTCATATCGATACGCATTTCTTAAGCCTCTTCCATTTCCCGCCCATTCGTTCCCGCGCTTAGGGTTTCGGTGTTTCAACCCCGTTGAGGATGAGCTTGAACCGAATCTCGGCGCTCAATGAATCCGACACCGCGCAATACTTTTCTTTCCCCATTTCAATCGCCTTCCACACCCGATAATCCGGGATGTCGCCGTCCACGCGAAAGATCAGCTCGATGGCAGTGAAGCCCGACGGCGTTGTTTCCTTCCGAGTGCCGTCAGCCTCGATTTCGATGCTCCGGATCGAGCCGAGAAATTGATCCAAAATCATCGTGACATCGATGCCGATGCAGCCAGCCAAGCCGGCCAGCACCAGCTCCATCGGAGTAGCGCCCTTGCCGTCGCCGCCGTAGGCAGGCGTCGCATCCATTTCGACCGGATAGCCGGACGCCCCGACGGACGTGAACAATCGTTTACCGTTCCACGTAGTCATAACCTTCATGTGTGTTTAACCTACTTTCTCTTGTAAGATAATTAAGGATCCTTCATGTCGGAACGATCAACGTTCATTCAACTGATTCAAGAATTTCCGGGCTCTCTCCGTTTGCGGATGTTGGAAAAACGCCTCCGGAGCCTGCTCCTCGACGATAATGCCGCCGTCCATGAAGAGGACCCGGTTCGCAACTTGGCGGGCGAACTTCATCTCGTGCGTCACGACCGCCATCGTCATCCCTTCCCTTGCCAACTCGCGCATGACCGCCAGAACTTCGCCGACCAGCTCCGGATCAAGCGCGGAGGTCGGCTCGTCGAATAACATCACGGACGGCTCCGTCGCCAGCGCGCGCGCGATGGCGACGCGCTGCTGCTGGCCGCCGGACAACCGGGAAGGATATTGATCCCGCTTATCCGCCAAGCCGACTCGTTCCAGCAGCCGCATGCCGATGCTTTCTGCCTCGGATCGCGGCAGCTTCTTGACGATGAGCAAGGATTCGATGACGTTGCCAAGCACGGTTTTGTGCGGATACAGATTGAACTGCTGAAACACCATTCCGGTGTCCCGACGAATTTCCCGAAAGCTTGCCCGCTTCTTGCTTGCCGGCATATCCGCATCCACGCGGATGCCGTTCACTTCGAGAGATCCGCCGCTCGGCTCCTCCAACCCGTTCAGACAACGAAGCAACGTGCTTTTGCCTGAGCCGCTCGGTCCAAGCAATACGACGATCTCCTGTGCAGCGATCCGCAGGTCGATGCCTTTCAATACGTTCAAATCATGAAAGGATTTAGATAGTCCCGACGTTTGTATCATGTTACGGTTTACACCTCGATCTTAGTAAGCTCTGGACAACCGCTTCTCGATCGTCCCGAGTATCCATGAAAACACGGTGCTCATGACCCAATACATGGCCCCGATTCCCAAATAAAAGGGCATATTGACAAAATACTGGGCAATCAACAGCTGGGCGGAGCGCACCAATTCCGTTACCGTAATCACGGAGACAAGCGCGGTTTCTTTCAGCATGCCGATAAAGGTGTTGCCGATCGGCGCGATCGCCACGCGCGCGGCTTGAGGAAAGATGATTCGCCGCAGCGTCTGCCAGGATGACATGCCGGATGCATAGGCCGCCTCGGTCTGCCCTTTAGGGACGGCAAGTATCGCGCCCCGGAATGTCTCGGACAGGTAAGCGCCGACATTCACGCTAAGTGCCGCGCAAGCTGCGGTCAGCGGTCCAAGGGTGATTCCGTAGTCCACCAGACCGTAATACACCACTAATATTTGCACCAAAGCAGGCGTTCCCCGGATAACGGAAACATAACAACGCGCCAACCAACGGATCGGTCGATTCCCCTTCAGCCGGGCTACCGCGACCACGATGCCGATCATAAGCCCGAAGCACATCGAGATGACCGTGATCAGCAAGGTGTAGTAGGCGCCTTTCAACAAGAAGAAGAGGTTGTCCCCTACCAGATTCATATGAATGAAGTTCCCCTTTATTTTCGCTTGTATCGTCGCGCAAAGGCATTGGCGTCATCGCCACGGCCCCTGCCCGCTCCGCCGGTTACTTCGCCGGCGGCTCCTCGCCGAACCATTTTTTGAAAATGGTATTGTACGTGCCGTCAGCCTGCATATCCGCGAGCGCCTTATCCAGCGCGGCCAAAAATTCAGGGTTGTTTTTGCGAACGGCAATGCCGGCTTGGTCGGACTTGATCGCCGTCCCGACGGCTTTGATTTTGAAGCCGTTTTTGTCCACGATCGGCTTTAGCGCGTAAAGATTGTTGATCGTGGCATCGATACGGCCGGCGTTCAGATCCTGCAAGGAGGTGATCACGTCGTCGTAGGTCTTAATCGTGAATTTACCCACTTTCGGAAGCACTTCGTTGCGCAGATAAGTCTCGTCATTCGTGCCGAGGCCGACGCCGATATTTTTGCCTTTGAAATCATCCAGCTTCGTAATGTCGCCGTTCGCTTGGCGAACGATGATTTTGACTTCATTGGTGATGTAGGGCTGCGTAAAGTCGATCTGTTTCTTGCGGTCGTCCGTGATCGTGACTTGGCTGATGATCGCATCGATCTTGCTTGCCTGCAGACTCGGGATCAAGCCGGAAAACTCTTGCGGGGCGAACTCCGCTTTAACGCCTAGACGCTTAGCGACGTCTTTGGCAATGTCGGCGTCGAAACCGTCGATTTCTTTCTTGTCGTTCAAGAAGTTATAAGGCGCGTAAGTGCCCATCAGACCGACCTTCATCACGCCCGAAGCCTTGATCTGGTCCAGCAAATTCTTGGTCTCGTCAGCCGGCGCCGTGCTACCGGACTGGTTGGTCGGCGAAGAATTCGACGGCTCCTGCGAATCATTGGACTTGGAGCCGCACCCTGCTATTGCCAGTACGAGAAGCAAGACGGCGGATAGAACAAGAAACCGTGTTTTTTTGGATTGATGCAGCATTGGAATTTCTCTCCTCTATATTTTTGTATACATTGCCCAAAGTTACGTTTAACCATCCCTAAGTACCGTTTTTTAGATGCCAAGCAGTCCGAAGAACTCGAATTGAACGGTTTCGTACGCCAACCGTTCGGCCGTCTTCGAAGCCATGCCGTTGTTCGGCATGCCGACGTCGAGCAGCCACCGCGAGATGACGCCCTCGATCAGGCTCGTGAGCAACGCGGCGCGCATCTCGGTATCGATACTGGAAGGCAGCATGCCGAGCTCAACCGCGCGTTGGATGTTCTGATGAAAGGCATTCTCCAAGGCAGCGCGGGTTTCTCCGATCGCCAATCGAATCGGCGGTTCCGTGCCGGCCGCTCCTTGAAGCAGCAGCTCCATGAAATAACGATGGGCTGCGGCAAATCGAAACAGCCGGGCCAGCAGCGCCTCCGATGCCTGAACCATATCCGCAACAGTGCCCGTCTCTTGGCGGTAGCCTTGCGCGATAACATCCAGCAGTTGACTGCGTCCGTCCGCTACGATCTCGAGCGCGATGGCTTCTTTGCTTTTAAAGTGCCAATAAAATGTTCCTTGCGCCACGCCTGCTTCGGCAACGATGTCGGAAATCTTGGTCGAATGGTAACCATGCTTTGCGAAGAGCCGCAGCGCGATCTCCAAGAAGTTTCTTCTTCGCTCGCTGTTCGTCTTAGGATCCTGCTCTTTGTTCAGTTAGCCCCACTCCTTAAACCCGATTGATTAGTCAGTCAGTTTTATTCTAAATCCTATCGAAATACTGTGCGATTGTCAATACAACGCCTAATCACGTGCTGAATCGCGACTTTCATGCAACCGCGCCAAACAAAAATGGATAACGGATGTAACCTACTGCCGATCGGCTCGTGCTTCCGCTATAGATAAAGTGCAAATAAAAGGAGACATCGCTTTATCGCGTGTCTCCTGCGGGCTGAAATTGCCCCTTCCCTAATGCGGGCGTACCCTTCCTCTGCTCCTGGATCTATGCGGCCAGTAACGATATAGCACGCTCTATTCGGAGGTCTTGAGCTATGCAATCAGCTTCAAAATGGAGGCGAGTAGATAAAATCCTTGCTTACTTCATCAAGCGATTTCAGCACGTCATCGTCAAGCTCGAGGTGTACTGCCTTCAGATTCTCGTCAATCTGCGTTTCGCGAGTCGCTCCGGCGATGACCGTGCTTACCGCCGGCTGGTGCATCAACCAAGCCAGCGAGAGCGCCGTAGCCGAAGTTCCAAGCTCCGCGGCGATTTTCGTTACCCGTTCACCCAACTGAACGCGGGCGGAAACCAATCTGCGCGCAAAATTAGGGTTCTTGTCCAACTGCGATCCGCTTGGCACGGAACCGCCCGAATATTTGCCGGTTAGAATTCCTCCAGCCAGCGGGAAATAAGGAATGAGTCCGATTCCCTGATCTACGCAAAACGGAATCAACTCCCTTTCGACGCCGCGATCGGCCAGCGAGTAACCGGGTTGAACGGACGCATATTTGATCAGACGTTGACTTTCGCTAATGGCGAGGGATTTCATCAGCTGCCAAGCGGCATAATTCGAAGCCCCCACGTACCTCACTTTTCCCGATGTTACGAGATCGTCCAACGCACGGAGCGTTTCGTCAAGCGGCGTCTTCGGATCAAAAACGTGGATCTGGTACAGATCGATGTAATCCGTCCGTAAACGCTGCAAGCTTCCTTCGACTTCCTTTAGAATATGCTGGCGCGAGGCGCCTCTGGTGTTCGGACCTTCTCCGAGCTTTATGCCCACTTTGGTCGCAAGGAGCACGTCTTGACGCCGTCCCTCGAACGCTTCGCCGATGATCTCTTCCGACTTTGTGCCGGTATAAATATTCGCGGTATCGATGAACGTAATCCCGTTGTCAACCGCATGGTGCAGCACTCGAATCGAGGTATCTTTATCCGCGCGCCCGCCGAATGCATTCGTACCCAACCCCAGCACCGAAACTTCCAACCCGCTGGTCCCCAAATTCCGATATCGCATGACAAATTCCTCCTATACGATTAGAAACGCAATCTTGCTTGAACCTGGATCCGCGCGGAAATTCCGTCGAGCCTCGCGCTACCGGAGCGCTAACCGGCAGCATCCATCGAACGCCTGCTGCTCGCTCCTCTTTCCCGGTACAGCACCGCGCCAATAATCACTAAGGATAGCGCAACCAAAGCACTGGGGATGAAGAATATGTTGGGCGTTATCCCGTGAATGAACAACGGCAAGAAATATCCGATTAACGAAGCCGTCTGCGATATGAACACGTACAAGCTTGCCCCGAAGCCCGTCCGGCTCAAAAACATCCGCTGCACGTAGCCCATCGCTACGCCGTACAGGATCGATACAAAAAACGAGTACAACGGCTGCACGGCAAAGAAGACGAGAAGCGAGGAACTTCTCGTATACGTTAAATAAGCGGCGAGCGCGAAACACCCCGCAAGGAACATAATCTTCTTGCTGCCGTACCGTGCCGCCCAATATCCGCCCAGCGTCATGAATAGCAGCTCGAATACCGCCTGGGTGCTCCAAATGTACGACATGATCTCAGGTTTACCGAACAGCTTCAACACGACGAGCTGCAAATATAATCCTCGTACGGCATCGGCGCAAGAGAGCAGCAGCAGCGCAACCAGCATAACAAGGGAGAACGGTTCTCCATTCGACGGCGGCTTCGCTCCCGGCACGTCCGTCGTTTCTTCATACGACAGCAGCAGAACCGCCAGACAGGCATAGCCCGCCATGTTTCCCCACAATACGCCGTTAAACGTCGCGAGGAGGAAGATGTTCGCGCCAAGCAGCAGTCCCATAAAAAATCCTACGCTGAAAGAGGCGCGGAGCCATAGCTGGGCCATCTCCACAATGTCGCCGGCGCGACGGGAAAAATGATTTCTGGCCATGCCGAACAACTGGCCCATGATCAATCCGGACGGCGCCACGGCGATCGTCATTCCGAGGAGCGCGCTCCGAAAACCGGAAGCATTCATGTAAATGAACAGCCCGATCATGCAAAGAATTGCGGCCAGCAGCGGGAGCCGCTTCTTGTTCTTCAGACGGTCGCTGATCCAGCCGACCGTAATCGTAATGACTACGTTGCAGAACAGCGATACGGCGAAGACGGCAACGATTTGTTCTTTGGAAAGCCCGATGCTCTCGTCAAGATATACGGCGTTCATCGGTGCCAAGATGCCTGTTCCAAGCCCGTAGAAAAATAGAATCGCGAGCAGCTTTCTCGCTCCGGGGATCGAAATAAACGTGCGAACGTCACGAATGATGTGCATCATTATCGAATCGAAAGCACCCGCTTTCTTATTCAAGGGCTATTTTGCGGATTTCCGCGAGGGTTGCTTCATCCAACGACGCATCGACGGCGGACAGAACGCTCAAGATATGGCTTGGCTTGCGAACGCCTACAATGGCGCTGGTCAAGGCCGGATGAGCGAGATCGTATGCGATGGCAAGCTGCGGCATGGTCATGCCGTACCGGCTCGCGATGAGTTTCAACTTCTCGACGCGGTCTACGTTTTTCCTTAGTCCTTCCCCCGAATGCGCGGCGTTGCGGGAACGCCAATCGTCATTCGAGAATTTGGTGTCGTACGTATAATTGCCGGACAGCAGTCCCGAAGTCAGCGGGCTGTAGGCCACGACACCGATTCCTTCCTTCAGGCAGAAGGGCAAAATCTCTTTTTCGACAGCCGGCCTCAGGATGGAATAAGGCGGCTGCAGCGCATCTACATGCCTCACGGCAAGCGATGCTTCCAATAAAGGAACCGTATAATTGCTCACCCCTACGTAACGCACCTTGCCGTCTTGCACCAGCCTGTCCATCGCGCGCATGGTTTCTTCGGCTGGCGCGTTCGTATCCGTATCCGGCCAGTGCATCTGGTATAAATCGATATAGTCGGTTCCAAGGCGTCGCAGCGATGCCTCTGCTTCGCGGAGGATGGAGTCGTAGGTACCGTTCTTGGAGACGGTTTTGTTCTCGTCCCAAACGAGGCCGCATTTGGTCGCCAGCACGACTTTGTCGCGGTCGCCCTTTAACGCTTTCCCGATGACTTCCTCGGAATGACCAAGCCCGTAAACGGCCGCCGTATCATAGAAGTTGATCCCGCTATCCAACGCGACGCGCACGCTTTCCACCGAAAGTTCATCGTCCTGGTCGCCCCAAGCGCTGGCCCAGCCGCCTCCCCCGATTGCCCAGGACCCGAACCCGATAACGGACAGTTCAGGGCCGTTCTTGCCAAGTTTACGATATTTCATTCGTATCATCCCTTCTGCTTCCATGCGAATGTCGACGTCTTCTTTCCCGAGCCCAACCATTCGTCGGCGATCTCCGATTATTTGACAATTTCGATTATAGAGAATTCAACATGACATGAGAAGAAGTGAAAAATATTATATCTAGTTACTTGAAGTTAACTAAATAAAGAACGAGGTTATCGCGCGGCGTCAGAACGACCGCACCCGGGGATCTCTCTTCGTCATGTTGGTGCCCCTCTCTAGACAGACGCGTAAGGATGCACCGTGTGGGGCGATTTGACTTTTATGTGGTTTTCAATGTAGACAAAACTAAACGGCCTCAATCCCTGGCATTCAGGACTAAGACCGTTTAAGTAATGTTCTTTTTGGTGTGGTTTACGTGATGGGTTAGATTCTTTTCTAGACCGATAACAAGTTGTACAGTACCTGAGCCATTTCGGCGCGGGTAGCGGTACCTGTCGGGTTAAGCTTTCCGCCGCTTCCTGAAATGACCCCGACTTTGATCAGCGTGCTCATCGCAGTCTTGGCGTAATTCGAGACTTGTCCAGCATCGACGAAATCGCTTGTGGTCGTGCTGCCGGTTGTCACGGGCAATTCGCGCAGCATATCGAGCGCACGGTAGAGCAGCGTGAACATATCCTGCCGGGTGATCTGGCTGTCAGGCGCAAACCGATTGTCGCCCACGCCGGTTGTGATGCCCAGACGCTTGGCCGCCGCCAGGTAATTCGTGTAGTACGTGTTGCCCGCATCGGAGAAGTTATCTGTGGACTTCTCTTCGGCAGCGATCCCGTAAGCGCGCATCAGCATGACAAGGAACTGGCCTCTCGTCAGCGTCGCGCCAGGGCCGTAGCTGCCATTGCCTATGCCGGTGGTGATTCCGCGAGCTGCAGTGAAGGTTACAGCGTCGTGGTACCAAGCTGTCTCTGCCACGTCGCTGAAGTTCACTTTGTTGTAGCCAATGACATATTTCAAGAAGTGCGTGGTCGTAAATTCCGCCATGCCGGTTTTTGGATTGTATTTGCCAAGAACGGTCTGCAGCTCACCGCTGTCGCTGATGTAGAAGACGACAACGGCGTTGTGGTCCTCGCTAGGCGAGAGGGTATACGGCAGACTGATGTATGCTTTCCCGCCTCCGAAGTTGGAGATCGCCGCTGCGCCCGAGGTGACCGTGAAATCATAAACCGGCCTGCTGCCGATTTGGGCTTTCGTGCCCTCTGGCATACCCGAAGTGTCCGCTTTGGCAACGCTGATTTTGATATCCCCGCTGGAAGATGCCGAGTTTATCGCATCTACCGCGGTTGCGTCGAACGTCACGATTCCGATTCCGGCATCTACCGTCAGTTCGGCCGCCGTGTCGGTGGCAAGCTTGCTGAACGAACCCTTCGGTATTGTAATTTCCGCCAAAGTGGCCGTAGTCGGTTTCAGCTTGAGCTTTACGTTGGCCTTTCTGCCTGCTTGCTCTGCCGCTTTGGCGCCATCTACCAGCGCGGAAGCCGCATTGTTATCGACGCTGCCGCTTACCTTGCCGGAGTTATCGGTGGAACCGGACAACGTGTAGCTGATCGTATCCGTATTTCCGGACGTACTGATCTCCACGGCTTGGGACGGAGTGGTATTGGTGTTGCCTCCCGAGCCGCCGTTATTACCGCCGGATGGAGAAGAGTAGGCCGGGATGTCGAGCTTCAGAACAAGGCTCTTGTTGCCTGCCGCGTCCTTCGCCACGATGTAGATATCGTTCGCGCCTGCAGCAAGGTTGGCGAGCGAAATCGCTACCTCCGAATTGGCTTGGTAGGCTGTACCGTTACCTGTCGTGTCGATGGTCGGCGCGGCGGCTCCATCGCTCACGACTTCGTCGTAATAGGTCCCGGCTTCATTGGAAGTAAACTTTACCGTTGCGGCACCGTCGCTGGTACGACTCACGTTTCCGGCAGTCAGTGTCGGCGCCGTCGTATCGGATTCGCCTTCTTCCGTTGTCGTGGTAAAGGAATCAAGCCCGCTGTAAGCATTCCCAGCGGAGTTGGCCGCTACGGCAAACCAGGTATGCTTTGTTCCTGAAGCAAGGTTGTCCAGTGCGACGGAAGCCGAGGCGTTAACGGCTGCCGTCGTACCGAGGGCAGCGTTGTCGAACAGGACGGCGTCCATGGCGCTCACCGTCAGCTTTTTCGGTGCCGTGTCAAAATCCAGGCTAAGCTCGTATATATCCTCGGCGTATGCTTTCGCGCCAACGCCATACGAGCTCAATTTTGGCGTATCGAAGTAATTATAGTCATTCAACTTCGGAGAATAGGAATTCATGTAGATCTTACCGTTCGCAAGATCAAAATAAAGGGTCTTGAAGTAGGCGTTCCCGCCCTGTTCTCCGGTCTGGTAATCCGTGAGAATCTGATAGACCGCGCGCTCTTTGTCTCCGTCTCCATTGTCATCGAACGCCGTGACGTTGATGGAGGCTCCGTGATAATGTCCGCCCACGATCAGCTTCACGTTGGGGTTCTTGGCGACCACCTGATTTTGCCAGTAGACACCGGCATCGTCCAAATCCGCGGTCGCACCCAAGTAATTGTGGAAGGCCAGAACGGCGATACGGTCCGGGTATTCCGCCAGTACCTTGTTCATCCAGGCAGCGGCACCTTGATCGAAATCATAACTCATATACACGAAGATCAGGTCTTGACCACCGGCAGTGACGAGATCATAGTGGCCGAGATTATTGTTGTAGGTCCCCCCGTAGACGGTGCTGTCCTTGAAGCGGTCGGCCCCGAAATACGTCTTGTAATTCAGATACTTGGCGTTATGGTTGGCAATGTCATGGTTACCTGCAAGGACGCCGTACGGCAATTTGGCATCCTCGAGTATTTTCATATATTCATCGGCACGCTCCCATTGATAGATCTCGTCGATGTCATCCACGACATCGCCGGTGTGCACGACATAACGAGTGTCCACGCGATCCTTATTGTCGGCAATATAGGTATTGAGAATGGCAAAGTTCGCAGGGTAGCTCTCCGAGTAATACTGCGTATCGGACTCCCAGGCGATAGAGAAATCGTACTGATCCGGCTCGGCAGTGCCATCCCAAACATAATTGTTGGCAACCGTACTGGCATGATCAGCGCGAGTGGTCGGCAGCATCTCGCCGCCTCTTCCTTGGGCGAGCACATAGACTTTTCCGTCCGCGATATAGTCGCCGGTCGCGAATACCGCAGTGACCTTACCATCCTCATAAGTTGAAGTTAGCGGAATCCACTGATCGGCTGCGCGGCTGCGCACATAGAGCCGTACGTCCTTGCCATAATCCGTGCTGGCTTCAAGAGAGACACGAAGCGAGGTATCTGCATCCTGCACGTCGAAGGCGTACATCTGATAGGGAAGTTTTCCGTTGTCGCTGGTAACCTCGCCGAGGGTACCGGACTCGGCGTTGGCCGTACCGTCGCCTTGGCCCTGATAAACGGTTATCCCGTTGCCCACGGTCAGCGCTTGCGCCTCGTGGAAGGAAACTTCCGCGCCGTCTCCGCCGCTCAGGGCAGCCGTCAGCGTTGCCGAATCGGCATCCACGTCCGACGAGGATATATCGGCAAATGCAGGATAATTTTTACTGGACGAGAAGGTCCACGTTTTCGTTCCGATATTCCCCGAAGCGTCCTGCACGGAAGCTTTCAGCGTGTGGGTCCCTGGGGCGAGTGCAGAGCCGTTAAAGCTTGTTCCGCTCAGTGACGCCCCATCCAGTTCAAGCGTCAGTGAATCCGTCATGACGTCCGAAGCATCCGCATACTGAGGTACAAACGTATAGGCACCGGCAATTTGCTCCGGAACATTGGCACTGATCACGGGCGCCGTGTTGTCCACCTGCACTTGAATGTCTTGGCTGTCGTTGCCGGAATTGATGGTGATGGTATGATTTCCGTCCGAAACCGACTTGGTATCCCAGACTGTTCCGTTTGCATTCATGGATCCGCTTGGAACGGTGAAATGCAGCTCGACATAACGCTTGCTGCTGTTCAGCGTTACGAGATCCGATGTCTTGACCGGGCCGTCCGGATGTACAACCGTACCGTTGGGCAGCACCAAGGAGAAATTCGTTACATTGAAGTTATCGGTAGGCGTGCCTGGAGTACTATCCAATGCGTCAATTTCAGTACCTGCGTTGACGCGGATGGTCACGTCTGCGTCACCGTTTTGATTAAACGCAAAGAGATTGTTGTCTATCATAATCGCGCGGGAGGGCAAAATGTCATACCAGCGCGAGAATACCTGTACCAGCTTACCGTTTGCGGTAATCGCGTCTTTGGGGCCGTCCAGCCCGCTGATGTCCAGGGCAAAATAAGCGCCCTGCTCGAGTCTGCGGGTACTGTCCACTGGCGTGCCGTCGATACTGATGCCTACGGCAGCATCGTCGCCTGCTCTTCCCACGACATCGACGGTGCCCGAGACCGTTTCACCCTCGGACAGGTTCGAACGCAAGCCCGAAAAATCGTCGTTGCTGATTACGGCGACTCTGTGAACAGGCGTAACCGCCGAGCGGAACGTGTTCTTGGCTTCCAGATAATATTCGATGTAATCGCTATTCAGATAACGGTCGGCGCCGATTTCAACGTAGAATCTTCCCGGTGTCCGTATATTAAACGAGTTACCCGCCAGCGAACTCCAAGGGCTCGATTCATTCGTACGGTAATAGATCACAAAACTCTTGACGCCGGTCGAATCCTCATAACCATAAGGAATGCTGAGATCCTTTCCCTCCTGGATCGTGTCGTATTGACCAGGTTCAAAAAGCGGCGTCAGCACGGGAGTAACTCCGGGATCTGATTTGACCGTCTTCTGATCATCGGTTACCCGACCAGCGGTGGGAGGGTCCTGCGTAGCGATGGAAAGGGCTTCGGCCTGTCCCTCCGCCGCCTGAAGATGAACGCTGGAACCTTCCGTCGCGCCTGCATCGGCCGAAACGTAAGTGTAGGAAGATACCGCTGCGTTATTGCTTTTCGCAACGATGGCTAATTTAGCCTTCGTATTTCTTAGCGCCGTCTGATTCTTGACCGAAAAGACGGGCACGCCATCCGGAATCCCGTTGCTTGCACGGAAAGCAGCCTCGTCGGGCATCGTTTTCCCTTTGTTCTCCAGATCGACGCGCCGAACCCAGAATACAGCCGGCGAATTTGCCGGAATAGTCAACTCGGTTTCATTATAAGTAAACGCCTTGTCCACAACGTTCGCCGTATCCAAATCGGTATAGACCAGGTCGTAGTTTGCTCCGAAGTCCACATCAAAGTCCGATGCGTTGTAGATCTCGATGTAGTCCTCGCTGTCGATGGTCGCGCCGCTGAGTCCTGTATAGTCATTGTTGCGCGCAATGTCATTGGGCATAATCTCCGTCAGGAAGAGCACCGGGCTTCCAGCCGCCGTGTAGGCATCAATGTCCATCTTCAGCGGCTCACTGACCGTATTCGACGAGTCCTTCAGAACAATATAGATAGCCTTGGCACTGCTATCGGTAAGCGTCGTCAGCGCTATCGTCGCCTCGGAATTTGCTTCGATGGCCGTACCGCTGCCGGAAGTATCGATTGTCGGGGCGGGGGCGCCGTCAGCGACGACCTCGTAGTAATAGGTACCGGAAACGTGAGAAGTAAACGTCACGGTTGCCGCGCTTTCGCTCGTACGGCCGACGGTTCCCGGCGTGACATTCGGCTTGGGCTGGACCGTCATTTGCTCATCGCTCACCCGGCCGGCTGATGCGGGAGCCTGCGTGGCAATGGCAACACAGTTAGGTTGTCCCTCCATGGCACGGAGATGGACGCTCGAGCCCTCCGTCGTGCCCGCGTCATCTGTGACGTAGGTAAAGGCGGACACCGTTGCATTATTGCTTTTCGCAACGATAGCCAACCTGGCGGTTGAATTTTTTAGAGCCGTCTGATTATTAACGGAAAAGACGGGCACCCCATCCGGAACCCCCGTGCTTGCGCGGAAAGCAGCCTCGTCGGGCATCGTCTTCCCTTTATTCTCCAGATCAACGCGCCGCACCCAGAACACGGCAGGCGTTTTGGGCGGAATTTTCAACTCGGTTTCATTGAAAGCGAGGATCTTGTCTACTGTACTAGCTGTATCCAAATCGGTATAAACAAGGTTGTAGTTCGCCCCGAAATCCAACTCGGAGTCCGAAGCGTTGTAAATCTCGATATAATCCATGCTATCGATGGTTGCGCCACTAAGTCCCGTGTACGTGGCATTACGAGCAATGTCGTTAGGGAATATCTCGGAAAGCCATATCGTCTGTGCAGTCGATCCGTTATCGGGTTCCTCAGCCCATGCGGACGTCGGTTGCAGCAACGTAAAAATACTTAATAGTGCCAATAGACAAGAAAGATACTGCCGAAAACGTCTCTTCATATTCTCTAGCTCCTTCTTCTACTTGCGGTGAATTGAGCAGGAGGGGTCGGCTAGACCCCCTATCCTCTCAGACCGCCGTACATGCGGGTATCCATACGGATAATTCATATAATTCAACAAAATGTTAAAGTAAACCCTTCAGCCCTATCGCTTTCCGATAGGATGTCAGAAGGAGCTGAACGAACAGAAAGGCATGAGAACCTCGAAGGGCAGTCCCATGCCTTTTTGCCATACGCCGTTATTCGCCTGCAGCGAAAGAGTCGTTCTCCTCAAGCGGGGGATGGTCAATAATCATCCGGCTATAATGCGCTAGCTGTACGATACGCTATGGTTGGGTTATCGTGAGATCCGTACCGCCAAATTCAACATTTACATTTCCCGATTTGATTGTTGATCCGGTCCAATTAAGCAGGGCATAATTATTTGCTTTCAAGTCATCAATGATCCTATTATCCGTTCCGCCGCCTTTTCCGCTTAAAAAGTACATTTTTTGCAGAGCTGTACTATTCAAAGTTTCCTTCAGCGTGCTGGTGGCATCCGACAAATCGGCAGAAGTCGGGTTCGTTATACTATGGTTATCATAATAAGTATTCACGATGTCATTATAGCTGTTCGTAACGATCGCATACTTAGGATTGATGGTGCCGGCGATCGAGTCCGGCATGAGACTATAATAGAAACCATGATGCGCAACCTGATAAACGCTTACATTTCCTACGACTTCTTGTATTTTTTCCCCGACTTCGTAAGAATAATTTTGATTGCTGTTCTCCCCTACGTCAGCGCCCAAGTAGGTTCGAAAATTTGTTCCAGTACTTGTCGTGCACTTTAACAACAACGTTGCTGCGTTCAAGTTCTCATCCCATTTATTTGACAACTGCTCGATTACAGACTCGTGATTCCAATTGTTTCCATTGAACCACGTCATTGTAAATTTACCGAACGTGACCGTATCATATACGCCAACGGATACATAACTGCCTTGTGCGTTTTTAGTAAACCTCTCGATTTTCGCCTTGAATTTGTCAGCGGATAAACCTCTAAGCTCCGATAGGGATCCAACATCATTGTCGAAGGCTTCATATGGCTTTATTTTACCGATAGCCATGTTTTTAGCTTTCGCTGCAGCTATGATCGTATTCGCTCTAGTGCCGATACTAGATTCACCGGAATACGTCGAAGCGGAATCTGCTACGTCCTTTATATAAAGTGTCGTGTTTGCATCCGCAAAACTAGCGATCGCAGCTTCGGCACCGCCTGCATGGTCTGCATGTACATGCGAGAAGGCTATAAAAGACAATTTTGTCGATCCAAGTACGGAGGTTAAGTAGGGCTGTACATAAGTTGCGTAATCTCCGCTCGTTCCCGTGTCAACCAACCCATAGCTTGCCGTAGTACCGCTGATTGTTTTTATGAGGGTGGCATTTCCCTTTTCGCCAAGGTTGATAAAATAAACGCCAGCTTCAGCAGGAGCAGCTGCAAACGAGGTTTCATTTAACATCAGCAAACCCATGCAAAATAGGACAACCACTGCCATTTTCATTCGCAATTTTGTTATCATACTAATACTCTCCTCTATATTAGGATAACTCGAAAAACGAAGCCGAATGTTTGCTTCCCCGTATGCAACAAGAGCCGGGTATCACTTCACCCTTCCTTTAATCGGGTTTCGGTATTAATGCTCAGACAAGTGTCTGACACAATCATAAAGCAAATACTCCGACTTCTCGCCGTTACTACTGATCGTCGTGACGGACGCATTGCGCAATTCGTTACCGGTTGATTCGTCCTTCATTAATTCCTTTAGGGTTTGTCCAAGGAAATAACCGTGCGTGACGACAAGCACCCTCCGGCCGGCATACCGCGAAGCTATATCCCGAACGAAGTCGATTCCGCGCGCACGCATGGCCTCATGGGTTTCCTGGCCCATATCGAGCTCGTTCCAGTTCTCTCCCCATCGCGCAACCCGTTCCTCTTCAATCGTGTCGGCGATTTTCCCTCTATCCATTTCGCGCAGCCGCACATCGAAGAAGTCGACCGGCTTGCCGATTGCAGCAGAAATAATTTCCGCCGTTTCTCGGGCTCTTTTTAAATCGCTTGAGATGAAGACGTCCCACTGCTCTTCGGAGAGCCGTTCGGCAACTAACGCCGCTTGCGCTCTCCCCGTTTCATTCAGCGGATTTTGCGTATGGCCCTGTGCTCTCTTCTCCATATTGTGATCGGTAATGCCGTGCCTGACGAAAGTAATCGAGGTCATCGTCTTTCCTCTCCCATAGATATCTTTATTTCCTTGCGCTGAGGGCGGAAGCAAGGATCGAAGCCACCTCCGCCGTCTCTCCCTTTTGCGGAAAATACGCGTTAATTCCTCTCGCATTTTGCGACCTTGGATGGCGGCTGTGCAGTGTGATAACCGCTTTAGGAGCTATACGCTCGATCATATCGGCGATGGCTTCGGGATGCGCGTGCCCGCCGTTGCACAACGAATGGCCGGTAATCGCGAAAGCTTTCAAATATTTCGCCACATCCGCATGATCGAGTTTAACGCTATAATCGGATTGAATGAAATGCGAACGCCCCTGCAAATCGCCAAGCGTTTCCAGTTCAATCATATGGGCAAGATCGGGAAATTTGTAAAAGTAGACATATTGGTTTTTCCGCTCGGCCATTTCCTCCAAGGAAATCGTCTTGTATGGCACCTGCATCCTGTCCGTTACTGTCGCGTCGACGATTAGAATATCCGAGCCAAGCGCGGGGTGCCCTTCCAAAATGCGCAGGCACTCCCGATTTGCCCTATGCCAGATGACGGCATGGGAAGCCTCCATGACGACTGTTCGCCCTTTCTCTGCCGCAATGGCAATCATGTCGGCCATTCGCTCCAGATCCCGCGGCGACATTTGCAGGTAAACGAGTCCTCCCGCTCCATCCACGATATCGGCATACCGGGATAACAGCTCGACTTCCGTCATTTGGTTGGAGAGCACGGCAGACTGGTCCGCTGTAAGACGCGTTCCTTCCGTAATTAACAGGTCGATCCGCTTATCACGGCAAAGCTCGATGAACCGGTCGATCCGCTCCGGATGCTTGCCTTGATTCCGCCAATCTCCCGTATAAGCGATTTTGTGGTCGCCGCCGTCTATAATAATACCCGCCGCCCCGGTAGCATTATGGTCCATCTCGACGATCTGCATCGTGAATTCGCCGAAATCGACAACGCTCAAATCGTCGCACGCCGTAATACGTGCCGCAGTATCCGGAGAATGGCCCCCCGCAACCATTCCCCGGTACAGGGAATGAGCGTCGTGATTCATATAGACGGGAATATCCGGGTTGGCATAAGGAAGAACGGCCATATGATCCGTATGCATATGTCCGATAAACAAACTAATCCCCTCGTAATGAGGAAAATCGCTGTCGCCCCAAGAACGGCGTACCTTAGCCATATCCAGTTGCTTGATATGCTTCGGGTCATACAGCTCAAGCAACGGGGCGGTCATTCCGCCAAGCAAGAACTGCCGCAGCTCGCGGCCGGGCGTTGCTCCTACAGGTTCGTACAGCGTCAGCTGTTTGGGGAACAGCAGGCTGCCGTGCTCGACGCCGAAATCGAAGAAAACAGCCTGTTCGCCTTTTCCGTAAAGAACCTGTACGCCTCCCGACTCACCTACCCCGCCGAAAAAAGTCAATTGCCCGTTGTGCATTACGCTCGACTCCCATTCTGTGCCGGACATTCTCAACCAGCTACTGCGGATTCGCTTGAAGCCAGTCGTCAAGCATCTGTTTCGATTTGGAGTCAATATTTTCAATCGTCTTGTCTATATCTTGACTGCCTTCACTGAACCGGATAATTTCATCCTGTACGATGTGATCGACGTCCGTGAAGGATGGAATCCACGGCTCCAAATATTTCTTGTAATCTTTCGAATTGTTGCTAATCGTCTTGATGATATTAAACTGCGGATTTTTCTCCAAAAAGTCCTTCGTTTCAGTCAGCTCCATCGCTTTGGTATTCATCGGATAATAGCCTGTGTTCATAAACCATTTCGCGGACACCTCCGGGGTTGCCAGGTATTTCAAGTAATCCCATGCTCCCAGCAAGCTATCTTTATTGGCCCGGTCAAAAAGATATACGGCAGAGCCGCCGATACCGGTACCGCTTGTGCTCGTCGAGTTAACGCGCGGCAATTCTGCAACCCCCAGGTCAAACTTGCCTGCGTCGATAATATTCTTCTTAAATCCGCCCATCGATGCCGTAGACGCCGGAATCATGGAATACAACCCGGACTGAAACCCTTCCGTAGGCGCCGGATCCGTAAATTCTGCCCCTCCGGTTGCGAGCACCTTCTGCCATTCGGTCAACAATGTTTTCAACGTGCCGTCGCTCGTCATCGTCATTGCGGTCGGCGTACCGGTCCGCCCTTCTTCCTTATCAAAGATATATTTATTCTCGCCCTGCATCGGAATCCACGTCCCGAGCAAGAAGAAACGCAGTTGTGCGCTAATCCCGTAACGCTCGATCTTGTCGCCTTTCTTCACGGTAAGCGCCTCTACCGTTTTTGCCAGGTCCGCCAATGTTTTCGGCGGATTCTCCGGATCGAGTCCTGCGCTGCGGAACTGGTCCTTGTTGTAGTACAACATGATGGACGAATTCGAGAACGGCAATCCGAGCATCTTGTCATTGTACATGGCGTATTGCACCGCATTCGGGTTCAAATCGCTTGCGTTCAATCCGGACTTATCCTGATCGATAAAGCGCTGGACAGGAACGATATATTTTGAATCCTTCACATCGAAAATCCCTTTAGAGCTGAGCTGCATAATATCCGGTAATTCTTCCTGCGAACCCGATCGAAGAACAGCCGCCAGCTTGGTCGATGCTTCGTCATAGGTACCCTGAAAAACCGGCGTAATCGTGATGCCCTTCTCCTTGCCGATCGTTTCATTGTAGGCTTTGGCCGTACTGTCAATATTCTCCGCGGCCGCACCCGTCATGGAGTGCCAAAAAACAACCTTAACAGGAGCGCTCGGCAGCAAGCTTTCTTGGGACAGCGCATCCGACCCCGCCGTAGATTCTTGTCCCTGCGCCGGCGCAGCTTCTTGTTCCTGGTTTGCAGAGCATGCCGTAATAACGGAAAAGCATAGAATTGACATGAATGAAATTTTCAACTTGTTATACATGATTCGATCTCCACTCCTATTTGTTTTCTGTTTAGCTCTCAACTATAAAATTTCTCTCAATCAGTTCGCCAGCGAAAGTAAATATTGTCCGACCTGATAAGAGTAGCCAGCCGTAACATCCTTCAATTGGTCCGGCATACCGTTATTCATCTTAATCTCGTAGACGAAATCGCCCTTGTACCCAATTTCGTTCCAGAGCGGCATAATGGATTTCCAGTCGATATTCCCAAGGAAAGGAAGGAAATGATCATCCGCCAGACCCTGGTTGTCATCGACATGCAACGCGATAATCCGCTTGCCTAACAATCGAATCGGGCGAAGCTGACTTGAATAGACTCTGTTAGCATGTCCGATATCCCAACATACGCCGACGCGAGGATCGTTGTAGGAGTCCGCCAATTCGATCAACTCTTCGGCTGTCGTTCCGAAACGCCGATGATTGGCGTCGAACATGTTTTCAAATGCCAAATCGACATTCAACTTCGCGGCTTGCTCCATAATGGGATCATAAAATCGATGATTCAGCCGGAGGTTGGCTTCCATGCCATGCTCATCCAAGCCCATTTCCGTTAAGGGATGAAAGACGGCCGCCTTCACGCCCAGAACGCTGCTCGCGATTAAAGAACGGCGGGTAATCTCGTTAAAGAAGGCTTCCTCTTCCGAACCGGCAAGGTAGGGTTTCCCAGGCAAGTAGGGCGGATGCGACTGGCAAAATTCCACGTCGGCCTTCTCGGCTGCTTCTTTCATTCGGTAAAGCGCGACTTCCCAATCCGGACCGTTCAATTCGGTTTTATTGTGAATCATCGCGCACATGTTGAGGTCCAGTACGGAAAAACCGGCATTCTTGCATCTTTGGATGGACTCCTCATATCCGATGTGCTTGTCTTCTTCTATTCGTTCCCTAAACAAGCTTGTCATGGTTGCCAAACGCAAGGTCAGACCTCCTACCTAAATCTTTTTTAGTTTTTGGAACGGTTTAAATTTTCCCGAAAAAAATGGTTATTCCCGTTCGCTCTTATTCAACTTATCATTATTGCTTGCTTAGAATAAACCGATTTGGATTAACTGGAAGTAAACAAATTATGAATTTCACCGCCAAAAACTTACATCTGGCGGTGAATATTTAAATCCCTTACCGAATTACGCGCCATTAATGTGGGTTCAAGCTTTAAAGAAACCTCTTGGGCATTCTTATTATGCATACGATTCAGCATCGCAAGGCATGCCACTTCGCCCAGCTGTCTCTTATGTCCGTCGATGATGGTCAACGCCAATGGCGAATGCGCGGTAATGATCGATTCTTCGTAACCCATAACGGAAATATCTTCAGGTATTCGCACGCCTTGCTTGTACAAATATCGAATAATACCCATCGTGATCCCATCGCTTCCGCCAAAAGCCGCATTCGGCCGGATTCCCTTCTCCCACAACTCGCTCATCGCTTCGAAGCCGCCCTTGCCGGTATACGCAGAATGGATAACATGCATTTTTTTCTCTTCCGGATGGCCCTCCTCGTTGAAGGCTGCGGTAAAGCCCGCCAGTTTTTCCAGGGAATTCACGTTATCTCGGGGTCCGTTTACAAACGCAATATTGTCGTGTCCCTTCTCCAGCAAATGCTTGGCGGCAAGATAACCAACCTGGTACGCATTGACGGAAACGGAATCGACTCCCTCATAGGTGCGGCCGATAATGACGACGTAGATGTCTTCCTTTCGGAGACTCTCGATAAATTGACTGTCGAACAAGCCCCCAATGATAAATACACCGTCTACACGTTTGTTCTTGACAATGTTCGGCAGCTTGTCGCGCATGGAGAAACGTTCTGTAAGTAACGTGTAATCCGTATTTTTCAATCCTTCATTGATGCCGTAGCTGACGTCGAAAAGCAGTGTTTCGGGAATCGCATCGAATCCGTAGGACAAGTTTTCCTCTCCGGAGGTTACGAAGATCAACCCGAATGTCCCTTTTTTGCTAGTAGTCAGTGCCCGCGCAACCATATTAGGTACATAGCCCAGTTTATGGATGGCTTGCAGTACCTTGTATCTCGTTTCCAGCTTGACTAGATTGCTCCCGTTAATGACCAATGAAACCGTGCTTTTGGACACGCCAGCCTCCATGGCTATATCCATAATCGTGACACCCATAAAAGCCTCCAATCCAATATCCAGCTATTCATAACTATTTACAATATATACTGCCGTCTCATGCGAACTGTTAGCTGAGCATTATCTCCATGTTAAATCTCGTCCGTCCAATTGACAACTTTTTTTAGTGTAATGTAATATAGCTTAGTGTTGTCAGGCTGGTTTGTTTAATGGTTCATAATTGGTTTTAATGTCAAATTCGTTGAATATTGGAAGGCTGCAGGTTATTTTTGGAGCGGTCCAAATTTGGTTGGCCTATGACCGCCTATTAAAAATGTTCGGAGGGTTCTCGTCTCATGGCCAAATTTGTGTCTTCACCAATTAGCAGTCGTATTCCATCGTTGCCTCACACGGTAACCAGCAAGAGCAAGCGCAGAAAAGATATGTTGAAGGCCTATTTGTTCGTCCTGCCAATCATCCCGTTTATCCTCGTATTCGATTACTTTCCATTCTTGCGCACCTTCATCTACAGCTTATCCAGCGTCAATGCACAAGGCAAAATAATCAGGTTCGTCGGATTGGATAATTATATGAACCTGTTCGGCAGGCAGGAATTCGTAAACGCGCTGCTCGTTACATTGAAATTTACGGCTATGTATGTTCCGTTTGCCATTATCTGTCCATTGCTGCTTGCATTAATTGCTGCTCCAAAGAGTCTCTTTTCCAGAACCAATCAGCTGTTGTATTCCATTCCGATGGGAGTTTCCATGGCGGTGAGTTGTTTAATCTTCGAACATTTTTTTGATCGCACAGGGCTTTTGAATTACTTGCTTAACCTGCTTGGCTTGTTTCAGAATACAACCGATATCAATTGGCTGAACGACCAGACGTGGGCGCTCCCTTCGCTTGTCATCCCGATGGTCTGGACCCATATGGGCTTCGACTTCCTGCTCATGCTGGCCGCGGTGCGCAATGTTCCGCAGGATATATTGGAATCGGCCGAAATGGACGGAGCCGGCTATTGGACGAAAACGTTCCGTATTACGCTTCCTCTGATATCGCCAACCTTATTCTTTGTTTTATGCATTCAGATCATCGTCGGGTTAACGATGGTCGCCCCTGTTATGATCTTAACGAAAGGCGGTCCGCTTGGGGCTACGTCGACGCTGATCTATTATATTTACACATCCGGGTTCCGAAGCGTTAATTACTCGCTCGCAAGCACGGCAAGCATTTGCGCCTTCATCCTCACGTTTATCTTCCTGTTGATCAACTTTCTGTATGAGAAAAAAGGGGTGGTGTACGAATGACGTACAGTCGAAATTTTAAACCGTACATGACAGCTGTCCTCAAACTGCTGCTCGGTTTGATTGTCATATTTCCCATATTTTACGCCATCATGGCCGGATTCAAAACCGAAAGCGAGTTCAGCACGATCCCACCTTCGATCCTGCCGCAAAGCTTTGCCTATTGGGACAATTTCCGCACCGTTTTGTTCGAAACCCAGATTTTGCGCTTCATGTGGAATTCATTGTTCATCGCGCTTGTCGTTACGGTAGTACGACTCATCCTATCCAGCTTGGCTGCCTATGCCTTTGCCTTTTTAAAGTTTCCCGGAAGCAATTTTCTATTTTTCTTTATTCTTGGCACGATGATGACGCCGTCGGAATCCTTGCTGATCTCTAACTTCATTACCGTCAGCAAGCTGCATCTGTTAAATAGCTACCTTGGCATTATGATTGTGTTCTTCGTATCCGCCACGCAGGTATTCATGTTTCGCCAATACTTCAAAACGGTGTCCAACACGTTGCGGGAAGCCGCGTTTCTGGATGGCTGCGGCGACTTCCGGTTCTATTCCAGAATCTGTATCCCCGTTTCTTTGCCCATTATAATTTCGCTCGGCTTGTCATCGTTTGTCGGCGTGTGGAACACGTACTTATGGCCGTTGCTCGTTACTACCAAGACGGAAATGCGCACGGTACAAGTAGGCATCACGATGCTAACCGCCAATGAGGGATCGAACGATACCCTTGTATTTGCCGGAATAGCAATTATCATGATTCCTTCCATTTTGTTTTTCATCTTGTTTCAGCGGAATATGGTGGGCGGCATTTTCAACGGGGCTGTAAAGGGTTAACACCCAAGTGCTGAGGTAAGTCCGGCTCAAACTTCTAGAAGGCGGCTAAAAGAAATGCTTATAAGCAGTCAAATGAAACGGTTACTGCTCATGAATGCTGTATCAGTAGTTATATTCAACTACATTGGTATATTCGTCAATTTATTTATTTGGGAAAAGTACAACAGTATCTCCGAGGTGGTATGGTTCAATCTAATCATGTTTATCGCGTGGACATTTGGATTTGCGGGTGGTTACAAATTGCTAACCAACTTCTCGACCCGTGTATTGATTCGAATAAATGCGCTCTGCGGAGCAATCGTTTTCCTGCTTTTATCGGTACTGGAACTGGATAACAGGCTTCTATGGATCGCGATTATCGCCATTCCAATCGGTATCATGTGGGGATTGTATGCCGTAACGCAGAACATTACATTGAGCATGTATGGGAAAGGGAAGGATTTCGAGCACTATTTCTCGCTAGCCAATATTATTAACCAGCTCGTCTCCATCATTAATCCGATCGCCTTTGCTCTGATTATCAAGTGGATTGGTTACTCTGGCTCGTTTCTGCTATTAATGTTGTTTGTCGCGCTCTTACTGACCGTTTCATTTTATATTCCTTCCATTACCCTCGCCGGGCAATCGGAGCGACTATTCCGCGGCATTCAATTTCGGCTGGTGTTCTCCAGCAGCAGTCTGCGTTGGATGGTTCCGTCCTTTATAGCAACAGGCATATTTCTGCAGTTTCAGGTTTTGTTTTCGTTAGTGTTTACGTTTACCGTATCAGAAGACAAATTGGTTATTGCAATATTGAATGTACTGAATGCCTGCTTCGCCATGGGGGCTATGTTCTTGTATAAGCGTTTGAAGGTCCGTGAAGCGACTTGGCTCGCCATCGGCATGATTTTTGTTTCGGTGGGTATTCTTCTGCCGTTGTTACCAAAGGCACCCCTGCTTATCATTTCAAACATTTTAACGACCATCGGTATGTTTTATTTCGGGACGATTTGGAACACGAGACAATTCAGAATGATTACGAAGCAAACCGTAATTCAACAAGCTCATATTTTTTTATGGCGAGAAGGCTTCTTGAATGCTTCCAAAATACTATTGCTAATATTGGCCTTATCGGTAAAGGAGATTCATGGAGGAACGTTTATTGGTTTAATGTTGTTAGCGCTTGTCTGCGCTTTAATGGTCCCGTATTTCTCCGGTAAGAGTACCGAAGTGTTAGAGAGACAGCCGAAGTGATTTTCCTTAACAGTACTTCCCGTGAACCCGAACGAGCCGAAGCCGACAAGGGATAGAATTCCTTTATTCAGTATCCGAATTAAGATAGGTTAGTTTCGTGGGTTCGTTTTTAAACTCACGTTCTCCCTTAGGAGTTGAACAGGCTACCGTATTTTGTCGGTAGCCTGGTGTCGCCTGTTTGCATATATCCACTTGCCCATAGGCTGCTATTATGCTGCTTCGTCTCCGCACTTCTGCCAGTACCTTGAATTGAATAGCCTATCCTATTCCTAGTTGCCCATAGTGTTCTACCAAACACTCACAAAGAATGAGCGGTCGGTTCACAAAATAAAAACCGTTTAGTTCGGCAGCATTCATGTTACGGCTTCTCGCTTCCGCTGGTCGTCAGCAACCTCGTCAATATCGTGTCGTCAGCTTATTAATATAAACATTTGCAGATATATGTATCATTTCCAAAGCTTCAACTTGAACTCTTTACGTGTTGAAACCTGTGTGTACCCGGACCGTAAGAATGCTTGGGCCATCGGGAAATTGCTGACATCCGTATCTGCGCGAATCAAAGTTTCACCCGCCGCAAGTAAGATGGAAGTACCTTGATTCAGAAGAGGATCGATATAGCCTCTCCCACGCTGCTCTGGAACGACGCCGATATAGGCAATCGTCGAGAAAGCAGGGGCTTTGGCTGGCATAACAAAGCCCACGAGCTGTCCGTCCGTATTGTACGCAAGCTGCCACCACTCCGGTTCATACTCCATCTCTTTCAGCTCTTCAAACAACTGAACAGCATGCTGTCTTGCTCCCAATTCATTGCGCTCATCATTGATTCGTTGATCAAGCGTTAGCAAGGAAACTTTCATGATGGCCTCGACAAAAGCATCTTCTCCAACTTCAGACAACGCAAGGAACGATAACGAGTTGGCGTGATCAACAGTGGTTATTTGGTCTGCATTCCTTTCAAAGCGCGTGGTTTCCCGAATTTCACGAAATCCCAAGTGAGAAAGAAAATTGATCCGTTTCTCGGCATGTCTTTGAAACTGAGGGTAAACGGGAGGAGTATCCAACATATGCTCGATATTAATTGCGCCATACGTCTTCATAATCGGTATGGTTCTCTCCAATAACGCAGTTCCCAGAGAGATATAATTCTCTTGATCCCACGGTATCTCCAACAAAACCATCGCTAACGGTTTCCCTACTTTTGGCATCGTCCAGAAGGCGATGCGTCCGCACGCGTGACCGTCTTCTTCCATGACATAACACCACTCTAGACGTATCGATCCGAGTCCAATCATTCTTTCCAAATAGCTCTGTATCTGTTCTGCTTCATCGGTTTGATTACCAATTGAGGAAAATTCCGTAATTTCATATGGTTGAATCTGGCGAATGTTCAACGTTTCCATAGATCTCCGTTCGATAGCTTTTTTTTAAGGCTTGGTTTGGCTTGGGACTTTGATCGCTTTGATCATCTGACGTATCGAACCGAGATGGTAGGCGGAGTGAGCTATCGCTCCCAACAGACCCGTCAATGTCTGTTCATCTAAGGAGTCAAGTGAATCTATCTTATTAAGCAGTGTTATGTATTTTTGTTGAAGTTCGTCATTAAATCGTACCCATGCGTTTTTATCAACGTTTGTAATGTTCCATGATGCTTTCCAGTCCTTTTTAGGCTCTTCTCCATTTAAGTCGGAATTAGCAGCCCATAAGTAATAACGGATATGATCCGTTTGAGCGGCAATTGTCGTGCCATTGGCAGGTATCGAAGCATCTTCTGCCGATAATTTTTCAAGCGTTCCGAATAAACCGCTACCAGGCCTTGCTTCCGTGTACCAGCTTGCGTTTTCTTCGGGTCCATCAAATGTTTCCTTTAACAATGTTTTAACAGCTACCAACATCGGATTGTCCATCTCAGTACCTCCTGATTTTTTGATAACCACCAAAATAACACTTGGTGGTTATAGATTAACCGAGTTGTTTTTAACTGTCAATATACATTATGATGGTTATAGCAAAGGAGTTTTGATCATGTTGGAAACGAACCCTTATATGATGGTCGGAGAACGTTTGTGTATGGATTTCATCAATACCGTCAGTTGGCGGGAAAGTGCCGAGAAACGGCGGGATTGGTTTACGAGTTACGCCAAATTGGTAGACTGGTGTATCCATGCGGAGGTCCTTACCGGACAACAAGCAAAAGCTCTTCTTTTGCATGCTGAAGAGAAGCCGTCTGAAGCGGGAGATGTTCTAAGGCAGGCAATCGAAATGCGGGAAGTCATGTATCGAATTTTCAAGTCCGTTTCAAAGAAATTATCGCCCCACCAGCCAGACCTTGAACGTTTCAATGAATCTGTGAGGCACTTCTATCAAAATTTGCAAGTCATTTATGAAAAAGATCATTACGCTTTGAAGTTCAAGCATTCCGAGAAAAACTTGGACATTATGTTTCCCCCGATTATCCAATCTGCTTTAGAATTACTCGTTTCCAAAAACGAGCTGGAGCGAGTCAAACAATGTGAGGGAGACCCTTGCGGATGGTTATTCTTCGATACGAGCCGGAACCGGAGCCGCCGCTGGTGTTCAATGGCCGATTGCGGCAATCGTGCGAAAGTAAGACGATTTTATCAAAAAGAGAAGTGACCCTAGTCTAGGTAAACACCCATGAAATGCTTACTGAAACAAAAAATCCGCGCAAAACGCGGATTCAAAGGAATACATGACGATAGCAACGAAAAAGCCATTCTTCGAAAAAATTAGCTTCTCAAAGTCATGAATGGGGCTCCTAGCAGAAATGAGCAAGGTTTTCACCGGTTTGCCTTGACGGCGAATTGCTCGATAATACTGTCCTCGAACCGATGCGGCAATTCAACCTTGCCACCGTATTCAGCAGTATGATAGATTGCCATAATGACTTGGTATGATAACATCGCATGGGCCAAGTCGCAGATGTGACCGGCCTGCGGATTCGCCAAGTATTCGGGAAAGGAATTGATATAATCGATCAAAGCATTCAAGTGATGATCATCCCAGCTCGACTTTTCGATCGTATGCTCGCCCGTTATGTAATTTCTCCTTTCCAATGTTTGATTGAGCGCGATCTTCAGATGTCCTTCTGAGCCGTACAAATCGACTCCGATATGATAAAACGGATTCGTTTCGCCTTTGAGCGATCGTGCGAAAGCGCCGCATTCAACGGTAGCCCTTACGCCGTTGGAAAATAAAATCGAAGCCATCGCCTCGTCCGGCGCTACGATCGAAGAGTTATCCTTGCCCTCGTACGGACCGGCCTGCCCCATCACCCATCGGATGGGACTAAAGTCGTTAAAATACATAACCATATCAATCAGGTGCGAGCCTTGCTCCATGATGTTGACCTTGGTGGAAGCACGAATAAACTCGATCTCGCCGATCGCGCCTGCGCGCAGCAATTGCTGTGCCTTACGCCAAGCCGGCAAATATTTATGTTGATGATTGACCAACGCCAGCTTGCCGTTTGCGTTGCAAAGCACCTCGATTTCATAGGCTTCCGACGGGGTTAACGCCAGCGGCTTCTCGATATTGATCAGCTTTACGCTTGGAAACCGGACGGCCACCTTTATCAGCTCCAGGCGTGCGTCGGCGCTGCTGACAATGTCTACGATATCGGGACTCGTCTCCTGCAGCAATGCTGCCAAATCCAATGATCGGGCAGCAATTTCATAACGGTCGGCAAGCGCTTTCAATCTTTCCGTATTCGAATGCCCGCAAATCCCGACAAGTTCGATGCTGTCGCTTGCTTGATACGCCTTGGCATGAGCATCGGCCCAGCCTTTCGTTCCAACGAGTACGACTTTTAATTTCATCGCATATGTCCCCTCTCAAATGAGCTGTCAGCTAGTGCGCATCTCATTATTCGTTTTGTTCCCTATTGCCATTTTATCATAATCCGGGAGCCAGCATTCCGAATGCTGTAGTTGCGAGGATCTATGGGGAATTTATCGGGTTATCGATTCTTCCGCCGCCAGTCGTGAAGGATGTGCCACGGGACGCAAAAAACAGGACGGCTATAGCTGTCCTGTTTTTACGTCTTATCGAAAGCTTTGTGCTCCACCGAGGCTTTGTTCAGCAATTTGAACCAATCTGCGAGTAATCGAACCACCTATCTTGCCGGCATTATAGGTTGTTAAATTTCCGTTATAGCCATCAGGAGAAAGCTGAATGCCAAGCTCTTGAGCAATTTCAAATTTGAGCTGATCAAGCGCGTGCGATGCTTGAGGTACGACTAACGAATTTTTTGCCATTTGTAGGCCTCCTATATCGGGGATTGGCGTTAATTTCCCCCAATAAAACAGAAATATGCAGGCAGACCAGGGGGCTTTTGCAAGTCGACTTGATGTGATCCTCAATCCAAAAATTTCCTCGTTACTGCAACATAAAAAAAGCTGATTCCTCAAGCTTCAGTGCGTAATGATCGCAATCCTTCATGTTATGTCAAACGAATAAGTTAATCGTCAGCTCTTCTTCAAATCCATGTTTGCGGTAAATGGTCTGTTCCATGGAACTAGCCTGTAAAATGGCTAACTTTGCTCCCGCAGCCTGCATGTCGTGCAAAGCATGACCTACAAGTGCGCCGCCGATACCTCTTGCACGGAATTCCTTCGATGTCGCGACCGTGTATATGCCTGTCACTTCGCCTGTGCTGAACGTCATGGCCGTTCCTACCGGCGCGTCGTTCAAATAAGCCAGAAAATACCGCATCCGTCCTTCCGGATCATATGCAAAAGCTTCGGTAAATGCACTGGCCAATTCGTCCGGGAGCCCGTATTCCGCCACGAACACCCGTTTGAACATCTCGAGCTCTTCATCCGTGTGAACGATCGCGATTCTCAATCCCGGCACATGAGATTGGTTAATCGCTTTCTCTTCCAGATCAACCGCCATGCCGGACATGGTACCGCCCGATAGGAATCCGCGGGATTTCAATGTTTCGTTAAGGAGTTCGTCCTGCATATGGGAATATGTATGCCAGACGCATTTCACGCCACGTTCGCGATAGGAATCGATAATGGATTTCACCTGTCTGGTTGCATCGATCTTATCGTCATTAGGCGCTTTATAATCGAATACGCGATTGAAAATCGTTAACGGCAACTCACTTTCGATTCTTGCGCAGTTTTCGTCACGAGAAAATTTCGCGTAAGGACTGTTGCTGCCCAAACGTTCAAACGTTTGGATCATGTTCTCCAAGATGGCTTTCTTTTTATTAATCATTTTCGCTCTCCTCCTCTCGATCAAGACCGCGATGATTGAAGGCAAACTTTTGAATGGCGGATTACGTAATCATTTTATTATTAATTCGTATTTTATAACGGCCATTTGCTTACCTTCAAGCGTTAACGTACGCTCTTCAATTTCCTTAAAGCCATTCTTTGCATAGAATGCTCTTCCTATTTCATTATCCTTTTTGACAATAACGGTTAAAGTATTCCCCGATTGCATCATTCCAAAAAATTCACTTAAAAACGTTGTACCGATTCCTTGTTTTTGCGATTCCGGTTTTATATAAATTCTATATAGTTCATATTCAGCTTTACTTAGTTGGATTAATTGCGCATAACCTACTATACGGTTAGAGTTTTCAGCCACTAGAAACGATGACTTCCCTAAGTCCGTATCGCCGTCGATGATCTGGCGTATATTCGAAATCGAAAACGCCTTATTGAGATATTGACTAATAAAATCCGTTGAAAGGCTTTCTCGATAAGCCGATGTCCAAGTCTCGAAGGCAACTTCTCTAATTTGCTCGGTATCGGCATGTGATGCTATTCGAATTGTAACCATGACATATCCCCTTCCAACCATTAAAAAGTTGTATCGCGCCCCTTGTCATTGACATTGTTCAACTACTAAAGTTTCAAATGTTCACTAAAAGGGGCGCGGTTCATTTATTAATGTAAAGAGCGCATTTTATAATCATGAGTAACTTAGTCGTTATTTTAAGGTTTGGGAAACAAAATCATTCACTGCTTTTACAAACGCTTGGGGCGTCTCCACATGATTCATATGCCCGCCTTGTTCGAACATCACGAGCTGCGAAGCCGGGATTTTCTCATCCATCTCCTCGGCCCACCGCGGTCCGCAGTTAAAATCGTACTCGCCTACGAGGATCAAGGTGTTGGTTTGAATGGTATCCAAGACAGCGCGAACATCCCACATATACGGCTTGCGATTCGGATCGACGGAGAAATTCAATCCCTCCTGCCACGCGTTGAATCCTTCGGGAAGTTTCCAAAAGTTACCGAAGAATGCAGGCATCAAGCGCCTTAAAACTTTTAAGATCGCTTCTCTATCCGTCGCTTTGCCCGTAATCATATCCATCCATGACTGCTTCGCATCCTGAGCTTCAGGAAGATCCGGCCAACGCTGCGTGAAAATCTCGAGTTGTTGAACCTGCTCCATGCCAAGTTCTTGATTCATGCAAGGAGCCGAGCTGTAGAGGATAAGTCCGCCGAGTTCATCCGGATAATCAAGTGCAAATTGAAGACCTACAAAACCTCCATGCGAGTGACCCAGGAAAAATGGCTGATGCGCTCCTACGTGCTCGGCTACTTTATGTGCGAAGTAGGCGTACTTCGACATGTTGTAATCTCCGTCAGGAAGGTTATCGGAATTCCCTGTGCCTACGGGCTCCAAATAGATAACGGTCATGGATTTTTCCAACAGCGGCATGCGCATGTAGCCCCAATGAAAACCAGGGCCTCCTGCATGAACGAGACAAACCGGTCCTTCCCCCGCAATATGATACACTTGTCGGATACCATCAATATCGACCTCGTGCGTAGCCAGTGCACCCATGGAGGCTTGAAAATCAGATGTAGTCATGCATATTCCCTCTTTCAGTTCATTTCTAACGGGATTCTTTGGATACATTTCATATAGATAGCACTTGACTCTTGTATACCAGTAGGCAATAATTGCTACATGGAAAACAGAAAAACGCAAATCATAGATCTGGCAGCATCGCTGATTCGAAAAAAAGGATACGCGAACTTTACTTTTGACGAGATTTCAAAACATTTCAGCCTTACAAAAGCAAGCATTCACTATCATTTCGGGAAAAAGGAAGATCTAGGCCTTGCCGTAATAGATCAACTTTATCGAGGGTTGGTCGACTTTAAGTCTGTTATTCAACTTTCATCTCAGTCGATTGAAGAGAAATTAACTCACTATTGCGTTACCCAATCCAGACAGTTTGCAGAGTATGACATATGTCCGACCTCTTCCTTACAGTCTGATTTTGAACTGCTTCCGGAATCGATGAGACAAAAACTGCAAGAGATAGGTGAATTAGAACTTTCGATTATCGATGATATTGTTGCTGAAGGAATCGTTGATCCTGCCATTAATACGCGCGCCTTGGCGATCACAATCTTGTCTGCAATCAAGGGAGCACTGCAGTACAACCGCGCAATGCGCGACAATTTTATTCCCGATATCATGTATGGAATCAATCGTCTTTTAAAAAACTAGCAAGAGTACACAATGTAAGAGCAAACAAAGTAAGGGCTGCCATTTGCAGTCTTTTTTGTTTTACACTCTACGTGATGAATCAGCCCAAATTCTGGCCATGATGATCTCGAACGGCCAGAACTTGATCCCGGAACGCGTTTACTCTCCCCTCAACGTACGCGTATTCGTCTTCCCGCATAACCAACCTCTACTCGGTAAGCGTGAAGCCCATTCGAATAGCGGGTATCGCCGAACCCGGATGATCTGCGCCGTAGGTCAACTGCGGTGCGAGGTATACGTCCGGATCGGCTTGCTTGCCCCGGTAAATGCCCGGATAGAGATCGAGGATATGGTAACCGGGCTCGCCGGTAGCCGTAACCGTAAACGTTACCGTCCCCTGGCTGTTGAACCCGCACATGTACCCCAGATAGGCATTATCGTAGTCCAGGTAGTACGCGTTGTCGTATTCCGTCCAACCGACGCCTTTGATTTGGATGGTCATCTCGGTCCCTGCCGGTCCGGAAGATGGCGTGATTTTGGTGATTGATGGCGCAATCGCCAGATATACCTCCGCATACGCAAGGCCTCCGACCTTCAGTTCGATCCGATGCGGCACGCCTCCTAGATCGTCCGGGATCGGAAAGGCATAGCTCAAACTGCCGCTGCCATCCGTGCGAGCCGTTCCGAGCGATCTCGTCTTCTCCGCGAAGCCCAATCCCGTAATCCGGCTGCCCTCCATGGTATGCCAGACCACATCCGCTTGTTTGCCTGCGGGCAATCCGCTCGCCTTCAACGTCGCCGAATCCCCGACATGGCCGATGGATCGGCTCAATGCCGCCTTGACGCCTACTTTGTTCGTTAGCGACGGCATATGCACGCCGCCCCCGGCGGCTATCGGCTGCGCTTCGACTTCGTTACGGACGATCGGCGCTTCATCCGTAACGGTATACGTAAAGCTGGGCACCGGCAGATAGGAATTCGGAGCTTCCGTATAGTTGATATACGGCATACCTAAATAACCATGCCAGATGGTGATCGAATGCTTGCCGGCGGGACCAGCGGCTCGTATCTTCGCGGTCGCGCTCCCGTTCGTGGACACGGCGGAGATGAGTCCCGTCATCTTGTTGTCGTAGGACAACTGCCAGTTGCTCTCCATGGTCGCGTAGCTGATGCCCTCAGCCTGTACCGTAATTTCCGAGCCGACAGGTCCGGACTCCGGGAACAAACGGAAGGTCGGAGCAACGAACACGTTCGTTTGGGCAACTTTTTTGTTGTTCTGGCGCACGTAAATCGTATGGTCGCCTCCGAAGCCTTTCGGCACGGCAAAGCTTCCGTTCCAGCTGCCCGTACTGTCGGTCGTGCCCATCGTCATCGTATGCCCTTCAAGCTTGTAGGACGGGCCGATTAAGCTATAAATACCTTGAGTGTCATAACTGCCCTGCTCGGTTTCCCACTGCAGCTTGACCGGCGCGTTCGGTTCCAAACCTTTGGACGAGAAATGAACGACAGCCCCTACTGTGCTGTTGTTTTCCTCGATCATTACGGTCGGCATGACGGATGCAACCTTATTTTCAGCCGAAGCAGGCGACACGTATAAGACGGAATAAAGCAAAAGCAGCGTACTTAGTATCGCGTAGGGTTTGACCATTCGTATCATCGGATGCAATGAAGTAGCCTCTTGCGTCTGTTGTTCATAGTTGTGCGTTGTTCGGTATCAACGATCGCAATTAGTGAATGGGCATGACTTGGAAGGGCTTTGTATTCGTCTTTCATGGAAGCCGATACTGAAAATCACCGGACTGTGGCCACTAGTTCCACCGAGGAACAAATGGCTTAACAGACCGAGTTACGTTTCGGTTATGGGCCGTGAGACTCGCCGAAATATGTTACCCCAAGTAGACACTGATCGTGATATCGTCGCTAAAACCGATCGACTGATACACACCTTGTGCCATCTTGCTCGCCTGCAGAACGGCAAGCCTTCCGCCGGCAGCTTGTCCTTCACGTACGGCATGCGCCGTCAATGCGCTTCCGAGGCCTCTACGCCGATAGGTTTCCAGCGTGGCCACGTTGTAAATCCCGATCGTCTCCCCGTCGTGGAAAGCAGTCACTGCTCCGGCGGGCTCGCCGTCCAAGAAGCCAACATAATGCCGGAATACGGCGTTCTCGCCGAAAGCGGCAGCTTCACAGATCTGCACGAAGACATCGCCTGCCTCTCCTGTCAATTCAAATACAGGCGGTACGATATCCTGGAACCATTTCATTTCTGATGGAACTTGGATCGGTTCGATGACGAAGCCTGGAATCGCGGGTGCATTGTACGTCCAATCGCTCAGCGAAAGCGACATGCCGGACATATCTTCGACCTTTTCAAGCCCGACCGCCTCCAGCGCCTGCGTCAAATCGGCGACGCCGTCGTCATGGGACCAGGTCAGCCAACTGAACGGGACCTTGGTTCCACGATAATAATCCGCCAACTTCCCAATATCGTCCAAGGCGTTTTCGGACATCGCCGCTTGATAAGCAATGACGCGGTTGTACAAAGGATGAGAGAGGTCAGACTCGATTCGGATTGCCTGCGGCGTCCGTTCCAGAACGATACGTGGGCAGACATTGGCCAATTGTTCCATTATATTAATCATGTTTTGCTTGATCTTCTCAGGAATTGCGGTCATGGTTAGTCCTCGCTTATAATATGATTTTCTTTCATTCATTCTGGCGTTTCAACCTATTTATCCGCTAGAAACCTTCTTATTACAGCTATATATTCATCTGTCTCTTCTAAATAGCTGCTATGCGAGCTGTTCTCGAAAATATGCAAAGCGGAGTTGGGTGCCAGAGATTGATAATACCGCGTCGATTCCGGCGTAGCTTCGTCATGTCGTCCGCATACGAAAATTGAAGGAATGTTGATCCTATGAAGGTGAGGCGTGCAATCAAACGTCTTCAAATTGCCAGTCGGGCTGAATTCAGAAGGTCCCCACATGGTCATATAAACATCTGTATTCCCTTTTGCCAGACTCTCCGTAACAATGGATGGTATCGGTTCCATACGAATGAGATGTCTTTTGTAATATTCGTTTATCGCTTTCTTATATTCATCCGAATCGGTTGTGCCTTGTGCCTCGCTATTAGCAATGATCCTCTGGTCGTCTTCAGACATCCTTGACAGAAGGACGTCAGCATCCTTTTTCCATCGTTCAGCACTAAGGCACGGGCTCGAAAAAATGACGCTGCGAATGCCGGTTGGCTGTCGGTCCAGTATATAGGCTGCGGCAAGCATGGTTCCCCACGAATGTCCTAGGAGATGAAACTCGTTTAAACGAAGTTCAGTCAATAGGCAGTCTAACTCATCTACAAACCGCTCTGTATTCCACAAGGAAGGATCGGTGGGGCGATCTGAATTCCCCGAGCCGAGCCGAGCTGATCATAAAAAATAACAGGCCTTTCATCGGCCAGAGCCTGAAGAACCGTTAACGAATCATGCGTGATTCCTGGTCCTCCATGAAGGACGACAAGAGGCGTCTTGCTTCCCGATCCCATTCGGATATACCAAACTTTCCCTCCAGGAACATCGATATAGCCTTCACTCTCGTACACTAGCATGTTGCTGTATGATATGTTAAGATTTCTCGCGTTCTAATTGTTACCGATCTACCGATTCATCCCCAAGGCTGAAGATCATCGGCCTGTGGCTGACAGTCCCATAAAGGAACAAATCGCTTAACAGGCCGAGTACATTTTATATTCACGGGGTATTGGCCGTCAGGCTGCCTTGATTCAGGACATTTGCTCTAACAACTAAAGACCCGGATAAGTAATATGATACTTTTTGGAAACTGCTAGCAGATGCTGCATGGCTTCGGGAGTAGGCGGCTCTACATGAGCCTCCATGCCTTCCACATAAGGAACGCCTAGCTCCTTGACGAACGAATCGAATCCCGCAGGATAGGCGGTAACCAGAAACTTGGCTTTGTCTGATTTCACCTTGAACGTGTGCGGAATGCCGCGAGGCGCGAACACGTATTCGCCGGCTTTCACCGAAATCGTCTCCTTACCGAGCGTCATCTCGATTTCTCCATCCAGAACGTAAAAAGATTCATCTTCCTTTTCATGCAAATGCAGCGGAGGCCCATCATCTTTCTTGACGGAACAATGCACGACGCAAAACTCTCCATTCGTATCCTCGCCGCTCACCAAGATGGAATTTACGTCGCTAAGAAATAGGTACGTATTGTCTTTGTTGATATTCCGGTACATCATACCTGCTATGCTTTGATTACTCATCGTTGCGTAGGCTCCTTCTTGATGTGAAATCGTGACCCGCGTTAAACCAGTAGAAGTAACAGAAAAGACTACCTTATGGAGAGAGGTACCTCTCCTGAGAATAGTTGCTCGTTAGAAACCGGGAAAAGCGGTTAAATCGGGCAATTAAATGAAGAAAAGAATGACAAGGAGTACTGCTAATACGATAGCGGGAAGCGTTTGTTGAACCGTATCTTTCACGCGAACGTGCGTGAGGATGCCGCCAAGCATCGTAACGCCTAACAACAAAACTCCTGCCGCAGTCCAGCTAGGTTCCCAGAATCCGATTGCCAGTGCCACTACTCCCACCAATTGGATAAGTCCCGTAACTACACGGAACCATTGAGGCAATCTATAATGATTAAACGCGTCGATTTGCATTTTCGAACCCGAGATTTTACTGAATCCCGCCAACAGAAAAACTAAGCTTAAAAGACCTTGCAAAACGATCGTTACGATATCCACCCTGGAGCTCCTTCACTGATTCAATTACAGCATGGCTTATTGGTTAATTGGCCCGTTTAACCGAGTCCATTTTTCATTCACGGTCATGACCGCCAGGCAACCTTAGTTGGGATATTTGCTCTAGGTTAAAGACCGGGATAAGTAATATGATACTTTTTGGAAACTGCCAGCAGATTCTGCATGGCTTCGGGAGTAGGCGGCTCTACATGAGCCTCCATCCCTTCCACATAAGGAACGCCTAGTTCCTTCACGAAAGAATCGAATCCCGCAGGATAGGCGGTAACCAGAAACTTGGCTTTGTCTGATTTCACCTTGAACGTGTGCGAAATGCCGCGAGGCGCGAACACGTATTCGCCGGCTTTGACCGAAATCGTCTCCTTACCGAGCGTCATCTCGATTTCTCCATCCAGAACATAAAAAGATTCATCTTCTTTCTCATGCACATGCAGCGGAGGCCCATCATCTTTCTTAACGGAACAATGCACGACGCAAAACTCTCCGTTCGTATCCTCGCCGCTTACCAAGATTGAATTTACATCGCTAAGAAATAAGTACGTATTGTCTTTGTTGAGATTCCGGTACATCACATCTGCTTTGCTTTGATTACTCATCTTCTTGTAGGCTCCTTCTTGGTGTGGAATCCTTTTGTTCTGTTACTGACTAACCGGCCGGTAAGTTCAAATGCAACTACTTGAGTATAGCTACTCACTATTTCTATGTCAATATTTCTAACATTAAAAATCCGTTAATATAATCTATTAAACCCGGACACTCGTTTGGCGACGATATCTCTAAACATTTCGGAGTTTCGAAAGCCGGCATTCACTATCATTTCGAAAAGAAGGAAGACCTTGGTCTTGCCGTAACCGATAGCTTTACCAACGGCTGAACGAATTTATGGCGTTTATTAAACGATCGCCGAAGCGGCAGAGGAAAAGCTGATCTCTTTTGTTACCTGCAAACCGAGCGGTACGCGGAGCAGGATATTTGCCCGGTATCTTCCTTGCAGGCTGACTACGGACAGCTGCCGGAAGCGCTGAAGCAGAAAATCCAAGCGATCTGTCAATTGGAACTTTCGATCCTCAATGAAATCGTAGCCGTGAAAATGACGGATCCCGCAATCGATACGCGCGCATTGGCGATTACGATCCTGTCCGCCGTTAAAGGCGCGCTTCAGTATAGGCGAACAATGTGCGAGAATTTCTATTCCGAGATTGCATATGGAATCGGCCGCTTGCTAAAAAACGCGTAAACAATCGGTACCGAAAAAAGGAGACATCGCTCTATTGCGAGTCCCCTGTAGGCTTAATTTGTCCCTTTTAACATAAAAATTGTTGATCCTTTGGAAGAACCACTTCTGACGTTCATTTCTTCACCTTATAAAACTCATGATACAGCTTCATCAGCGCCCGCTTCTCGATCCGCGACACGTACGAGCGGCTGATGCCGAGCTCCTTCGCGATCTCACGCTGCGTCCGTTCTTCCCCGCCGGTGATAAGGCCGAACCGACCGACCACGACTTCCTTCTCGCGATCATCCAATATATCTAAATTTTTATAGATTTTACTCTTTTCAATCTTCAATTGAACCCGGTCCGCGACCTCGTCGGCTTCCGTCCCGAGGATATCGATGAGCGTAATTTCGTTGCCTTCTTTGTCCGTTCCGATCGGATCGTGCAGCGATACGTCCTTTCGCGTTTTCTTGAGCGACCGGAGATGCATCAGAATTTCGTTCTCGATGCAGCGCGCCGCGAACGTCGCGAGCTTCGTGCCTTTTCCCGTTTGGAAGCTCTCGATGGCCTTGATCAGCCCGATCGTTCCGATGGAAATCAGGTCCTCGAGTCCTTCGCCCGTATTGTCGAATTTTTTGACATTGTGAACACAACCCGATGTTGAAACGGAAGTGTTTGAATCGGCAACTCAATTCGACGAAGGTCGATGTCTTGCTGCCGTGATGGGAAACCTTTATGTCTTCCATCTGGGTTTAGACTTGTGTTACTTAACCCATAAGTTCGGAGTCTAGGTATGCTTATGCTTCAAAATTACAGTGGCAAACTTATGCTCCAAAGCGAAGAAGCCCTTGAATATCAAGGACTTAGCCTACTTTATGAAAGATAAATCGTCTTTCAAATTAAATCCATACCCTTAATTAACCGTAGGAGTTCATGATTGACTGCTAACGACTTTGCAACAATTGCAAAATGGCGATTTAAATATGATACTAAATTGTAACGCCTAAATTTACCCGCAGAAACACGAATTAACGTATTCGACCACATACCATGAAGGCTCCCACCAGTACAAGTCTAACCCCCGAATCTGTTCTTCGTGCCCGATGCTGAAAGAATGCACAAAAACAGGCGCGTTGTAACACAACACGTGCAGCAAAACAGCAAGGAATGGGTGAAATATTTTAGAACGACTTTTCGGCACTTCTTCCCAAAGTGATACAAGTTAATAGATGCGTCTTCTTGCTTGATCGGCGATACCGCTTTTACGGAAGAAATAGGTATTGATCCGGTCGCGCCACTCCTTCGCATGCTCGGCCTGCTCCGCGAGACGGTCCCTTACCTGCCGATGCAGCTCCTGTTCCATACTGCCCTCGAGGAGGTCCCAAGACGCTTTCAAGCTCTCGGCCCGTTCCGCGCCTTCGAAATGCGTGTCGTAAATCGATTGAATGACTGTCTTGCCGGATTGAAGACGATGCGTATATGGGACGTGATGGAAGAATAGCAGCAGCTCGTCCGGACAGCTCGCCGACGACTCGTACCGCTCGAAATTCGCGCCGGCATACTGGGCGGCGTAGCCCGTGCCGGATGCATTCGTCCGATCCACGCCGATGCCATGGCAATCGGCGAAATGATAGGTGCCCCACATTGAATACTCGTACCCGTCCACATTAGGCCCGTAATGATGATCGGGATTGACCATGAAACCTATCCCGAGCGGTGCCGTGTAGGACTCGTAGATACCCAATGAATCCATCAAGATATCCCGGACCGTATGAACAAGCCGTTCATCACCGCCGAAAGTCAAGCGTATCCATTCTTCGGCGATTGTTTCGGCGGACAGCTCCGGATTCCAGGCCAGCCGACCGTACCCGTACAAGTTCGCTTGCGCCAGCAGATGCCCTGTCCAATTTTCGTCATTGCCGATATTGGAGACGGCGGCGAAGCCGCTTTGCGGGTTACCGTGAAAAGAGCCGTCGACGATGCGTTTGATACTGGAGCCTTCGCCCTTGATCAACGTATCGAAGTCGAGGACTTCCTTCCACTGCGGAACAAGATAGCAGACATGCCGCTGCTGGCCGGTATATTCCTGCGTAATCTGGAACTCGATCATCTGGTTCGTCGCTTCCATCGCGCCAAGCAATGGAGATACTGGCTCCCGCACTTGAAAGTCGATCGGCCCGTTCTTCACCTGCAGAATGACGTTGTCCATGAATTTTCCGTCGAGGGGCTTGAAATGATCATAGGCCGCCCGCGCCCGGTCCGTTTTGCGATCGCGCCAATCCTGCTTGCAGTTATATACGAAACAACGCCAGATCACGACGCCGCCATATGGCTTGAGCGCTTCGGCCAGCATATTTGACCCGTCCGCGTGATCGCGGCCGTATGTAAAAGGTCCTGGCCGATTCTCCGAATCCGCTTTGACCAGGAAACCGCCGAAATCGGGAATCGCCGTATATACCTCGGCTGCTTGGGCGCGCCACCATTCGCGAACGGCGGCATCGAGCGGATCGGCCGTAGGCAGTCCGCCGATTTCAAGTGGGCTGGCATAATTGACGCTCAGAAACAATCGGATGCCGTACGCACGGAATATGCCGGCCAACTTCGCAACATCAGGCAGGAATTTCGCAGTCACCAGCATGGACTCAACTTGATGAACGTTCACGTTGTTAATGGAAATGGCATTGATACCGGATGAAGCGAGCAATCTCGCATAATCCCGAACTCGTTCCGTATCCGCGGTAATCCGGTTGTCCGCGAAAAAAATCGACCGTCCGGCATATCCCCGTTCCACGCTTCCGTCCATATTGTCCCATTGATTAATCATCCGCAGCCGGTTTACCGGATTCTCCGCGATATTCAACGCGTCGATATCGATGCCGGCGCTTAGGAGCCGAAGCAAGTGGAATACGCCGTATATGAGGCCCGCTGAGGAAGATGCACCTATTGCAATGCAACGCAAGGTCATGTCCGTTTTGATAACATACCCTTCCGCACATACCGCTGCACGCGCGCCTACGGGGTAGATTTGATCGATCATCGGGTTTCGACCGAAGGTTCCGAGTACGATGCAGGCACCTCCTTCACTATTGGCCGACAGCGAGGCAGAGATGCCAAGGAGTCCCTCGATCCCTCGGGACAGTTCGGCTGCTGCCGTGCCAATCGTTTCGTCTTGTTCCGTTAGGACGATGCGGCTGTATAACCTGTACTGATCATATCGCTCCCCCGGGGCTATTCGGTGATAACCGAGCCAGGCCCGATAAGCGTTCTTGTTATGAAATAATGCGGATGTACTCATTCCTAATTCCTCCTGAAACCTTGTTAGTTATCATCAACGCGAAACATCAAACCAATCGAAAGGCATGCTTTCCGGAAATAAAACGAACCGGAGTCTCGGGAAACCCGGTTTCGATCCGTTTAGTCAAACCCTTCATGCCGGGTTCTTCGCTCTGGGCATGGCCGAGCATAATCAAAGCCTTCCGTCTGCGCTGATGCACGGCATCCCGCACATATTCCGGCGTTTCCCATTCCGGTCCCTCGCCGGCAATGACCAAGTCCACGTTCGCTTGCTCGAACAGTGGGATGGACAAGTCGCCTCCTCCTCTGTACCCCGCCAACAATCCAATACGGGCGCAAGGCATGGATATGTCCCCGACAACGCGCACATAGGGAATGTCCAGCTTGCGTTTCGCCCATTCGGCGACTTCAAGTACCGTCATCGCCGGAATCGCGACAATGGCCGCGGTCGGACGATGTTCGATCACATCGGTGGTCCAGCCCAATTCCTGAAGCAATCCTGTCATAATGCCGTCAGGCTGGTAGCGATGCAAACCATCGTGAAACCGGTAGATCGCGATACCGGACTCCTCGATAAGCGCTCGTTTGCGCCGGTAAACAGGATCATGTCGTAGGGATTCGCCTCTGTCGCGGTGACTGTAGAATGTCCCCTCATGCGCAATAATCAGATTCGCACCGACAGCAAGCGCTTGTTCGATCACCTCCTGCGTCGCCATGAACGCGGTCACGATCCCCGTCACCACTAAGGACGGATCGCCGGATTCCAGCCCGTCCACCGTTTGTTCGAGCCGACCGACCGGCTCCGTCAGCTTGTTCAAGACATCTTGAACCGTCGTCATTGCCGGGACCCCCCATTCAAGGAATGCTCTTGGTTCGCGTAATCGCTGCCGATCGCTATCGTATTGTTATCGAAATGGTCAACGGACACTTTCTGCTCGTAGAAATGCATCGCGTTTCGCTGCATCCCGCCGCTCGTGTAGAAGGGAGCTTCCGGTCCGATAGGGAATGTCACGTTCTGGCCGAGGCTGTCCGCCTTATAGATGCCGATGATCAATTCCATCGCGAGCTTCCCTGTTCGCCGTCGATCTGGACTGGCGAGACCGACTCGATCGCCATGAGCATATTACCGATCTGTCCAGCGTGACCTTCATTAACGACATCCGGAATCGAATCGTAATACTGCCGAATCTCTTCGATCAACGTATCGTTGGCGTACGGAAAACCATTCGAATGCGCAAACGAGGCGGTAACCTTCCACGGCGTGGATACCCTGGCTTTGACGCCTTGGAAAATCAGCTGCTGCTTTTCTCCATGATGGACGACCGCGTGAGCCGAAGGCGGCATGCAGACGGACACCAAGTCGACATCTCCATGCAGCAGCGCGGTATAACGCAATCCGTGATTCACGAATTGCTGCTGCGCTTTCTCCACGAAAATACTGGCGACGGGCACGACTTCGCAGCAACTGCCGAACATGAAGTATGCTTCGATATGTGCGTTCGAAATCGATCCTGTGTCGATCATCGCAACTTTTATCATGCGGGTATCCTCCTTGGGAATCGGATGAAGCGATTACTCAAACGCCAGAATAAGCCATAAATCCCCCATCCACGGGAATTGTTGAACCGGTGACGAATCCAGACAGCGTATCGTCGGCCAGCCATAATAGCGTGCCAAGCAGGTCCTCCGGCTTGCCGAAGCGACGCATCGGCGTGTGGCTGATGATTTTGCCGGAGCGTTCGGTAAGCGTGCCGTCCTCGTTCAGTAACAGCTTTTTGTTCTGTGCGGTCAGAAAGAAGCCCGGCGCAATCGCATTCACGCGAATGCCGCTATCGGCCAAATGCACCGCGAGCCACTTCGTGAAGTTATCGATCGCCGCTTTGGCGGCGCTGTAAGCCGGCACTTTCGTCATTGGGGACGGCGCGCTCATGGAGGAGATATTAATGATCGTCGCGCCTTGCCTGCTGAGCATCTGCTTGGCGAAGAGTTGAGTCGGAATCAGCGTGCCGACGAAGTTCAGGTCAAGCACGTCCCGAAAGCCCGCGACGCTCAGATCGAAGAAGGATTGAACGTTCGGCGCGGACAGATCCTCTAGCCGGAACGTCTCGTTGGTCGTATTCGCGCTCGGATGGTTCCCGCCGGCACCGTTGATCAGCATGTCGCACGGGCCCAGCAGCTCCAGGATCGCATCGGCGGCATGCCGGACGCTCGCTTCAACGGTTACGTCGCAAGATAAAGCGACTGCTTCTCCGCCGGCTTGCAAGATCGCATCCGCGACCTCCTGCCCTTTATCGAGGGATCGGTTCAAAATCGCGATCCGCGCGCCTTGTCTGGCGAGCTCGATGGCCATGACGCGGCATAATACGCCCGCCCCGCCGGTAATCACGGCGATTTTGCCGTTCAATGATGGAAATCGTGCAAGATCCGGCATTACGATTCGACCTTCCTTTCTCTTCGCCGAGAAGCGTCCCATAGTCCCCATAAGTACATAATGCCAAGCGCGCGATCATACAGTCCGTATCCAGGTCTGCATTGTTCGTCCCAGATATGCCTCCCGTGATCCGGACGGCAGAAGCCCGCAAAGCCGGTCCGCTCCAAAGCGCCGACGATGCCGGTGATATCCACGGTTCCGTCGCTCGTACGATGCGAAGTTTCGATAAAATCGCCGTTCTCGTACACGCGCACGTTCCGGATATGCGCGAACGGGATCCGGTCCGCGAACTCGTTCACGATGGAGACGATGTCGTTAGCCGGGTTAGCCCCGAGCGATCCGCTGCACATCGTAAGCCCGTTATAGGGACTGTCCACGAGCCCGAGGTAGCGCCGAATGTTCGCTTGATTCGTCATTAATCGCGGCAATCCGAAGATCGGCCACGGTGGGTCGTCCGGATGTATGGCCATGACAATGTCGTGCCGGGCAGCGAATGGAATGATCTCATTCAGAAAATAGCCGGCGTTCGACCACAGCTGCTCTTCCGTGATGCCTCGATAGGCTTCGAAAAGTTCGGTCAAGCGCGCCATTCGCTCCGGCTCCCAGCCCGGCATCGTGAAGCTTTTATTCGCGTTAATGCATTCCGCTTGTTCCAAGGGATTCATAATATCCACCTTCTGATGCTCATAGAACAAAGCCGTGGACCCATCTTCCATTTCTTTGTGAAGATCGGTGCGCACCCAATCGAATACCGGCATGAAATTATAGCAGATGACCTTTACGCCGACCTGCGCCAATTTGGCAATCGTCTTTTTGTAATTGTCGATATAGCGGTCGCGACTCGGCAACCCCAGCTTGATAGCTTCGTGTATGTTGACACTTTCAACGACCTTCGTATGCAAACCGGCTCGATTGGCGGCTTGCGTGATCTCCAGAATCTTATCCATTGGCCATTCATCGCCCGCCGGAACGTCGTGCAGCGCCCAGACGATCCCCTCCACCCCGGGAATCTGTCTGATTTGCTTCAACGTCACGGTATCGTTGCCTTCTCCAAACCAGCGGAACACCATTTTCATATTCAGTCTCGCCTACTTTTTATTAGAATGCTGCTTCGCCTTATTTCACAAATTGGAACCAGCCAAAATCGAATTGGCTGCCCGGCAAGAACACGAAGGTGACGTCTTGTTTCCCGGCGACGGGCGTCAGCTCGAAGACGCGTTCTTCATAGCCGGCGGACCGCGTGAATTCGATCAGCTGCACGCTTTCGCCGTCCTGGCCCTGGAACCGGACATGGATCGAATTGCTGGCGATCGGCGAATGGCCCAGGATGACGAGCTTCGATGCCCCATCGGACGTAAAATCCATCTCGTCGAAGACCAGGGATACATTGTTCCCGATTCCTTCCACGCCATGCTCCGCGATCGTGAACAAATCCCCGTATATGCGGTCGCATTCCGCGGCGCCGATGCGCCCGAAGACTCTGTTCCGAGCTTCGAACGTAAACCCTTTAATATGCACCTTCTTCCGGAGAACGAAACAAATCGACGCGATGCCGCGAAGCCGTTTGGACAGTGTATACGTCTCTTCCTGGTACACATTCCATTTGGATTCCTTCTGGTAGATCACATCCGCGAGCAGCTCGCTGTTTGCTTCGCCGGGCATGCCTTCCCATATCTGCATCTCGTATGGCTCGCTGCTTAGGGCGAAGATCGGAATGGTGATGCTGTCCGAGCCGTACGAGCCAAAGTCGAGATCGCGGAAGCCCACTTGTGTCTCGCCGTCCCTGCTGGTTGCTACGCCTCTTTCATTGCCGTTCCCGACTTCGCCTTTGCTGTAATCGTACAGCCCTGCGGAGACGAACCCGTACGGATCTTTATACGCCGTGCCGAGTCCGACCGCCGTAAATTCCAACTGGGAGATGAGCTTCGTCTTGTCCGTGCCGTTCTTGCTCATGCAGCGAACACGGAATTCCCCGTCGCCAAGCGCGGTAATCTTCGCTTCGAGTCCATTCGCTTCGACCGTGGCGATGTTGGACGTAATGCCGGTCTCGTTCACGACTCGCCACTCTACGTCCGGATACGACGTATCCGCAGGGTACAGCTTCGCGCGCACCGTCATCTCTCTTCTTGTGGCATCGAACATCTGTCCGTTCGTGCAGAGGAGCTCCATCTTTCGCAGAGGAATTTCCCGCAGGCTGCCCATAACGCCTGGAAGTGCACGGTTGCTCGCGGTCGCCGCGATTCCCTGCAAGGCTTCCGCATCGGCCGGAAGCGACTCGAATTCCGCCGATCGGTCTTCCATACCTTCAGAGGAAACGTCGATCCGAAGTTTTCCCGGAACCTTCGTTGCCCCAATGATCGCCATAAGTTTGCCGCTGAATAACCGCCGGCTTACACCCTTGTAGGGGTCGTAATCGGTGCTGTCTCCATTATCGAGACCGAGCAGGCGGCCAGCTCCCGTCACCTCGACGAGCACGCGGTTGTTGGCATTCTCGACCGAATGGCCGGCTTCGTCCGACATGCCGATCTCCACGAAGATCAAGTCCGTGCCATCGGCGCGAAGCGTATCCTTGTCCGCCTGCAGCCGAATCGCCTTCGCATCTCCAAAGGATTGCTTCACCTCACTTGCAATAACATGGCCGTCCTCGTCATAGGCGATCGCCTTTAATTCCCCTGCTTCGTACGGAAGCTTCCACCAGCCGACCAGCTGCGTGCCATGCGCATGATCGATATCGAAGGTTCCCTTCGAGACGCCATTGCAGAACAATTCGATCTTCGGCGCATTCGAGCATACCCGAACGTCGACCATCTGGCCCGGATTGAAATCCCAGTACGGGAATATATGAACCATCGGACTCGTCTTGTAATCCGTCCAAGCTGCTTGGTAGACAAAATAGGAATCCTTCTTGAACGTGGCCGTGTCGATCTGGCCGAAGTACGAATTCTTCGTATGGTACGGCGTCGGTTCGCCGATATAATCAAACCCGGTCCAGATGAATTGGCCAAGCGAGAACGGCATATCGCGCTCCGCGAGAATGCAGGCTTCCGCCGACTTAGCCCCCCAGCTCGTCGCACTGTTGCCGAGCGCGGAGCACTGCTCGTCGTCGTCCGCCAGGATGGATTTGTCGAACGGAAAATGGTAGATGCCCCGACTTTGGACGACGGAGGCGGTCTCGCTGCCGTAGATGATCCAATCCGGATGCGCCGCATGATGAGCAGCGTAATACTTCTCGGCGTAATTATAGCCGACGACCTTCACGATTTCCGCGCAGCGCTGCGCGTTCTCCCACGGCATGTAATTCGAGCCGATCGTCACGCAGGCGTTGCCCAGCGGATCGTGCTTGCGTACTTCGTCCATCAGCATGCGCGTGAGCGCCTGCCCTTTCTCATCGGCATGGGTATCATAGATCTCGTTCCCGATGCTCCACATCAGCAGGCTCGGACGATTACGGTCCCGTCTGACCCAGCTCCGTACATCGAGCCGCGCCCAGTCCCGGAAGAAACGCGCGTAATCGTAGCGGGTCTTCGGCCGCTCCCACATGTCGAAGGCTTCCGAGACAACGAGGAAGCCCATCTCGTCCGCCAAATCCATCAGTTCCGGCGCCGGCATGTTGTGGGCCGTGCGGATCGCATTGACGCCCATGTCCTTCAGGATCCCAAACCGTCGGCGCAGCGCTTCCTTGTTGAACGCCGCCCCCAATGCCCCGAGATCGTGATGCTCGCAGACGCCGTTCAACTTCATGCGCCGGCCGTTTAAGCGGAACCCTTGATCGGGGGTTCGCGCAATCTCCCGGAACCCGATTCGTTGTTCGACGGCCTCGATGACCGCCGGCTCAATGTTCTCGTCTTGGTTCTCAGACGCGACCAGTTGAAGCTCGGTTACGAGTCGGTACAGATGCGGCTCAGCCGTACTCCATAACAGCGGATCGGCAACCTGCAGCGTCTGACGATCATGAACGATCGGTTCCCGTTCCGCTGCAATAAGCCCAGTGACAGCAGCTATCGCTTCGTCTTTGTACAGAATCGTATGGGTGAGCCGTGCGTCTTCGAACAGATTCAATTCGGTCTCGACCTCGACCAGCCAATGATCTCCTGCACGTCTCATGGCAATATAGACGCCGTCCGTCGCGATATGATTGCGCGCTCTTGTCTTCAGCCAGACGTTTCGATAGATGCCGGCGCCCGAGTACCACCGGCTGTTCGGGCTTTGGTGCACGACCTTCAGCAGAATTTCGTTACCACCCTCCACGAGCGCGTCCGTGATATCATGCTCGAACGAGGAATATCCGTATTTCCATTCCCCAATCCATTGACCGTTCACGTAGAGCGTAGAATCCATATAAACGCCGTCGAAGCTTAACAGGACCCTGTTCGCGTCATTCACGCGCTCATACCGCTTGCGGTACCATCCGATGCCGTTCTCGTACAGGTTCGACGCGTCATAGATGAGCCAATCATGGGGGAGATCCACCGGTTCGAACGTCAATCCGGCCCAATTCGCGGCATCCAGCCCGCTTTTGGCAAAGTCCCAGCCGTCGTTAAACAATATTTTCTGATTCACGGATTAGCTTCTCCTTTTCTGCGCTTAGCCTTTGGTGCCGGTCACGGCGATTCCTTCGATGAAGTACCGCTGGGCGAACAAATAGACAAGGATGATCGGTACAAGGGACATGGTCGTTGCGGCCAAAATCAGCGGATAATCCGTCCCGTTCACCTGCTGAAAATAGCGGATTCCCATTTGAATCGTGTACAGCTTTTCTTTGCTCAAGTAAATCAAGGGCTGGAGAAAATCATTCCATGAACCGAGAAGGCTGAATATACCGAGCGTCACGAGCGCCGGCTTGGCCAGAGGCAGCACGATCCGGAAGAAGATCCCTAATTCCGAGCAGCCGTCGATGCGGGCGGACTCATTCAAGTCATGCGGCAGCTGAATGAAAAATTGCCGCAGCAGAAACACGCCGTACGGGCTGAATAAATGGAGGAGGATTAATGCCCAGTGCGTATTCACAAGGTGCAGATTATTCATGATTCGGAATTGCGGAATCATAATTGCCTGTCCTGGAATCATCATCGTCGCCAGATAGAGCATAAACAATTTGTTGCTCCCCGGAAATTTCAGCTTTGCGAAGGCATACGCCGCAAGCGATGCGGAGATGAGCGATCCGGCTGTTGATAGGACCGATATTTTGATTGTGTTCCAATAGAACGTCCCAAAAGGGATTTTTTTCCACACGTCGCCATAGTTCGACCATAACGCCTTCGCGGGAATGAGCTGCATGGAATGCTGGAAGATCGTCGCCTGATTTTTAAGCGAGCCCGACAGCATCCATACAAAGGGCAGCACGGTAACGATGCATACAAGCAGAAGCAAGATATACGTCCACGTGTTCTTGAGAACCTGTTTCCTGCCAAGGCCGGCCGTCTTGGAATTATTGCTCGCTATCAGCTCCACAATATGGCGCTCCTTTCTCTAGTAGGTGACCCAACGCTTTTGGACTCTCAGCTGAATCAGCGTCAGGATCAGTATAATCACGAACAAGACGTAGGACATTGCCGAGGCCGCTCCGAAGCGATAGTTCTGGAAGGCCGTGTTGTAAATGTAGTAGACGAGCACGTTCGTCGATCTTCCCGGGCCGCCTTGCGTCATCGCCATGACCGTATCGAAGACCTGGAACGAGCCGATAATCCCTGTCACCGTGCTGAAGAAAATAACCGGCGACAAACCTGGGAGCGTCACATGCAGGAATTGTTTAAACCGGTTCGCTCCGTCGAGCTCGGCTGCTTCATACAGTTGACGGGGCACGCCCTGCAGCCCGGCGAACAGAATGACGGCACTGTATCCAACGCTTTTCCAGATGCTGACCATCATAACCGCTGGCAGCGCCAAAGAGGTTGAAGCCAGCCAAATCGGCGGATCGCTGACACCGAAGAAACGCAAAATCGTATTAATCGGCCCATACTGCGTGAACATCGCGGCCCAAATAATGCCGACGGCGATGGAAGCCGTAATATTCGGAAAGAAATAGAGGACGCGGAACGCTTTAATCCCCCGCACTTTAACATTCATTACAAGCGCGAGCAGAATCGAAAGCACAATGGTAAGCGGTACGGTGACGGCCGTGTAATAGATATTATTTCGCAATGAAATGCCGAACGTCTCGTCCGTCAGCAAATCCCGATAGTTATCCAATCCAATGAACTTAATCGGCGTAAGTCCGTCCCACTTCGTAAAGCTCAAATAGAGCGAATCGAGTATCGGATATAAGATAAACACGAGCAAACCGATCAGACTCGGCGCCAGGAACAAGTACGCAATACTGTATTGTTTGAAGCGGAGCATGTTTTCCCTCTCTTCCCCGTATGGATGCGGCTTAGTAAAGCTCCCCGCCCGCGGCCGGGCAGGGAGCCTGCGCAGCAATTTAGCTTATCACTTGACTTCTTTCTTGATGCGATCCTGGATATTCTGCATCGTCTTATCGAGCGACTGTTTCTTCAGTAGATAAAGGGAAGACTCTTCCTTCATAATGTTCATGCCTTGATTGTAAAGCGCATCCATCGGCACTTGGCTCACCACCTTGGTATTGTCGGAGAAGATGCCTGCATGTTCCGGCGTCGTCACTTTAGTGAGGAATGCCTGCTTCACGGCATCGGAGCTCCATGGCGTCAGCAGCCCGTTTCCTGCAATGATTTTGGCCGCTTCCTCGGAAGCGATGAAGGTTGCAAGCTTCTTCGAAGCATCCATGTTGTCCGTTTCCTTGTTTACCATGACGACGGCAAAGGAGCCCGTCGTGGCCGGTTCCGAATCCTGCCAGTGCGGAAGCGGAGCGATGTCGTAGTTCAGCTTCACGCCTTTCTGCTGAATGGCGTCGTTCAGTTGCTGGACAGCCCAGTCACCGTTCCACATCATGGCAGTGGTTCCCTGCAGGAATCGTCCCGCGTAATCGGCACCCGCGTTGCCGACGAGTTCTCCGAACGGTTGCTGTGCTCCATCCGTGTAGGTCAGATTATAGTAGTACTCCATCACCTGCTTGAATTTCGGCAGCTCCTCGGAGTTCAGCGGATTATTCGCACCCTCGATATTAGCCAGTACACGCCACCAGGTATTGTCGGATTGATAGCTCATGGAGCCGTATGTCTTGTTTTGACCACTCCCGCTCGTCAGCTTTTTGGCAGCGTCTTCATATTGATTCCATGTCCAGGAGCCATCCGGATAGGTGATTCCGGCTTTATCGAACAGATCTTTGTTGTAATAGAGCACCCATTTGCTGGTCCGGTACGGAAGACCAAAGATATGGTCGTCGTATTTAAGCTGCCCGATCGGATCGCTGATACCGGCAAGATCCGGCGAGCCTGTGATATCATCCAGCGGCTCGAGCACTTGTTTGGATACGTATTCCGCAAGATTGGAGGTGGATTGCGTGGCGAATACGTCCATGTCGCCGCCGCCTGTCGATAGATTTACGAGAATTTTCTGGATGTAGTCGCTGCTCGGCACGTAACTGGCATTGACTTTAATGTTTGGATATTTCTGCTGGAAAGCGCTTAATATTTGATCCATGTAAGGCTGCTCGTCAGTCCAGTCAAAGAAATTGAGCGTGACGGGCTTATCGGAGTCCGCACCGGTCTTCGTGTTGGTGTTGGCGTTGGTTTCGGCGTTAGTATTCGCGTCTGCGGAATTCGTGTTAGAAGCTTGACCGGGATCCGCGTCGTTCGATGAACAAGCGGTCAATAAGCCGGTGCTGAAAACGGTAACAAGTGCGCCTAGCAGCAAATATTTATTTCGTTTCATGCTGGTAAACCCCCGTCGATAGATTCGATGTCGCGACCATCTACGCTTCATTTTAGCGATGGCCCGAGTCTTTGAAAACGATTTAACTTTCGGAAAAGGGAACTATTCTTCGGCAATTCACCTACGGCCGCAAGACAACAAACAGCCCTCGGGTCCCGTCCGGAAGGCTGCGTTCAATTATTCGTTTGGCGGGTCAAGTCTGTAGGTTACGGTATTCAGTCGGTGTCATGCCAAGGAAGATTTTGAACATTTTGCTGAAGGACCTCGGGTCCTTGTAACCCAAATATTCGGATACGTACGTGATCTTGAGGGTAGGATCTGCCAGCATGGTTTTGGCTTGTTCAATCTTCATCCGGGTCACGTACTGAATGAAGGTTTCGCCGCTCTTCTCCTTAAAATATTCACTGAAATAAGTAGGATTGAAATGCACGTAGTCCGCTACTTCCGCGAGCGTGAGCGGATGCTGCAAATGCTTCTTGATATAGTCTTTCACCAATCGAATGATTTTATTGTCGCTGCTTTCCTTCGCTTCCACACCTTTGATATGCGTGAACCGGATGCGGATCGCATGCTGGACGGCAGATAAATTACTCACGTCGTTCGAGGTTAAGCGCAAATCCTTATCGAACCCGTGGATCCGGTGTTTGCTGAAGAAGTGGTTTGCGATGCGGCGAATCTCATCCACGTACTCCGACATGGTCATACGCCCGCCTAACAGTACCTGACCCTCAGCGATTGAGCCGGCAACCCGTTCGGCGTCGAAGGCTTCCAGCGCGTTCAGCAAGTGGAATTCGAATTGCTGAAGCTTGGCATGCTGCGCGTCGGAACGCATGGTGATGCTCAGAAAATCCTTCTTGAAATTCGCGAACACGGCAAGGATATCGTTATCGTGAACCGGCTTCAGCAAATAATCGTACGCCCTCAGGCGCAGCGCACTTTGCATCAGTGCGAATTCGTCGTACCCGGTCAGGAAGACAACCGGAATTCGGTATCCCAACCGCGTCAGCTCATCCAACGTATCGATACCGTCCCGTCCGGGCATCTTGATATCGCAAAAGATCAAATCGAACGCCCCTTGCTTAATCCGATCGATCGCTTCTACTCCGTTCGCCGCTTCTTCGATCGTCCACTCAGCGCTTAATCGCTCCACCATACGCACGATGCCTTTTCGAATCAGCCATTCGTCATCAACAATCAATAAGCGCAGCATGCATTTAGCTCCCCTTTCTATCGGCTATTAGTGCGCAGTTCCATGCGCGGAATTCGGATTTGAACCGTCATACCCGCCCCGTCCCCGCTTAACAGCGTTAATCCATACAGCGTCCCGTACTCCAATTGAATCCGGGCATGCAGGTTTTTCAGTCCGATTCCGGAGGTACTGAACGTCAGTTCGTTCGTCTCATCCGCCAAATAAGCAAGCAGCTTGGACAGCTCGCCCGGTGCCATACCCGTACCGCTATCCGCTACCGTGATCCGGATCCCGTCCTCATACGGTTGAACCGCAATCCGGATCATCTTCGGCCCAATCGACTGGTCGAAGCCGTGATGGATGCAGTTCTCGACGACTGGCTGAAGCAGAATCGGGATCGTCATGCACGTAAGGAGCGCCTCGTCGAGGTCGTATTCGACGACCAGCGCGTCTCCCGAGCGGATCTGCTCGATGCGCAAATAATTCTGAATCTGCCGGATCTCGTCGCGAAGCTCGACTTTCGAGTCTTGTTTGTTCAGACTGTATCGCAGCATGCCCCCGAGTGCCGAAGTGATCTCCACGATCCCCTTGCGATCCCCCATTTCCGCCAACGCCCGAATCGCCTCCAGGTTGTTGAACAGAAAATGCGGCCGGATTTGCAGCTTGAGCGTGTTCAGCTCCGCCTCCTTTTGCTTGAAGCGGATTTCCAGCACCTGATTGATCAGCTCATCGATTTTCTGGTTCATTTTATTGAACGCCCGTCCGACCAGGCTCATCTCCAGGTTGCCGTTCAGCGCTTGATAGGAGACGTTGAAGTCGCCCTTCTCCACTTTCCCCATTAAAGATCGAAGCGCTTTCAACGGTTTCGTGATCGTGTCGGAGAACAGTACGGATACGATGACGATAACGAGAAATAGAATGGCCGATACCGTAAGGATCGATTTGTAAAGAATCGCCGTCCCTTTGTTCATCTCGGCTTCGGAGACGATCCCCACGATTTTCCACCCTGTATTGGCCGAATCAATATGATTGACGATCAAGGATTCGGTGCCGGCCTTTATGTCTTGCACTTGGTCGGTCAAGGCGGTCAATCTCGGCTGCAGGTGAACGTACCGGTCGTTCTTGCTGTAAATGATCTGCTGCCGGTCGTCCAATACGATAATGTTCGAATCCTCGCCCAGTTCCACGCGCTTGAAGACGCTTTCAAGTCCTGTGAAATTCACATCGATGATAATAACCCCGAGTATCGGCCCATTGTAAATTTTGATCGCGCGGACGACCGAGAAAGCCGGTTCCGGCCGGTTCGCAATTCGCGTATCGTTTATTTTACCGGTGAAGACGACTTTGCCGTTCGCCGCGATCGCTTTCTTATACCAAGGTGAGTTCTTAAAATCATACGCGTAGTTGATGTCCGCGTTGTAGATAGAGCTGGAGAACACCTGCCCGTCTCTTCGGTAAATGGAAACGCTTTGCAAATCTTCACGAGGATTACGGATCGCTTGGGTCAGCAGGCTTTGAATCTGTTTAAAATCCGTATCGCTGATGGTTCCCGTTTCCTGCATGATGTTCAAAATCGCGCTGTTGTAGTAGGGCAGAACGGACAGCCGGGTAAGCTCGTCCAGGTACGTGTCCAAATGGTTATTGACCAACTGGACCGTGTTATTCACGTTGCTCTCCATGCTCTTTCTCATTTGATTGCTATAGATCCAACTGGATAACACAGTCAGGAACAGCATTGGAAAAAGCACAAGCGGCATGAACGTCAGAATCATTTTTTTCTTGAACGTGCGCGACTCCCAATATCTTCGCAACGCCGACAAACTTAGAGCACCCCCTAATGGGTATTCGGATCCTAGCATACTATGTTTATCATTGTAGCATAGGAGATGATGAGTTAAATGAGCATTAATCCCTGTCGGTTCCACGTCGTTGATTTCTGTATAAGCACCTCTATCCAAACCAATACATCCCCGGCCATTAGTGGCCGGGGATTGTTAGGGCATCATTAAGTACGAATTTCGTATGCCGGATCAATCTTGTCTGCTTTGTGTAGAATCAAGTAGAGCATCTTCGCCGCTTCGGCGCGAGTGGCGTTGCCGAGTGGATCAAACATATTATTTGCCTTGCCGGCCACAATGGTCGCGTCCTGCATGGCATACACTGCTTCTCTTGCATAGCCGGAGATCAAACGATCGTCCGAGAACGTGATGATCTGTTTACCTGTCTTCAGGTAAATGTTGTTCGCGGTCGCCAATCGCTCCGTAATGACCATGATATCCTGCCGCTTAATCGGATCGTTCGGACCAAACCGTTTGTCATTGTAGCCACCGACGATGTCGTTGACCTGCGCCCAAGCGATGGCATTGCTATACCATTGGCCCGGCACGGCGTCATTGAACGCCAAGCTGCCGCCCAGCTGAGCACCGCCACCGAACGCGTTGTAGAGCATTTGCACGTATTGCGCGCGGGTGAGGACCGCATTGGGGTTGAACCTGCCGTTGCCGACACCGGTTACGTATTTCTGCGCTTCTAACGAACGGATGTAGCCTTCTGCCCAATGTCCGCCGATGTCCGTGAAGCTGGTAGAAGAAGCGGTCAGATCATCCGCGTCGATCGATACTTCCAGGTCCGGGTTGTCCTGGTCGAGGATAATTGGACGCCCGGTGCCAGTACTCGAACCGATAGAGGCGTCTCCGCCCGATTCGCCGACCGGGCGGGAGATCTGGACGGTCTGCACTTTCTTCGGCGTGGACACCGGCTTGCCCGCGCTGTCATAGCGGGTCACTGCCGGGGTGATCGAGATAGTCTCGCTCTCATTGCCCGTATAGCGGACTTTCAACACACAAACTTCGACCTTGCCGGAGAAAGCATTCTTCCCTTCGGTCGTCATGCCGCCGATCAGATGCCGGGTGCCGTTGTATTGATACAAGCCCGTAAAGCCCGCATCCATCTCATGGCTGAGATACGTCAAGCCGTCCGAAAGTTCGACGGACATCTCCACGCCGGCATACTTCTCCTTCTCTGCAAGCGAAATGATGATCGTGATTTCATTCAGGGCTGACTCCACATTCACCGGGATGGCGGAATTCTCCGCACTCACGGGGATGGCAGCGCGCACCGGCAGGGCGAAGATGCCAAGCAGGAGGACCAGCGAAGATGAAATCAATAAAACATGGCGCAATTTCCCCAAAACGCTCATGGCATTTTCCTCCCAAGCGTGCCAGAGACGTCAGAAGCAGAGTGCTTCCGACGCCTCGCACGATCTGTCCTTCATAGAGTTGACGGGTCTTACTTTTAGAAACCGATGTTGTTATCGTTCAGTACCTGAATGAAGAGCAGCAGATCATCAATGCCAATCTTGCCGTCCCCGCTGTAATCGCCGCGATACGCGTTTTCGCGCCAGTTGCTGTCGAGGCTCGATGCGCCATAATAGCCTGCTATGGCATAGAAGTCGTTCCAATCGACGACCTTATCATTGTTGATATCGTAGGTCAAAACCATATAGGAACCTACCGCGACCGTTGCTTTGTTATTGAGCGGGGTCACGGCCATTTCGTTCTTGCCGTTGCTCGCAAAGTCGATGGTCACTTCAGCGCTCACGTCGCCGACATAGCCTACGGGAACCGTGAAATTCAGATCGAGCAGGTTGAGCAGATTCTCGCCTGCGGCGATCGGAGAACCGAGCTTGGCAACGGCGAGGTGAATTTCCTTCTTGCTCGTGTCGTTCTTCGCGTCGACGACCGATATGCCGGACTTGCCGACTGCGCCGACGAACGTCAGATCCGCGTCGTATTTAACCGTGGCGTTGAAGCCTTGCAGTCCGGCATAATTCTGCGCGTCAAGCGTGAATTTAACCGGCGTTTCCTTATCTTTGCTGTTGACGATGACGTTCGCCGGCACATTGACCGTGTAGACGATGCTGTCCGGCAGCGTGGCCTTGAGAGCGAACTTCTCGGTAAATCCGGCGTAGCTGACTGTTGCCGTGATGGTGCCGCTCTTCTGCACCAGCGCGCCGTCCTTCACGTCGAGCTCATAATCGCTTACCGGCTTGGATGTTCCGTCTTCGAAGCTGGCGGTTACCACAAGACCGGTCAAGTCGAGGTGCTCGCCAACCTTGTAATCCACCTTGGTAGGTGGCGTAATCGTGATGCCAGTGGCGGCCTTCGGTGCGAGATCGAAAACATAAGGGCGTACATTGACATTACCCGCCGCGTCCTGCAGCCGGGCAAAGATGAATTGGCTGTCCGCTGTTACCGGCTTATCGAAGCCGATCGTGACGATCGTATTGTTCTCGCTCCAGTCGAGGGTATAATCTTCGGCGAAATTCGTGCCGAATCCGAAGTTCTGTGGATCCATCGGATTCGCGAAGCCGAAGGTCACGCTCTTGGTATCCGGAGTGATTACCGCGTTCTTCGGATTGAAGCTCACCTCGCCGAGCTTGGTCGTCGGCCAAGGCAGCGATTCAGGCCTGTTGCCAGTGTCAGTGTTCTTGTTCGGATACAGCGGCCAGTTCGGACTCGGACCGATCTTGATGTTGGTGGACGGCCAGGATGGCGGGAAGATCGCCTTCGCCTTGTTCAAGTCATACGAGAATTGAAAATCGAACCCGGGCAGCGATTCGAGCTTGACGTCCTCCAGCCGCACAACCCTGTTTGAGCCCGCTGCGTAGCTGACCGGGAAACCTGGCACATTTTCCTGGAAGAATGCATGCTTGTTGCTGTTGTCGGCGTCGGCGCTTGTATAACCGGTGTTGATGGAAGCGCCGTACGATAGAATCCAACCGGGCTCCTCCGATTCATTCACGCTGGTCGGCACCGCTACGTCGTTGGCGAATATCTTCATCGCTTGCTGGTCGACCTTGCTCGTGAAGCCGAAGACCCAGCGCTGATCGCCGGTATCGTCACCCGTAATGCTGGTGCGAAGAATGCCCGTCAGATCGTAGCTTTGGAGATAGACCGTCTGGGTATCCTTGGCCTTGCCGATTGAGGATAACGTGTACCTGCCCGGTACAGTCTTCTCGGCATTGAGGTTAAAGGTAGCGACTCCCCCGACGACATCGGCGGTATAAACACCCTCGCCGGTGTTCAACATCACTTGCGGCGCATTGGAATACGCCTTGATCGTGGCGGGATAACCCGCTGTCACCATCTCGTTGGTGCTGTAAAGCGTATATTTGTTCGGACGGGACCATTGCATGTAGGAGCTATCTACCTCGAACGGATAAGCGGACATTTCCCAGACGCCGCTGTATGTTGCTGCGGGACGAATCGGCGGGTTGACGGTTACGCCGAGCGTATCCGGTCCTTCGACCTTAAGCGGGTCGCCATATTTGCCGCCATGGAATTCGCGGTCCATCATCGCCAGCATGTAGGCATGGTCACGATCCTGGAAGGCATGCGCACCGTCATGGACGAAGACGCCGATGTTGTCGCCCTTACCGAGGAACTCGTAAACTTCTTTGGCGGCGACGGTCGCGAGTATGTTCGATGGAGAACTCAGCCAGTCGAAGCCCTCGCCCGTGAAAGTCAGGAGCGGACGCGGAGCGACCAAGGCCGCGAGCGCATGCGAGTCGAACGGCAGCTTGTCCAGCTCAAAGCGGAACTCCTCGGCCTTGGTGTCGAGCCAATGATCGCCGCCGGGAGACATCGTATTAGTCGGCTTCTCGTTGCGGAAGTAACTGCGGTTCATATTGGAATTGCTGGAGGAGGCATTAGGCGCCCCATTCGCGCTATTCGGCACGTTGTAATTGTAGATCCGGCCTTCGGACGTATAGCGCATGGAGGCGATGCCGCCCTGCCCGGGATCCACCGGCACGACAATACTGATGCGCTGATCGAACGCGCCGGCCAGCGCAGCCGCTTTGCCGTTACGGGATACACCGGTGACGACCGAGCGCGACGGGTCGATCAAGCCTTTATACGCACCGTTCTCAAGTGCATCGATGGTACGGGAAATGCCCCACGCCCACGCCATTAATGCAGCCGAATCCCCTTCATACGTATCCCGATTGAATGGATACAGCGTTGTATATACGCCGGTTCGGCTCGCGTTATCGCTAAAGATCGTCCCGGTTGGATTGTTCATCACGGCATACCCGTGACGCAAGAAGGTATTACGCATGTTGGCGGATACGCCGCCGCCCACGCCGATGACGAATGGATACGGAGGCGCGATGTTCGTCTCGCCGTTCTTCAGGTCGGCATCCGCTACGCCTTCTTTATAAGTCGGAACGTAAATGCCGGTGACATTGTAGCTGCCGGATTTCCCATTCGCTGGATTTTGAACGGTAACCGTCAATGATGCATTGCTCGTGCCCAGGTTGCCGCTAAAAGTGACGTCCTCTTTCGCTGTATCCATCTTCTTGCCGTAATAATAATATTGCAGCAAATCCGAGAGCTCCGCGCGGCGCTGATCCCACTCGACCGGAGTCGTCACATACCCGTTCGTACCTTTGGACGTATCCAAGAATTTGAACAGATCGGGCAATCCATCCGAGCTTGGCAGCTTAGAGATGTCAGTCGGGAAATATTCGCGTCCTGCCGGCGGCTGAGCTTTGGCCGGCCCAGGGTAGGAAGGATAATAATAGTTCGTTGCGAAAGCGGCAGGCGCTATGGCGCACACGATCAGCACGCACATAACGACAGCGAAGGTTTTTTTCAACATGTTCAGGGATTCCTCCTCAATTATCTATGGTATTTCAGAAATTCGATTATTTTTTATCAGATTCGATTGCGACAGCTGCCCCTGATGTATTCGCTTTCAATCTGTTATGCCGTATGAGTTATAAGGTTCTTGCTGGAGAAGATATGGGAGGTTTGCGAATGAAGTCGTCACGTATCCGTTACTTGATTTCTTTCTTGTTGCGAATCTCTACGTTTGTCATGGTTTTCTCGAGCGATTGCTTCTGCAGCAAGTACAAGGAAGCTTCATCTTTTAAGATATTGCTCGCTTGATTGTACAGCGGATCCATTGGCACTTGACTCATGACCTTGATATTGTTCGAAAAAACGCCCGCATGTTCGGGCATAGTCACTTTAGACAGGTAGGCTTGCTTCACGGCGTCGGTGCTCCACGGTGTCAAAAGTCCGCTGCCCGCAATGATTTTCGCTGCTTCTTCGGAAGCGATGAATTCCGCAAGCAGCTTGGCTGCGGCCATTTTGGTCGTCTGATTGTTCACCAGGACAACGGCAAACGAGCCTGTCGTAGCCTGCTCCGAACCATTCCAATATGGCAGCGGCGCAATATCGTAACGGAGCTGCATGTCTTTCTGCCGAATCCCCTCATTCAGCATTTGAACGGCCCAGTCCCCGTTCCACATCATCGCGGCGCTCCCTTGAAGGAAGCGTGCTGTATAGTCGGCACCCGCATTACCGACCAACTCGATGAACGGCTGCTGGGCACCGGCTTCATAGGTTAAGTCGTAATAATACTCCAAAATCCGTTTGAATGTCGGAAGCTCTTCGGAATGAAGGGGGTTATTTGCCCCTTCGATGTTTGCCAACACCCTCCACCACGTGTTGTCGGATTGGTAACTCATGGAGCCGTAAATCTTATTCTCCCCGTTGCCGCTTGTCAGCTTCTTTGCGATTTCTGCGTAGTGTTCCCATGTCCACGTTCCATCCGGATAGGCAACACCTGCTTGATCAAACAAATCCTTGTTGTAGTACAGCACCCATTTGCTTGTTCGATACGGAAGGCCATAAATATGGTCGCCGGATCGAAGCTGTCCAATCGATTCCGCTATACCGGACAGTTCCGGCGATTTCGCGACGTCGTCCAACGGTTCTAGCACCTGTTTGGACGTATATTCCGCTAGATTGGAGGTGCTTTGCGTCGCGAAAACATCCATATTCTCGCCAGTTGATAAATTCACCAGCATTTTTTGGATATAATCGTTGCCTGGTACGTAGCTGGTCTTAACTTTAATCGTCGGATATTTCTTCTCGAAAGCGTTTATTACTTGATCCATGTAGGGCTTCTCGTCCGTCCAATCATAGTAATTAAGGATAACGAGCTCATCGGTCAGCTCGGTAGCCTGTACCGCGGATACCGCATTATCGGCCGCGCATGAGCTTAGGATCCCGGTCCCGGAGAAGACAAAACAAAGCACTATCAAATTGAAAAGCCCCTTCATACTGACCCCCTTCTATCAGTGAATCTTGATGTCGCGACCATCTGAAATCATTGTAACCGCTTTATTTTTTCGCGGAAACGAGGCCGAATTCGGAAAAAGGAACAATTCTTCAGGTATTTGACTACATTACTCGGTGACGGAATAGGTGAAGATTTTCAATCATCTTTGAAGGAAATGGAAGAGTGGTTCCAGAATGGGGTGTTTCTTCGAATGCCGTATTCGATACGCGAAATTCAATTTTTGCATTCAATGCCCTCTCGACACAGGAACATTTTATTGAGTTTATAATCCTTTTTGTTTCAGCAGGATATGATCGTTTTGCTTTAATGACAGAACTATGCAAAAAAAGCCGGCATCGCCGACTTTTTTAGTACATTCAACAATCTCTTATTTCTTCACCTTATAAAACTCATGATATAGCTTCATCAGCGCCCGCTTCTCGATCCGTGAAACGTACGAACGCGAGATGCCGAGCTCCTTCGCGATCTCCCGCTGCGTCCGCTCTTCCCCGCCGGTGATGAGGCCGAACCGGCCGACCACGACTTCCTTTTCGCGTTCATCCAATATATCTAAATTTTTATAGATTTTGCTCTTCTCAATTTTCAGCTGCACCCGATCCGCGACCTCGTCGGCTTCCGTCCCCAGGATATCGATAAGCGTGATTTCGTTGCCTTCTTTGTCCGTTCCGATCGGATCGTGCAGAGATACGTCCTTGCGCGTTTTCTTGAGCGACCGGAGATGCATCAGAATTTCGTTCTCGATGCAGCGCGCCGCGAACGTCGCGAGCTTCGTCCCTTTTCCCGTCTGGAAGCTCTCGATCGCCTTGATCAGTCCGATTGTCCCGATGGAAATCAGGTCTTCGAGTCCTTCGCCCGTATTGTCGAATTTTTTGACGATATGCGCGACCAATCTCAAGTTATGCTCGATCAGCAAATTCCGCGAGTGTTGATTCCCCTCAGCCATTAACTGCAGGTGCCGGAGCTCCTCTTCTTCTTGCAGCGGCTGGGGAAAAGCATTGTTTTTGACATAGGAGACAAGAAGCGACAATTGTTTAATGAACAGCGCGACTGCGGCAAAAAATCCAGGCATAATACGGCCACCCCCAAGATGTAATGGCCGGGCAGGATTCACGGCCTCCCCGACTTTTCGAGACTGTTCTTCATTCTATGTAGGCGCAGGCCTAGAAGTGCCTGTACCGGCGAGGATGTTCAAATTAGCCGGTTTTGCTGGAATCGGGATGAAATCGCGATCGCCCGGCGATTATGGGAACGGCAGGACACCCGGATTGCGCCGAATGCCGTCGAATGATAGTTACTCGCCTGTCCCTCGTCATCCCAGTCGAGCGCCGATAAACCGCGCTTCGTTCTGCTTGGTCGGTCGGACGCAAATACATGAATGCCTTCACCGTAATCATGGCATAATTGATCCTGGCCTGATGACAGCACGCCAAAAAAGCCATCGACTCGATGATGAGTTCGATGGCTTCTGCCCATGTTTCCCGCGTTTCCCGCGGACGCTGAGTGCTACGCTTTCCGTCCGATATACAAGAGATGGGACGAATGGCCGAGTATATACGGATTCTCGGACTCCTTCAGGACCAGCTGCATGATCGCGTCGTATTCCTCGTCGCCCCGCTGCCGCCAATACGCCCATTGCTCCGGATCCAGCGCCCCCGCAATGCTGCCCGAGCCGATCAATTTCTCGGTGCGGAAGCCGTGCGCTTCCATGAACGGCTTGATCGCGTCAATGTCGAAATAATAGGCTCCGGTGAACCGTCCGGCATCGGCGTGGTTGAAGGCGCCCGTCTCCAGAAACCCGCGGATGCCCTCCGCCGTGTGATTCGGTTTCCACGCTTCCGGGAACTTGAGGGACGTCGCCAGAAACCGCGTTCGCGACATGAAGGCGACGAATACGAGGCCGCCCGGCTTCGTCACGCGAAACAATTCGGAGACGGCACGCTCTCGGCACGCTTCCTCCTGCAGATGATAGAGCGGCCCCAGCATCAGCGAAGCATCGAAATGCGCGTCGGGGAATCGGCTTAGATCCCGGGCATCGGCCGGGTAAAAGCCGTCGAATTGCTGCGACAGCGCCAGCTCATGGGCTTTCTGCCGCGCGACCTCCACGAGTCTCGGCGTCAAGTCGGTCAGCGTCACCCGATAGCCGAGCTTGGCGAGCGCCATCGCGTATTTGCCCGGTCCGGCCCCGTTATCCAACACTCGGCCCCGTTCCGGAAGGTTATTTACGATATGATGGAGATTGACTTGGTATTCCAGCGGTTCGCGGTCAAGCCTGCCCCACTCGTCGAATGCGTTGTAATAGGCAATGATTTCGTCCATATCCGTCAAACCTCCACGATTCCGAATGAGATCATCATATTGTCGGCGCCCGTCAGCCAGGACGACGACGTGAAGATTTCCGCCAGGCGGCGCTCCGCTTCCGCTTGCTCGGCAGCCTCTTCCTCATCCAGCCCCCGCTGCCTTAATCGCGCGATCATCTCGACAAGATCAGCCGGCTCTTGAGCGAAGCCGCCTTCCCGCAACGCGAAGTAAAGCGCTTCTTTGCCTTCGGGATCCATATGCTGATCGAGAAAATTCACCCGGTCGCTTACTCTGCAGCCAACCTGCTTCATTCCCATTTGACTCATCAGGATCGGCAGCCGCATCCCGATGTTGCCGTCCTTGCCGGTTCGCGCCGCATCGGTCTCATACAGCTTCTGCAGCACGCCCAGCGGGATGATGGCAGACTGCTCGGCGCCTTCCAACGCAAAGTTAGCCATGCAGCCGATCCAGTGCGGCTCGAAGCAAATAACGCGTCCGCCATTCACGACGCTGTTCATCATCTTCCGGAGGATCCGCTCCGGTTCGGTCATGTGGAGCAGAAAGGCATGGCTCAGGGCGATGTCGTATGCGCGCTCCACCTCGATCGCTTCGATATCCCCTTCGATGAACGCGGACGGATAAGGCAGACGCGAGAACAGCTCTCTCGCTTCGCCGAGCAGCCGCATGCCCTTATCGATGCCCGTGTAGCTCGAGCCTTCCGGCAGCATCGGCAGCAGCTTCAGCCCAAGATAGCCGTAGCCGCAGCCGTAATCGACCAGCTTGACGGGCTTGTCGATCTTCCAGACGCCGCGAACCAGAAACTCCAGGTAATCGTCGTTGTAGAATAACCAGCGCGTATTGCGCAGATAGGCGATCCGCTCATCCCATTCATAGGCCTTCATTCGTTCAACTCCTCATTGATGGTCGTTTTCCGGCCGATCTCCCTTAGCATGTATGCCGCAAAGGAAAGGAGCCCCTCCTCGTCGATCGCCAACTCCGCGCGCTCGCCGCGATAGACCGCCAGGCTGCTATCGATGAGATCGCGGAAATCCCGGGGCACGAGGGACGCAGCCCACTCGCCGCCTTCGCGCTTGGAGGAGATCGCCGATTCCCGCACGTACTGCAGCGTCCGGCATAAATTCAGCACGTAATAGACGGGATTGCGCGTAATGCCGGCTGCCGCCTCCCTTACGTCCGACAGTACCGATTCGCGGAAATACCGCCCGTCGATCGGCCGGAACAATTCCCGAACCGGCTGGCCCCAGAGCGCGATTCCTCGGCTATACGTCACGGCGAAATGAGCGGCCAGATCAGGATCCTCCGTCCCGCCGCATACGTAATCCGAATCTTCCTTGTACCGGCTCCGGTGCTGCGCGGAGTAGTGGAACTCGAACGGAGTCGGATGCACGAATGCCGCCGCATACGTTTGCAGCACGATGCTCAGCTCGATGCCCGCTCCGACAGGCTGTTCTTCCTCCAGCCGGAGCAGCTTCTCCGCAATTCGTCTGTATGTATGCCGCGCGCTCGGTTCGCGGACGACGGCCAGCAGATCGATGTCGCTGCGCGTCGGGTTGAAACATCCCATCGCCAACGATCCGTGCGCATAGATACCGGTCAAACCGGCGGATAGTTCTTCCCGCAGCAGTCGCACCGCGCCTTCCAGCAACGTCTGGATACGCTGATCCATCGCTGCACCGCCCCCTCTCCGTTTCGAGCCGACGCCATGCAAGCGGTTTCCCGCCTAAGCAGATGAAGAAAGCCGCTCATGCGCGGCTCTGCTTCTGGGATGTATATATAGATATACTCGCTATGAGCCCATTAACCGGCTGTCGGCATCCGCCGAACGAGAGAGCTGGAACAAATCGTACCCGTGACCGCAGCCAAGATCCAATATCGCGATTTGCGGCTTCATGACGATCTGGTCGAGAATAAACGCATCTGCTCGCTGTTCGGGTCCATGGCCGCCGCTTCCTTTCGGGAATCCATAATCCGTTCGCTTACAGGTAGGCGATCGTGCCCTCGCCGCTGCCGACGATGACGGTTTCGGTCATCTTCACGAACAAGCCGTGCTCCACGACGCCGGGAATCGATTTCAATCGGCTGCTCAACTCCGCCGGGTTTTCGATTACGCCGAACGCGCAATCGGCGATGTAGTTGCCGTTATCCGTCACGAAAGTCTTCCCTTCGGAGCTGCGAAGCGTCGGCTTGCAGTCTAGCGCCGCCAAATTCCGCATCGTCAGCTCGTACGCAAAGGGGATGATCTCCACGGGCAGCGAAAACGCGCCCAGCCGGCGAACCAGCTTCGAGTCGTCCACGATGACGATGAATTTCCGGCTATTCGCCGCCAGGATCTTCTCCCGCAGCAGCGCCCCGCCCCCGCCTTTGATCAGATTGAAGCCTTCGTCCACCTCGTCGGCGCCGTCGATCGTCACGTCGATGGCTTCGACATCGGAGAACGGCAGGATCGGAATGCCAAGCTGCTTCGCCAGATCCTCGGAGCCCTGCGAGCTGGCCACCGCTTGGATGCGAAGCCCTTCCTTCATCCGCGCCGCCAACCCGAGGATGGCGAAGTACGACGTCGAGCCGGTTCCGAGTCCGACGATCATGCCGTCTTCGATATGGGTGACGGCTTCTTCGGCCGCCAGTTGTTTAGCGTTCATTGCGATCACCTCTGTTTTCTGATGGTACTGCCTGTGCCATGCGCCGCATGAACCGTCCGGGAATCGACTCGAAGCCGTATTTCTCGTAGAGGCCATGCGCATCCTTCGTGCCCAGTATCCCTGTCATCCATTCATACTCCGGGGCGTGCACGATCGTTTCGATCAGCTTCTTCCCCAGTCCGCTGCCTTGATGCGCCTCCAGCACGAACACGTCGCACAGGTAGAACATCGTCGCGCCGTCCGTCACGATGCGGGCGAATCCTACCTGATGATCCCGATGATAGACGCCGTAGCACACCGAGGCTTCGATCGAGCTCAAGATCCGTTCCGGAGCCCGCTCGTTCGCCCAGTAGCTTCTGGCCAGGTAGTCCAGGATGACGGTGCGATCGAGCTTTTCCTTGCGGTCCGAGATCAGATAATCGCCGAATGCGAGTTCCATGCAGTCGCTCCTTCGTTCTAAATTGCCGTGAAAGTCACCTGTTGCTCCGTCCACTCCGTCTCCTGATAGGCCGCATGGAGACCTACGCGCTGAATGCGCGCTTTCGGTACCTGCTTCTGAGCGAGCGTAGCCGTAAAAGCTTGCTCGAACAAAGACGGCACGACGCGAATTTCATGCTCGTTCAGCCAGTTCGCGCTATAGCGTTCGCCCGGGACCAACGTAATGTCGAACCCGTCCTTATACCACGGATGCTCGTTCTCCTTCGCGGCTCCGGGCTCGTTCAGGCACACGTAGAGCGACAAGCCGTCGCAAAGCTTCAATATGCGCAGCTGGCGCTGGATCACATCCTCGTCCAGCGGAGCCAGCCTTGCCCGGATCCGATCCTGTCTGGCTGTCTCATGGTCATGAAATCGTACGACTTCCGCTTGCCGGGAGGTCTGGATAACCTCGAACGTCGAATAATGGAGGCTGCATAACAAGGCCGCATAATCGTGCCCTTCTTCCACTTCGTCGATGCCCTGCCGATAGCATAAGAGCTTGGGCAGCAGCGGATAATCCATGAACGTAAACGGAGCGGAGTGCCCGTCATTCCAAATCGGCGTATCGTCCATCGCGATCCACCCGCGATCATGCTCGTACACGGCATGCAGCGCTTCCGCGATCCGGGTCTCGTCCATGAACAAATGCGCATGGAATCGTTTGGCGATATCGCCCGACAACCGCGCATGCTCATGCTGATGGGTCATGATGAACGCTTGTTCCGTTTCCCGAATAATCATGGTCTCACTCCCTTCATGATCTCATCCCTATTATACCTCGTTCTTTGCATAGGCGGCGCATGCGCAAAGTCATTCTTAGCATGACCAAATATTTCCGATTTCACGAAATCGACCCGTCATCAATTAAAGATACGCTGAGCGGCCTCAGGCTGGATTCCAACGCCCCTGACCCGGATCCGAATTGTGGTTTACGACCGCAGCCTGCGTTCCAGATCTTCCACCACGCCGAGCCAATTCCCGTAATCCTCGGTTTCTTCCCAGAGTTCTTGCAATTCGGAGCCGTGCTTGATTTTCCCGATCACCTCGATCGCTTTGGCCAGCAAGTGATCGCCTTTCCCGGAATGATCCGCCAACCACTCCTCCAATTCCTCCGTCAACGAGGGATTGTCTCTGACTTCCCGTCCCGGTTTCCCATGCGTTGCCGCCAGCAGCTCGATCGCGCCCAATGCGTTGGAGGCCAGATCGCCCATCCCCATAACCTCCGAACTTTCGCATATTGGATAGCGACAAATGGCATTCTTTTCGGCCTCCTGCCGCCAACCATAAAAACAATATATATGGTAGTATATACCATTCCAATTGAACCAGCATTAAAAAAAACGCCGGAATGCCGAAAGAGAAACCTCCTCCTTATCGCGCATTGGCGGTATCACGAACGGTATTCACAGCCCGGGCTTGGCTAATATTTTTTTTCGGCAGCAGCTTGTTTCATGGATTTCGCACGCACACTCTCTATCGATTCTTCATCTATTATAGAGAAGTCTGATAGAAACGAGGTGATACGAATGGCTCGTACAAAAGCTGTTCAACAAACGGATCTCGTCTTGATCAGTTGGTCCAGAAATCCGCTTGTCTCCGGTTCCGCCCGCAGGATCACGGCCTCGCGCGTGATCGGCAGTTCCAGACCTTGCACGTCTCATTTAACGGCCGGTACGCTGCTTAGCGCCGCGTTAGCCTGCTTGTTGGATAACGATATCGGGTTTAAAATCGTCTTCAGCAAAAAAACATCCACCATTAGCGGCTATTTGTTATTGCAGCGGAAACGCTAATCGGAATCCAAGGGCAGCGGCCGCGCTGCCCTTTTTCAGTTCAACGCGCGATCAGTGCTTCAAATCGGTCACACAGTGCGAGAATATCCCGCTTCCTTGCCAATAGATCGATCCATTTGCCGGGAATGCCGTCAACTCCATACATCAAGCCTGCCAAGCCCCCCGTTACCGCGCCGGTGGTGTCCGTATCTTCGCCGAGATTGACCGCTATCAGAACGGCCTCGGCGTAGCTGCTCGTCGTGAGCAAGCACCACAGGCTCGCTTCCAACGTATGTACCACGTAGCCCGAGGATTGAATGTCTTGTTCGTTTAGACGAGCGAAATCAGCCGCGAAGATCCGGCTGAATCGTGCCTTATGCACGTCCTCGAACGGTAGCGCCGCGATCGCGTCCTTGGTCCTTGCGATACTTTCCTCCAATGCGATTCCTTGCTGCAGGAGGATTGCAATCTCAACGTAGATGAAGCATGCCACAATCGACACCGGGTGACGGTGCGTGACGGAGGATACCCGGGCAATCGCCGTCATCCGCTCTTCGAGCGGCTTCGCCCGCAAATAATAGGCAAGCGGCAATATGCGCATCAAGGATCCGTTGCCATTGCTGAACTCATCCTGCCCGCCGGCCAGATCCGGACGGATCATTTCCTCGTGCAATTTCTCGATGGCGGCCGCGGTCGCCATCCCGACATCGAACACGCTCCCATGAGGTGTCCATTCATTTCGCAGAAGCCAGCCCGTGAACGCATCCGCAAGGTGATAGAGATCGATCCCTTGGCACTTATTCATGCTGTCCATCAGACAAAACGTAAGCGAACTATCGTCAGACCAAGTTCCCGGAGGTTGGTTGTGCGAACCGTAACCGATCATCTCCATGATCGGCGAACCGCTCAGCGTTTCTCTGGATCGGAACTCCGCCGGGACGCCAAGCGCATCCCCAACGCAAAGACCGAGTATTCCGGCATGTACGCCGCTCACTGCGTCACCTGCTTTCTTAAGCATCTTTATTACACCGATATCCCCTAGTCTTAAGTTGGGCATGAAGCAGATCGGAACAGAGGCGGACATGATTTACTGGGAGCTGCTTGAGCCCGGCCGCAAGACCAGCCGATAAACAAGCTCGCCCTCGTGCACCTCTCCCGTTTGCTTGAAGCCGCATTTTTCGTAGAGCTTTCGGGCAGCCGCATTTTCCGGTTTTACCGTCAAGTTCAAGCATTCGCTTTGCGGATATCGGGCACGTATATAACCGATCACCGCATTCATGGTCGCCAATCCGTAACCTTTGCCCTGCTGCGCGGCGTCGATCATGAACCCGTTCAGCCAATAGGACCAGGAGGTTGTCTCATCCGCCGTCACCATGACGAATCCGACCAACGTTTGGTCGAAGGCATAAACGCAGAACGGCGCGTATGCATAGGCATCGCCGTCCGGACGAATGGTCACCTTGGCCAGCGATACCGCGACCGAAGGCACGTAATCGACTTGCTGCGCATGTACGTGCAGGCGCAAAGCAGCCTGCCAGTTTTCTCTTGTTGTCGGTACCAAGATAACCAAGCTCATTTCTCCTTGTAAGTGCGATTTTCGTTAAACGAGCCTTTCGGAGGAAACCGTGCTGCGAGACATCGCCGCCTTGCGCTCCATCCCGCGAACGATGGTTCGGAAACAACCCGATGCGGTTTTCCAAGGCGGCTTGAACCGAATCGACGGAATTCTCTCCATTATGATAGGGGATTATTAGTTCTGCGCGAACCTTGAGCTCCGCTTCTTGTCTTCTCTCCGATACAAGATGAATCCTGCCAAGGCAAAGGGAACGGCGGTGAGGGTAAATATGCCGAACGTCTTGAATGATGCCAGGAGCTCCTTGCTGAAATCGGCAGCCAATGTCAACTTGGCCGGAGAATACGGCTGCGATTGCGTACCCACGTCGATCGTATAACGGTCAGCCCGGTTTACCTGAAAGCTGGAGAAAGACTCGCCTTTTCGGCTGTTCGTTGTATAACTCAAGGAAGTATTCGGAGCGATTGGAACGGTATCGTGCTTGCTGTTCGTGCTTAAGGTCGATTTCCGTTACAGTTTCCGAATTCAAATAAACGCGTTCGTTGATGGAATGATCTTTTGCAGTTGAAATAATGACCGTTGCCAATCCCGACGCAATGATGGTTCCCGCCACCACGAGTAACGAGTATTGCCGAATTAGCGATTTCATGTTGGTAGTCAATGTATGCCTTTCACCTCTCTGATCGTTAGGACGGCTATGAGATCCTCCGAGCACCTAAAGTTCCTTCACTTTCGTCCTGGCAACGTAATCGTGAATCCCCCTATGGCCTTTATTGGCAAACAGGACCACGATGTACGCGAGGATCAACAGATTCGGGATGAAAATCAATGCCTGATTGGAGGGCTCCTCGACATCCCACCACGGATCCGGCACCAATATAATGAGATGCGTTAACTCCCACGGCAATAAGCGGACGAAGGTTCTGCCTAACGCTTGGACGAAACTCAGCGTTGGTTTCCGTTCATCGACGATCGCCAATTTCAGTAATCGTTTGCCGAGCGTTTGCCGTCTTGCCTTCTCGAAGTAGATAAAATACGCCCATACCGGCAGCGACATCGACAGCACGACCCAGCTCTCGATTTCAAAGCCCTTGTCGAAGTAATCGAACGGAAAACCGGACGTTACGGTATAGAGCAGCAACTGCACGCCGACAAGCACGACGGCGAGGAAGACAAAATCCAGCCAATAGGCGATTAAGCGCTTTAGGGATAATATCATGATGGCTCCTTGGTCTTGCTGGGATAGTGGGTTGAAATCGGTTCGCTTACTTCGTGCCTTCGTTTACATACGCGATTTCATTTCCATCGATAAGCTGCCGAAAACCGTCTTGATAAAATGGCATATGCCCCTCAGCCTCATGCAAATCCATCCAGGCGATTGCCGCGATTTCGTTCGGCCGCGCGATTGTTTCTACGCCGCCGATAATTTCTGCCCGGAAAACGATAAACAGCGCATGGTTGCCCGATTTCTGAAACTTGCATTCGTTGACAGCCACGATTCCGAAAAGTTCAACCTCCAGCCCGGTCTCTTCCTTTACTTCGCGCACGGCTGCTTGCTCCAATGTTTCATCCTGCTCCACCGCTCCGCCCGGAAGCGACCAGCTGTCATTGTCGACGTTCTTAACCATCAACACCTTCGTCTTTGAGGAATCGGCAATCAAACAATACGTGACATCGACTCTTTGCATGTTCGGGCATCCCTTCCGATTCATAGTAGGCGTTGCTGATATGCACATGCGGCGAATAACCAGCGTTTCAAGTAACACGGTTCCTTATACGCTTGCTGCAAGGTTTTGTTCCAACTCCAACGCAATCGTAAGCCTAATAAAGCACTTCTAGTTGTTTATATTCTTTCACGGGTGAGCGCTTAATTAAGATCGCTTTATCTCACGAAGCCAACTAAATTCGATAACTTTTTTAAGATTCGCTTTCGTCTGGTTCAAATGAATGATCATATACACGTTCCTTTAGTATTTTCGCGTTTCGCCTAACGTGCTTGTAATCAAGAACCGAAATTGCTTTATGCGAAAAAAATGTTACCACTCTCTCCACGCTTCTGTTATATCTTGACCTTCTTCTACTTCTAATCCAGCTAGTTTAGCTGCTTTTTCTATGAATTCAGCCAATTCCTCTCGTTCCATCGTTTCAATGAAATAGTCGTTTTCTTCATTCAAATGATTGAAGGAGAGTACTATTTCTTCTACAAGATTAATTATTTTCTCTTGCTCCTTGATTCCTTGTATAGACATCAATTGATTTAAGTAATTATCAATGGCCTTATCACTTAGATTTAATCGTTCAGGTGTAAAAAGATCATCTTCGAATTCTATCATTCTTTGTTTCCATGCCTCTGTTGGTTTATCTTTAAATAACTCTTGTAACATCATAGTAATATCCCTCTTTCTGATTGATAGGTGAATAAGTTTTTGATATGTATTCACATAATGTTGTTGGATACACGAACCCGAGAGCCTTAAGTGAGCCGTAGCTACCAGGTCGTCAGACATAGGCTCGCAGTAATTGTCCAACTGCTCCCGCTTTCCCGAATATCTTTGGCCGGACCGAGGACTGAATGCCCCAAAGCATGAATATCGTGTTAGCTGATATCTGGGACTCCTTCGAATCTTCTTATAAATTCATCTCTTACTGGGCTCGTTACTTTATCAAAGTAGTTAGCATCTCTCATATTAATCCATTGAACATCAATTATGTCCTCGTTATATGGTTCATTAAATTCAGTTTTCAACGTTCCGCCGATGATTTCAGCACGGTATGTATATTTTTCTTTTTTTTTACATAAGAGCTCGATAATCTTAATTTGAAAGCCGGTCTCTTCTGCTACTTCCCTTACACAAGCTTGTTCTGGACTTTCTCCATCTTCGATTCCTCCGCCTGGAAAATTCCAAACGACATCTCCACGCTCTACATACTGTCTAACCATAAGTAAAGAATTTGGCCTATTAAAAATGATTGCTTGAGAGATAATTGAGGGTTCCCTATCCAAATAAAGTAAACTGAAGGTCATTTGAAACCGTAGTGGGCGGATCTAAGGCTTAGGCTCACGGGGATGTCGCTGAATTCCTGAGTTACATTCAACTAGCCCATTCCATACTTCTTCCGTTACAAAAAAGGTTTCTAGAGCCTCTAAGTCATTACCATTCTTATCTCTATATCTGATAACTGTAAATAAATTTTCTCCAATGTTTTTATTAAACCAATCTAAATAAATCACTTTATCTCCAGTATCCATTTCCAATGAGTTTTCAGTATCCATAAGTTCTTCATTCGTAAAAACCACCTTGGAGACAAAACCTTCAATAACATATATTCCATCGCCTGATCTACATTCCGAAGATACGCTCATAATTCACTCCAATTAGAGTTCTTATTAATAACTTCAAGAATCTACGTTTTATTATTCATATAATTATGATGCTTCTATTAATTCATGATTACTATTTCGTTAATTTCACCTAACGCTCTTGTATTCACGACATCCCCTCCACCTTATGCCCGAAGGGCTCCCGTGCTGTGATTAGGTGGAGGGCTGTATCCGGCCGAATAACCCGCAGCGGGAATACGGTATCAGATGAAGTAGCTGACTCCTTGAAGTCCCCTTATGGTTTATTAGCCTTCCATATATACTTGTATTCCTTTAATTCAATTCTTCCATCGACTGTTTGTTGATTAATCTTCAAGTTAAGCTCCTCGGCATATTCTGGTTTTGAGTAATCCGGGTTACCAGGTACCCCCGATAAAAACTTGGTAAACTCTTTTGCATCTTCAAATATGTATTTCGATTTGTTGAATTCCCTAATTTCAATATTAATAAAATGATTCTGATGCAATCTTTCCTTCACTACCTCTAATGCACCTGAATGTATGCCAAAAATAGTACCTCCTGATTTTAAAATCCAGGGATGATTGATGATTGAAGTCGGGCCTCGCCGATCATAGATTAAATCAAATTGGTCATCGGTAAAGGGTAATTCTGTTTTTGTACTGGCTTCAATAAATACAATGTTTACTTGATGACTCTCTACCCGAAGCTGCTTTGCAAGCTTAATCATTTCCGATGAATTATCAAAACCGATTAACGACTTTGTGTATTTAGACATCTTTAACGTGAAGTCACCGTGACCGCAGCCCGCGTCAAGTACCGATTCAAACTTAGGTAACATGCTTACGAGTTCTTCTTCAAAAATCTGCTCTGGAGACACACCTTCTATTGTGAAAATAGCATTGGATCTGTAACCGCCGTTTCGCAAGGCTATAGCATTGTACCAATCTACACTCATTGAAGAGCCTCCGATCATTATGGATTAAAATCGCTCACTATTTCATCTAGCATTTTTGTGTTCACGAACCTCACTGTCGTCAGTGACCGAAGGGAAAGGCCGCGACGCGGTTAGACAGTGCAAGGTAATCCGGCTGAACTGCTCCTTACTACTAAAATACTCCTATTGAACCTGCTTCTTATTGCTCGGCCGGACCAAAGGAGCAATAGCGGTGCAGCGTGAATACGGTGTTATCTGACATTCGTGACTTTTCTGAGTTACTATCAATTCCACTAATAGCTTAAATATTCGTTCGTGATATAATCGACAGAACGTATGTTCTCAATAAAATATTTGGAGGGATATTATTGAATGATAATTTATTCTCGGAACAACGAAGTAAGATGATGAGCCGAGTACGGGGAAGGAATACAAAACTAGAACAATCGGTATCGAAAATTCTTTGGAGAAACGGTTTTAGATTCCGTAAGAATGTATTGACTCTTTATGGAAAACCAGACATCGCAATTAAAAAGTATAGAATCGTGATCTTTATTGATTCTTGCTTTTGGCATGGTTGCGACAATCATTTTAAACTTCCCGTTAAAAACACAGACTACTGGAACAAGAAAATCACTAGAAACATTGCAAGAGATGAAGAAGTTACTCTTTATTACAAAGATCTAAACTGGACGTTGATAAGAGTATGGGAACACGACTTGAAAGGTCACTTTGGTCTTGTTATTTATAAAATCTGTAAAGAAATAATCACTGCCAAACGCAATGATGATCTGAGAAGGCTTGTTAAAACTTCTCATTTCACGAAGGCATGTAACGTTCCTTGCATTCACGACTCCCCACCACCTTAAGGACCCGAAGGGTCCGGCCGCCATGCGGTTAGGTGGTGCGGGTGTGTCCGGCTAACGTATGGCGTTCCCGCCGAATCGCCAAGCACACGCCCCGTATAAAACTTGATCGCGCTGATCGCCTGATTGATATGCGAATGGGAGCAGCTCCGTTCCAACATATACAGCGTATACGACTGTACCGCCTGATCGCCTTCCTGCAGACGATGTTCGGCAAGGTAACGGTAGTAACACGATACCTGACTGCAGTACGCCTTGATCGTCCTCAGGCTGTACCCCTTGACCGCCAATGCTTGCCGAAGGCGATGCTCATAATCGACCGTCCATCTAAGCGGCACGCCATCCCTTACCTTCGGCTCCGCACACGCCCATTCTCGCAGCGTCTGGCACTCCTCCCATAGACTCGCCTCGATCTCGACATCCGCTCGCTGAAATCGTTCCTTCAGCTCCTCCATGGCGCGCACGGTATACGGAATCAACCACACGCGCAGCTCCGGATTCCAGCTTCGTCCCGAGATGGCGCGGATCGTCTCCACGATCCCCGAATCATACGAGAACCTGACGGCAAGCCGATACTCGTCGTGTTTTTCTAACTCGATCATCAACGCGTAATCACCCTTTCAGTATAGCAGTCCAGCTAAATACTGGAAACTGCGGACTAGTCCGATAGACATAACCTGCCACGCGAAAAAGGAGACCCCCCGCCCAAATGGACGAAGAAATCTCCCGATGCTTTCGGTTCGTATTCGAAAATCAGCTTCACCATGACTAGAAATAAATGTAAACGCCGCAGCTTCTTGTACAAGGTCAAGCGGTACCCTAAACTTGCTGCTTATCCGGCCATATTGTTCACGGCATCCGCAGGCGCGTACACCGAGATATGATCCACTTTGCCCGTATCGGCCGAGATGATGAAGCGCAGCTCAAAGGTTTTGCTCGCTTCATAGGTGTAGACGGTGTCGCTGCCGTTCTTCGTCACCTTCGTCGCCTTGCCCAGCGCGGCTTCGATTTGCTTCAAGGTCAGCTTTTGCAGCTCGGGCGCGTTGGACCGGACATCGAAGATTTGACTGCCCTTATTGGCGCCGATGACAGCGTTTTTCTTCGCATAGGTCGAATAGATACCTTTGCCGGCAAAGTCCGTTTTGTCGGCTTTGCCCCAATCCTTCTCGACATCGTCGATTAGGCCTTTGTCCGCCGCAAATGGGATTCCCTTGACTTCGCCTTCCTTGGCCAGCGTCAGCATCGCCTTGATATCACTGGCGGTTTGACTGTCCGAGTTCGAAGGCGACGACGTATTGCCCGTGCCGGTGTTACCGGTATTGTCGGCCGGTTCATTCGAAGCATTACCATTCGCATTGCTGCCGCCGTTATCCGCAGCATCGCCGGAATTACCGGGATCCGTTTGATTATTCCCGGTATTCGTCGAATCCGCCGGTGGCGTCGCATTGTTTTGCGGTGCGGAGTTGGAATCGTTCGTCGCATTGTTATTGCCATTGGAGCAAGCGGACAGCATCATGGCGCCAGCCAACAGCGCCGTAAACGCAAGCAGTTTGACGGATGGTTTCTTGTTCATCGAGTTCATCTCCAGTATGTCTTGAATGCAAAGCTACACCCTCTAAACGAGCCTTGTTATGAAAATGTTTCAATTCCGTTTCCAAACTTTAGCATGCACCATAGTAAGCCAGGCTATGAGCATAAGCCACGAAAGCCATGCCTCGCCTATAACGTGACCGGGAATGCATTCTTCCGTCCCAACAAAAAAAGGAAGCGCAGCGCGCTCCCTATTCCCAACGAATTGAACTATGATTGGTTCGCGATCTCCTCCAGCGTAACCGGCCGATTTTCTTTCATCGACAAGTAGGCGCCGAACACCATCTGCATGGTCTTGAGGTTATCCGCCACGCTGTTCTCCGGCTCGCGGTCTTCTTCGATGGCCCGCATCAGCTCGCCCATCGTGCCCATGAACGCATGCGGGAACCATTTGCCGTGCAGCCGCGGCTGGAACCAATAATCCTCGTGAATTGCCTTCGTATGAAAGCTCAGCGTATCCTCGCGGCCGACCGGATAATTGTACAGCGAGCCGTTCGTGCCTTTGATGATGCCTTTCGTTCCTTCGAAACGATAAGTCGCGTACCAGTCATCCTCGCCCGCGATGTGATTGTGGTTATCGTGGATCAAGCCGCGCGCTTCGCCGGGAAACTTGATGTGCAATAGCGTGCGCGTCTCGCCGATCGTTCGCTGCCCCGGAAACTTCGCCCCATCCGCATAGATATATTCCGGCGTGCCGAACAGGAACCGAATCGCATCGATATAATGAATGCTGTGGTACATGAATTCCAGCGTCGGCATCGTCCGCAGCCAGCCCCAGTTGGCAAAATCCTGCATCACGTTCACTTGAATCGTCGCCTGCAGCAACTCGCCCAGCCAGCCCCGCTGAATGATCGTATGGCTGGCCCGAATGCTCGGCGACCAGCGCATTTGTTGGTTCACCGCGCCCTTGATGCCATGCTTCGCGCAAGCATTTGCGATGCGCACCGCTTCGGAATACGACTCCGCGAGCGGCTTCTGGCAGAGAATATGCTTGCCGGCCGCAGCCGCGCGCTCCGCGATGCCCGGCTGTACCTTCGCCGGCACGGCCAGGTCCACGATGCGCACCGCGGGATCCGACAGCAGCTCATCCATGTCCCGATATACCTTGGCAATGCCGAATTTCGCGGCCAGTTGCTCCGCGCGTTCCCGATTAAGATCATAAATGCCGACGACGCGCAGGCCGCCCATCTCGTAAGCCGGCAGATGGCACGCCTCCACGATTTCGCCTGCACCGATGATGCCGATGCCCATTTCTTTATTTTGCGGCAAGGCCGGACGATAGTCCAGGTCTAGCCAATCGCTCTTCACCGCGCCCATGCAGGGTAGCACCTCCGACATCTTTTACAAGCTTGGACCAATTCGGTTAATGCTGAATTCCGTATGTCCCAGCACTTCCGCCTTCGTCCATTTGCCTTCCGCGACTTCGACGATTTCCTGCCAGATCCGCTCGCCGGCCTGTTCCAGACTGGCACTGCCCTCCAACATATCGCTGACGTCGATATCCATATTGTCTTCCATGCGCTCGAACATCATTTTGTTGCCCGTGATTTTGATGACCGGCACCACCGCCGCGCCCGTCGGCGTACCCCGACCCGTCGTGAAGCAGACGATATGCGCGCCGCCGGCCGCCATGCCGGATACGCATTCGATGTCGTTGCCCGGCGAATCCATGAAGTACAACCCATGATCCGGAATGCGCTCCGCGTATTCAATCACGCCTTGGATCGGCGCTTTTCCGCATTTGCTGATGCAGCCCAGCGATTTCTCTTCGATGGTGGACAAGCCGCCCGCGATGTTGCCTGGGCTTGGATTGCCGCCGCGCATATCCGCACCCATCCGCTCGACTTCTTTCTCGAAACGGTCGACGATGTAGTAGAGCTTATCGGAAATTTCCGCGGTTACGCAGCGCTCCGCCAGCAGATGCTCGGCACCGATGATTTCCGTCGTTTCGCCGATGACGATAGAGCCGCCTTCCGCGATCAGCGAATCCGCGGCCGCGCCGAGCGCCGGGTTCGAAGCCAAGCCGGAAGTCGCGTCCGAGCCGCCGCATTTAACGGCAACCTTCAATTTATTCAACGGTACCGGCACCTTTTCCTGCTTCGCGAGATCCGCCATTAATCGTTTTGCCAGCTCAGCGCCATGCGAGATCGCTTTCACCGAGCCGCCGACGGATTGGATGTCGAACACTTCGACCGGTTTGCCCGTCGACCGGATATCTTCCGCCAGCGCGATAGGATCCACGACTTCGCATCCGAGACTGATGATGAGGACCGCGCCAACGTTCGGGTTCTTCCCGGTGCCCGCCAGCATGTCGAACGTCCGGTCTTTGTCCGAGCCGATCTGGCTGCAGCCATGTTGATGGGGAATCGCCACGGCGCCAGGCACCATCTGCATGATGCGGCTGCACACTTGATTGGAACAGATGACCGTCGGAATGATAAGCAAATGATTGCGGATTCCGATATCGCCGTTCGGCCGTTCATAGCCCTTGAATGTACGTTCCATATTAGTTCGTCTCCTTCGCGCCGAGGTCCCCGCGTCCGCGGATGCCTTCGATATTATGCACATGCACATGCTGCCCGACCGCGATCGGCGTCACGGCGCGTCCGATGACCTCGCCGTATTTGCGCACATCCGCGCCGGTCTCGACCGCCGCGACCGCGACTTTATGGCCGAATGGAATATCGTTCGATACGGTGACGTCTTGAATGCCCGCCGCATTCCGGTATTTGATCGTTTCGCCTGCCATGATTTCCCGAAGCGCCGTCACTACATGATCGCGTTCATCCATATAAAGCGCGTCCGCGCCGGTACTGATGATATGACCCACCCTGTTCACCATTCCTTTGTTCAACATATGGACATTCGAATCGCTGTCCGTTATAGTTTCATTATAGATCGTAAGAAACAGAATCTAAATTGCCATAATCGCTGAAAGTATACCTTTTCTTGTACAGATTTAAGCGCTTACCAGTGAATAAAGGAGGTGAATCGGATGAATCCCATGCGCAAGCAATTTTCATCCGACGCCGCGCTTCCGATCGAGCTCGCGCTGCGCAACACGAAGCACCTCCAGGCGGAGCTCCCCGACCATTTGCACGACTGGCACGAGATCATATACGTCCATAGCGGCGCCGGTTCTTTCTTCATCAACCAATCGTTCTACGAAATGCAGGCGGGCGACCTCTATCTCATTCCCGGCAATACCATCCATAAGACGCTCCCGCATTCCGACGCGCCCATCACGTCCTCGGTCGTGTTCTTCAGCGGCCAGTACGTGCAGGCATCCGCGATCGGCATGGATTCCTTCTCCTTCCTGCAATGCTTCGATACGGCCAGATCGAGCCGCAGCTACAGGCTGGAGCTTCTCCCGGCGGAACGCTCGCGGCTGGAAGGGATTTTCGACGACATGCAAGGGGAGATCGCGGCCAAACAACCGGGATTCCGGCAAGCCATTCTGCTTCTGCTGCAAACCATCCTGCTGCACATGAACCGCAAGATCAACCCTGGCGTGATGCGCCAATCGCATAACGATTCCCGGCCGGTCTGGCTCCAGAACGCGCTGAATGAAATCGACAGCCGCTTGGCCGACACGATCAGCTTAACGTCGCTGGCTTCCCACGCCTCCGTCAGCCCTTCGTACTTCTCTCGGATGTTCAAGCAGTACACCGGCCTGGGCGTCACCGAATACATGATCGCCAAACGCATCATGCGTGCCAAGGAGCTGCTGGGCGAGTCCGACCGCACCGTCGCGGAAATCGCCGCCTCTTGCGGCTTCGAGAGCCTGCCGCATTTCTACCGCATGTTCAAGAAATTCGCCGGAGGCACGCCGGCGCATTACAAACGCACGCAGTAATTCTCGCCTCAGCTCCCAGCCAACGCCCGAATAGCGTTCGCCGCACATGGTGCACCTGCATAACGCGTCTCGCTAACTTACGCTAAAGGTCTTACGTTCCGCGTTTAAATTCATCGTAAGCAAAAACGCTGCAGCCGCACGGAATCGATTCCGCGCAGCTGCAGCGTTTTGTGTCTTTCAAACCCTTTTCATTTAAGCCTCGCCAGTTATAGGCTCAAGTCCTGACCGAACGCCGAATTAGCGGTCTGCCGGGAATACAAGTCCCTGCTGCCTTCTCGCTTCATCCAGCACGTTCATGACGGCCAGCGAATTGGCGAGCGTATTGATCGACGACTCCCTTGCTCCGTCTTCGATTGCCGCAATGAATGCCCGCGTCTCGTAGCTCATGACGAGACCTTGTTCCGGCGCGTCGACTTCTTCCACGCGTCCGTCGCGGTAACGAATCGTCAGCTTACGCGGCAAATTGATGGCGTCGATCGTCATCGTCCCGTCTTCGCCTTGAATTTCCGCGGGCAGCGCGGAATTGGAAATTTTGGAGTAGGTTATCGTCGCCTCCATCTCCTTGTAGCCCGCGACAATGCTGCCTTGGCCATCTACGCCCGACGCTAGCATCGTACCGCTGGCGGCAATGCGCTCCGGCTTGCCGAACAGCAGAATAAGCGGATAGAGGCAGTATACGCCGAGATCCATAAGCGCGCCATTGGAGAACTCCGGCTTGAACGCGTTCAACACCTCGCCGGCCTTGTACTTGTCGTAACGCGAGGAATATTGGCAGTAGCTTGCCGTATAACGGCGGATCGGTCCAAGCGACGGCAGCAGCTCCCGAATCGCCTCGAAGCCCGGCATAAACGAGCTCTTCATCGCTTCCATGAAGACGACGCCCCGCTCGCGCGCCGTTTTGATCACGGCTTCCAGCTCGCGCGAGTTCGATGCGGCCGGCTTCTCGCACAGCACATGCTTGCCCGCGTTCATGCAGATTATCGCCTGCTCCGCATGGAGCGACGTCGGCGAAGCGATATAGACCGCGTCAACCTCGCTGCTTGCCGCCATCTCCCCGATATCCGTAAAGGTCAGCGGGATGCCGTGCTTGGACGCAAAAGCTTCCGCCCGCTCCGAGGTCCGCGAATACACGGCAGCCAGCGCGAACGCTTTCGTTTCCCGCGCCGCCTCGATAAATTCGTCCGTAATCCAGTTCGTTCCGATGATGCCGAATCGTATCATGCCATACTCCCCTTTCGTCGGAATCCATTTTACCCTTTAATCGTATCGAGGGCAACGGCATGTCCGGGTGCTTACCCGATCACAGCTTCAATCGATAAAACGCCTTGTTCTCCAACCCCCGGACCGGCGCCGTCCATTCATCGTGCTCCGCCGTCGTGTCCAGCGCGTCCTCGATCATCTGCAGCTTCGCGTCCAGGGAATCGATATAATGAAGCGCGACCGCCTCCGCTATCTGCGGCTGAACGGGGCTGCCCCATTCGCCCAAATTATGATGCGACAGCACCAGATGCTGCAGCGCCATGACGCGCTCCGAGTCCGTCGCGATGCCGATATGCATCGCTGCTTCCGCGATCCAAAGGGATGCGAGCGAGATATGGCCGATTAATTTCCCCGTATGACTGTAATCCGAAACGATCCCGAGCTCGGACACCATTTCCTCCGGCTTCGCGATGTCGTGCAGGATAATGCCAGCTTTGACTAGGTCCGCATTCAGGAACGGCCGCTGCGCGCAAATAAATGCCCCCAATTCCAGCATTCGCGCGATATGGTATGCAAGCCCGGCATAATAAGCGTGATGATGCGATTTCGCTGCCGGCGAATGGATCAGCCGATCGCCCGTCTTATTGAGGCAATACGCCACGATCGCGCGAATTTCCGCGTCCGCGATGCTATCCTTCGCCTCTTGGATGCGAGCAACGAGCGTCTCCGGTTCGACCGGCGCCGCGCGAACGAAGTCGGTAAGCGTTACGCCGTCCGCCTCCGTCGTTTTGCGGATGCGGTTGATCTTGACCTGCAATTTCTCGCGGTACAGCTGGACGATCCCCTGCACCTTCACGAGCGTCAGCGCTTTGAAGTTTTCCTTGTCATTCTCGGCTGCATCCCATAGCTTCGCGGGCACTTGTCCGCTTGCGTCGGACAGCGTCAGGTTCATGAATTCCTTCGGCGGCGTCGTGTTCGTCTGCTTGACTTCGCTTTCCTTAATCAAATAAAAACCGACAAAATCGTCGCCATCGCTCAACTCTTTTATTCGTGTCATAGGTTATCCCTCCCGATTCTTCCTCTCTCAATAGACACTATGAAAAAATCCCCTGCGGATGGCAGCGCTGAGTCCATCATACCATGAACTCTTTCGGCGCTGTCTACCGTCAGGGGATTCTTCCGAAAAATCGGGCTTGCGCGAGCATGCCTATTCGATTGCAATTGCCGCACTCTCGCCCCGCAGTCTGACTTGACGGCTCTGAGTCAAAATAAGTCCGTCAAACTCGGCTGCTTCCGCTTATGAGCGGGAACAAATACGGCGTAACCGCTCGGTTATTCGACAAGCTCCAAATCCAAGCTCGCTTCCAGCGCCCGCAAAATGAGGACAACCGCCTCTTCGCGCGTCGCGTTCGCGTTCGGCGCGAAGCTATTCGCTCCTTTGCCCTTCACGACGCCCGCTTCCGTCAAGGCTGCGATCGCCGGAGCTGCCCAGTGTCCGTTCGCGTCCGTAAACGGACTGACGCCTGCGGCTTTGCCGAAATCGATGACTCGGGCCAGAATCGTGATCATCTCCGCACGCGTGATGGATTGGTTCGGCTTGAAGCTTCCGTCGCCGTAGCCGTTAATGAAGCCCAGCGATTCTAGCGCGCTGATCGCGCCATGCGCCCAATGATCGTCTTTCACGTCCGTGAATGCTACCTGTGCCGCATTGCTCAGGCCCAGCGCTTTCGCGAGCATTGAGGCAAATTCCGCGCGCGTCACGTTCTTCTTCGGCAGAAATGAACCGTCCGCATAGCCTTTCACGAATCCGGCCTTCGCCGCCAGAGCAATGGCGGAAGCGCTCCAGGAGTTTGCCGGAACGTCGCTGAAAGTCACCGGCGTCGTATCCGCCAAAGCTTTGGCGAGGTTCGCTTTCACCGTTGCCCTGTCCACGGAAGCATCCAGCACCGGCGTGTCCGGCGACGGCGTGATGACTGGCGGCGTATCCTGATCCGGATCCGTTACCGGAGGCGCCGGCGGCGTTACGATCGGTCCCGAACCGCCGCCCGGGCTGGCTTGCGTAACCGTAACAGTCAGGTATTCGTTAAAGCCCCAGTAGTAGACGCGCAATTTTGCCGTACCTGGTTTGACGGCCGTAACGAGACCTTCCTCGCTTACGGTCGCAACGTCCGGATTCTTCGATTCGAACATCGCGAGATCCGTCACGTCAGGTTTGCTCAGATCGCTCATGGTCGCCGTTGCCGTTAATTGCTGCGTGCTGCCGGCCGTCAAGGACGTCAGATTCGGCGTAATGTTCAAATCGGTAGCCACCGGAGTCGCATCCGAATAGGTCGCGATGACCGGTACCCTAACCGGCACTCCTTTATATTGACCGATGACGTTCGTTCCGCCTTTGCGGTTCGTCCGCGTAATTTTGCCGTCTTCCGTAAGATCCGCGATCGTCGGATCGCCGCTGAACCATTCAAGCTCCGTATTGTTCAGCGTTTGAACGGTTGCGTCGCTATAGATCGCTTTGATGACCGGAACGACCGGCTGATCGTCGGCGTCATCGAATACGTAATACGTCGGATCCGCGACGAGCGTCATCATTTTCGGCTTGATCGGATTATTGGTCACGGTCACGTCGAAGGAGATCGTATGGCCGAAGTACTCGCCGGTCACCCGCGTCGTGCCTTCCTTCGTCCCGGCTACAAAGCGAACATAAGGCTGCTCGTCGTACACGGCGACGAGATCAGGATCATCGATCTGCCAATTGACGAACCCGGATAGGGGATCGGTATGCGATTGGCCGTCTTTATCCTTATACGTTTCATTCAAAGCGACAAGCGATGAGCCCTGCGGATGAACGTCGATCGGATAGGCATCGTCCTCTTGATCCGCATCGGCTTCGATGCCTTGCAAGTCTACGACCTCGAAATGCAGCGTGCGCGTGTATGCAATGCCGAAACGCTCATAGGTGAACACGGCATCGGTTTCGCCGGTTCCTAAGGCTTCGAAGGCGCTGTCCGCATTGACCTCAACGACGCCTGGTTGCGAGAACGTCCACGTTCCTCCTTCCGTAGGGAAGGTTTCGCCCGTCGTATCCAAAGCGAACGGCTTCAGCTCGTACGGGTTTTGCCCTTTGTAGAACCTGAACGATGCTCCGTCGAAGTACCACTCATATTCGGATGTCCGGAAGCCGATGTCGAGCACGTCGGGCTCATCCGGCTTCTCGGTTACCGAGACGTTCACGATCGTCGGCGTAAAATCGCCGTAAGCGACGGAGAGCGTCGTTCTGCCGAATTTCTGATATCCGCCTTCCGGATTCTCATTTCCGGTCGATTTCCCGAGGATGCTGACCGCGCCGTTGTCCTTCACGACGTCGGCAATTTCCGTATCGTAGACCGACCATTGCGCCTGATCGCTCACGTCCTCCGTTGTGCCATCGCTCTTGACGGCAAGGAGTTGGACCGGGTATTGAGCGTCTTTTGCCACGATAATCTTCGTCGTCGACAACAGCAGCGCATCGACCGTCGGTTCCGCTGCCGCGCCTTCGTCCGCCACTCTGACGTTGGAGGAGTAGTCGCCTTCCTTAACCGTTACCCGTACGGCGACGACAGCGCCGTCCAGCACCAGATGCACGCGGGTCGAACCTGGGGCTACCGGCGTCAAAACGCCATCCTTGACCGTAACCACGCCGGCATCCTGCGTCGACCACTTGCCCTGCGCCGTCACATCCGCGCTCGTGCCGTCATTATAGGCAACCTGCACGGATACCGCGCGAGGACCAGCCGTCACGTCAAGCGTAATTTGCGGCTCGCTTACGGTTACGTCCGTGATCTGCTTCGGCGTTTCCGGCTGTTCGGTCGGCATGCCTTCGGCTGCGCCCACCTCGATCGTTACCGTTTGCAGCTGTCCGCCGTACGAGACCTCGATGGCTGCCGTTCCTTTTCCGACTGCGACGATCTCGCCTTTCCGGTTGACGGAGACTACCTGAGGGTTGGCCGAGCGATACGACGCGGCCAGCGTTTTATCCGCCTTCTCTCCGCCTTCCATCACCGCTTCGACCGTCAGCGATTCACGCTTTCCGATTTGCAAGTTCAGCGAACCCGGAGTAACGGCGATGGAGGCAGCCGTCTTCGGAGCCGCTTGCTTCACGATAACCGGGATAATGGCGATTTCATCGTTGTAGACCGCACCGATAACGGCCGAGCCCGCGGATTCCGCGACGACGGTGCCGTTGTCGCTCCGGTAGGCAACCGATGCATCGGACGCGAGCCAATCCGCATTGGCGATTTCGGAGGTGACGTCTTTGACCGTGCCGTCATTGTAAATGGCTTTAATGGCCGGTGCCTGGACGGGTTTCCCGTCCGTTATTTCCACGAAGGTCGGCTCTGCCACCAAATTCAGAATCGCGCTTGCAGCCGCTTCCTTCGTCACCGTCACTTCGAACGTGAAGGGCTCAAGCGATAAATAATGGCCGGTAATGGTCGTCGTGCCTTCCTTTGCGCCTGCGAAGATGCGGCCCGCATCGTTGATCGTCGCGATGGATTTATCCCCGACTGTCCATTCGATATCGCCCGTAACGTCGTCGGCGTTATAATTCTGGCCGGACCTAGGATCCTCGGAGTAGACGCCCATGATCGTAATTTCCTGATAGCTCCTCGGGGAGAGCGTGAGTGGGGCGTCGAGTTCCAACTGCTCCATCATGTCCGGCGTAAAGCGCTCCAGCTTGAACGGGCCGCCGACGAAGACTTGAATGCTCGTGACGAGCAGACCGTCATCGTAGTCATCCTCGCCTTCTTTGCCGCTCGGAGCCGTATACTTATACTCAAAATAAATATACGTCATGCCTTTGCCGACCGGCGTAATGACGCCGTTCTGGTCGACGGTGGCGATTGATTCGTCACTTGAATACCATTTGCCCAGATTCGTCACTTCGTACCGATCCTGATCGGGATATTCCAGATCTGCGTAAATCTTGTGCGGGGCATCGGTCTCCATGATCTTCAATACGTCTTCCGAAAGCAGGAGGCCGAATGATTGGAGCGGAATCGGTTCCTTCTGAACGGTTACCGCGATCGACAGCGTCGGCAGATCGCCGTATTTCACTTTGATGAATGTCGATGCGCCGGCTTTGACGCCCTTGATCATGCCATGCGACACGGTCGCGACTTCAAGGTCGTCCGTGCTCCAAGTGGCATCAGCCGTGATATCCCTCGTTGCCCCGTCCGAGAACGTCCCTTGCAGATGAACCGGATAGTTCGTATCCGCTTCCACGAATACGTTCAACGTGGAGAGGAGGAACGTAACGAGCGTCGGTTCCGTCGGTTCCGCCGCTGCCGGTGCGCCAGTCGCGGAGGTAACCGTGACGGGCACATTGACGACGGCATCGCCAAGGTTCAAACGAACTTCCGTCGAACCAGCAGATTTGGCCGTAATGATGCCGCGTTCCACCGCGGCGATCTCAGGATTCAGCGACGTCCAGACGCCTTGCGACGTCACGTCTTTTGTGGAACCGTCTTTGTATTTCGCTTCTACCGTTAAGCCATGGTTTTTTTCCGATAAAGCGAACGAAATGTTGCTTTCGCTTGGGGTCAGCCTCTCGAATTGAGCTGCCGATACATCCTGCACGACCGAATTTGAATGCGCATCCACCGGATCCGTGCTTATCCCCGACATTGGAGATGCAAAGGTAGGGCTGCCGAACAAGGAAGAGAAAGCTACTACGATTCCAAGCGATAATGAAATGGCGATTCTGGCAACCTTACGAAAATACATGTCTTACCTCCTAAAAGTTAAGTTATAATTATATGAAAGCATCTGTAAAAAATGCCCATATACTAGCAAACATATTTTAATATCTCGTAAAACGATTTAAATTATTAAACTAGTCATAATAAGACAAATTTTCAGATATATTACCGTGCTTGATTCTACTTGATTATTAAGATTTTATCAACGAATGTTTCATCAATTTTCCCTAAAAACTGCTAAATATATGCTGAAGTACTAGCCGCAGCATAAATACAGGTCAAACGACCTAATTGAACTCGCATCTTTATGCTCATGCTATCGCTTCCTACCAATCTTTAATATTTCGATTTTTTAACTTCATAATTTTGAATATACATCCGCATATGCATAAAAAAGAGTAGAGCACTGGTTCATGAACCAATGCTCTACTCTTTACAAATATAATTCCACCCTGAAAACTGGATACGAACCTTTGCGAAGGTCTCTTGCTTAGCTGCATGCCGAATGTGCTTGGATAAGCCCTCGACCGATTAGTATTCGTCAGCTCCACACGTTGCCGCGCTTCCACCTCGAACCTATCAACCTCGTCGTCTTCAAGGGGTCTTACATACTGGGAAATCTCATCTTGAGGGGGGCTTCACGCTTAGATGCTTTCAGCGC